>NZ_JAFMOW010000060.1 GCF_019049675.1 Rahnella bonaserana | reverse complement strand
CGAAAAAGCGCATCACGCTGATTGGTGGCGGCAGCTACCTCATCCTGCAGGACGGCAAAATTGAGTACGGCACGGCCGGTGAATATTTCAGGAAAACGCCGCACACGGTGCTGACGGTGGCGAATCCTGTACGGCTGAAAATGCCCTATCTGCCTGGAGGCGGAAAATACGACCTGGCGCTGGATTTCAGGGATCAAGACTTAAATGCCATAGCCAACGCGGGTTACCGCATCACATTTGAAAGCGGCTCAGTACTGGCTGGCAAGCTTGATGAACAGGGATATGCACTGCATAAAAATGTGCCGTTTGAATCAGCCAGCGTGGAATACGTTTTGCCCGAACCCTTACCGGATCCGGACTGGGAACGCTACACCTCACTTGATGCGGCAACGGACAGCCTTTTAACGAAATAACAGGGACAATCACCAATGGATGACGATTTCGAAAAGGCGCTGGCATTTTTCACTCCGGCACCTGACAGTTGGGTCTACAGCGGACAAAGAAAAATTGAGGCCGCAGGGCAATGGATTTGGGAAACCCTGCAGGGAGATTTCAATACCGGACAAACCACCGGACAGGTCGTCACGGGGACGGTGATTTCAATGATCCCGTTTGTGGATCAGCTCTGCGATATCCGCGATCTGGTGGCTAACTGCAAAAAAATTAATGAAGACGACAGCGACACCTGGGCATGGGTTGCGTTATGCCTGACATTGATCGGCTGCTTCCCGGTGTTAGGGTCGCTGTGCAAGGGCGGATTTAAAGTCCTGTTTTTGTATTTGCGCAAAAGTCATCTGGATCAGCTAAACAACCCCGGCCAGCTTTACCGTGCGCTTGAAGGCGCCATCGGCTTATTGAACGATTTTCTGAATATGCCCGCCACGCGCAGCGCGCTGAAGTATCTGAAAATTTATAACCCTTACCGTTTCCTCGAGGAGAAATTACGCGGCGTGATCGACAGCCTGGACGTCTTCGACCTGTTAAGTGTTTTTGATGAACTCCTGTCGGTTACAAAAAAACTGCTCGATAAAGTCACGGCCTGGGGCCCGGCATCGTTAAAGCAACCCGTGGCCGCCTTGTGGAACATGCTGATGGCAGTACGTCGCAACGCGGACCGGATGCTAAGTAAAGCCCTCGCCCCCGTCACGGATTTACTGGAAAAACTGGCAAACCGCCTGCGTGTTGAAGGTGACAATGCCTACCGCGCGCATGTGGGCACCAACGTACACCTCTACGGCGGCGAACGGGCGGCAAAAGAAGTGGAAATGATTAAGCGGGAAAAGCCGGATTGGGTGGATGTTGGGGCGCCAACAGAAAAATTTAAACCGCTAAGTAAACTATCCACTATGCAATCAAAGAAAATTGCAGAGGGTTGGCCTGATATTAGTGAAAATTCAAATAATGTAGTTTTAAAAGATAAGTTTAATACTTTCGATATCTCAATGACAGCCACAGAGATTTCCCCTGGGGAGGGGATTTACCGGATAATTGATCCTAACTCTTCAGACAACAGCATCTGCTGGATGCGAAAGGCAGAGTTTGAAAAACTGACATCAAAAAGTGACTGGCGAAAACGTTTCGCCGTGTGGAAAAGCTGGAATGAAAACGGAGAATATGTCGTTTACACAGTGCCTCAGGGACAGCCCCTAAAAGTCTGGGAAGGCCGCGCGGCCACACAGGTTAACCGAACAGCGCCGGAATATTCTCTGGAAGGTGGTGCGGTACAAATTGTACTGGATCCGTCTCAGCTTAAAAAAGAGTTTACCGGTGAGCGGCGTAAAACCGGCTGGGGCTATGGTGATGTAGCCGGTGACCCGGTCAGCCCTTATCTGGGGCTACCGAAGCTAGAGAATAAAAACAACTGGTATGAACCAAAAGGAAAAGAATAATGGGTATTTTACATCCGCAGGAATGTTACTTTTTAGAAAAATTTATCTCAGCAGAACATTATGCCGAAACCCGTGATGCCATCATTGCCTACATTGATGCCCATGAAGAAGCCCTGGCAAGATATAAACGGGAGATGCCTCTCAATGCCCGCAAACTCCCTCAATGGCAACAGGCTGATGTCGTATGGGAAACTCGTGTAATGCCAAATATTCGTGATTTAAGGGAGCACTTCAGTAAACGATATATCCAACGTAGTCATAATAACCCAGAAGCATTTAGAATGGGCAATGCAATGGGATATATTCAAAAAGGTATTGTGGACTTTTGGAATGGATGGATGGCCGAAGATGAAATAGAAAAAATTTCTGCTCTTGAATCTGTGGCTAAAAAACTTGACAGGCGATTATCAATGACGCTGAGAGGGGCATGGGATGACGGGGATTTGACCTATACCGGCTGCGGAATATTATATTCAAACATTGAACTCCCAGCAAAAATACCTTGTTATAAACTTGATCCTTCCGTAAGAATAGAAATAGGACAGAATCCCGAACAAACAGGCTTCTATCTTCCGGATATTAAATTTGCAGCAGCCCGGTTTATTTCCGAGGACTTTGGGCAGCCGGTTCTTGCATCTCAGGGCATCAGACGCAGTAACTGGTCAGACCCAGAAACGGGTGAAAAAGATTACAACTGGGAAGATATTGAATGGACCGAAACCGGTTGGACTCTTATCCGCCGGGTTGAAGGCGAATTTATCGATGTCCCACCGGAAGGTTTTTTCCCGAAAGGATTACCGGAAGAATTATACAACTGGCCGGAAAAAGAGAAGTTATTGCGCCAGGCGGAACCCACCCGAATCACCGCGTACAGCGGCGAAACCAGCCCGCATTCGGGCCGCTGGGGCACCTTTATCGACGGCAGTTTGCATTATGTTCATGTGAAACATGGACAAACCCTGCCGGAATATGAAGATAAAAAAGGCAAGCTTCATCGTACGCTTTGGTCACTGCTGGAGCGGGATGATAAGGGCAGCGTTTTTATAAACAGCTGAATGACTTTTGTGCATGTAGCCGGTTTTGATTGTAACCGGTTACTGTTATTGACAAGGACGTGACGGATAAATAAAAAAGGAAAAGAATAATGGGAATTTTACATCCGCAGGAATGTTACTTTTTAGAAAATTTTATCTCAGCAGAACATTATGCCGAAACCCGTGACGCCATTATTGCCTATATCGATGCACATGAGGAAGCACTGGCAAGATATAAACGTGAAATGCCGCTTAACGCCAGAAAGCTTCCACAGTGGCAACAGGCCGATGTGGTATGGGAATCTCGGGTGATGCCTAATATCAGACCCATGAAAGAACGTTATATGAAAGCTTATATTCTACGAACTCATAGCGACATCAAAGCATTCGATATCGGTCATGCTATGAGCAATATTAGCAAAGGTATTGTCGAGTTTTGGAATGGCTGGATGAAGGAGGAGGATATTTTAAATATCTCTGAATTAGAATATAAAGCATCAGCATTAGACAATAGACTGTCATATACTTTGCGCGGCAATTAGGATGACGGGGATTTGACCTATACCGGCTGCGGAATATTATATTCAAACATTGAACTCCCAGCAAAAATACCTTGTTATAAACTTGATCCTTCCGTAAGAATAGAAATAGGACAGAATCCCGAACAAACAGGCTTCTATCTTCCGGATATTAAGTTTGCACCAGCCCGGTTTATTCCCGAGGACTTTGGGCAACCAGTCCCTGCATCTCAGGGCATCAGGCGCAGTAACTGGTCCGACCCAGACACAGGTGAAAAAGATTACAGTTGGGAAGAAACTGAGTGGACCGAAACCGGCTGGACCCTTATCCGCCGGGTTGAAGGCGAATTTATCGATGTCCCACCGGAAGGTTTTTTCCCGAAAGGATTACCGGAGGAATTATACAACTGGCCGGAAAAAGAGAAGTTATTGCGCCAGGCGGAACCCACCCGAATCACCGCGTACAGCGGCGAAACCAGCCCGCACTCGGGCCGCTGGGGCACCTTTATCGACGGCAGTTTGCGTTATGCTCATGTCAAACAAGGCCAAGCCCTGCCGGAATATGAAGATAAAGAAAGCAAGCTTCACCGTACGCTTTGGTCACTGCTGGAGCGGGATGATAAGGGCAGCGTTTTTATAAACAGCTGAATGACTTTTGTGCATGTAGCCGGTTTTGATTTAAACCGGTTACTGTGATTAACAAGGACGTGACGGATAAATCCAAAAGGAAAAGAATAATGGGTATTTTACATCCGCAGGAATGTTACTTTTTAGAAAAATTTATCTCAGCAGAACATTATGCCGAAACCCGTGATGCCATCATTGCCTACATTGATGCCCATGAAGAAGCCCTGGCAAGATATAAACGGGAGATGCCTCTCAATGCCCGCAAACTCCCTCAATGGCAACAGGCTGATGTCGTATGGGAAACTCGTGTAATGCCAAATATTCGTGATTTAAGGGAGCACTTCAGTAAACGATATATCCAACGTAGTCATAATAACCCAGAAGCATTTAGAATGGGCAATGCAATGGGATGCATTCAAAAAGGTATTGTGGACTTTTGGAATGGATGGATGACCGAATATGAAATAGAACAAATATCTGCTCTCGAATCCAAAGCTAGTAAACTTGATAAGCGTCTGTCAATAACATTAAGAGGTGCCTGGATAGAGGGTAACCTGACATATATTCATTCAATGTATGATAAATCCGAGTTACCTAAGACGATTCCGCGTTATGAATTAGATCACTCAGTGCGTATTGAGTCAGGCGATGTTCCAACGCAGACAGGTTTCTATTTGCCAGATATTGATTTTTCACCAGCAAGATTTATTCCTGAAGACTATGGTAAACCGGCCTCAGCGAGACAAGGTACCCGACGCAGTGACTGGGTGGATTCAGAAACAGGTGAAAAGGAATATCGCTGGCTGGAATCTCAGTGGGCAAAAACCGGCTGGACCCTTATCCGCCGGGTTGAAGGCGAATTTATCGATGTCCCACCGGAAGGTTTTTTCCCGAAAGGATTACCGGAAGAATTATACAACTGGCCGGAAAAAGAGAAGTTATTGCGCCAGGCGGAACCCACCCGAATCACCGCGTACAGCGGCGAAACCAGCCCGCATTCGGGCCGCTGGGGCACCTTTATCGACGGCAGTTTGCATTATGTTCATGTCAGACAAGAGCAAGTCTTACCGGAATATGAAGATAAAGAAGGCAAGCTTCATCGTACGCTTTGGTCACTGCTGGAGCGGGATGATAAGGGCAGCGTTTTTATAAACAGCTGAATGACTTTTGTGCATGTAGCCGGTTTTGATTTAAACCGGTTACTGTGATTAACAAGGACGTGACGGATAAATCCAAAAGGAAAAGAATAATGGGTATTTTACATCCGCAGGAATGTTACTTTTTAGAAAAATTTATCTCAGCAGAACATTATGCCGAAACCCGTGACGCCATCATTGCCTATATCGATGCCCATGAAGAAGCCCTGGCAAGATATAAACGTGAAATGCCGCTTAATACCCGTAAGCTCCCCCAATGGCAGCAGGCTGATATAGTATGGGAATCACGCGTAATGCCTAATATAAGGCCGATGAGAGAACGTTACATGAAAGCTTATATTCTGCTAACTCATGGTGATATTAAGGCATTCGATATCGGTCATGCTATGAGCAATATTAATAGAGGTATTTCTGAGTTTTGGGATGGTTGGATGAGTAGTGATGAAAGTGAGAAAATTTCTGAACTAGGATATTTAGCTTCGGAGCTTGATGATCGATTATCATCAACCCTTGATGCAATATGGAGTGAAGGCCATTTGACTTATATTGATCGAGGCGTTTACACATTAGATGAAATACCACCTAGAATACCAAGGTATAAACTTGACCCATCTGTTCGTATTGAAATAAATGAAAATCCTGTAGAAACTGGAATATATTTACCTGATATTAATTTTGCCAGTGCGCGGTTTATTCCCGCAGATTTTGGTGAGCCTCCTGAAGCGTGGCAGGGAATAACACGGACAGATAAGACTGTGTTTGATACAGGAAAGCCATTGTTTCATTGGAAAGAATCTCAGTGGGCAAAAACCGGCTGGACCCTTATCCGTCGGGTTGAAGGCGAATTTATTGATGTGCCGCCGGAAGGTTTTTTCCCAAAAGGATTACCGGAAGAATTATACAACTGGCCGGAAAAAGAGAAGTTATTGCGCCAGGCGGAACCCACCCGAATCACCGCGTACAGCGGCGAAACCAGCCCGCATTCGGGCCGCTGGGGCACCTTTATCGACGGCAGTTTGCGTTATGCTCATGTCAAACAAGGCCAAGCCCTGCCGGAATATGAAGATAAAGAAAGCAAGCTTCACCGTACGCTTTGGTCACTGCTGGAGCGGGATGATAAGGGCAGCGTTTTTATAAACAGCTGAATGACTTTTGTGCATGTAGCCGGTTTTGATTTAAACCGGTTACTGTGATTAACAAGGACGTGACGGATAAATCCAAAAGGAAAAGAATAATGGGTATTTTACATCCGCAGGAATGTTACTTTTTAGAAAAATTTATCTCAGCAGAACATTATGCCGAAACCCGTGATGCCATCATTGCCTACATTGATGCCCATGAAGAAGCCCTGGCAAGATATAAACGGGAGATGCCGATTAATACCCGTAAGCTCCCTCAATGGCAGCAGGCCGATATGGTATGGGAATCGCGCGTGATGCCTAATATCAGACCGATGAAAGAACGTTACATGAAAGCTTATATTCTACGAACTCATAACGACATCAAAGCATTTGATATTGGTCATGCTATGAGCAATATCAATAAGGGAATCGTAGAGTTTTGGGATGGGTGGATGACTGATCAAGAAAGAGATAAAATTAGACATCATGAGTATCAAGCTTCAGAACTAGATAAAAACTTATCAATAACAATATGGGG
Source organism: Rahnella bonaserana (assembly GCF_019049675.1). Classification (GTDB taxonomy): domain Bacteria; phylum Pseudomonadota; class Gammaproteobacteria; order Enterobacterales; family Enterobacteriaceae; genus Rahnella; species Rahnella bonaserana. The sequence goes on along the minus strand of NZ_JAFMOW010000060.1, from coordinate 188,023 downwards.
AGAGTGGGAGGAGGGGCGTTTGACATATAGTGATAATTGTGTGCGCCCATATATAAAAATTCCGAAAAAAATTCCTCTTTATATACTTGACTCATCCGTGAGAATAAAAAAAGGAGATGTACCAATCCAAACTGGAATATATTTACCTGATGTTGATTTTTCGGCAGCTCGATTTTTACCAGCTGATTATGGTGAATCACCTGATGCTCGGCAGGGCATTCAGCGTAACGAATGGTTTGACGCAGAAACTTGTAAACATAGATTCAGTTGGAAAGAGTCTAAGTGGGCAAAAACAGGCTGGACCCTTATCCGCCGGGTTGAAGGCGAATTTATCGATGTACCACCGGAAGGTTTTTTCCCGAAAGGATTACCGGAAGAATTATACAACTGGCCGGAGAAAGAGACTTTAACCAACTAAAAGCTTTCATCGATTTACTTTCTACGTTGAAAAGAAACCACAGATATGGACTATTGCTCATCCTAGAAAACAATAGCCATTGTTGAAATAGGAGTTTTCAACTCCGAAGTAGAGTTTGAAAAGGTTTCAATTATTAATCCAGAAATTTGTATTTCCCAGCCACGCCACATTAAAAATGCCATAACGAAAAGGAATGTCCCATGGCCACATTACACACCCTGTTAGCGCTATGCCCACAGGAAAACCCAGATATATTGATGCAAAAGGCCAAAGTGCAAACAGCGCTGTGGGAAAAATGGCTAAACCCGGTTAGCAGCGATAATGCAACTGGTGAAGATCCCGGGTATGACGATGACTTTCAACGTATGCGTGAAGAGGTTAATAAGCTTTCTGGCGCGGATACTGAACTGGTGTGCCAACTGGCGGAGAAATTACTGACCACTGTATGCAAAGACGTAAGGGTAGCCACTTATTATCTCTGGGCACGATTGCATCGCGACGGCGAATCGGGTCTGGCCGAAGGGCTGGAACTGTTGAGCGGACTGGTCTCTCGCTATGGTGACCAGTTGTTGCCATCACGAAAAAATAGCCGGCGGGCTGCCATGGAGTGGCTGGCAGGCAGTAAAGTCCTCGACAGCCTTTCGCTGTATCCCGAAGTCGATAAGCCAAAGTTTGAACGCATTTTGGCTGCACTCACCCTGTTTGAAGACGTTATTACATCATGGGAAGACGCAAACCGACCACAGTTGGGCGGTCTTTATGATGCCCTTGAATCCCGACTGGCTCAGTCTGGTGGCTTGGATGCCGTTGTTCCGCAAAATAGCGGCGGTCAGTCAACGTCTGATTCGCACTCCATATCGCCGGACATGCCGACATTAAATGTAATACAGTCTGGTCGTGAGTTACTCGATCAGGCTAAGGCGTTAGCTCAGTACCTGCGAGACCAGCCACAAGGCTGGCTATCAGGACACCGGTTGATGACTACAATACGCTGGGACACCGTCGACCAACTCCCTCCGCTGGACGCTAAAGGTTGTACTCGCCTGGTACCACCCCGTACTGACTACCGTGCCCAACTCAAACGCCTGTATCTGCAACAAAGCTGGAGCGAATTACTGGAAAATGCAGATAGGATGTTTACTGAAGGCGTGAACCATTTCTGGCTGGATATTCAATGGTACTTGCACCAGGCACTCAGCAAATCGGGGGCGCCTTATGATAGCTTGGCAGAATTTATCGAGCAGGATCTGCGGTTATTGCTGCTTCGTTTACCGGGACTCGAAACGCTCGCCTACAGTGACGGTACACCCTTTGCCGACGAAGTGACCTCAGGCTGGATCGCTCGTGATATTCAGGACAATGACGGGCGATGGCAATCTGAACCCAATGCAGTCTCTGCAAGTGGCGATGAAGATGTTCTTCAGCTTGAAACCGAAGCACTGGCGCAGGCAGACGGTGAAGGTATTGAAGCTGCACTCAATTGGTTGCAGATTCGCCCGGGGATCACTACACCCCGCCAGCGTTGGCTAATACGGCTGCTCATGGCTCGTGTTGCTGAACAATATGGAAAAAATGAAATGGCACTCCACTTACTTGGAGAACTGGACAGCACAGGAGATAGCCTCACGCTGAAGCAATGGGAGCCGGCCCTGCTGTTTGAAGTAAAAGCACGACGACTCAAACTGCTGAGAATGCAATTCCAGCGTGGCGATACTGATAAAGCAAAACTCATCCTCGAAATGGACACGCTACTCGCCGGATTGGTTTCCATTGATCCTGCGCGCGCGGCAGTGCTTTGTGCTTAAGAAAGGACTTTAACCGCGAATGAACTCAAAATCCCCCTCTCTTTATGAAATCCTCACTGGCAACTTTGCCGGCGGCCTCGATCTGCACAACGTCAGCGAAGAGAATCAGGTGATCCTCTCCGTGCTCGATAACATGCAGCGCATTCTTAACTGTCGCGCGGGCACGCTTACGCACCTGCCCGATTATGGCTTGCCGGACATGAGCAAAATACTGCAAGGGATGCCGGGCACGGCGCACTCGCTGCTGACCACGCTTTCCGGCACCCTGCTGAAATACGAACCCCGCCTGAAAAAAATCAACGTTATATTACTGCCGCAATCCAGGCCAGGGCACCTCGAATATGCCATTGACGCAGAACTGAAAGATCTCGGGCTGGTGCGCTTCGGAACAGAGTTTATGCCGGAAGGCCGCGTGCTGATGCGTCATATGAAACAACAGAATTACGTCAGTTAAGGAAAACGATTATGTCTATTGAACGCCAGTTGCGCACCGGTGGCGATCCGCGTGCGCTGGCTGACTACGCCGCTTTGCGTGAAGAACTGAGTAAACTTGCGCATCCGGCGCGCCCGGACGTTGACTGGAAAAAAGTAGAACAACTGTGCCTGAACCTGTTTCAGCAAAACGGCATCGAGCTGCAAACTGCATCGTGGTATACCCAGGCCCGAACTCAACTGGTCGGTCTGAAGGGCCTCAATGAAGGGCTGGCGATCCTTGAGGCATTGATCTCCCGTCAGTGGCCTGCGCTGTGGCCATTGCCGGTGCATGCGCGGATGGAAATTCTGACCAGTCTGAGCCAGCGCCTGCAGCAGTCGCTGCGTACCATGACGCTGGAGTATCGCGATCTACCTGCGATTTATCAGGCGGAAAAGCTCATCACTTCGTTGTGCGATGTGCTGCAACGTCTGGAACTGAAACACGCCAGCCAGTTCGACGCATTAGGCACGTTTATGCACGGTGCCGCCGTCCGTCTGGAAAATATGCACGCCGCTACCGATGCGGCCGTAGTGCTGCCCGCAGCGGCAGTTCAGGCAGAAACTCAGTCGCAAAACGCGCCCAGAGAGCAATGGGTGTATGTCGCGCAGGCTGAACCCGCGGAGCCTCAGGTCGTCATCGCTCCGCCGCCGTCGTTAAAACGCATAGTCCAGTGGAAGGGCTTTGTTGCAGGCGTAGTGATCACCGCGCTGGCGGGATTCGGTTTTCAGGCGGGTATTGATGCGTTCTATCGTCCGCAAGCCGCAATGCAGCTGACCGCCACGCTGCCGGTTCTGCCGAAACCGCTCAGCCTGCAGGCGCTGGAAACGCTGAAATCTCAGCAGGCAGATATGCTCAACCGTGAAGCGCCCGCGCTGATTGCAGCGATGCAAGAACAAGCTGACCAGTTGGCAAAACTCTCCCCGCGCTGGGCGCAGAACACCGGAGCACAACTGGTAACACAGGCGCAAATCCTCTGGCCGGATAATCCGGCGACTGAGCAACTGTTAAAAAAATGGTCGCAACAGATGAACGCCAGTGCGGTTCCGCTGCAAAATCTCGACGGCTGGAACCAGGCCAATACACAGTTGCAGCAACTGGTGGATAAATTAAACGGGCTGGATGAGCAGCGCGGTAAATACATGACCGTCTCGCAGCTGAAATCCTCTGTGTTTGCTATCCAGCAGGCGCTGAACAGCTCGCAGCCGGTGGAAGAATCGCTCCGTAAACTGGCGCAGGACAAACAGCAAAATAAGGATGTTTCGCCTCAGCTTGTGATGCAGCTTGATAACCAGTTCACGCAGTTGCTGAACCGGTATGCGTTGCTTATGAACGCTTCACCTGATGCATCTGATCAAAAGAGTCAGGCTGATAACTGAAGGACCGCATCCGGACCGCTTCAAAATATCGGGTAACTTTAGGCATTTTAAATTACAGAGGACGTATGTCAGCAAAGGAACGGTTTCTAAAAAAGCTGCAAGACAGCCAGCCGCGCAGCGGCTCATTGGGTAACAAAGTTCAGGTGGATATCGCCGAGTTCCGCCAGCGGATGAGCGAACTTCAGGAAAACATTGAGGAGTGGCTGACGGATACTGATATCCGGGTGGAAAGCACCAGCGTCTCGCTGGTTGAATGCCTGATCGGAGGAAAATCGTTCAGCGTACCGGGTATTCAGCTGCAGTATGAAGACCGGAAAATAAAGTTCACTCCGGTATTTTTGTACGGGCAAGGAGTGACAGGCTGTGTAGAAGCCAGCCTGTGTACGCAAAGCGGCATCATTGTCTTATGTCGGTTATTTATGCAGGCAGGTGAAAACAGACATTGGACCTGGCGCCCTGCAAATGCCTTCGACGGACCGGGCGGCGCCTTTGGCGAAGATGCCTTTTTCGAACTGGTAGAACTTTTATTGCCATGACGCCTTCGGGCGTCATTTTTTGAACATCACATGATGAAACCGCAACAAAAATGTAAACAAATGCTACAAGCATTACCTGATTTGGTGCGGTTTTCACCAAAAGGCATGACATAAATTTACATTGCATAAGAAATAAGAATGCGCTGATGCCCTGCCAAATTTAACCTTTTTGTTACCGATTTTGCACACAAAAAGTCATTACCGGATGCAGGGTAATTACATTTAGAAAACATCAAAACTCTTTGATCCAGATCAATGCAACAACATATCCACCCATTTTTTGTGGTTAATCCCTCTCTTGTCCCTGTGCGTCTCAAATTGTTTTCTTCCCTCCCGACCTCTGTCCGCCACGAAAGTGTTTCAGCCAGTAATTCCCCCACGTGACCGTCCCTGTTAATGCCTTCTCCCGCTGTGGTTAAATCAATTCCTCGCGAAACCCCAGCTGTACTACCCTTTCATTAAAGACTTCACCTGCGAATGTCCGACATCGCCGGTTCCCGTGCCGGTGCCAGCGTCTGGAAGGGTTATCTGACACACAAAAGAGGTTGTTATGTTTGGTCTTGATGCGCTAGAACTGGCCCGGATCCAGTTTGCCTTCACCGTCTCTTTTCACATCATTTTTCCCGCAATCACCATCGGGCTGGCCAGTTTCCTGGCGGTTCTGGAAGGCATGTGGCTAAAAACAAAAAAAGAGGCTTACCGCGACCTGTATCATTTCTGGTCGAAAATCTTTGCCGTTAACTTCGGTATGGGCGTGGTCTCCGGTCTGGTAATGGCTTACCAGTTCGGTACCAACTGGAGCATGTTCTCCTCGTTCGCCGGCAGTATTACCGGCCCGCTGCTGACCTACGAAGTGTTAACCGCGTTCTTCCTTGAAGCGGGTTTCCTCGGCGTGATGCTGTTCGGCTGGAACCGCGTCGGACCTGGCCTGCACTTCTTCTCTACCTGTATGGTGGCGCTCGGCACGCTGATGTCGACATTCTGGATCCTCGCGTCCAACAGCTGGATGCAGACGCCGCAGGGCTACGAGATTGTTAACAATCTGGTCGTTCCGGTCAGCTGGATGAAGGTTATCTTCAACCCGTCGTTCCCGTTCCGCCTGATGCACATGACCACCGCCGCGTTCCTGGCATCTGCGTTCTTCGTCGGTTCTGCTGCGGCATGGCATTTGCTGCGCGGTCGAGATACGCCAGCCATCCGCACCATGTTGTCGATGGCGATGTGGATGGCCCTGATCGTCTCGCCCATTCAGGCATTTTTGGGCGATGCGCACGGTCTGAATACGCTGAAATATCAGCCAGCTAAAATTGCTGCCATCGAAGGCCACTGGGAAAATAAAGACAATAAACCGTCCCCGCTGGTGCTGATCGGCTATCCTGATATGAACCGTGAAGAAACCCGTTACGCGGTTGAAATCCCGTATCTGGGCAGTCTGATCCTGACGCACAGCCTGACGCATCAGATCCCGGCGCTGAAATCCTTCCCGAAAGAAGACCGTCCAAACTCGTCCGTCATCTTCTACACCTTCCGCATCATGGCGGGTCTGGGCATGCTGATGATTTTGCTGGGTGTGCTGAGCCTCATCCTGCGTCGTGGCGGCAAAATGTATACCTCTAAAGCGTTCCTGCGCTTTGCCTTCCTGATGGGGCCTTCCGGTCTGCTGGCGTTACTGGCGGGTTGGATCACCACCGAAATGGGGCGTCAGCCGTGGGTGGTGTATGGCCTGTTGCGCACCAAAGACGCGGTATCTAACCATAACGTGTTGCAGATGAGCGTCAGCCTGATCCTGTTCATCGTCATTTACTGTTCTGTGTTTGGTGTCGGTTACGGTTACATGATGCGTCTGATCCGCAAAGGACCACAGGCTCATGAAGGTGAAAACGTTGATCACGGTGGTCCGGGCCAGCACCGCACACCTGCGCGTCCGCTGTCTGCCATCAAAGAATCACTGACCGACGAAAATAAGGGAGCTTGATAATGGGTATCGACTTACCGCTGATCTGGTTTTTGATCATCATCTTCGGCGTGATGATGTATGTGGTGATGGATGGCTTCGACCTGGGCATTGGTCTGCTGTTCCCGCTGGTGAAAAAAGAGCACGACCGTGACGTGATGATGAACACGGTTGCGCCGGTCTGGGACGGTAATGAAACCTGGCTGGTACTCGGTGGGGCGGGACTGTACGGCGCCTTCCCGCTGGCGTATTCGGTGATTTTGGATGCGCTGACTATCCCGCTGACCCTGATGCTGTTCGGCCTGATTTTCCGTGGCGTGGCCTTTGAATTTCGCTTTAAAGCCAGTCCGGCCAAACGCCACGTGTGGGATAAATCCTTTATCGGAGGTTCAGTGCTGGCGACCTTCTGTCAGGGCGTGGTGCTGGGTGCGGTGATCAACGGTATTCCGGTGGTGAACCGTACTTACGCTGGTGGCGCGCTCGACTGGCTGACGCCGTTCACGCTGTTCTGTGGTTTTGCGCTGGTGGTGGCTTACGCCCTGCTCGGCTGCACCTGGCTGATCATGAAAACCGAAGGCGAATTGCAGGAAGCGATGCACAACATCGCTAAACCGCTGCTGATAGTCTTCCTGCTGGTGACACTGGCGGTCAGCCTGTGGACGCCGCTGACCCATAGCGATATCGCCACCCGCTGGTTCTCGCGCCCTAACCTTTACTGGTTCCTGCCGGTACCGGTGCTGGTGGTGCTGGTCTCTGCGTGGATGTACCGCGCCATCAGCAAAAACGCGCACCACGCGCCGTTCCTGCTGACGCTGGCGCTGGTGTTCCTGGGCTATACGGGTCTGGGTATCAGCATCTGGCCGAATATAATCCCGCCGTCCATCTCCATCTGGGAAGCGGCTTCACCTCCGCAAAGTCAGGGCTTTATTCTGGTCGGCGCCCTGTTCATCATCCCGATCATTCTGGTGTACACCTTCTGGAGCTACTACGTATTCCGCGGGAAAGTCACACCGGATCAGGGTTATCACTGAGGAATCGCATTATGAATCTCATCAGAAAAATGGATGACAGCAACATCACTAAGGCCCCGTTCTTAAAACGCGTCGGCTGGATGGCCGTCATCTGGGGCGGCAGCGTACTGGCGTTATTTGTTGTGGCATCGGTGTTTCATCTGCTGATGTTCGCGGCGGGAATGAGAAGTCATTAAGTGATCAAGGCCGCCGTCATGGCGGCCTTTTGTTTTTATTTCTCCAGCACCAGCGTCACAAAATCCAAAATATCATCCATCGCTTCCTGACGGGCTTCGGCGGAAGGCATGACGATCAGCTGATCGGAATAGCCATTCATGATGGCGGATAACTGGCGGGTGACGCGTCCGGCATCGGTCGGGCGGAACACACCGCTGTCGATCCCGGCACGGATAATCTCAGCCAGCAGTTCCAGCCACTTGTGCACCATCAGCCGCGCCAGTTCGGCGTAAGCCTCGTTATGCGCCGCCAGTTGCCACAGCGAACCGTACAGTTGCCAGATATCACCCTGCGTATCGGGCAGATAATTGCACACCAGCGTGTGCAATTTTGCTTTCGGTTCCAGCGGGGCGATTTCAGCGGAAAACTCTTTCAGCTCTGCCATCATCACTACCGACAGCGCTTCGATGCACAGCGTCTGCCAGTCAGGAAAATAATGATAAATATGGCTGCGGGAAATCCCGACGTACTCCGTCAGCTCGCGCGTCGTGACTTTCTCAATCCCCTTTTCGATAAAGAGACGGATGGCTCCGTCAAGGATCTTAGCCCTTAACGCTTCCCGGTTTTCTTTCATCATTTATCCTGTGCTGGCATTGAGCAACTGCTCAGACCGGCATTTTATCAGGAAGCCTGTCGTGTGCCCACGGCCTTACGCAGGACGATTTTCAGCACCACGACGCTGGCGATAACCAGCGCAGCCGCAGAAATCAGCACCGCCAGAAACGCCTGATCAAACGCGGTTCGTGCCAGGCTGGTCAGCAATGACGCATGCTCAGGGCTGAGATGACCGGCGATCGTTAACGCTTCATCGAGACTGTCATACGCCGTTTCGCCGCTGACCAGCCCTTGCGGAAGGGTCAGGCTGCGGCTGTAAACAGCCGTCATCAGGCCACCCAGCAAGGTGACGCCAAGCACGCCGCCCATTTCCCACGACACATCTTCTATCGTGGCGACCATGCCGGCCTTGTCTTCAGGGGCATTGAGCATGATTGACGTCGAAGCCGCCGTCACTGCGCCGCCGAGGCCAAAACCTAAAATGAACAAACTGATCAACTGCATCGCTGCGCTGCCATCAAAGACCAGTGCGTGAATGACGATGCCGAGCGCAGATATCGCGAAGCCGCCCAGCATCATTTTACGCACACCGACACGCGGGATCAGCATACCCGCCAGCGGCGAGGCCAGCGCAGACGCCACCGGAATTGGCAGAATAAACATCGCCGCCATAAACGGCGTCAGGCCGAGCACCAGCTGTAGCCGCTGGCTGAGCACCAGTTCGATACCGATCAGTGCAATCATTGACGTGATCGCCACGCCCACGCCGCAGGCAAAGGCACGGTTGCGGAACAGTGAAAAGTCGATCATCGGCTGTACAGCGCGTTTTTGTCTTCTGACAAATAAACCGAGGAACAGCACGCCGAAGGCGGCAGAGCCGAGGATCACCAGCCAGGACGAGTTAATCTGGCTCAGCTCTTTCAGCGCATAAATCACCCCGACCAGCCCCGCCATCACCAGCGCAGAACCGGTAAAATCACACGGCCGTTGTTTGTTGCCTTCGCCGCGCGGGATCAACGCCAGCGCGAACGGGAAAACGGCCAGCACAATTGGCACGTTGATCAGGAACACGGATCCCCACCAGAAATATTCCAGCAGCACGCCGCCAATGACCGGTCCGAGCGCCGCCGCACCGGAAGCCACCGCCGACCAGATGCCTATCGCCAGCGCACGTTCACGTTCGTTGGTGAAGACATGGCGCACAATCGCCAGCGTCGCAGGCATCATCATCGCCGCGCCAATGGCCAGGAAAACGCGGGAGGCAATCAGCATTTCAGCGCTGGCAGAAAACGCCGCGCACAGGGAAGCGAGCGCAAATACCGGCAGCCCGCTCATAAAAAGATTTTTGTGTCCGATACGGTCACTGAGCATTCCCGCGCCCGGTAACAGACCGGCGACCACCAGCGGATAGGCGTTCACTATCCATAATTTTTCCGATGCCGTGGCACCCAGCGCCTGCGTCAGACGCGGTAACGCGGTGTACAACACGGTCATATCAATGATGATCAAAAAGAGTGTACTGGTGACAATCGCAAGTATCAGCCAGCGGTTATTGACGAACATAAAAAGTGCCTCAGATAGATTTTGAGCAAGCGCTCAAGGACAGCAAGATACTTGAGCAACCGCTCAAACTCAAGCGGCATCTGCCTGACAGTTGATGAAGCGTTGAAGAAGCGAATAGGAGAGTGTTTGGTTTTGCAGTGAGCCGTTGCAAAGGCGGCTTTTAAAAGCAGAATAGTGGAAGTTCCGGCTTCTCACGTGCCGTGAATGCTATCCGCGCTCTCGCCGGAGTACTGAGCTGATGGCAATAAAAATCACGATGCCGGTTGCATGAACGGGCAACAGTTAACCAGTATCAGGTGCAGCTGTTCAGAATGGAAGTGTATAAGGATAATGTCTGAATAGTTAATTAATAATTAATTTGTATTTAGAAATAAAGTTGATAATATTTATTAGTTCTGGACCTAAAGAATCCAACATTCTATTAAACAAAGCAGGCGTCGGGATACTTCACATTCCTGATTATAAGACTGGCTTTAATTGTTATTCCTTCAATAATTTTTGGTGTTTTTATAATGCATGAGTTAATAGTGAGCTCAAGAAAACAGTATTTAGAGTTTGCCGCACAATATAACGCTGGTGGATATTGTTTTGGATTTTGCCTGAAGTGGCTAGGTAGTGTTTTAGATAGGGCGAAACGCAGTAAATATGATAATTTTAGGAAGGAGGGTTATTTTCCGGATCCAAATGACTATTCTGCAATAACAGCTTTTATGGAGCGGGCTAGAAAGAAGCAAGAACGTTACCTGCAAATGGAGAAAACCTATATCAAAGAGACAGGAAAGAAGCCTGTGGCTGGAGATATTATGGCAAAACATCAGCAGCGCAGGCAGGAAGAGTCGGCGATAAAAATGTCTATGCCAGGTATACATTACAGATTTTTTGATTTTAAACAGAATCCTTCAGCAGGCATAACGAATTTTGCAAATACTGGTTGTAACTTAGTCCACTCCAGGGAGCGACAAGGCGTCATAATGCTGTATACCTATGATAGACTGGCAGGAGGGATAGGTAATCATGCTATAGCCATAATAGGTGTCGAACCGCAAAAAAGCTATTTATTTGACCCAAATGTCGGGGTGTATATGATTACCGCTGAAAATAGTATTGCTGATATAAAAAATATCATGGCGATGAAATACACTAATGTCCGGGATATATCACTCGTAGTGATCAGTGAGTAGCTTTATGGTAAAAACCAGCCTGTACCAGCGTTTCCAACCAGATTAGGTATCAGTAATTCCGTGAGAAAGGATCCGCTTTTCTTATATATAAAAATGGCAAACTCGTAGACTACGTTAATCCACATCCATATTACTGGAATAAAGAATTAAACATGCCGTACTTTATTCGCTTAAACCACGGAAATTAATTAGCAGTCTACTCAAATGTGACGCAAGATAAACTTGTTTTAAATCGATCTAAAGGCTTTTGATCCTGACTGGCATTTGTGAATAAAAGCCTTTATTCAATTCTACCCCTGACCGAAAATCTTAATCACCGCATCCAGATGATCTTTCATCGCTTTCTTAGCAGCCCGACTGTCGCGCGCTTCCAGTGCGGTCAGGATTTCAAGATGTTCAATCTCAGAACGGTGCGGCATATCCTGCGGGGTGTAATGGAGTTGCAGGCTGCGGAACATGGTGCCGTAACGGTGGCCGAGCAGGTGCGCGATGATAAAGGCATAGGCGGGATTTCCACTCGCCTGCGCGATGCGGATATGAAACAAACGGTCACCGGGATGAGTCGCTGAACCATTGCGGTTATCACGACAGTTCTGCTCATATGCCAGCCTGATCGCTGCAAGTTCTTCGTCGGTTGCGTTTCTTGCCGCCAGTGCCGCGGTTTCCGGTTCAATAAGACGCCGGGTTTGCAGCAGTGAAAACGGCGGCAGTTCAGCGGTAAAATCCAGTTCGACATTCAGCTCATCATCCACATCCGCCCACTGATTACGCCCTGCCTGCGACATCACCGGCTCCTGCGATGGCGCGACCGGTACCGCCGGAGGATGGCGCACAATGACACCGTTTCCCACACGCACGTCCACCAGTCCGATAACTTCCAGCGCGATTAACGCCTCACGGACAGACGCCCGGCTGACCTGTAACTGACTGGCCAGCTCACGCTCGGCAGGAAGACGGCTGCCGGGCGGAAATTCTTTGTTATCGATTAACGTTTTTAGCTGGTCAGCTATCTGCCTGTAAATTCTGGGATTTTCTAATTTTTTTATCGGCATCGGACACCTGAGGTCAATTCTCATTAAGTGATTCAGCTAGCATTTCCCGGACAAAAATCTTGCTGAATTGTTTTATGCATGTAAAAAGTTGGTTAAACGAAATGGCGTTTTAAGTACAAGCTTGCCGAACATCTTAGCAAAAAGCAGTGCTTATCACGCGTTTTTTTCACCTCCAATGGCCTGACCATTAGGCCTTTAAAGACACTTTTATGGGGAACAGCTATGAGCCTGGCAGGGAAAAAAATTCTGATCACCGCCGCCGGACAAGGCATCGGATTTAACACCGCGACGCTTTTTGCCCGCGAAGGCGCAGAGGTGATTGCCACAGATATCAACATCAGCGCACTGCGTGATATTCCGGGCATCACTCCGCGTCTGCTCGACGTAACCGACCCGCAGGCGATTGCCGCACTGGCGGAAGAAACCGGTGCGCTCGACGTGCTGTTCAACTGCGCGGGTGTGGTACACAGCGGCGACATTCTGACCTGCACAGAACGCGAATGGCAGTTTGCGTTAGATCTCAACGTGACGGCGATGTTCCACATGATCCGCGCTTTTTTGCCCGCCATGCTCGAACGCAACAGCGGCTCGGTGATCAACATGTCGTCGGTCGCTTCCAGCATCAAAGGCGTGCCGAACCGCTTTGCTTACAGTGCCTCGAAAGCGGCGGTGATTGGCCTGACGCGCTCAGTTGCGGCGGATTACGTCACCCGCGGGATCCGCTGTAACGCTATTTGCCCGGGCACGGTGGAATCACCTTCCCTGCGCCAGCGCATTGCTGCTCAGGCACAGGCTGAAGGCCGCAGCGAAGAAGAAGTGTATGCAGCGTTTGTTTCGCGTCAGCCCATCGGGCGCATCGGTAAAACAGAAGAAATCGCCCAGCTTGCGCTGTATCTGGCCTCAGATGCCAGTTCATATACCACCGGCACGGTTCAGATTATTGACGGCGGCTGGAGCAACTGATTTTCACAGATCTGACTTTCACAGAAGGACACTGACTCATGAAATTATTACGTTACGGCAATGCAGGTTCTGAACGCCCCGGCCTGCTCGACAGCAACGGCAAATTGCGCGACCTCAGCGCCCATGTCGCTGACATCAGCGGCGAATTTTTACAGCCGGAAACGCTGGATAAACTGCGCCAGCTTGATCCGCAAAGTCTGCCGCTGGTCAGCGGTGATCCGCGTCTCGGTGCCTGTGTCGGCAAAGTCGGCAAATTCATCTGTATCGGTCTGAATTACGCCGATCACGCTGCGGAAACTGGCGCGGAAATCCCCAAAGAACCAGTGATTTTCAGCAAATGGACCAGCGCGATTGTCGGGCCGAATGACGACGTGGAAATCCCGCGCGATTCAGTTAAAACCGACTGGGAAGTGGAACTCGGCGTGGTGATCGGCACCGGCGGGCGTTACATCAGCGAAGCGGATGCCCTGTCGCACGTCGCCGGTTACTGCGTGATTAACGACGTGTCCGAGCGCGAATTCCAGATCGAACGCGGCGGCACCTGGGACAAAGGCAAAGGCTGCGACACCTTTGGCCCGACCGGCCCGTGGCTGGTTACGGCCGACGAAATCCCTGATCCGCATCAGCTGAATCTGTGGCTGGAAGTGGACGGCAAGCGCTGGCAGAACGGCAATACGCGCACCATGATTTTCCAGATCCCCGAAATTATCAGTTATCTCAGCCGTTTCATGAGCCTGCAACCGGGCGACATTATTTCCACCGGTACCCCGCCGGGCGTCGGGTTGGGGCAGAAACCGCCGGTATATCTGAAGGCCGGTCAGGTGATGCGTCTTGGGATTGAAGGTTTGGGTGAGCAACGTCAGAAGACGGTGCAGGCATAATCTCTTGCAGCTGAAGGATTTTTTGCGATGACAACGATTACCGCTTTACGTGTTGAAGATGTGCGTTTCCCGACCTCGCTGGCGCTGGACGGCTCAGATGCGATGAATCCGGATCCGGATTACTCCGCGGCGTATGTGATCCTCGAAACTGACAATCCGGCGCTCAAAGGCCACGGCCTGACGTTCACTATCGGGCGCGGCAACGAAATTTGTTGTGCGGCTATTAAGGCGCTGGAACATCTGATCGTCGGACGCGATTTGGCAGTGATCACCGGCGATATGGGCAAATTTTGGCGTGATTTCACCAGTGACAGCCAGCTGCGATGGATTGGTCCTGACAAGGGCGCAATCCATCTGGCGACCGGTGCGGTAGTCAATGCCGTGTGGGATTTATGGAGCAAAGCCGCCGGTAAACCGCTGTGGAAACTGGTGGCGGATATGTCGCCGGAAGAACTGGTGCGCTGCATCGATTTTCGTTACATCACCGACTGCATCACGCCGCAGGAAGCGCTGACATTATTACAGCAGCGTTCTGACAACAAGGCGCAACGCACAGAGAAACTGCTGGCAGAAGGGTATCCGTGTTACACGACGTCCGCGGGCTGGCTGGGTTATCCCGACGATAAATTGCGCCGCTTGTGTCAGGAAGCCGTCGATGCCGGTTTCGATTATCTGAAACTGAAAGTCGGGCGCGACCTGGAAGATGACATCCGCCGTGTGCGCATCGCGCGTGAAGTTATCGGCCCGGATCGCAAACTGATGATTGACGCCAATCAGGTCTGGGAAACCAACGACGCGATCCCGTGGGTGAATGCCCTCGCCTTCGCCAGTCCGTGGTTTATCGAAGAACCCACCAGCCCGGACGATATCGAAGGCCACCGCAAAATCCGTCAGGCCGTTGCGCCGGTCAAAGTCGCCACCGGTGAAATGTGCCAGAACCGCATCATGTTCAAGCAGTTCATCATGCGCGAAGCCATTGACGTGGTGCAGATTGATGCCTGCCGCATGGGCGGCGTGAATGAAGTGCTGGCCGTGATGCTGATGGCCGCCAAATACAATCTGCCGGTGTGTCCGCATGCAGGCGGCGTCGGGTTATGCGAGTACGTTCAGCATCTGTCGATGATTGATTATCTGTGCATCGCCGGAACGCACGAAGGCCGCGTCATCGAATACGTTGACCATCTTCACGAGCATTTTGTGCATCCGTGTGACATCCGTGGCGCGGCGTATATGCCGCCGGAAGCGCCGGGATTCTCCATCGAAATGCATCAGGCGTCGATTGAAAAATATCGCCATCACGCCTGAAACCCATGCTAAAGAAAGCTCGAGGAGAACGCCGATGCGCATCGACAGCCACCAGCATTTCTGGCGCTACACGCCGCAGGATTATCGCTGGATAAGCGATGACATGGCAGTGCTGAAGCAGGACTTATTGCCGGAAACGTTACGAGATACGTTACAACGTCACGACATTCAGGGCACGGTTCTGGTTCAGGCGTGTTCTTCTGTGCAGGAAACGCGCTGGCTGCTGGAGCTTGCAGAGAAAACCGACTTCGTGCGCGCCGTAACAGGCTGGGTGGATTTGTCATCACCCGCACTGAAACAGGAACTGGAGGCAATTTCGCATCCGCTGTTACGCAGTTTCCGTCATCAGGTTCAGGACGAACCTGCGCCCGCGCAATGGCTGGCAGATCCGGCCATTAATGCCGGACTCCGTGAGTTGCAGCAGCAGAAAACTGTCTACGAAATTCTGGTGACGCACCGCCATCTGACAGACGCCGTGAAATTTGCCGAACGTCATGACGACTATTTTCTGGTGCTCGACCATTTCGGCAAGCCCGATCTGAGCAAGGGTGCGGCGCACTGGAAGCAGCAGGTTGCGCCGCTGGCGGGGTTAAAACACGTCAGCTGCAAACTTTCCGGGCTGCTGACCGAACCGCGTCCGGCAGGTATGTCAGCCCGCGATCTGTTGCCGTATTTCGAGGCCGCGCTGGAGATTTTTGGCGCTGAGCGGCTGATGTTTGGCTCCGACTGGCCGGTGTGCCTGCTGGCTGATGCGGATGAAAATCCGTGGGATTTATGCGAACAAGCCACCGCGACATTAAGCAGTGACGAGCAGGCAGCCATTTACGGCGGCAACGCCTGCGCGATTTACCAATTACAGCCTTTACCGATTACAGGAAATGACTGATGAATCTGCATCTGCAAAATAAAGTGGTGATGGTCACCGGCGGCGGATCTGGTATCGGCGCGGCGATTTCGCTGACGCTGGCGGAAGAAGGCGCGATCCCGGTGATCATCAGCAATACCGAACCGGCCAACGAACTGATGCATAAGCTGCAACAGCTTTCACCGCAGGCCAGTTTTGTACTGACCGAACTGCGCGACGAAGCCAGCTGTAAGGCGGCGGCGGACGACGTTCTTACCCGTTATGGCAGCATCGACGGACTGGTGAATAACGCCGGTGCCAACGACAGTGTCGGGCTGGAAGCGGGTCGCGAAGCCTTTGTGAAATCACTCGAACAGAATCTCATCCACTATTACCTGATGACGCATCTGAGCCTTGACGCCCTGCGCGCCAGCCGGGGAGCGATTGTGAATATCAGTTCAAAAACCGCATTAACCGGACAGGGCAATACCAGCGGTTATGCCTCAGCAAAAGGCGGCATTCTGGCGCTGACCCGCGAATGGGCGGCAGCGTTGCTCGGCGACGGCATCCGCGTAAACGCCGTGATCCCTGCAGAAGTGATGACGCCGCTGTACGAACGCTGGATCAAAAGCTTCGATCACCCTGAAGAAAAGCTGCAACAAATCACCTCGCACATCCCGCTGGGGCAGCGTATGACCACGCCGCAGGAAATCGCCAATACCGTGGTGTTTCTGCTCTCTTCACGCGCGTCTCACACCACCGGCCAGTGGCTGACCGTGGACGGCGGCTATATGCATCTCGACCGGGCGCTGACATGAAGCGCCGCTATTGTCAGGCGCTGGATCTGGCGGACGATCCGGCACTTATCGAAGAATATCAGCGTTATCACCGCGAAATCTGGCCGGAAATTACCGCGCATCTGCGTCGTTATGGCATCGCAGAGATGGAAATTTACCGGCTGGGCAACCGGCTGATGATGGTGATGGAAACCACGGAAGATTTTGACAGCGGGCTGTTTGAACGCCGCAGTCTGGAGGATCCCAAAGTCTGCGAGTGGGAAGCCCTGATGTGGAAATATCAGCGCCCCACGCCGTGGACACCCGCCGGTGCAAAGTGGGTGGAAATGGAGAAGATTTTTTCGCTGGCTGAACAGAAATAGCAAAAACCTCCCTGCTATGAGGGAGTTAATCACGTTTTTCACGATATCTGACATAAAAAAATCAGCCACCTGAGCTGAACCCCTACATGCGTTACCAGATACTGAGGAATACACTATGCTCGCCGATAAAACTGCCGCTCCTGCTTATGCGCAGCGCAACACGACGTCCGGTTTCCGACTGGCGTTCATTCTGGTCACCACGCTGTTTTTCCTGTGGGGTTTATCCTACGGGCTGCTGGATGTCCTGAATAAGCATTTCCAGGAAGTATTGCACGTCAATAAAGCCCAGTCCGGCCTGTTACAGGCCGCGTATTTCGGGGCGTATTTCATCATCGCCCTGCCCGCCGGTTTCTTCATGGACAGGTTCGGCTATAAAGCCGGGATCCTCGTCGGGTTATGCCTGTATGCGCTGGGTGCGCTGTTGTTCGTCCCCGCCGCGTCTGCAGGCAGTTTCGGCATGTTCCTGTTTGCGCTGTTCGTGATTGCCCTGGGTCTGGGTTGTCTGGAAACCGCCGCTAACCCGTTCGCTACCGTCCTGGGTGACCCTGCCGGTGCGGAACGTCGCCTGAATCTTTCTCAGTCATTTAACGGGTTAGGTCAGTTTATCGGCCCGATCATCGGTGGCTCGCTGTTCTTCTCCGCCACGCAGGGCACCACGGCAGATGGCCTGTCCTCGGTCAAAACCACTTACGTCGCTATCGCGGTGTTAGTGCTGCTGATAGCTTTCCTGTTCGGGCGCACCAAATTGCCGGACATCCGCGAGCAAAGTACGTCGGAAGATCACGGCATCGCGAAAGGATTGTGGCAGCACGGGCATTTCACCGGCGGCGTAATCGCACAATTTTTCTATGTCGCTGCACAGGTTGGCGTCGGCGCGTTCTTCATTAACTACACCACCGAACACTGGCACACGCTGTCGAACCAGAATGCGTCATACCTGCTTTCGGTCGGCATGATCAGCTTCATGGTCGGGCGCTTCTTCAGCACCTGGTTGATGGGCTTTGTCCGCCCTGCCACGCTGCTGGTAGTCTACGCCATTATCAATATTGTGCTGTGTGGCGTGGTGGTGGCGGGAATTGATAATGTCTCGGTGATTGCGCTGGTGGCGATTTTCTTCTTCATGTCGATCATGTTCCCGACCATTTTCGCCATGGGCGTCAAGAACATGGGCAAACAAACCAAGCGCGCCAGCTCAGTGATGATCATGGCGATTGTCGGCGGCGCGGTGATGCCGTATCTGATGGGTGCGATTGCTGACCACTACAACACCGCCGTTTCCTACGCCCTGCCAATGGTGTGCTTCGCCGTGGTACTGATTTATGCCGTGAAACAGCGGGCAAAAGCGGCTATCTGAGGACGACTGCTGCACCTCACTCCATCCCCTTCCCGACACCTTTCTGGTGTTAAGAAGGGGATGCAATTCTGAAAGCCACGTCCTGAGTTTTAACATTCCTGTCATCCCGGATGAAAAAAACCTGCTTATACTTCATCGCGTATGAAACTGGTTACTAACGCTGAAGGGTAAAAATATGTCGATTCGTTCATTGCAGGCACTGTGTTTAACCAGTTTTTTTATTGCGGATGTTCGTGACGGGCTGGGGCCTTTTCTGGGGATATTTCTGACGCAACGTCACTGGCAGCCCGATGATATCGGATTGCTGATGACTGCCGGCGGTGTGGCAGGTTTGCTGGCGACGCTGCCTGCGGGGTTCATTACTGACGCATCGAAAAACAAGCGTCTGATTCTGGCGCTGCTGTGCGTGCTGATCACCGGCACGACGCTCCTGCTATGGCTCAGTCAGGCCAATGCCGTGGTGGCGTTTTCGCAGATCGTGAGCGGAATATGTGCTGCTTTTGTCGGTCCGCTGATAACCGGCATCACGCTGGGTCTCACAGGGCAACAAGGCTTCAGCGCGCAGATGGGCAAAAATGAGGCGTTTAATCACGGCGGGAATTTTATCACCGCGCTGATTGCCGGAGGGATCGCCTGGTACTGGGGCATCGGCGGTATTTTCATCCTCATGACCTGCACCATGCTGTTAACGCTCATTGCACTGACGGGCATTCGCAATAGCGATATAGATGACAATGCGGCTCGCGGGCTGGAGTCCGGCGCATCTGCGCAAGTTCCCGACTTCTCGGTGCTGGCTAAAAATAAACCGCTTCTGATAACGGGTCTGACACTTCTGCTGTTTCATCTGGCGAATGCGGCGCTGTTGCCGATGCTCAGCATGAGAGTTGCCGCGGCACCCGGCGCAGTCAATCCCGGCCTGTATGCCGCGGCAACAGTAATTATTTCTCAGATGGTGATGATCCCGGTGGCAATCTGGACCGCAGGGCGCATCGACAGAGTCGGCTACTGGCGGCTGATTATGCTCGCTCTGCTGATCATGCCCGTCAGGGCAGCGCTGGCGGCGAGTTCTGCCGCGCCTTTAATGATGGTGCCGGTGCAAATCCTGGATGGTTGCGCCGCTGGCGTGCTGGGAGTGGTCGTGCCGAGTTTCATTGTCGTGCTGCTGCGCGGAAATGGTCACGTTAATGCGGGACAAAGCGTGGTGATGCTGATGCAGGGCGTCGGTGCGGCTATGAGCCCGGCCCTGACCGGTATGATTGCGGGACATTACTCTTTTGCTACGGCGTTTAGCGTTTTGAGCGTGATCGCACTGACGGCGCTGCTGATCTGGTGGCGGTACGCCCCGTTACTTTCACCACCATCTTGTATGGAGACCCGCTGAATCTTCCGTCGTGCCGGGCAAATAAAACGGGATCATAACCGGCGGGATCAGGTCAGATTCACACCAAACAGGCGGCTCAGAGCCACTCTGCCGCCGCCTGTCACGGTCACTTCGCGGTAGCCCGGCGTACGGGTGATCCACTCTTTTTGCAGTAACAGCGTCATCAATGCCTGCCCTGCATCCCCGCCCAGATGAAAACGTCTTTCGCTCCAGTCCAGGCAGGGACAACAAGGCTTGCGGCGCGGACGCGGATCAAGCACTGCGCCAATCCGTTGAAAATGCGCTTTTCCCTCGAATGTCAGCGCATTGCCGTCAGGCTCAAGCCATCGCTCACGCAGCATAAAATCATAGATTTTTACCGCCAGTTCTCCTGCCAGATGGTCATAACAGGTGCGTGCATAACGCAAAACGACCGGCGTGCTCGGCGTAAAAGAACGCTGACTGCGCATGGAAACGCCCATCAGGTTTTCCAGCAGTCCGGCGATATGATGTCCCGCCAGACTGTAATACCGGTGACGTCCCTGCGTCAGGCAAATCACCAGCCCGTTGCTGAGCAGCCGGGTAAGATGCCCGCTGGTCGTGGAGGCAGCGATGCCCGCTACCGCACTGAGCTCGGTCGCCGTCCACGCGCGCCCGTCCATCAGCGCGCACAAAATACTGACCCTCGACGGGTCAGATATCGCAGAAGCCACCAGTGACATGGACTTTTCCAGAGAATCGTCCGGCTCACTGTCGTATTTGGTATTAAGAAAATTCATGCAGAGAGTATTGCCCATTGTTGGGTGACTTCTGCCGCCCGGATATCGTCATCGGTGAGCAGAATAAGCCGGTTATCGTGATCGCTGTACTGTACCAGAATGTTAATGCCATTCCGGGCGAGTGTCTGTGCGATTTCGCCGAGTTCGCCCGGTTGTTTCTGAGGTAATTTCCTGATCAGCGGGCGGGACAGGTTTCTCACGTCAAAGCCTGCATCAGTCAGAACCTGACGGGCTTTCTCGCCGTCTTCTATCAGGAAATGCGCATGCGCGGCATCCGGCGTGGTAAATACCCCACCGCCTTCCAGGCCCACGCCGTTGAGACCCAGAACGCGTCCGAATGAAGCCAGCGAACCTGCAGTATTATCGAGAACAACGTGAATGTCATACATGCGGATGCGCTCCTTTAGCGGAAGACTGATGGGAAGATTTGTCGGAAGAATAGTCACGAAAGACACGGGCAACGCGAATTCTGTAGTATGAAAAAATCGACTGTTTACCCTCTTTCTGGGCGGCCAGATGCATCAGATTTTGTTTCCATCCGGCGACCGACTCTTCATCTTCCCACCATGACAAAGAGAGAATTTTTCCTGGCGTGCTCAGGCTCTGGAAGCGTTCAATAGAGATAAACCCCGGCGTTTCCGACAAAAACGGCTTCAGCTCTGCCGCCAGCTCAAGGTAGCGCTCACGCGCTTCGGATACTGCGTCTGCCTCAAAAAGTACTGCGATCATCTTTCTGCTCCCTCATGAATTTCACTCAGCTTATTACCGGCAAAAAGGGGATGCTTCGGTCAGCGCCGAAGTATGTCGGTGACGCACATTCAGGATCATGAACTTTGCTCATGTTCAGTGAATTTAAATCACTTTTTTTCACTCAATGACTCAGGCATAAAAGAGTCATCGCGATTCACTCTTAAAATATGAAGACTACTGAAATAATGTAGGTTTTTCAGCAGCCGGGACACCTGATAAAAATGAAAAAAGAAATTACATTCACTATTAAGAGCATTCGTTTCGACGAAGATTATAACCCCTCGGAAAATACGCGTATTACCACCAACTTTGCCAATCTGGCGAGGGGCGAGAAACGTCAGGAAAACCTGCGCAACACCTTAGTGATGATTAATAATCGCTTCAATTCTCTCGCGCACTGGGACAACCCAACCAGTGACCGCTACGCCGTTGAACTGGACATCATCACCGCTCAGTTAAATATCAATATTGAAGATAAATCCGACGCGTTCCCGGTGATTGAAATATTAAAAACCAATATCGTCGATAAAAAAACCAACGAACGTTTTGAGGGCATTCTGGGAAATAACTTTTCCTCTTATGTCCGTGATTATGATTTCAGCGTTGTACTGCCTGAGCATAATAAGGACAAAGCCGGATTCAGCCTGCCGGAGAATTTTGGCGTATTACACGGTGATATCTTTAAGCGTTTTATTACTTCAGACATTTATAAAGAGTGCTTTAACAAAACACCGGTTATCTGCCTGAGTGTTTCAAGTAAGAATACCTATTACCGTACCGGCAATCAGCACCCTGTGTTAGGCATTGAATATCAGCAGGATGAGCCTTCCCTGACGGATGAATATTTCGCCAAAATGGGACTGCGCGCCCGCTACTTTATGCCCGAAAACAGCGTTGCGCCGCTGGCGTTTTACTTCAGTGGCGATTTGCTGAGTGACTACACCAATCTTGAGCTGATCAGCACCATCAGCACAATGGAAACATTCCAGAAGATTTATCGCCCTGAAATTTACAACGCGAATTCACCGGCTGGAAAACAGTATCAGCCAAGTTTGAATTTCCAGGATTATTCATTAACCCGGATTGTTTATGACCGGGAAGAACGTAGCCAGCTGGCTGTTGAACAGGGCAAGTTTACAGAAGAGCAATTTATTAAACCTTACCAAACTGTTCTTAAACAATGGTCTGCCGAACCCGTTCTCTGATTTACCCATAAAAATATAAGGTCACCTGTGATGAAAAAATTATTACCGACATCGACTGCGGGCAGTTTACCCAAGCCCTCCTGGATTGCGCAGCCAGAGACACTCTGGTCGCCATGGAAACTGGAAGGTCAGGAATTAGTTGATGGCAAACTCGATGCGCTGCGTTTATGTCTGGAAGACCAACAGCAGGCAGGGATTGATATTGTCAGCGATGGCGAGCAAACGCGTCAGCATTTTGTCACCACGTTTATTGAACATCTCGAGGGCGTGGATTTCGAGAAGCGGGAAATCGTTAAAATCCGCAACCGCTATGAGGCGAGCGTGCCGACAGTTGTAGGTCCGGTGAGCCGCAAGAAGTCCGTTTTTGTCGAAGATGCGAAGTTTTTACGCAAGCAAACCACGCAGCCGATCAAATGGGCCCTGCCGGGACCAATGACCATGATCGACACGCTCTATGACAATCACTATAAGAGCCGCGAAAAACTCGCCTGGGAATTCGCCAAAATTCTCAATGAAGAAGCCAAAGAATTAGAGGCGGCGGGTGTGGATATCATCCAGTTTGATGAACCGGCCTTTAACGTGTTTTTCGACGAAGTGAACGACTGGGGCATTGCCACGTTAGAAAGAGCCATCGAAGGGCTGAAATGCGAAACGGCTGTCCACATCTGCTATGGCTACGGCATTAAAGCCAATACCGACTGGAAGAAAACGCTGGGTACGGAGTGGAGACAATACGAAGAGATCTTCCCGAAACTGCAGAAATCTAATATCGATATTATCTCGCTGGAATGCCATCACTCACATGTTCCGATGGAGCTGATGGAGCTGATCCGTGGAAAGAAAGTGATGGTCGGTGCCATTGATGTAGCCACCAATACTATCGAAACACCGGAAGAAGTTGCCGCAACGCTGCGTAAAGCACTCCAATTTGTCGATGCGGACAAACTCTATCCGTGCACCAACTGCGGCATGATCCCGTTACCGCGCGGCGTTGCGCGTGGCAAGCTGGATGCGTTAAGCGCCGGTGCAGAAATCGTGCGTAAGGAACTGCTGGCGAAATAACGTGGTCAGCCAGCACAAAGCTGAAGAGAACATAGTCTGAGTTGAGCGATCAAAACGGTCGCCAACTCACTACCTCGCTATCGCTCCCCTCCGTTTAATTTTCTTTAAATTCAGGACACCGGCAATTTGTCCAGAATCGCCTGGGCGGTATTCACATCTGTCACCAGCGAATTGATCATTCCTGAGCGCACCGCGCCAATGATCCCCGCGGCTTTTTCAGGCGTGGCGGCCACACCAATTGTTAGCGGCGTTTTGCGCAGCTGTTCTGCCGAAGCGGCAATCATTCTTTCTTCCCCTTCCCAATGCAGTAAATCGCCGGATTCGGTGAAGTAATGACGCAGCACATCACCCGCTGCATCACTCAGCGCCTGCTCACCCGGTGTTGCCGTGGTGGATTCACTCGGTTTTGGGGTATGAGTCAGGCCGATGCCCACAATTGCCGCATCCAGTTTGTCCCACAGGGAAATAATTTCCTGTACGCTGCGGTCGGCAAGAAACGCATCACGTAATTCCGCCGATGAAAGATAAGGGGCATGCAGAAAATACGGCGTGCCTTCCATCTGTTCTGCCGCACGGCGCACGAACTCGGTGATCTGAAAATGCGGAGCAGACTGCTGCATGCCACCGTTGAGCGCCACGGTCAGGATACCGGGCAAACGCGGCATACCGGCCAGCGTCACTTCGCGTACTGCCCTTCCCCAGCCAATGCCCAGTACCGAGCCGGCACCTAATCCGGCTTGCTGTAACAACGCAGCCAGCGGGGTCGACAGCGCGCCAAGCACATTTCCCGGCGGCGCATCAACCACGTAGGCCTGTTTCAGACCGAGGCGTTTCATCAGGTCAGATGTCATGTCTTCCGGCGACGATAATCCCACCACTTCAATACGCACAATGCCTGCCGCACGGGCTTTATTCAGTAGCCGGGAGATGGTCGCCGTGGAAACATCCAGCTTGCGTGCGATCTCCACCTGAGACATATCAGACTCGTAATGCAACTTCGCCACCAGATGCATCATGGCACGCGTTGCTGCAATATCTTGCAAAATTGGCTCTTTCAGCTTGAAATTCCTTTCAGTAATGAATTACACTCAAATCGTCGATTGAGGGATTATTGCGCAACACCTGTAAAAATGCAATGTGCCGCAGCGGGCTTCACCCCTTGTAAAACGGCGTGTTACGCGATTTTCCACCCCCTTTCAGTTCGGGGGTATAGACAGAACGTCCAGTGTAATCGAGATTTTTTCATCTGTAATAAATTTCACGCAAAGGAGAGTTCCATGTCAAAAATGTCTACTTCAGAATTACGCAGTTATCAGCAGATTTGTGGCAAGAACGGCGCGATGCTGGTGATCGCCTGTGACCAGCGCGGCGCCATGCGCAGTCTGCTGGCCAGTGACCCGCAACAACAATCCGCCATTTCTGAACACGAACTCGGGCTTATCAAAGCCGACATCACCCAATATCTCGCCAGTAAAGCCTCCTGTGTGCTGGTCGATCCGGTCTGCGCCGTCCCGCAACTGGTGGATAACGGGATTATTGCCCGCGACACCGCGTTGCTCATTGGCCTTGATGCTTCTGGCTGGGATAACTCGCCGGAAGGTTATCGTCTGTCACGCCTGGTCGCTAACGTAGATGCACGCCGCGTACGTGAACTGGGGGCGACCGGCGGCAAAATCATGGTCTATCTGCGCTCAGATCAGGAAGCCGCTAACCGACATAACATTGATATTCTGCGTCAGTGCATTGAGGACTTCGCCCGCGAAGACCTGCTGCTGGTGGTGGAGTTTCTGACCTATAAACTCGACAACGAAACCGAGGAAGAATATAAAGAAAAAGTCCCTTCCCTGGTTTATGGCGGCACGAAGATTTGCCTGGAATGCGGTGCGAAGGTACTGAAACTGCCTTATCCTGGCTCGAAACAAGCCTGCGCCGACATCACTAAACTTGCAGGAGACGTGCCCTGGGCAGTGCTTTCAGCGGGTGTAGACCATGCCACTTTCCTCAAACAAGTAGCGGATGCCATGAGTGAGGGCGCGTCAGGCGTTATCGCAGGCCGTTCATTGTGGAAAGACTGCATTTCGCTGGATCGCAACGCAACGAAATCCCGTCTGGAATCGCTGGCGGTACCGCGTCTGAACGAACTGCAGGCCGTTATTCAGCAATATTTTCATGCTCCGGCACACAACCAAACTGAACAGGTGGAACATGTCTGAAAACAGAAGCACCTCACGAAATGGCTTTACCGGCAAACGCGTTATCCTGGTGAACGGGATCCCGGCGTCAGGTAAAAGCCGGCTCGCCGTTGAGCTTTCTGCATACAGCGGCTGGCTGCAACTGTCGCTTGATGGCATTAAAAACCCGTTTCTTCAGCGTCTGGAAAATGTCGATCGTCCGTTTAACCGCGTGCTCGGTCAGGCCAGCTATCAGGTTATCTGGGACATCATCGGCGGCGCACCACAGGGCAGCACTTTTATTGTCGATGCGTGGTTTGGTTTTCAGCCCCAGGAAGTCTTGCAGGATTATCTGCAACGGGCGGGCGTCACGCAGGTCGTGGAAATCTGGTGCCAGATTGATGCTGAACTGGTTGCCGGACGTTTTGCCTCACGACTGGGCGAACGTTTACCGGGACATGTCGGGGCAGAATATATTCCCGAATTAAAAATTCTCGCAGGAAATGCACGGCCAATAACATCAGGACCAGTTTATTCTGTTGATCAGAATGTTATTGGACAAAATAAGCCTGTAAATATTGTTGATATTCATCAGTGGATAATGAATTCATTCGACACACAAATTCAATGAAAGCTGACCAAAGGAAATATTCGTTTACCGAAAAGTAAGTTAATTCTGATATCAGGACGTTGTTAAACCTCTGCTATCATTCATTCTTTCAGGTCGCCTGAAATTATTATCTTTCATTGATGGCTAACAGGACTGGATAGATCACAGTTTTTATTTTAATAAAATATCATACTGAGAAAATACCCTACTCTTATGAAGAGGCATTATGTTAAGCGACTGGATTAATGAAAATAACACGCAAATCATCAGTAAAATAGAAGACTGGAAAAGTGCAGTGGCATTTGCCGTGCAACCGTTAATTGATTCGGGTGCAGCGGAAAGTCGCTATCTTCAGGCTATATATGATATGCACCGGGAGATTGGTCCTTATTATGTTTTGGGTGAAGGTATTGCCATGCCACACGCCCGGCCAGAAGAAGGGGTTAACCATACGGCACTGTCCCTGGTGATTGTTTCAGAAGGCGTTGAGTTTGGCAGTGAAGATAACGATCCGGTTTACGTCATCTTCGCGCTGGCCGCTGTGGACAGCCATTCGCACATAGAAATGATTGCCAGCCTTTCCCATCTGTTCTGTGATGACGAGGCGGCAGAGCGGTTAAAACGCAGTAAAAACAGACAGGAAGCTTTAGATATTATCCGGCAGTTTTAAACGTGAAGTGAAAAGAGATAAACATAACCCTTTATGAACACCTACAAAGAACGTAAGGAAAAATGATGAAAAAGCTATCAATCCTGGCGGTATGCGGTGCGGGTCTGGGCAGCAGTTTTGCCTGTGAAATGAGTATCGAAGCAGCGTTAAAAGATTTGGGTGTGGAAGCCGATTTATCACATTGTGATATTTCCAGTGCCACGTCATCGAGAGCCGACATTATTATGACCGGCGAAAACTTCAGATCGCAATTCCAGCATTACACAATCAACGCCAACATTATTTATCTGAAGCGTCTGGTTGATAAAAATGAAATAAAGACCAAGTTGACTCCTATCCTTCAGGAAATGGGACATCTGGCCATTTAATAAATTATTATTTAAATTAAAAACACTTATAAATCGACAGAACAATTACCGTGAACTCTACAGGGGACGCTTATGTCTTTCCTTCACTTTATTGTCAATGATGTATTAGGCCAGGCATCAATATTAATATCACTGATCGCCATGATTGGTCTGATTGCGTTAAAGAAAAGTGCCGGGCAAGTTATTACCGGTACGTTAAAAACGCTTCTGGGCTTTTTAGTGCTGCTTTCCGGCGCAAGCATTATTGTTAATGCCCTAACCTTTCTGGGAGAAATATTCCAGAAAGGGTTCCATATGCGCGGGATTGTCACCGATGTCGGTTCCATTGCCGGGATTGCACAACAAACACTCGGCCGTGAAACCGCATTAATTATGGTGCTGGCATTTATCGTCAATATTCTTATTGCCCGTCTGACCCGGTTCAAATATATCTTCCTGACCGGCCAGGCTTCCCTGTGGATGGCGACGGTATGTTCGGTCATCGGCTATATGGGTGGACTGCGAGGTACAGAGCTGATCCTCACCGGCGGGATTATTGCCGGGGTGATGGCGGTGGGTATGCCGGTTCTGGCGCAGCCGATTGTGCGCAAAATTACCGGTTCTGATGACATTGCCCTCGGGCATTTCTGCACCATTGGCTACCTGGTGCAGGCCGGCGTGGCGAAAGTCACCGGGGATGTCAGTAAAAGCACCGAAGACTTCGAACTGCCTCAGTCTTTCTCTTTTCTGCAGGATACCTACCTGTCGATGATGGTGGTAATGATCCCAATTTACCTGATCCCCGCCATTGCCGCAGGCCCTGAGGTGGTCGCGCCTTACGCTAACAGCGTCAACTATCTGGTCTATTCCTTCCTGCAGTCGATTCAGTTTGTGGTCGGGGTATACGTACTGTTGTCCGGCGTACGCCTGCTGCTGGCGGAAATCGTGCCGGCATTTCGCGGCATCGCCCTGCGCATTGTCCCGAATGCTATCCCGGCGCTCGATTGCCCGGTGCTTTTCCCCTATGCACCGAACGCCGTCATCATCGGTTTCATCTCCACGACGATCGGTTCGGTGATCGGCATGTTCCTGTTCCCGAGTCTCGGGCTGGCGATGATTTTACCGGGCATGCTGACGAACTTCTTCGCGGGAGGTACGGCGGGCATCTTCGGTAATGCTGTCGGCGGACGTCGTGGCGCGATTATCGGCGGGATCTTCCATGGCCTGTTTATCACCCTGCTTCCGGCGCTGCTGCTGCCACTGTTGGGCAAGTTCGGCTTCTCGAACGTGACGTTCAGTGACTCTGATGTCATCAGCGTCGGGCTGGTATTTGGTCATATCCTCAACTTCTTCCACTAAGCGAGCCGGAGGTCATCTTTATGGATACACGTATTGAGCAGATTTTGGCGCAACATCTGCCGCCGCAGGAGTCGGCGAAAGCGCTTAATGAGCTGGGAAAACAGTATCAGGAGCAACAGGATCTGGATGCCGCCATCACCTGCTGGGAGCAGAGTATGGCGTGCTATGGCAAGCCGGGCTTTGCACAAGCACAGTTGATGAAAGCCTACAACGCGCGGCGTCGTCAGTGCTCAGAGGCGGGTGACGGCAAAGGGCTGGAAGCCTATTCAGAAAAAATTGATGCGCTGATGCAGCAAAGCAAAGATGCTATCCGTTACGGATTTTAAGCCACGGTAAATCCGGGATATCTGGTCAGATAACCCCTTAAGAAGCCGCCGCGGATAACGCCGCGGCTTCTTTATTTTTTCCTAGGGGTTAACGCCCTTCACCAGCTCCGGCTGTTCACGATAATCGGCCGGGAAATGCTGTTTCAAGTCTTTAATTTTCGGCAGATCGTTCACCACAATGTACGGGTAGTCCGGATTATCGTTCAAAAAATTCTGGTGATAAGCCTCTGCCGGATAAAAGTGTGCATTGTTTTCCACTTTTGTCACCAGCGGTTCACTGTAACTGTGGCTGGCATCGAGCTGGGCAATGTACGCTTTCGCCACGTCAGCCTGCGCCTGATTGAGCGGGAAAACCGCCGAGCGATACTGACTGCCGGTATCCGGTCCCTGACGGTTTAACTCCGTCGGGTTATGCCCTACCGAGAAGAAAATGTGCAGCAGTTCGCCGTAAGTCACCTGCGTCGGGTCAAAGGTGACTTTGACCGATTCTGCATGGCCTGTATCGCCGTTGCTCACCTGCTCATAGCTGGCCGTTTGCGCCTCGCCTCCGGCATATCCCGACACCGCGCTGGTCACGCCTTTCACATGCTGGAATACGCCCTGAATCCCCCAGAAACAGCCGCCGGCAAACAGCGCCGTTTCGCTGTGCGACGTTCCTGCAGGCTCATCTTTTGCCGGTGCCGGGATCACCACCGCCGGTTCCGCGCCACCGCCCCACGACCAGGCGTTATTTTGAAAGGCAAGGGCCGAAGCCAGCATCAGTCCGGCGATCAGGCTGTAATTACGCAAGCTGCGCACTTTTTTGGCTGCATTTTTCATTATGAATGTCCTGACTGATTAAGCTTTCGGAGTGAACGTCATTGCCAGCCCGTTCATGCAATAACGCAGGCCGGTCGGCTGCGGGCCGTCATCAAATACGTGTCCCAGATGCCCGCCGCAGCGGCGGCAATGCACCTCATCGCGCACCATGCCAAACGAGGTATCCCGGCTGGTCAGCGCGGCATTGGGTAACGGCTTCCAGAAACTCGGCCAGCCTGTATGGCTGTCGAATTTGGTCGCTGAGGAAAAGAGAGGAAGATTGCACCCCGCACAGGCAAACTCGCCCGCCCGATGTTCGTTATTTAGCGGGCTGGAATAAGGCCGTTCGGTACCTGCCTCGCGCAAAATGTGGTACTGGTCATCGTTCAGCTTCTGATGCCATTGCTCATCGGTCAGGGTAAATTCAAACGTTTCGGCTTTCGCCTGTGCATCCGCTTTACGCGGGAAAAACGTCGGGAGCAGCCCCATCACAGCGACCGCGGAAACCGCACTGCTGCCCAGCAGGAAATTGCGTCTGTTAATCATTATTGCCACCGGTCCGGTTACTGTCGATGGCATCAGACTACAAGGGGAGGGATTACGGAATCCTCGCGGAGAGTTAACAGTTTTGTGATAACTGGGGGATTGGGTTAACTCCCTCCCCTGCGAAGGGGAGGGTTGGGGTGGGGTGGGGTATTAAG
This sequence comes from Rahnella bonaserana, assembly GCF_019049675.1. Taxonomy (GTDB): domain Bacteria; phylum Pseudomonadota; class Gammaproteobacteria; order Enterobacterales; family Enterobacteriaceae; genus Rahnella; species Rahnella bonaserana. The sequence continues at coordinate 157,217 of NZ_JAFMOW010000060.1, read as the reverse complement.
GTCAAAAACTAAGGTCAGAGTGTATACGAAGATGGGTGTTGTCTGCTAAACCCCCTCCCCGCCTCCCCCTTCGCAGGGAGAGGAGCAGGTCAAATACCAAGTTCTGCTTTCACCTTCGTACCCTCCCGCACAAACACCGGGATTTCACTCATTGGCGCGGCGACCGTAATCGCCCTTCCACCTTCATAGCGTTCACCATTGAGCGCCACCCAAATGTCCCCTGCCGGTAACCACACTTCCCTCTCCCGCAGACCCGCGTAGAGGACCGGCGCAACCAGAATGTCGGCGCCAAGCATGTACTGGTCTTCAACCTGCCAGCTTTCGGGCTGATGCGGATACTGGTAGAACATCGTGCGCATCGCCGGATCGCCATTTTCGTGGGCTTGCTGCATGACGCGGCTGATGTAAGGACGCAGTTTTTCGCGCAGGAACAGGCCGCTTTTCATCAGCTGGTAATTCTCTTCGCCGTAGCTCCAGACCTCATTCGGTGCGCCGCTGTTGCACTGCGCGATACCGTCACGCCACGGTTCTGAGGGCTGGATCTGCGGCTCACGGTAGCCGTGCAGACGCATCACCGGACAGAATACGCCCCACTGGAACCAGCGGATCAGCAGTTCCTGAAACGCCGGATCGTTCACATTACCACCCTGGAAACCGCCGATATCTGTCGTCCACCACGGGATCCCCGCCAGCCCCATGTTCAGTCCGGCGGCGATCTGATTACGCAGCGCGTGGAAGGAAGAATGGATATCACCCGACCACGCCAGCACGCCGTAACGCTGACTGCCAGCCCAGGCGCAGCGCACCAGATTGACGATTTCGTGTTCGCCTTCCTGTTGCAGGCCGTCGTAAAAACCTTGTGCAAACTTCTGCGGATAGATGTTCCCAACCTCCAGCACCGGTCCTAAATGATAGCGATAGTTATCAAAATCATAGGCGCGGTATTCCGGCTCGGCTTCGTCCAGCCAGAAGGTGCGGATCCCCAGGTCGTAATAGTTTTGCTTCACTTTTTCCCAGACAAACTGACGCGCACCGGGATGGGTCGCATCGAAGAACGTGCAGTTGCCGAGGAAATCCAGATTCACTGACACCCCGCGATCGGTATTCACCAGATAACCTTTGGATTTCATCTCTTTATAGTTGTCTGTACGGCTGTCCACCGTCGGCCACACGGACACCATCGTTTCGATGCCCAGCGATTTAAGCTCCGCGACCATCGCTTTCGGATCCGGCCAGTCCACGGGATCAAAACACCAGGTGCCCTGATTCGGCCAGTGGAAGAAATCGATGACAATCACTGAAATTGGCAAATTACGGCGTTTGTATTCCCGCGCCACGTCCAGCACTTCCTGCTGGGTGCGGTAACGCAGTTTGCACTGCCAGAAACCGGTGGCGTATTCCGGCATTAACGGCGCAGTACCGGTCGCGCAACCGTACTGATGCATGATGTCAGCCGGTGTGTCACCGGCGGTTATCCAGTAATCCATCTGCTCAGTAACCTGCGCTTCCCAGCGGGTGATGTTCTTACCGAACGTCGCCTCGCCAATTGCCGGATTGTTCCACAGCATCCCGTAGCCAAGGCTCGAGAGCATAAAGGGTACGCTGGCCTGCGAGTTGCGCTGCGCCAGTTCCAGCGTGCAGCCTTTCAGATCCAGACAGCTCTGCTGATACTGGCCCATGCCGTAGATTTTCTCGTCGGGGCGCGACTCAAAACGCACGGTGAGCTGATGCTTGCCGCCCGGAATGGCCTTGAATTCGCGGGCATCCATCTTCAGCGCGCTGATGTATTTGTCCTGACTTTTCTCCGTCGCGCCGATACCGACCGTCGAACGCTGACGCCAGAACTCCTCGAGGATCAGCTCACCGCGCTGGTTATAAAACGCCAGCTGCCCTTTGATATTCACCGTCGCCGTGATGTTGCCGTTGCGGATACTCAGCGTTTCGGTGCCGCGGCTGATGTCGGTTTGCGGCTGTTCGGTTTGCGGCAGCAACGCCCAGAGATGTTCATTCAGTTCAGGGCGGCAGGTGGCGCGCACGCGCAGACTGTTTTCACCCCAGGGTTCAATCACCAGCGTTTGCTGATCAAAATGCCAGAGGATGCGGTTTTTTTCGGCGATTAATTCGCTCATGCGGACTCCTGTGTATGCAAGGTGGCCTGAGGGACAGGCTCGTGTTCCCGTGAAATTTTGGACTGATTAATCTGTTTCATGGTCGCGTCGTTAAGCTTGTACCAGCGCATCGACAGCGCGCTGAACATCGACAACACGCCCGGCACCAGTGAGAACAGCGCGATAATGGACAGCATCGCGGCGGTATTTTGTTGCGCGGCGTGCGGCACGTAACCGCTCATGCCGAGCGTCCAGCCAACGACGGCCCCGCTCACCGCCATCCCCATTTTCAGGATCGCCAGCAAGGTCGAGAACACCGTGCCGTCCATGCGTTTGCCCTGTTTGTATTCGCCGTAATCCACCACGTCGGACATCATCACCCACATCAGCGTGGTCGTGACCTGATAGAACGTGGACACCAGCAACGTCATGCCGACCAGCAGGGAAATCCACGCCGGAACGAAGAATATCGCCATGCTCAGCACGCCTGTCAGAATGGCGCACAGCGTGAACGCCGCCAGTTTGCTGCGGTTGCGCGTCAGCGGTTTGACCAGCAAACTGCCGAGGCTTTTACCGATAATGTGCGCAGCCAGCAGCCACATAAAGTAGCTGGCATTGCCGAGATAATAGGTGACGTAATACATCATCGCGCCGAGGCGCACGACGCCGAATGAGATGTTGAAGAAGATCAGGGCCGCGACCACACGCCACTGATCGTTTCGTAGTAAATCGCGCAGATCGGAGAGGAAATTCTCGTGCGTTGGCGGTGCGCTGATACGTTCTTTCGTATTGAGAAAACACAGCAGGAACATCACCACGGCAATCGACGCCATGATGGCCATCGCGCCGAAATAGCCGTCGAGTTTATTGCCGCCGCCCATCATTTCTGCCAGCGGCATCATCAGGAAAGTGGACATCGCGCCGCCAAGTGTGGCGAGGAAAAACCGGTAAGATTGCAGAGAAATACGCTGGGTATTATCGGGCGTAATGATCGCCCCCATCGAGCAGTAAGGAATGTTGATGGCGGTATACATCAGCATCATCACGCAATAGGTGACGCTGGCGTAAACCATTTTGCCGCCCAAAGACAGCGATTCAGGCACCGCATAAACCAGTAAACAACTGGCACCAAACGGCAGCGCAAGCCACAGAATATAGGGGCGAAACTTACCAAAACGGGTCTGCGTGCGGTCGGCAATCAGCCCCATTGCGGGGTCAACAATCGCATCCGCAACGCGTGCGACCAGAAACATTGTCCCGACGAAAACCGCCGGTAATCCCACAACATCGGTGTAATAAAACGTCAAAAATATAATCACGTTATCCAGGCCAATATGGCTCGCCATATCCCCCAGACCGTAGCTGATTTTTTCTTTTACGGATAACTTCGCAGTCATTTTTCGTCCTGCCTTTTGTAGGGTTAAACACAAAAAAGTCAGTCCGTCCGTGGCCCGAGGACTTGTTATAGAATGGTTAAAAGGCCGTCACAATTGCGAGATGTTATAAATTTCTTATGTTTTTTGATTAATGTGATACCGGTAACATGGATATGATCAAAAAAAAATGAGGCAGTCCGAAGACCACCTCATTTCTGTTGACTGCACCGACCGGTTAAGGGTCGATAATCACATCACTTTCCGTCAGGCGTGAGTGACAGGTTTCTGTTCTGAACTGGCCTGTGCGTTTTCCAGCATTCTGCGGACAGGAATAATCAGCACGAACAGCACTGCGGCACAGATAAGCAACGCGATGGAACAACGCGCGAAGAGATCAGGCAGCATGTCCAGCTGATCGGCTTTCACGTGACCGCCGATCAGACCCGCCGCCAGGTTACCCAGTGCACTGGCACAGAACCACAGCCCCATCATCTGACCGCGCATTCTTTCGGGTGCCAGTAATGTCATGGTCGCAAGCCCAATCGGGCTCAGGCAGAGTTCGCCGAGCGTTAGCATCAGAATACTGCCCACCAGCCAGAACGGTGAAACACCTGCGCCGCCGCTGTTCAGCACGTTCTGCGCCGCCAGCATCATCAGGCCAAAGCCTGCCGCTGCGCACAAAATACCGATAATGAACTTGGTGATGCTGCTCGGACGGATGTTTTTACGTGCCATCATCGGCCACGCCCAGCTGAATACCGGTGCCAGCAGGATGATAAACAATGCATTGATAGACTGGAACCAGACCGCCGGGATTTCAAAATCGCCGATCATACGGTTGGTGTAGTCATTCGCAAACAGGTTGAACGAGGTCGGTTTTTGCTCGAACGCAGACCAGAAGAACGCGGCGGAAACCAGCAGGATAAAGCAGACCAGCAGTCTGGCGCGCTCTTTGCGGTTAAGTCCGGCGAACAGGAACAGGTAGATAAAGTACAGAGCGACGGAAGCCGCAATCACATAAACCAGCACGCTGGCGACAGCGACCGGATTGATGACGATCACGCCCTGCGCAATCAGCGTCACGACAATAGCTACACCGACGGCCAGCGCCAGTAACCAGGCACCCACACCGTTTTTCTTCGCCACCGGATTATTCCAGGTGGAATCCAGACCGACTTCGCTGTCATAGCGTTTCATTGCCGGTACGGCATACACACGGAAGATAATCAGTGCCACCAGCATACCGATACCACCGATACCAAAGCCCCAGTGCCAGCCATGCGATTTTATCAGCCAGCCGGAAATCAGCGGTGCAATAAACGACCCCATGTTGATGCCCATATAGAACAGCGAGAAACCGCCGTCACGGCGTGCGTCGCCCTTCTTATACAGCGTGCCCACCATGACCGAGATACAGGTCTTGAACAGGCCGGAACCCAGTACGATAAACATCAGGCCGATGAAGAACAGGTTGTCGCCCATAAAAGCCGACAAGGCAATCGACAGGTGACCCAGTGCAATCAGGATCGAGCCGTACCAGACTGCTCTTTGCTGTCCCAGCCAGTTATCTGCCAGCCATCCGCCCGGCAACGCCGCCAGATACATACAGCCAGCAAAGATACCGACGATGGCCGATGCGTTTTCACGCGCCAGTCCCATGCCGCCGTCATACACCGTCGCTGCCATAAACAGGATCAGTAAAGGACGGATACCGTAAAACGAGAACCGCTCCCACATTTCTGTGAAGAACAGAGAACCCAGCGGATAAGGATGACCGAAGAACGTCCGGCTCTCGTTTTTGTGATCAGAGGAATGCATAAACTCTCCAAAAGGTGTGTCGTAGTGTTTGTAAAATCTCAATGCCTGGCGGTTATCATTTCGCCGCTCTTTAACATTCAGAAATTATTATTTGCCATTCGAAACTAGTTTTGTCTGGCGAGAACTGCAGAACTTTTAGAGGAAAAGTCGACAACTGTCTACCTTTACAGAGTTTATGTTGGCAAAAATGCGCAACTATTGAGGAGAAAAAAGAAGGAGGTTTTCAGGGAAATAGAATTTTAACTGATTGATTTCAGGAATTTTCTTAGAGATTACCTAAACTGTTTTTACGCAGAAAATTTATGTTCAGATGAATTCCCGTAAAAACGGCTTATGAAGCTTCTCACCCCCCCTTTTCAGAGGGAGGAGAACGTCACATTACTCCGCCAGAAGTGGCGGGATTGACGGCACCATCGGCGCGTTGTCGATATCGGCCTGCGTCATCTTAAACGCTTCGGGATAATGTTCGCGGCTGGTGCGGCGTAACGGCTCGGTGGAACGCCAGGTGTATAAACAACGCTGGCACTGATGCACGGTCCAGACACCTTTTACCGGGGACACGGCCATCAGTTCGATATGCTCATCGGCACAACGTGGACAAATCATAATCACTCCTTACTATCTTTAATGAATGTTCAGGCTTTGCGCCCGTCCAGCATGGAATTGAGTTTGGCGACCCAGTCTTTGGTTTCCGGTAAATCGCGTACCGGCTGGCTGTAATGACCGCGGTTATCCGGCGCGACCGGCGTGGTGGCATCAATAATCAGTTTGTCAGTGATCCCCGCCGGAGATGACCCCGGATCCAGTTCCAGCACGGACATATTCGGCAACTGAACCAGGTCGCCCGCCGGATTCACCTTGGCAGAAAGCGCCCACATCACCTGCGGCAGGTTAAACGGATCCACGTCCTCATCGACCATAATCACCATTTTCACGTACCCCAGACCGTGCGGAGTGGTCATTGCGCGCAGCCCCACGGCACGGGCAAAACCGCCGTAACGTTTTTTCGTGGAGATAATCGCCAGCAGACCGTGGGTGTACATAGCGTTGACTGCCTGCACTTCCGGGAATTCGGCTTTAAGTTGCTGATACAGCGGCACGCAGGTGGCCGGCCCCATCAGATAGTCGATTTCGGTCCACGGCATGCCGAGATAGAGGGATTCAAAAATGGGATTGTTGCGGTACGACACTTTATCAATACGCACCACGGTCATGTTGCGGCCACCGGAATAATGGCCGGTGAATTCGCCGAACGGCCCTTCGATTTCGCGTTTACGTCCTTCAATCACCCCTTCGAGGATCACTTCTGAACCCCATGGCACGTCAAAACCAGTCAGCGGTGCCGTCGCGATCGGATACGGTGCCTGACGCAATGCGCCCGCCATTTCATATTCCGACTGGTCATATTTCAGCGGCGTTGCGCCCATCAGCGTAATGATCGGGTCATTACCCAGCGTGATGACTATCGGTAAATCTTCGCCGCGTTCTTCCGCTTTATGTAAGTGCAGCGCAATGTCGTGCATCGGTACCGGTTGCAGCCCGAGTTTACGTTTGCCCTTCACTTCCATACGATAAATGCCGACATTCTGTTTATCGAAGCTGTCCGGGTCGGTCGGGTCGCGGGACACTACACAGGCTTTGTCGAGATAGAAACCACCATCGCCATCGTTCAGGCGGAACAGCGGAAGAATGTCGAACAGGTTGATGTCTTCACCGTCGACGGTATTTTCTGCCCACGCCGGATTTTCACGGCGCTCAGGTGTGATCGGAAATGTATCCCAGCGGCGGATGTATTCGGCAATCTGTTCGTTGGTCGACGTGGAAGGCGGCAGTCCCATTGCAATGGCGTGATTAGGCCAGGATCCCAGCGTATTTAGAGCAATACGCGCGTCGGTAAACCCTTCCACATTGTCAAAATACAGCGCAGGTGCGCCCTCGCCGATACGGCCCGTGGCGTTCGCCGCCGCGGCCAGATCCGGCTCCGCTTTCACCTGTTCGGTGATTTTCAGCAGTTGTCCGTTCTCATCCAGTGCGCGCATAAAGCTGCGCAGATCATCAAAAGCCATCTCGATTCTCCTGTACGTAGTAGATTTAACACGTTTTAGAAATTAATTAGTGACACCGTCACTTTTTGCCGATAACCCTGCCCAACGCTTAGCCCGATGATATTCAAGGCCGAACTGGTCGAGCACGCGGGTCACAATGTGGTCTGTCACGTCCTGAATGGTTTCAGGATGGTTGTAGTAAGCCGGCATCGGCAGCACGATTGCGGCCCCCATGCGGGAAAGTGCGAGCAGGTTTTCAAGGTGAATGGTGCTGAGAGGGGTTTCACGCGGAACCAGCACCAGTTTGCGGTTTTCTTTGAGCACAACATCTGCCGCGCGACCGACCAGCCCTTCGGCATAGCCGGCGCGGATACCCGCCAGCGTTTTCATACTGCACGGAATGATAATCATGCCGTCCGTTTTGAATGAGCCTGAAGAAATCGTGGCTGCCTGATCGGCGCAATTGTGCGTGAAGTCGGCCATCGCACTGACTTCCCGTGCGGTGTACGGCGTTTCAAGTTCAATCGTGGTTTTCGCCCATTTCGACATCACAAGATGCGTTTCCACCCCGTCCATATCCCGTAACGCCTGCAACAGCGTCACCGCCAGCGGCGCACCCGTCGCGCCCGTCATCCCTACAATCAGTCTCATTTCAGCCTCACACAGATCATGACTTTGAACATTTTGTTCGTATACGAATGATTTTTACCTTATACTCCTTTTCAAATCACCGCAATGGTCTGTCGCATTCATTCCTCAGTGGTTGCTAAAATAGCCGGAAACCTATAAGAACAGCGGAAACTGATAATGAGCACACAATTGAGACAGGAAGCCTTTCACATAATGCGTAAGGTATTCCAGCAGCACACCGCACGCTGGCAGCAATGCATCCCGGAACTGACCAAACCGCAGTACGCCGTGTTGCGCTCGATTGCTGAAAATCCGGGTATTGAACAGGTACAACTAACCGGTGTGGCGATCAGCAGCAAGGCTACACTGGCAGAAATGTTGTCACGGCTGGAATCACGCGGGCTGTTAGTGCGTCAGGCCGATCCGGCAGATAAGCGCCGGCGTTTTATTACGCTGACCGCAGAGGGAAAAACCGTTCTGGCGAATACACAGCCGGTCGGTGAGCAGGTGGATACCGAGTTTTTAGCAAGATTATCTCCTGACGATCAGCAACATCTGGTGCGTTTACTTAAGCAAATGCTGGAAGCTGAGGATTGAAGGCAGAGGAGTCACGGGAGTTTGTATGATTGAAGAAGTCGTGTTGCTGGATGGACAACATCAGCCATCGGGAACCATGGACAAAGCGCTGGTGCATTCCGGACATACTCCGCTGCATCTGGCGTTTTCCTGTTACATCCGCAATGATCGTGGCGAGATTTTGCTGACGCGCCGCGCTCTGGGCAAAGTCGCGTGGCCGGGAGTCTGGACGAATTCCGTGTGCGGGCATCCGCTGCCCGGCGAGTCCCTGCAGGCGGCGGTTCTGCGCCGTTGTCAGTATGAAATTGGATTATCCGTTGAAAACATCGCCTCGCTGGTTGATGAATTTCAGTATCACGCCACCGATGCTTCCGGCATTGTCGAAAATGAATTCTGCCCGATTTTTACCGCCTTCACCGGCCAGACACCGGTACCGCGCGAGTCTGAAGTGATGGATTATCAGTGGGTGAAACCGGAAGATTTGCTGAGCAGCGTGCGCACGACTCCGTGGGCCTTCAGCCCGTGGATGGTGTTACAGCTCGGTCAGATCACTGAGAAAAACCTCAGTCTGCTGGGGTGAGCGTAAACGCACGAAGCGGACATGCTGCCATGCAGGGTCACGAAGTAATGCCTCATACTGGCGGCGGTTTTTTCTGTAAGTTTTCAGCGTCCACAGAATTATCGACTCCCGGCTGAAAAAGCTTTTGCGAAACGTCTCGTAGTTACCTGTCCCCGGCCAGATTTCCTGTCCGCCCCACGCACGCGTAGCCGCCCGTTTGACTGCCTGAAACAACGTGCGCCCGAACGAATAATCCACCCAAACGATCAGATCAATATTGCGCCATTTGACGGGTTGCGTCCGTTTGTAATTGCCGTCAATCACCCAGCTGTCGCTGGCTGCCATTTTTTCTTCAAGGCGGGCAAAGAATTGTTCGTCAGGCGTACCCTGCCAGTCAGCCCGCCAGAACAACGCATCCAGTTCAATATAGGGAATATTCAGTTTCTGAGAAATGCCGCGTGCCAGTGTTGATTTGCCGCTGCCGCTGGTGCCAATGACGTTAACTTTCACCGCAAGACTCCTGATCTGCTGTTGCAGAATTCGCCGGATAGCGAAAAAAGGGCGCTTATTCTGCCGCACAGGCGGACTGTTGTACAGACGCAAAGAGACAACCGCAGAAGTCACCTTATTTACCATTACATATGAAACTAACGCGTCCTGTGAATGTAACCGCTTTAGAATAAATTGAGCATTTCGTGCTTTTTGAGACATTGCTAGCAACACTATTTAAGATTTTTCGCATCCATACCTGTACAAAATTGTAATCATTGTATAACTTTATTGTACCCCCTGCTTCATCATTAGTCCGTCTTTTACGGGCAATTTCAGCCTGGCCTTTGGAAGAAAAAATTGGATTTCCCTTCTTCCAAAGGTTTTTTTCACGGCTGAATTTATTTTTGTACAAAATAATCACGGGATGAACAGGGAAGGCAATTGTGAAGAAACGCTTCACAATATTCTCTTTTCTGACTGGCAATAGGCACTTTTCCGGCGAGGGTAATTCGCAGAAAAGTTTGAGGAGGTCTACATGCAACTCGAAGCAGAACAAACAGTTACAGAAATCAGTGATTATTTCAAATCCCGTGAAACGCCAACATTAAGCGAAGTCGAGATCCTCGGCACCATCGTTTCAGGGCTGTTAAACAACGGCTATCCGGTAAGCAACAAAGCGATTATTGAAGGGCTGCTGCGCCAGCTGGAGCAGGAGTCTAACGTCAGCAACCAGCAGGGTTGCCGTAATTTGCTGGAGCTGGTGTTGCTCTCCACGCAAGATGACGTAATTTAACAAATACACCGGCCTGTTAAGCCACAGTGCTAGCAGGCCGGTGATCACTTCTTCCGTAAGTTTTTGTGCATTACAGCGATTTTAGTGTCGCAGCAATCACGTCTTTCACCGGCGTTGTCGGACGACCAATCAGTTTGCTCAATGTATGAGAATCATCAAACAGACCGCCCTTTTCTGCGCCCGCGTCAGAATCTGCCAGCATATTCGCCAGACCTTCCGGTAAACCTGCACCCAGTAACGCTTTAGCAAATTCCGCTTCCGGCAGATTCACGTAATCCACTTTCTTGCCGGACTGATGCGCGATTTCCGCCGAGAACTCTGCCAGCGTATAGGATTCGTCGCCCGCCAGTTCGTAGATTTTCCCGCCCTGATCCTCGAGCACCAGAACGGCAGCCGCTGCTTCGGCATAATCCTGACGCGCAGCGGAAGAAATCCGCCCTTCGCCGACAGAACCTATAAAGGCGTTATGCGCCAAAGCCGGTGCAATGCTCGCGGCATAGTTTTCGGTATACCAGCCGTTACGCAGCAGGACAAAAGGAATGCCGGCTTCACTTAACGCTTTTTCGGTCGCGCGATGTTCAACGCCCAGACCGAGCGGGGATTTATCCGCGTGCAGCAGGCTGGTGTAAGCCAGAAGTTTCACGCCTGCGCGTTTCGCCGCCGCGATCACCGCGTTGTGCTGCGCTTCACGCTGACCGACTTCACTTGAAGAAATCAGCAGCAGTTTCTCTGCGCCTTTAAACGCTGAATCGAGCGTCTCAGGCTGACTGTAATCCGCCTGACGCACCTGAACACCTAAATCTGCCAGATCTTTGGCTTTTTCAGGGCTGCGCACAGCGGCGATAATCTGATTAGCGGGCACTTTTTTCAGAAGTGCGGCAATAACAAGGCGGCCTAACTGGCCGGTAGCACCGGTAACTGCGATCATATTTATTCTCCTGAAAGGTTCGACACAATGTTCATGTTCTGGATTTATGTTCTGGAAGACGCGAAATGCGTCGCCGTGAAGACATCCTATGCGATACACTTACTTTTCGTAAGTACGCACCAAAAGGTAAGTATGAAAATAATTCCGTCAGACCAATTTGAATCGCACCTGCCGCTGTCAGAACAAATCCGTCAGGGGAAAATCCTCGATCCGAATTGTCCTTCCCGCGAAATACTGCGCCATGTCACCAGCCGCTGGGGTTTACTGATACTCATTGCCCTGTGCGACGAAACGCTGCGCTTTAGCGAACTGCGGCGCAAAGTCGGTGGCATCAGCGAAAAAATGCTGGCGCAAACCCTGCAGACATTAGAAGAAGATGGTTTTGTGGACCGGCATTCGTTTCCGGTGGTGCCGCCGCATGTTGAGTATAGCCTCTCGCCTCTCGGGCTTGAGATGAAAGACCAGGTTGCCGGGCTGGCCGACTGGCTGGAGTTTAATTTGCATCGCATTCTCAGACAGCGCGAACTGCGCGTAGTCGGTGAAGAATAACCCGCAAAAAAACTTAACAAGAACGCAAAAATTCTCACCTATCATTGATTCAAACTGCCGACTAACATCATTTCATTGATTCGATAAATGCTTTTATTTAAATCAGCTGAGGTGATGTATGTCCCAGTCCCACAAGCAACACGTTACGCTCGTCATTACACATAAAATTGCCCCCGCCAGTGAGGCGCAGTACGAAGCCTGGCTGAACAAAATCATGCCGCAGGCGAGCACGTTCCCGGGACATCTGGGTGTCAACGTCATCCGTCCAAGCCGCAGCGGCGATCCGTACACCATTCTGGTGCGCTTCGACACGCTGGAAAATCTCAACGCCTGGCACAACTCTGAACTGCGTAAACAGCTGGTGGCAGAAGTCAGCCCGTTGCTGTTACAGGATGACAGCACCGAGGTGCGTCCCGGCGCGGAATTCTGGTTTACCCCACCGAGCGCGACCGTTCGCCCGCCTGCCCGCTGGAAACAATATCTGCTGACTTTGCTGGTGATTTACCCTTCAACCCACATTGTGCCCTGGTTTTGGGGGCAATTTTTGCCACAGCTCAAAGGCACGGAAGGCGGTCATTTGCTCAATGACGCCTCCGTGGTTGCGCTGGTGGTTTTCCTCTGGATGCCAATCATTACCCGAGTTTTCCATTCATGGCTGACGCGCACTTCCGCGCACTGACAGGAGCTTTTCCAATGACAAGTTTTGCATCCCTGATCCTGATTAATGGCAAATTTCACACCGTTGACCGGGAGAAACCACTGGCGAACGCCGTGGCGATTAAAGACGGCAAATTTCTTGCTGTCGGTACTGAAAATGAAGTGATGCAGTTCGCGGATGCGTCCACCCAGGTGGTGGATCTGCACGGTCACACGGCGGTTCCCGGTCTGAACGATTCCCACCTGCACCTGATCCGCGGCGGGCTGAACTACAATCTGGAACTGCGCTGGGAAGGCGTGCCTTCTCTGGCCGATGCGCTGAGGATGCTGAAAGAACAGGCGCTGCGCACGCCATCACCACAATGGGTGCGCGTGGTGGGTGGCTGGACGGAATTTCAGTTCGCCGAGCGCCGGATGCCGACGCTGGAAGAGATCAATCAGGCAGCACCCGACACACCGGTATTTATCCTGCATTTATATGACCGTGCCCTGCTCAACCGCGCCGCGCTTAAAGTGGTCGGTTACACCAAAGACACACCAAATCCACCGGGCGGAGAAATTCAGCGCGACAGCAACGGCAATCCGACCGGTATGTTAATCGCCAAACCCAATGCGATGATCCTCTATTCGACACTGGCGAAAGGCCCGAAACTGCCGCTGGAACAGCAGGTCAATTCCACCCGCCAGTTTATGCGCGAACTGAACCGTCTCGGCCTGACCAGCGCGATTGATGCGGGCGGCGGTTTCCAGAACTATCCTGAGGATTATCAGATCATTGATGAACTTCATCAGAAAAATCAGCTTACGGTACGCATCGCCTACAACCTGTTTACCCAGCGTCCGCAGCATGAGCTGGAAGATTTTGAACTGTGGACGGACATGCTGAAACCGGGTCAGGGCACCGATTTCTACCGTCACAACGGCGCGGGCGAGATGCTGGTGTTCTCCGCCGCTGACTTTGAAGACTTCCTGCAACCACGCCCGGATCTACCGCCGGGAACAGAAGTCGAGCTGGAACGCGTGGTGCGTCATCTGGTGGAGCACCGCTGGCCATTCCGCCTGCATGCCACTTATGATGAGTCGATCAGCCGTATGCTCGATGTCTTCGAAAAGGTGAACAAAGACATTCCGTTCAACGGATTGCACTGGTTCTTTGACCATGCGGAAACCATCACCGAGCGGAATATTGAACGTGTGAAAGCGCTGGGCGGTGGCATTGCGGTTCAGCATCGCATGGCGTTTCAGGGGGAATATTTCGCTGACCGTTACGGCATCGAAGCCACCAAACATACGCCGCCAGTAGCGAAAATGCTTTCCGCCGGTTTACCGGTCGGGCTGGGCACCGACGCCACGCGCGTTGCCAGTTACAACCCTTGGACAGCGCTGTACTGGCTGGTTTCCGGCCGCACCGTCGGCGGCATGGCGATGTACGATGACGATGCACGCATCGACCGCGAAACCGCGCTGATGCTGTGGACGCAGGGCAGTTCGTGGTTCTCCAGCGAGCAGGGCAAAAAAGGTCAGATCAAAGCCGGACAACTGGCCGATCTGGCGGTGCTTTCTGAAGATTTCTTCAGCGTGCAGGAAGAACGCATCAAGGGCATCGAATCAGTGATGACTGTGGTGGACGGCAAAGTGGTTTACGCGGCAGGCAGTTTCTCACCGCTCGCGCCTCCTGCAATCCCGGTCTTACCAGACTGGTCACCGGTCACTAAAGTGCCGGGCCACTACCGCTCTGCCCCGCCAGAGGGTGCGGCGCGCGTCGGTTTGGTTCGTCAGGCACATCAGTGCGCCGGTCCGTGTGGCGTGCATAAACACAGCCATGACATCGCCCGTGGATCGGATGTCCCGGTGTCCAACGACAACGCTTTCTGGGGCGCGCTGGGATGTTCGTGCTTCTCGTTCTGATCATGAGTAACTGAATGACAAAAATTAGCGCCCGATAACATTTCGGGCGCTGTACCCGCGCTTCAGCAACACTGCACATAATATTGATGATGCATTTCGATAAACGATCCGGCTCTGTTGCGTCTTGCTCAGTAAACGACGTTATTTTTCCGAGAATCCTGCCCAATTAACACCCCCGGAGAAATATCCCTCAATTGTGTATATATATACGTTCTGTTTAATATTGCCCTGATAGTATCCGCTTGCAATTAATAATAAATCCAGAGAGGACGTGTATGTTAAACGATGAACCCCCGTCGGGTATTCCGACCAACACCTGATTATCCACAGCGCCTGTCAGTGTCTGTAAGGATAATCAGAGCCTCAAGCCCGATTAATTAAGGGCGAAGATTATCTTTATATCGATACTGTTATATCGAGGTGCTTTATGCTGTTAAAAAAATTTGTCTTTCCATTGATGCTGAAGACTACAGGTTCTTCATCTTTCAGCGATACGCTTGCCACTACAGGCATTACGGCGCCGGCCGCCCGGCCGTCACGCGCCCTTCCTTTCGTTCAGACCCTGAAGCAATACTTCTCAACGCATTACCACCGCGCGGTTAAATCGCACATAGACAGTCTTCTCCCCTGAGAGGGCGAGGTTCATCAGGGTAACGGCGTCTTAAAATTGTTACCGTGATGGACATTATTCTAAATTGAATACGGCGTAAAAAATAACTCCATTTATCCGGAGGGATTAATTACGCCCTATTCTCTCTGCTTATCGGTTTTTATCGATATAAAAATTCCCACTGAGAATTAACGTTATGCAGAAGAACACCCCAGTTATAAGCCGGAACAGATTCGGCCTGGATGATCTGATTATCATCTCAATATTGTGTCTGTTAGCGGGATTATTGATTTATGGCTGGCAAGGCATGCACACTCCTTTTGACGGGAGCACGCTGCCGCCAGTCACTCAAGATTATAAAGATTTACCTTATTACGCATTACGTACCACCATGCGCCTGCTGTTTGGGTTAGCGTTCTCACTCATTTTCACCGTGGTATTCGGTGTACTTGCTGCGAAATATGCCGCGATGCGCCGCATTATTTTGCCCTTCGTCAACTTTATGGAATCCGTTCCTCTGCTTGGATTCCTGACCTTTACGACCGCCTTCTTCCTGGGGCTGTATCCTCACAGCGTGATGGGGCTTGAGGGGCTCGCCATCTTTGCCGTATTCACCGGACAGGCGTGGAATATGATGCTGACGATGTATCAGACTTTACGCGTGGTGCCTAACGAACTCACCGAAGTCTCCTGCGCGTTTCAGTGCAATCCGTGGCAACGGTTCTGGCGGCTGGGATTCCTCTACTCTTTCCCTGGTTTACTCTGGAATACCATGGTGTCGCAGTCGGCGGCATGGTTTGCGCTGATTGCCTCCGAGATGCTGACCATAGGTGACAAAAACGTCAATCTGCCCGGTATCGGATCCTGGTTGGGTCAGGCTATTGATGCCGGGAGCATCCACGGTGTGCTGTGGGGTGTGCTGGCTCTCGTCATCACCATCGTGCTGTTTGACCAGTTACTTTTTCGCCCGTTAGTGCGCTATGCCAGTCAGTTTAAATATGAAGATATCTCTTATGCTGAACGGCCAACCTCCTGGTTTTATAACTGCCTGCAGCGGTCATTCACCGGGCATCAGCTGGGAAAACTGGGCAGCCGCTTCTGCCAGTTCTGGCTGTTCACATTGCCTAAGGCGTGGTACCTGCTCGGGTTGCATCGTCTGTTTAATTTCCTGGGGATACTCAACTGGCTATGGGCGAGTCTGTGGTATCTGGCGATTGCCGTCGCCTGCTTGTACTACGGCCATATTTTATGGGGCTATCTGCCCTTCCAGTACCTGTCACAGCTTCCTGAATGGATGGGACTGACGGCGGCGCGGGTGATCATCGCCATGCTGTTAAGCATTGTCATCTTTACGCCGCTCGGCGTATGGATCGGCCTGCGTCCGCGGCTGGTGCGCATTTTCCAGCCGGTGATTCAGATCATGGCCGCCATTCCGTCTAACGTTTTCTATCCGATTGTGACCGTCATTCTGATCACCTGGCACCAAAGTCTGAATGCCTGGACGATTCCGATGATCATGCTGGGCACCCAGTGGTATGTGTTGTTTAACGTGATTGCCGGGGCATCTGTTATCCCAAGTCAGATGGTGGATGTAAGCCGTGTCTTTGGTGTGAAAGGCTGGATGTGGTGGAGCCGGTATATCTTGCCCGCCATTTTCCCTTACATCGTGACAGGCATTATTTCTGCCGCCGGCGGAGCCTGGAACGCTGCCATTGCTGCCGAAGTACTGAACTGGGGCGACGTCACGCTCAAAACCAACGGACTGGGCGCATTCATTTCCACCACCACCGAGGCCGGGCAAAACCCTGAGGCTGCATTGGGCTGCATTGCGATGTGCTTTATGGTTGCCCTTTGCGTGATATTCATCTGGCAGCCACTTTATCGCTTTGCAGAAACGCGGTTTAAATTCGACTAATTCCATGAATTCTAATACGTCGCTCAGAAACCTATTAATACCGGGAAAATGACATGAAACATACTCGTACTGTTTTAGAAATTAAAAATGTGTCCAAGTCCTTTCAAAAAGGACAAAAACATACGCAATGCGTACTGGATAATATCAATCTGGAGGTCAGAGAAAATGAAATTGTGGCTTTGCTGGGAAGGTCTGGCTCAGGGAAATCGACCTTACTGCGGATGATTGCCGGGCTGGTTGACAGCAGTTTTGGCTCCATTGTGTGTAATGATCAACCCGTCACCGGCCCCTGCCCGGATACCAGTATGGTCTTTCAGACATTTGCGCTTTTCCCATGGCTCACCGTGTTTGGCAATGTCTCCTTTGGCCTGCAGGCATTAGGGTTACCCGCAAATGAGGTGAACCGCAGAACGGTAGATATGATCGACCTTATCGGTCTGTCGGGTTACGCGGATGCCTATCCAAAAGAGTTATCCGGCGGAATGCGGCAGAGGATTGGATTTGCACGTGCGCTGGCGGTTGAACCCCAGCTATTGTTGCTTGATGAACCCTTCTCTGCACTCGACATTTATACCGGCAATAAGCTGCGTCAGGATCTGATGGAACTGTGGGAGAAGCATTACATCAAAACGAAGTCGATGATTCTGGTGACGCATGATATTGAAGAGGCGGTGATGCTGTGCGATCGCGTTCTGTTACTGACAGGTTCACCCGGCACCATCACGGATGAATTCAGTATCGATATTCCGCGCAAAACCCGCACGCAGGAAAATACCAAAGTCTGGGTCGATACAATCAGTGATACGTTGAATCACAAGATTGCGCTGACGGCCACGCAGCTTTGAAGCCGCCGGTGATGCTGTAGGTTCATCACCGTCAGACTCTTCATGCTCATATGACCCCCGTTCCTTATTATCAGGGGATAGGGGTCATACCGCGTGTTTACAAAAAGTAATCTCTGGCGATCAGTCGCCAATCTTAATAACGATTTTACCGAATGCGCCACGGGAAAGGTGTCTGAACGCTTCAACCGCGTCGCTAAAGCTGTATACCTGCTCAATGACGGGCCTGATATTATGTTCAGTGAGGAAAGGATTCATGCGATCAAAGGATGAACGTGGTGCAACAGCAATGCCGCGTATCGTTGTCTGCCGGAAAATCAAAGGCATCAGATCAAGCTGTGAGGTCTGACCGGTGAGAAAGCCAACCTGAGCAATCGTCCCGGCCACTTTAGTGGCAGCAACTGACTGATTAACCCCGTTACCTCCCGCAACTTCCACCGTAATATCGGCTCCTTTACCCCCGGTTAATTCAAGAACTTTGTTCTCCCAGTCAGGCGTGTTTTTATAGTTAATTCCCTCATCAGCGCCCAGCGCCTTGATTCGCTCAAGATTGGCATCATTGCTTGAAGTGGCGATGACTTTCGCACCGTACGCATGTGCAATCTGAGCAGCAAAAACAGATACCCCGCCTGTACCTTGTACCAAAACTGTCTGGCCGGGTTGAAGACGACCAATATCCATCAGCGAATACCAGGCGGTCAGCGCGGCGATAGGCAATGTTGACGCTTCCTCATCAGTCATGTTGTCCGGCGCTCTGACGGCGCTGTCTTCGTGAATAATCATATATTCAGCCAGTCCTCCCGGCAGGGGCATACCCATACACCAGGCTGGTTCATCTGCTGCGGGTTCGCCATCCAGCCAGCGCGAATAGAGATGTGAATTGACGCGTTCACCGGTGTGAAAACGTGTTACCCCCTCTCCTACGGCCACAATGGTTCCCGCAGCGTCGGAGACAGGAATAAGAGGTTTGGGAACCAAATGGGGCTCATAAAAACCTTCAACAATCGCTTTATCACGAAAATTCAGGGAGACCGCGCCTACCTTAACCAGAAGTTCACCTGGCCCCGGCGTCGGGGTTTCAACGTCTTCGAGATGCAAATTTTCAAGACCAAAATCTTTCAATAACCATGCTTTCATTTTGTTGCTTCCACTTTGTCTGCATAAGATAAAGTCATGTTAGAGCGTGAAAGAGAGGGGAAAAAGTCATCGCAAAGGATTTCAGTGTTATTGCAGGGGAAACAATTCGGGTAAGGTACCTTCCGCGTTGATGGTCATAGATGTGTAGAATTTACCGGAGGAGGAGAAAACGATGCGCTCTGATATGCTTGAGTTAATGAGTATTTTTGTTCAGGTTGTCGAACTGGGCAGTTTCACCAAAGCCGCAGATGCCTTGCAATTACATCGTCCTGCTGTCAGTAAATCCATTCAACACCTTGAAGATGATTTAGGTGTAAAACTTCTGCACCGCACCACGCGCCGCCTGAGTATGACGGCTGAAGGGGAGGAAATTTATCAGCGCGCCAAAGGTCTTTTAACCGACGTCAATGACATGATGGCGGTTTTTTCTCCCAGTCAGCCGCCGCGCGGGCGCTTGCGCATTGATGCTCCGCTTGCATTGACACACGCTATCCTTATTCCTTCTTTAAGTGAGTTTCAAAACCTTTATCCGCAAATTGACATTGTACTCACCGCATCTGACCGCCTGACTGATCTGATTACAGAGGGTGTTGACTGCGTCATTCGTCTGGGAGAGTTAGTCGATTCCGGTTTTAGCGCGCGCCATGTGGGCAGAGTCAGTATGGCCACCTGTGCTGCGCCGTCATATCTGGATAAACACGGTATTCCGCTGACGCCGGATGAGCTTGTGCATCATAAAGCGGTGAATTTTTTCAGTGAACACAGCCGCGAAGTGATGGACTGGAAGTACGTGATGAACGGAGAAATTATTTCACGGCGACCGGGGAGTAATATGCTGGTTAATAATTCTGATGTACTTCTTTCCTGCGGGCTGGAAGGTCTGGGGATAGTGCATGCGTTACGCACAGCGCTGGAACCTCACATTCAGTCTGGCAGACTCACGGAAGTGCTCACCGATTATGCGCCTGTCACGAAATCTGTGTCTGTTCTGTATCCCGATCGCCGCTACCTTCCTTCAAAGGTCCGCGTTTTTATCGACTGGTTCTGCGATGTCTTTGCCAGAAAGTATCAGGAATAACAGTGACACCGTCACAAAAAGTTCATTCTATCCTGTTCCGACTCATTAGGATGCTTCCCGCAGACTGCGGGTTTCGCCACCCCCTCCGGCTTCGTTTGCGCGCAATCCAGGAAAGCCCGTGCGCAAGGAGACAGGTGACGATGGCCGAGAACGAGTTCGAATTCGGGCTCAGTACCGAACAAGGGATGATAGCTGATTTGATCCCCGCGAAAGCCACTCATACTTTGTGGCACGACGGACACCCCGCCCCCGACAGACACCAGTGACAGCACAGCGTGCATCCCGTGCGCTTCCTGAGTAATCATCGGCACAAAACCTGCGCTGGCACACAGGCGGATCACCTGCAGATGAAAGCTTCGCCCTTCATCCATTGGCCACAGAATAAAGGGCTCAGCGGCCAGATCGGCGAGCGTCAGATTTGACCGCTGACTCAGGGGATGATCTTCAGGCAACGCCATACAGAGACGGTCCTGGTCAAAGCGGGTCTTCACGACGTCTTCCGCGTTTTCAAGAGGCGGGATCAGTATCCCGATATCCAGCATCCCATCGCGTAAAGCAGCAATCTGAGAAGCGGTTGTCGCTTCACGCAGTTCAAGACGCACCTGCGGATGGCTTGCCCTGAATTCACGTATCACATCAGGCAGGCGACCATAAAGCGCACTGCCGACATACCCCAGCCGTAAAACCCCTGTTCGTCCCTCAGCCACATCAACCGTTGCGATAAGGGTTTTTTCGGCCTGCCGGAGCGTTTCACGTGCCTCACGCACAAACATCTCCCCTGCCGGCGTCAGGCCAAGTACGCGGTTACCGCGCTCAATCAGCGTGACGCCCAAATCCTCTTCCAGTTTTCTTATCGCATGGGTCAGCGGCGGCTGAGACATATTCAGGCGCTGTGCAGCACGATGAAAATGCAATTCCTCCGCGACGGCGATGAATTGCTCCATCATCCGTAAAGTTATGCGGGCCTGCTTCTCTGTCGCCATGTCCGGCTCTCCCTGTATTCATTGCGCTGGCTGACTGCCGATACAATTAAAGTATCACAGAGCATCATAGTCAGTATTTTATCTATCGTAAGCGTGACTTTATGCTCTCTTCCCAATGAAAGCGTGTTAACGGGAGAAATGAGATGGTGACGTTTAAAGATCAGGTCGTACTTATCACCGGCGCAGCTCGCGGACTGGGCCTGGCGTATGCCCGGTGTATCGGTCAGCTTGGCGCAACGGTTCTGATATATGACATCGGTACCAACTCAGAGGGCGAAGGCGCCGATCCGCAGGTAGCAGAGCGCACGGCTGATACGTTGCGCTCAGAAGGACTGGACGTACGGGTTATCACGGGAGACCTTGGCACACGTGATGGCTGCCATAAACTGTGCGCAGACGCACTGCGTGTTGCCGGGCGGCTGGATGCCGTGATCCATAATGCGGGCTGGGTGGCTTACGAAAAAATCGGGATGATTGAGGAGCGCTCTTTTGACCGCATGATGACTGTCGCGGCAAAGGCGCCTCTCTGGCTTGCCCAGGCGGCCTGGCCCGCAATGAAAGCGGCGGGCTATGGGCGCATCGTGATGACCACCTCTTGCCGGGCGCTTTATCCACAATATGTTCATCAGGGACTGGCCTCGTACGCGGCAGCCAAAATGGCGGTAGTTGGGCTCATGAATGTCCTGGCGGAGGAAGGCAAAGGTGACGGCATTATCGTGAATGCCGTTTCCCCCGTGGCCAAAACACGTATGTGGGGTGCAGAAGAAGAACCTGATGAACTCCTGCCATCGGCAGTGGCTCCGGGCGTGGCATATCTTGCCAGCGCACAATGTACTGAGGGCGGGTGGATCCTGCGTGCGGCGAACGGG
This sequence comes from Rahnella bonaserana, assembly GCF_019049675.1. Lineage (GTDB taxonomy): Bacteria > Pseudomonadota > Gammaproteobacteria > Enterobacterales > Enterobacteriaceae > Rahnella > Rahnella bonaserana. Next base: position 135,344 of record NZ_JAFMOW010000060.1, on the reverse strand, counting down.
CAATTCCATGCCACCAAAGTGGCGGAGGCCGCGGGGGTAGATTACCCCCGAAATCTTCGGGCGGTTCAGGCATCCACCGCTCTGGAGGTTGCGCAAAACTGGGCGTCAATCGCCATTGCCGCAGTGGAACCGCGCTCGTGAATGGCGGTTCGGTGATAGCTGCAGGCCAGGCCATACTGGGGGAATCTCCTATCTGGAGCCGTTCAAGAGCCAGACTCTTATGGGTCGATACGCTGGGGGCCTCTCTGAACTTTTTCGATCCCGCCACGGGCAGAAATTTCAGCCACCCGATGCCCGCGCCGCTCGGTTTTGTTGCAGAAAAAAGTTCGGGTGAGTTACTCCTTGGCATGGGTTGTCATGTTGAGCAAATTGACGCAGCAGGAAACAGATACCGAATCGCCACCGCGCCACACGCACAAGAAGGCTTTCGGCTTAATGACGCGTGTATGGACAGCGCAGACCGCCTGTGGGTCGGACTGATAGATGAAGAACTGAAGGACGGAACAGGTTATCTGTATCGTCTGGATCCTGATGGTCACTGGCACACCCTGGATTCAGGTTTCACACTTATCAATGGCATGCGGTTCAGCCGCGACGGCAAAATACTCTATGTGACGGATTCCCGGCGTGGAGAAATTTATCGCTATGAGTGCGATCCGACATCGGGCGACGTCAGCCATCGGCGCGTCGTTATCAGTATTGATCCCGGCAAAGGCAAGCCTGACGGACTGATCGTCGATCAGAATGGATTTCTGCTCAGTACGCTCTTCGATGGCGCGGCCATCGCGCGGATATCTCCGGAAGGAGAAATTGCCCACCTGATCCCCCTTCCCGTTCAGCGGCCGACAAGCTGTGCGTTTGGTCATAATGAACAATCACTGTATGTCACCTCGGCACGACTTGGGTTTTCGGAAAGGCAGTTAGAACATATGCCATTTGCAGGGGCACTGCTGAAAATTGACTACCAACGCGAAATACAACAACAGGCGATACGGGGGATGAGCCTGCGGTAAATCCATCACAGCGGATGCGAGTGTCATCATATAACACCAATTAAACAAGTAAACGCTTGTTTAATTGCTGGAGGATCGTATAAGTTAGGTGTTCATTCACTTCAGGAAGGACACTGACATGGCTGTTTTACCTACGCATCATGGGGATATTGATTATCTGGATATCGGTCAGGGCGACACGACGCTGTTCCTCATGCCGGGCTGGTGTCAGCCAAAAACCGTCTTCAATGACTTCGCTGAACTGGCCGCCGAATTCTTCCGTGTCGTCATCATTGACTGGCGTGGCCATGGTAAGTCATCGACCGATGGTCAGGATTTTGACGGTGCGGCGTTATTAACCGATGCGTTGACCCTGATTGACCATCTTGGCCTGACCCGCGTTGTGCCTGTTTCCGTCGCGCATGCCAGCTGGATAGCGGTTGATTTAGCAGAAAGTTTGGCGGATCGCGTGCCTCAAGTCATATTTCTTGACTGGATCATGAATGAACCTGCGCCGGCGTTCTTCACGTCGATCAAAGAGATGCAGCGTGAAGACAGCTGGCAATCTGCGCGGGATGAACTGTACGATTTTTGGTTAGCGGGCAGCGACTCGGCCATTATGAATGATCATCTAAAAATCGGGATGTCTGAGTCTGGTTACACACTGTGGCGCCTTGCAGGACAGGTGATTAGCGACGCCTATCATCAATATGGCTCACCGCTCCAGCGTCTGGAAAAACTCAAAAATCCCCCCATGGCTACCCATATCTATTCCCTCAACAGAGATGACGGTTATTTAGCCTTACAGCAGCGTTTTGCTCAGGCGCATGATTTCTTTGATGTGAAACGTCTTGAAGATGCGAGAACTCATCTGGCTGTGCTTGAAAAACCGGGCGATGTGCTGGCGGCGATAATGAATAAGTAAGGGCAAACGTCCCACTTTTAAGAAACAAGACCGTTGATAGTGATCACGGTCTTATCCGACGCTGGGTTCAGTGCTGTATGAACAGGAGAATTCAGGTCAGTTATCGCGTATATCCGTACAAATTAATCCTGCCCGAAAGATATTCACCTAAGTAGACTTCACTGATTTTTTTGAAACCTTGCTCCGCGATCCTGGCTTCTAACCATTCCGCGTCTTTATTAATTATCTCAAGCAGATCGAAGTTTGCTGATCCATCCACGATGATGGGATAACGAATATTCTCGTCGCCGATTTGGATAATCGTTAACTGACCATTCTGTTCGAGGACCACGCGTTTAAGCTGCTCAACTTCATAGATGCCATTAGATCTTAACTTAAACATCAGATCATTAGCTGAAACGCCATTTCTCAAACATTCTTTAACATCCACATTGCCGTTATGTACCAGCGTAATGGGTTTACCATCAATAATCCGCTTCACAAACCGGTTATTTTCTTTCAGAAATTTAAGAATGAAGACCAGCAACGTCCAGATAATTAAGACCAGCACAAATTGCAGTACCGTTATTGATTCATTGTAGATGACACCCCCGATGATACCGCCCAAAACGTAGTTCTGAACCTGATCCATTGCAGATGTCGGGGCAAGATTGCCTTTACCCATAAGGTTGATTTGGACAATCAGGCACAGTATCCCCAGTCCCAATTTGATGATGATAGGTGTGTATATAGGCATTTGATTTCTCGTTATTTTATGATGTTAACTTCCGGGTTTGTTAACCAGACGTCTGTTAAGTTATAGGTGTTTTGATCTGAACTTAAGTTAACCCGGTAATAGCCGTCGTTAACTTTAACGATCACGCCATCGGATAACTGCACTGAGCTGGAATAAATATCATTTATGCTGACATTCTTCTGCCTTGATAATAACGTGACAAAATTAACCATTTGCGACGACTGGGAGTGAATATTTTCACTGTCTGCATAATCTGCATACTGAACACCTGAAACGAACAGCAAAAACAAAAAAGCAATAATCGTTAAATCCCGATATCGGGTCTGCAGGCGATGACGCATATACAAGCTGAAAACGACAATCAAAACAAACAATGTACTAAAAATAATCACATACTTCAGATAATCATTTATATTTGACTGCGTTTGCAGGTAACTTATCCCATAAAAATTCATAGTAAAACCATTCCTTGTTGATTAAGGCTCTCTGCTTTTTATAATTATAGCTATGTATTGTCAATTATCTTGATGATGATTTGGTTTTTTGTTAAAATTAAAGAGTAATTGTCAAATACCTTGAGTGTTACACGGACGTTATTTATACATTAATTTCACAAATTCAAGTAATACAACGACATTCTCTTCTGACTGCCCCGCCTGACAGGATTGAATAAAGGGGCATAACGCATTAACTCTCTTTGCGTACAATTGAATTACAGAATGCTCTTCTCTTTTTTCTCTAATCTGATATCAGCATCATTAATAGCCGTTTCATTACCCCAACCGAGATGTCTGTAAAATTTCGCAGCACGGCTGTTCTTATCGGTTTCCAGCCAGACTACATCATGGTGTTTAAATAACTCTTGCTCAGCAGCCATGACAAGCTTACGCCCTGCCCCTTTATTTTCATATTCCGGGCGAATAAATGCCGCAAAGAGGCAGCCTTCATCCTGTAAAATCATCGAGAAACCGATAATTTTTTCATTATCAACTGCGACCCAGGCACAGGGGTTTTTCAGGATCATATCTGCCACAACGCTTTCAGTGATCCCCATCAGCCGCATTTCCTCACGACTGAGATGATTTTCAATCACCGACGTTCTCACATCGAAAATACTCCCGACATCAGAAACAAGTGCCGGTCTTATGTTTATACCCATCAGATAAGGTCTCAGGCATGATTTAAAATGTGATGATACCAAATATATCAACCAGATACTCACCCGACAGGTTCGTGGCAGAAACGAAAATGGATTTTTCAGCCGCCCTGCGGACGGCTCTCCGCTCAAACTCAATCGTCAGGAGCAAATCTCAAGTTATCGGCAGTTGCCAGAGTCACAAACGGCCCGGCCAGCGTGACATTGTGATGAGCAATAATTTCATTTGCTGATAAAAATTCGTTATCCATAGTTGTATGCGCATCTGAAATCAGCACGGTCCTGAATCCCAGTTCCGAGGCAACCCTGCAGGTTGTGTCGACACAAAATTCTGTTTTCATCCCGGCGATAACCACCCGCTTCACGCCTCGCTGGATGAGCTGAAGCTGCAGGCCGGTATCGCGGAAACAGCTGGGGTGCTTTTTAATAAATACGATATCCCGCTCAACGTTCACGTCCATTTCAGGTATCAGTTGTGTTAACGGACTTTGTTCAGATAAGGGGGAGTCATCGGGTCCGGTGTGGCGGGCGAAAAAGACGGGCACCTGAGCCTGTCTTGCTTTTGCAATCAGCAGACAAATATTTGACAGAACCGCTCCGGCTGAATGCGGAGATGTCGGGCCACGGAAAAGTCCTTGCTGCATATCGATAACGATAAGTGCATTTTCAGATGAAATCATAATGTTTCTCCATTCAGAATATTATGAACGGAGAGATTTTCTTCCCCGTCCGGATTGGCGGGGAGTGAGGATCTGTTTTGTCAGGAGTCAGTCACAGATACGCCCACACCGCCGCAGGTTCCGGTAGTGGTGGTGACTGTGGTTGTTGGCTGAACTGACTTAATCATTTTCTGACCTTAATTTATTTGATGAAAATCAGGCACTGGAAACAGCAGAAATCATAAATACTGATCATTTCTTATAACACTGAGCAAATACCGGATTCAATATATTTAACCTGAATGAAATACAGCCCTTGTTGCCACGAAAAAGAGCCTATACCGGCTTTTGCTCAAAGCTGGCGGTAAGATATTTCATCTCACCAGATGGACGGCCGGAACATGCTTTAGTGCAAGTGGCAGAGCAAAACAGAAAAAAAGCTGGGATTTTGGATTTACGACTGTATATTTAAACAGTTATTTATACAACGAATAGGCCATTTGAAATGAATAGCACTGTTGAAGAGATAAGTTTTGAGATTTGTGAAAATGCTGATGCTGAACAATTATTGCCCATTGAAGAAGGGCTTAATGATTTCAACGATTTAATGACGGGAATCAGTGATCGTAAGCCATTATCGGTATTACTAAAATCAACGAAAACGGGTGAAGTTCTTGGAGGAATGCAAGGACGTTCCTCACTGGGCCTCCTTTTTATAGATCTTTTCTATCTACCACCAGAGCTGCGGAGAATGGGGCTTGGCACAGATATCCTAAATCGCTTCGAGGATGAAGGGCGAAGAAGGGGCTGCACTGCAGCATTTTTGTATACGATAAGCTTTCAGGCTCCTGATTTTTACAAAAAACACGGTTGGGAAGAGTTTGGGCGTATTGACTGCGCGCCGGAAGGAACAAGCCGGATATTTATGAAGAAATCCTTTTAAAATCCAATTTTATCTTTCCGCTGGACGTCCGCTTTTCGCTCTTCGAAATATACAGCTCCTGAAATATCCTGTGAGGAGCTGATTTTGTAATTTCAGCAAAGGGTTGTTAAAATTTATGTTAATTAACGGCCCACAGCAGCGATGCTGCGTCCTTTACCTGACCCAAAGTTGATCAGAAATGAAAACGAATATCCCCTCCTGGCTGCAGCAAACTGCGATCCTGCTCTTATGGGGGCTGGTTTATTATTTATCAGGATTGATGTCTCTCAAATTTGACGACACAAATTCTGCGATTGCTATCGTGTGGTTTCCTCCTGGCGTGGCGGTAGCGGCCTTTTTATCTGCCCGCTGGCGCCATTATCCCGCGCTTATCCTTATCTTTGTTCTGGCGAGCGTACTACAGGACCGGGCCTGGCAGAATCTCCCCACTTTTCTTATCTCAGTGGGTTATTCACTCCTCGAAATGCCAGCCAACGTTCTCATTGCCTGGATCGTCCGGCGCTTCGCGCGGCCAAATGATGATCTGCACGTCATTATTTTGTGGATATGCTCCACTTTTGTCATCAGCATGTTGGATGCGCTAATCGTGGCGGGAGGTTACGCGTTCCTCAGCGGACAGCCGATAATGACAACTATCTGGAACGGTTTCGTTGCTGACGTGACCGGGATTTTCTTTGCCACAACTGTGGTGATGGGTTTCGTGAACAAGCGTGGGCATCAGGCTTTCCTCCCCTGGACGAAGCAGCTGGGAGGCCTTGCCTTGTTGCTATCGATCTGTGCCCTGACAGTATTTATTTTCGGCTATAGTGACACATGGCTTAAAACCGAAGCTCCCGCGCTCTATTTCGCCCTTTCCTGCTTGCCTATTGTCCTGAGTTTGATGCTCGCCCTGGTATGGGGCAACCGTGGAGGATCCATCGGCCTGCTGGTATTGGGGCTGATTGTCATCCATTTTACCGACATGCATCAGGGTCCGTTCTTTCTGCGCAACCTTAGCCTCGTCGAGTCACTGCTACTGGCGCTAAGCTATCTATCTGCGACAGCATTGCTCATCGTATTTGTACGCGTATTAAGACGCTCGACAACCCGTTTCAATCCAGATACAGGCAGGCTTTCAGGTAACGGCGTACTTTACAGACTTGAGCCTGAAACTGGCAAGTTTACCTGGGAAAATGATCTCTCTTCGCTGCTGGATTCTGCTTCTCTGACAGAGTTCGATACGGTTGAGAAAGTGCTAAGTCATGTACATCCTTCAGACAGAGAAAAACTCAATCAACACTGGTTTAATTCGATGTCGAGCCAGCACGATACCGTCATTTTTCGTATTAAGTCGAATAATGATGAGTGGCTAACGCTGGTAGACAGCGGCGGTATCACCATGGCAAATGCTGACTCGTTGATTATTGTCGGGAACTGGCAGTCCAGCCATTACGATTTGGCTATTTAAACTCAGACGTCATGATTTAATAAAGAGAGACCGACTTGTGATACAGATTGCATTATTATTGTTCGGCGTTGATTTTATGCGTTACTGGGGCAAATATCTGATCCTGTTTGGGAGCCTGTGGAGCCTGTTCGGATTGGCCATCTTCCTCGACGGTCTGGACGGAGTGACGTACTTCCCTCTACGATTTTTTGGCTTGCTTTTGCTCACGGAAAGTTTAGTGACGCTAAGCATAGCGTCGGGAGGCATCGGTGCACAAAAAGCGCTCCTCTACTTTAAGGGGGGCATCTTTTGTTTCGTCTCGCTTCTTATCTTATCAAACCAGTCTTATAGCAATTTGCTCCTGGCGATCGTATTCGGATTTGCCTATTTCGTGATTGGTCTGTTTGTGATTTTCTCAGCGTGGATTGTGCGTTTCCCGAACTGGAAGAGTTCTTTTTTCAACGGCATGGCACAAATCGTTTTTGCCATTTTCATATTCAGTCCCTACCCAACACATTACAAAGCTACGGTCTCTTTCTTCCTGGGAACACTGATGGTTTTCAGCGGTATTCATACCGTACGCCTTGCTCTTCGGGTTATGCGACTGCAGGAAGGGACTTCTGTATTCGAACTTTTAGCGCCTGAAGGTATAGGTTTTGAGTTGAAAAAAAGTGGCACGTTAAAGTCAGACGTTACTTCGCAAGTGATTACTGATTTTCGCGAACCCCTCACCGTTCATATATGGACGCCAGAAGGAACAGCCAGCGCATCAACTATTCCGCGCCCGTTGATCAACCGTTACATAGCCGCAGTAGACTCAGAAGGTGTGATATCAACCGGCCACGCTGCGCTGGAAGTTCCTGACAGTATTTACATCAGCCTTTACCCAGCGGAAGATATCGACCGTTCGCCATCGGAGTTTTTGAATACACTTAAAGCAACACGTGATAACGATGTTTTGGGAAGGTTCCAGCCTGACTATGCCACCGAGGCGGCTGAATGGTGCCACTCAGATCGGAAAATTTGTTTCACCAGATATAACGGAAAAGCTTTACACCGTTTTTGGAGTGACTACAAATTAACAAAAACCTATAACCTGACCTATCGCAACTGTTCAAGCAGTGTTGCCTACGCGCTGGAAAACGCCCTGGATGGTGTGCTCTCCGGACGTACTGAAAGCTGGCTATCCATAATCAGAACGCTCACTATGCCTGAGCTTTGGGTTGCCGCTCAGTTACGCAAACGCGCTATCTCAATGGCCTGGACGCCAGGTCTGGTGATGGATTACTCCAGGGCGCTGCGCAGCATCATCCATCCTGTACCAAAGCCCTGGTACCAACGCGTTCGCTTCAAACGGCATGACAACAGCGAGGGCGATGAATAGCGCACTGACGGGATATCTTGGGAGTCAGTCAGTGGGTAACGGATTTAGAGAACAGCTGGATAATCAAAATTCCCACAGCAATAAAAACCATGCCCATGATGGCAGGAAGATCGAGCTTCTGCTTATAAAACAGAAATGACATTATGGAAACCAAAAAGATCCCCATCCCCGCCCAAATCGCGTAAGCGATACCAATATTCATGGTCTTGACCACCTGGGAAAGACCATAAAAAGAAATAGCATATCCCACCACCACAACCATGCTTGGGATTATTCGGGTAAAGCCATCTGAAGCTTTCATCATGGTTGTGGCCAGCGTTTCAGCGCAGATAGAAATGGCGAGAATAATATAAGTGTTGAGCATCTTCTTTCCTCTTATGCAAAATATTTGGAAGAGTATATAACCCGACTCAATCTAAAGTTTAAACAACCGGGAAATCATCCGCTATTAAACACGTCGCGGCGGCAACCGAAGCTCAGGGCCTACATCCACGCCACGTCTGGACATGAATTTTGTTTCTGATGCTTTGGTTGACGGGCGACGACTTCGTCTGTAGACGGAGATCGACCTTTTTACCCGCAAATGCCTGGGGATATGCGGGTGGCGTAATCGGCGCTCGTCAGAAGTGACCCGGATGCTGCACAGGATAGCGCTCAGTCTCCTTTTACCGCAGTTGATGAAAACCGCTAATGGTTCTGAATATGCAGCCAGAATGAAGCCAGGTATTCCTGATTATGGCTGGTTCACATACGGGGAGCAGGTCAAGATCCTGCATGACTCACTGAGCGTTGTATCAAATCCTGAGTGCAGGTCATTTTAAATAAACCTGGTTAAAATTGTTCCATTTTTTTTCCACATAATTAATAAAATCTAAAAACAGAGGGGAATAATAGGGTCTATGCATCCAGACGAGATAGACGGGTATATTAGCCAGTTTCCAGTCAGGAATGATCTGCACAAGCTTTCCGTCGCGGATATGTGTTAATGCTAGCCATTTGGGTGTACCCAGAAGCAGCCCTTTCCCTTCAAGGAGTAAGTTGAAAAGAGCCAGAAAATCGTTAGATTTAATAGAAGGTTTGTGATTTTTGTCCAGAAAAACAATTTCATCCCCTTTTGAAAAAATCATATTATCTTTTAGATTACAATTATCCACCATCAACAGGGTATGCCCTTCGAAATTGTCGGGCCTGTCTAAAGCATTAAATTTTTTAATGTATTCAGGAGAGGCACAGCTAATAAGCTCAACAGAGCTTAGTTCTCTATGTACCAGTTCTGGTCTTTGAATATTCCCGTATTGAAGTGCTACATGATCGAAGTTTTTTACATCATGATTGAATTCAAAAAGCTCCTGTGATTTTATCTCAATCCTGGCCATAGGGTTTTGGATTATATATTCACTTGTCCAATGATTAGCAAGCAACTGACATACTACAGAGGGTACGGAAAATTTTATGTCCCCCTGAATTAAGAGTTCAGGATTCTGCAATTCAGACAGCAGGGATTGAAAGGATTCAGTAATATTCTTCGCTTTACTATACGCAATATGACCCGCAGAAGTGATTTCAAAATTACGAGCATCCCTCTTAATCAGCATCGTTTGGACATAATCCTCTAACCTGGATATAGCCTTACTCACGGTGCTGACACTGACACCGAGCTCACGAGCAGCAAGAGAAAGGTTCTCCTTCTCAATTGTCTTTATAAAAATCACCCAATCACGAAGCTCGCGAGTGTTATTATATTTCAAGTTTCACCTGCAAAGAAATAAAAACAAAATTTACTATAGCATGAAATTTTAAATAAGGGATAAACATGATGCTCTGGTAACTATATAGCATAATTCTCTATTATGTTATTTTATTGTGTAGCTAACTACATAATTCCTATTTTTCCAATTTGGAAAAGTTAATTTTCTCATTTGTTCATTCACTTGTTTGAAATGTAAATGTATTATAAACAAATTGATTTTTTTAGGTTTAACATTTGAATAGAATGAGAACTAATCATGAAAAAAAAGCATTTAATACCTTTAGGTTTACTCATTGTTTTTTCTCTTTCTCAGGGGTTAAGTTATTTCAAAATCTGTATCCCTCATGCTATTAAGAGAACTGCAAGAGCAGTCGCCAACGGGTACTTCATAAAAATATTTGTATTGATTGCGTTATATTGAAAATTTAAATTATTTTAAAAGATTGAAATTATGAATAAAATGCTTAAGAAAATATTTGGCTGGGAATGTTCTTCATTCGACATATATCAACAGAGTTATTACAAGTTTGGAGGGAGTGTCAATACACACCCTAAAATATTGCAGTATCTTTTAGATAAGAAAATATGCGAAATAGATTTTTATCATTATAAAGAGAAAGGTACCGTTCAAGGCTGTTTTTTTGAAATCAGTAACAAGATTGGCGTTAATCTGTGGAGAACATATCCCATAACGAGTGATGAAATCATATTGCCTGTAAATATAAATAAAAAAGTATTCCTCCCTGGGCGTTCAAATAAGATATCCTCTGCCCATTCCAACCATTTTTATAACGCAATTTTCACGAAGTTCAGACCAAAAAAGAAATTTATATGTCTGGCCAAAGATGATTTTTCAAAAAAGAGCCATAAAAACCGAAGAAATGAATTCAATAAATTCATTAAAGAGGGAGGGGTCGTTAAAAACGTAAACGAACTACAACCAGAACAACTTGCCAATATATATGTGCTTCTTTTCAAAAAAAGATTCCAGGATAATGTGAAATGCTACAATGAAGAAATTTTGATAGATTTTTTCACATACTTTAAAGATATGATTTTTGGTTATGTTCTTTTTATTGATGGTTCGTTACCCTGCGCATATGATTTCATACTTAAGGCAGAGTCGGATAAATGGATATATTTTGATGTGCCTAATGGTGGTGTAGATCCGGATTACTCACATCTGAGCGTCGGAAGTATACTTATGTGGCTGAATATAAATGAAGCAGACAAGTTATGTAATGATAAAAACAAAAAGAGGCTATTTTCAATTGGATTATATGATCCCAAGTGGGATTATAAAACGCGTTGGTGCAATAAGGTGCCTGTGGGTAAAACAATCTTCATGTAAATAGGACCTCAGTTGTCGCCGGTTCGCATTTTATACTGCAACTGCAAACAGACCCGTTTTTGTTCCACGCACTTTTTGAGATCACGGCCAGATTGCTCCCTTCCCAATATCAGTGCCAGGATAAATCAGAGGTCCGGGCGAGATATACCTGCTGATCAAAGCCTTGCTCAGATTTGAGTCAAATCAATAAACGCGCAGGTATTGTTGCGGATGTGGGATCGGAACTGTAATTTTCCATTGAGCGGGATTCGACGAGAAATTTATTACTTTACTAACATCCTGTTATTCGGTGCATTTTCGGGTCTGCGATTGCCCAGTTTTGTAGGATAATGATGTACGGTTTACGGGATACAACGCTTTATTAACAGGATAATGGGATGCTTGAACTGTTTGATGTGAGCTATGAAGAGCTCAGAATGACCAGAGTAGATGAACTTTACCGGCTAAGAAAAACAACCTTCAGTGATCGCCTGGGATGGGAAGTAGTTTGCCAGCAAGATATGGAGTTTGATGAGTTCGACAATGACTCAACACGCTATATTCTCGGACTGTGTAAGGGGAAACTCGTTTGCAGCGTGCGCTTTACCGCTCTCGACCAGCCAAACATGATAACCCATACGTTTCGGGCGTGTTTTGATTCGGTTCCACTTCCTTCTGCGGGAGTTGAATCGAGCCGGTTCTTTGTCGACAAATTGCGCGCCCGGGAGCTTCTCGGCGAACGATATCCTGTCAGTCAGGCACTTTTTCTTGCCATGATAAACTGGGCTCAGGATAACGGACACACCGGTATTTATACCATCGTAAGTCGCGCCATGTTGAAGATATTGAAACGCTCAGGCTGGCAAATTCAGACACTTAAAGAGGCATTTCTTAGTGAGCGGGAACGCATCTATCTGATCTATCTTCCTGCCGGGCAGGAAGATCAGCTGAACATGGCCAGAGGACTTAACAGCCAAACAGACTCTTTGTTTACCTGGCCGCTGACGCTGCCGGTATAATCAGCTCCAGTTCAACGCCCAGCCTGATTGCCTGGCGGGCGTTACTGACACCCAGCTTAGCAACGACATTTCCCATATGAAACTTTATCGTACTGACTGAAACGCCGATAATAGTCGCAATTTCTGCATAGGTCTTCCCCATGCTGGCCCAGTAAAGCACCTCATTTTCACGTATTGTGAAAATGTTATTTTCCTTTCTTGCCGTCATCTGACGCCCACGGGCTGGTATACCACCAACAAGCCGATACATTTGTTCATTTATATCGATGAGAAGCATCTGCAAGTTCCCACGTTCAGAAGTAAGTCGCTCTTCCAACTCTTGCTGGCTATGGTCGGCAATGATAAAAGACAGCAATGCCAGATTACCCATCTGGTCATGCAGCACAAAGGTATAGCCATTCAGAATGTTGTACTGTCTGGAAAGGGAAAAGATTTTTGTAAATTTCAGTTCAGACATCAGCGTGATGTTTTCATCCCACGCAAAGGGAGAGGTTCTTTTGAATGCGGTGAGTATTACCGGGTCGGTAAGCTGAAAATTGTTGGTCCGATAGAGATTGACCCACTCATCAGGATAACTTGAGATGATGAGGACTTCTGCAGGATTTTTTTTCCGCACCACTGTATAGGCGTAGTCAGGACTTCCAAGGGGACACAGTTTACGGTCGATATAATCTTTCAATGTTTCAGTGATCGTGTGATTTTGTTCAAAAGCACTAAACATACTGACTCCCTGAGGGCTGCTTATCCCTTAATGCCGACATCTATACTTAAGTACAGGTTTTTTCAGGACTTAAGTACAACTTACGGCCCATTACAATCAATGATACCTTCTTTTACGAAAAAGAAACCTCACACACTGCTCCGAACAATGTGTGAGGAGGCCAATGGACGGCCAACACCAGGGAAACACTCGTACTAAAAAACTATAATAAATTAAATTTTAAGAATATAAAATTTTTTTGATGAAAGCGCCCGCTGGGTGCTTTTTTTTTACCCGATCAAGCCGGATAACAAGGCCGGCAGAACCGGCCATTATGCGGGGAGGTGATGAACAAACCTTTTTGCCTGCCCGACATTTATGCAGAAACCTTCTCATCGTCAGGGCGGATCCTGAACCAGATTGCATACATTGCAGGTAAAAAGACGAGAGTAATAATGGTGCCGCCGAAAGTACCGCCAATCAGTGTATATGCCAGCGTTCCCCAGAACACCGAGTGCGTCAGGGGAATAAAAGCCAGAATAGCTGCTAGTGCTGTCAGTAAGACGGGTCGCGCGCGTTGTACGGTGGCTTCCACGATGGCACGGAAAGGGCTAAGGCCTTCCTGCTCATTGTGATGAATTTGGCCTATCAGAATCAGTGTGTTACGCATCAGAATGCCGGACAGTGCAATGAGCCCTACCAGTGCGTTGATGCCAAAAGGTTGCTGGAAGAGAAGCAGCGTAGGCACCACCCCCACCAGCCCCAGCGGCGCCGTCATAAACACCATGATCATTGCCGACATCGATCTCACCTGCACGATGATAATGAGCAGCGTAAGGGCAATCATTATCGGGAATAGCGGCAACATTGCCTGGGTGGCCTTGCCTGACTCCTCGATGGCCCCCGCCTGCTCAATGTGATACCCCGGCGGCAAGGAGGCGATGACAGGCTGAAGCTTGCGCGTGATGGCTGCCGACACATCTGGTGGCTGCAATCCGTCGGCGATATCACCACGAACCGTAATCGTCGGCATTCTGTCGCGACGACGCAGCAGCGGATCCTCCATGCGAACTTCGGTTTCACCCAGTTGCGAAAGGGGGATGCGCTGCCCCCCGGCACCAGCGAGCGTCAGTGCGCCAAGCTGAGCCGGATCGAGACGTACCTCTCCCGCCGCCCTGCCTGTGACCTCCACAGAACGAATATCTTCACGGATCGCCGTGACAGGCGCACCGCTGAGCAGAAACTGCAGCTGCCGGGCTGCGTCGGCGGGTGTCAGTCCCATAGCCTGCAGCCGGTCCTGATTTAACGCGAAATGTATCACCGGTACCCGTGAACCCCAGTCGGTATTAACCGTACGCATCATCGGGCTGGCTTGCATCAGGGCTTTCACCCTGGTGGCGAGCTGGCGAAGAACGTCAGGATCGGGTCCTGTTACCCGATAAGCAACCGGGTATGGGGAGTAAGGACCAAACACAAGCTGGGTAACACGCACCTGTGCCTCAGGCGCGAGCCCGTCAGCCACGGTTTCACGCAGGCGTTGTTTTAGCGCATCGCGTTCATGCTCACTTCTGGTGAGCACCACAATTTTCGCGAAAGACGGATCCGGCAGCTCTGGTGCCATCGCCAGATAGAAACGCGGCGCGCCCTGGCCGATATACGCAGTTACCGTCTGCGTCTCTTTTTGCTCACGCAGCCAGCGCTCAATTCGGGCAGCCGTGATACTCGTTTGTTCAATTGAGGTGCCGTAAGGCATCTGGACTTCAACCAAGACTTCCGGGCGATCGGAGGTGGGGAAAAATTGTTTCTTCACCAGCCCCATACCGAGTATGGCGATGATAAAGCAGCCAATCACCGCGCCTGCAACCCACCACTTACGCCGGATAACCAGAGTCAGCCATTGTCTGAAGCGATTATAATGACGGGTGTTGTAAATCGCCGTGTGACCGCCTTCTACTGGCTTAATATCAGGCAACATTTTCACACCGAGATAAGGGCTAAAGATCACCGCTACTACCCAGGAGGTGATCAGCGCAATCCCCACAATCCAGAACATGTTGCTGGTGTATTCCCCGGCGGTCGACTGCGCAAATCCGTTGGGCATAAATCCGACAGCAGTGACCAGCGTCCCCGCGAGCATTGGGGCTGCCGTATGGCTCCAGGCATAGGCCGAGGCCTTGATACGGTCGTAGCCCTCTTCCATTTTGACCACCATCATCTCCAGCGCAATGATAGCGTCATCGACCAGCAGGCCCAGCGCGAGGATAAGCGAGCCAAGCGTAATGCGATCGAAATTTTTTCCGGTGGCGGCCATCACGACGAAAACCACGGCGAGGGTTAGCGGCACGGCGGCGGCGACTACAATGCCAACCCGCCAGCCCATGCTGATGAAACACACGACCATCACGACCAGAAGAGCCACGAAGAACTTGATCATGAACTCATCGACAGCAGCACTGATATTGACGGCCTGATCGGAAACGTTAGTCAGCGTCATGCCCAGCGGCATCTCTTCATTAATCGTACTGACTTCTTGTTTTAGTGCTTTACCCAGTTCGAGGCCGTTCCAGCCCTCACGCATTACCACGCTCAGCATCAGCGCAGGCTCACCATCGTTACGAATAAGAAAATCCGGGGGATCGATATAACCGCGCTCTACCTTAGCGATATCCGCCAGCCGTAAAGTATGATTACCGGCAACAACGGGGGTATTACGAATTTTCTCCAGCGTATCCAGCGCACCGTCAAGACGGATAAAGACTTCAGGTCCGCGTGTCTGTATCGAACCTGCGGGCGACAAAACGTTCTGAGCATTAAGGGCATTAAAAATTTGTTCCGGTGAAATGCCGAGTGTGGCGAGCCGGTCATGGGAAAAAGAGACATAGATACGCTCGGCCTGCTCACCGGTAATGGTGACTTTTTTCACCCCGGGCACATGGAGAAGTTGCTGACGAAGCTTCTCGGCGTCACGCGTCAGAAAGCGCTGTGGCTCCCCTTTTGCCTTAAGGGCATACAGCGCGAACACCACATCGGAAAATTCATCGTTAACCATCGGCGCGGCCACCCCCGCGGGCAGATTACGCGCCTCATCACTGAGCTTTTTGCGCGCCTGATAAAACTGCTCCTCCACTTCTGACGGAGGGGTACTGTCCTGCAGGGAAAGCATGGTGTAAGCCATTCCCGGGCGGGTATAAGTCTCTGTACGGTCATACCACTTCAGCTCCTGCAGGCGCTTCTCAAGAGGTTCCGCCACCAGGTCCTGCATCTCCTGTGCGGTAGCGCCGGGCCAGGCAGTGATCACCGTCAGCTGTTTGACGGTAAACGGGGGATCCTCCGCCCTGCCCAGTCCGAGAAAAGCGATTAGCCCAGCAACGGCTATCAGGATTATCAGGAACAACGTGATTGACCGTTCGCGCACGGCCAGCGCCGACAAATTGAAGCGATGGCGACTCATGGTGCGATCCCCTCAGTGCCAGCCAAAGCCGTTCTCACGGTTTCGCCTTCACGAAGCAGATGTGCCCCCAGCGCAGCCACCTGCTGTCCGGCAGTAAACGCGCCTGAAACGCGCGCGCTGTCGTCGCTGATGCCGAGTATCGTGACCGCATGCCATTTCACTTTTGCGGGGTTGCCTTCCACCACCCATACGCCAGAACCCTGTCCGGCATCCCATACTGCACTGAGCGGCACCGACCACGAGGTTGAGGTCGCTGAAGATTCAGGGATGTGCAGGGTCACGGTTGAGCCTAACGGGGCACTGGCCGCCGCGCCGCTCAGCACATAGCGCGCCTCAAAGGTACGCGTCGCGTTATCCGCGGAATCTGACAGCTCCCGCAATCTGGCTTCACTGACACTCTGACTGCCGTACATGACGGCAGACGCGACCGAACCGACCTGCGGACGCAGCGTCTCCGGGAGACTCACCATCGCCTCGCGCTGTCCGGCACGTGCAAGACGCACTACCGTTTGTCCCGCGCTGACGACCTGCCCGGGATCGGCGAGCGTATCCACCACCACGCCATCAGCATCTGCGCTAAGAACGACGTACTGAGACGCGTTGAGGGCTACGCGCGCCTGCGCCTGAGCGGCACTCAGCTCGGCGCGCGCCGAATCTGCCGCAGCACGAACCTGACTGTAAGCCGAAGCAGAAATCGCACCGCCCCCCACCAGACTGCGATAGCGTTTTTCATCCTCGCCGGTCTGACGGGCGCGAGCCTGCGCGGCGGTCACTGCATCCTGAGCAGCGCGTGCCTGTAGTGCAAGATCAGCAGGATCCAGGCGCAGTAGTGGCTGGCCTCGCGTGACGCTTTGTCCTTTGTCCACCATCCGCTCCAGCACTTTACCTGATACGCGAAAACCGAGGTCCCCCTGAAAACGCGCGGCCACAATACCGTTAAAAACGCGTGATTGTTCCTGAGCAGGCTTTACCCCGGACGTCCTGATAAGCGGTGGCCGGGTGCGGGGATCGTCAGTTGCAGTTGAAGGATCACCGCAAGCGGTCAGCAGGAGCGGAAGCAGACAGGTGGCGGACAAAAAGAGAGTGTGCCGGAGCATGGGTTGCCTTACTTAAAAAAAGTATGAGCAGCCATTCTCTGACTAGTGACTAATTATGTCAATGGTCACTAGTCAGGATTTCAGACTCCTGAGCACCATTGTTGCAAGCAGTGAGGCGTCAGCTTCTGCGGTATCAAGATAGATCTGCAACTGAATCGGATCGGCAAGGGGTCTCAGCACCAGATAAACAGCGGCAGCCGTTTCATCGAGCGGTGATGTCTGCTCAAATTCGCCGGCAGACCGTCCTTCCTGCAAAATGTTGACCACGGTTTCGCGCAACCCGGCCTCATACTCAACCGCCGCGGACCAGCGGTCACGTGATGAGACGGCGGCGATGTCATACAAACGTCTTTCGCGGAAAAAGAGCTCAGTTCCGCCCAGCGCAATCACCTGAAAAAGGTTGCGGATTTTCTCTGTGGCGGAGGATGAAGCCGCCAGCGCGGCCTCCAGACGCCCTGCAATATCCGTAAGGCAATTAGTGCAGATCACTTCACCGATTTCCTGTTTGGAACTGAAAAATTTGTAGATATATGCCTTTGAAAATCCGATGGATCTGGCGAGGTCTGAAACGGTTGTTTTTTCAAAGCCATAATGGCTGAAGTACTCCATCGCAGCCTCAACAATCTGGTCACGGATACTGTGATCAGACGGTCCTCGCGTTGAAGTGGACATTTTTTTATCGGTCATTTTTCAGCCTGGAATTTTGGTTAATTACACATTTAGCTTGTGACCCTATTATATTTTGGTCACAAGTAAAAATCGTTAAAGTCTTTTTTATTTTCTAAACCGCTGAGAAGTGCTGATGAGGTGACAGGGCAATGAAACAGAAATACGTCGGGGTTGTTTCTCAAAACCTGGGCCGGATCCAATATAATTGGGGCGCATCGCCCCCCGGGTTAACAGTTAAGACAAGCCAGACAAGCCTCGCTATGAAGATTACTTACCCTCGAAGAAGTCTGAAGGAAGTTGTCCCGGCGGCATATTGATCACCTGGTCATTATCCGGACCTTCATTTTTCATGTAGGTTACTTTTGCAAACTCTGGGATTACGACGTAAGGATACCCGTGCTGAAGCGGGTGTGAAACTTGATTTTTATCGCGTTGCTTAACGTCTGACGACTTTGTGGTCTGGCTGTAAACTGGCTATTCAATGTCGCCTTCGGTTCAGGGCAAACGCGGTGTTCTGTCCACTTCATAACCCAGGCATACGAAGGCCACACTTCGATATTTATCGAGCTCTCTCACTTACCGTCATTGTAAACACCGCCACCTCATTTCCGTCGTTGGTATAAGCGTGAGGGGCATCCGTTCTGGCAACCGCCGAGCAGCCCTTCATAATGACGTAAGTCTCTTCACTCAGGATCAGCGTCAGTTTACCTTCGCAAACGTGGAGGAGTTCACTGGTCCCTTCAGGATGGCCAGGTGATTCGAACGTTTCCCCCGGATGCAGTATCCACTGCCACAGCTCCACCATATCCGGACCGCTGGTCCCTGCCAGCAGTCGCGCACTGCCACCTTTTTCGCCTTTCCAAAGCACCGGGATATCACTGGCATCAATGAGATGAACCGCAGGTTTACCGGCGACGTTCACAAAATCTGCCACGGACACGCCCATTGAAGAGGCCAGGCGGCAAAGCAACGCAATGCTTGGATTGGCTCGGCATCCCTCAATCTCAACCAGCATTCCTTTGCTCACCCCTGCCCGGCGGGAGAGCTCATCAAGTGACATCTTTTTCTGGCTTCGGTAAAGCTTGATCCGTTCAGAAATGGCTTCGTTTACGATTGCCGCATTGGTATCGGTCATTATATTGACTTTTTTGGTCATCGGTCAGTATTATGCAATAAAATAGTCATTAAAGGATTATCGTATGTTACTCACCTTACCGTCAATCAGCCCTGAGATTTACCGTCTTGCTCCTGGATTTCGTGCGCTCAGTATCAACGTGGAAGCAGCACCACTGACAGATAAAAGAATTGGGGAAAACGCGCTGAAAGAAGCCTGTCAGGCTGTTCTGGCAGGACAACCGGCCTGGGCAGAGTCACATCTGAGTGCCTGGGCTGATGTTTTTCGCGCCTTCGGGGCCAAACCGAAGAGAACGCCCTGTTCCGCAGAAGCCCTGCGAAAGCGTGTTTTGCGTGACGGTGCGATGGCTGCCCTTGATCCGGTCGTTGATTTGTATAACGCCGTCAGTCTGCGTTATGCGGTTCCGGTTGGCGGCGAAAACTTTGCGGCGTATAACGGAATTCCGCAGCTGGTCGTAGCAGACGGAACGGAAATTTTTGACACCATGAAAGACGGTCAGCCGGGAACTGAGTCACCGGACGCGGGGGAAGTTATCTGGCGAGATGATACCGGCGTGACCTGCCGCCGGTGGAACTGGCGACAAGGTGTCCGGACCAGACTGAGCGCAGATGACAGTAAAATGTGGTTCATTCTTGAAAGTCTTCCCCAGATGCCGCTGGAAGAACTGCATGCCGCCGGAAAAATGCTGACGGATGGCCTGAATAAGATGATGCCTGGCGTCCGCTGCCAGACCACGCTCATCAGCGCAGAGTTACACAACGCATAAATCCTTATAAAATCCAATTTTGTCTTTCAACTGGGTGGCCCGCACCTCGCCCCTGGCAGTCCGATGATGGCTTTATGTTTGTTTTCATGCCAAAGGCACAGGGCTGACAGCATGGTATAATCATTAATGGAGAGCAGGGTTTACGTAACCCCCCATTCAGTGGGACCTGCATCCACCGCGACGTCGCACTACCGGCGTCTGACTCATTCTGCCGTAAGGATCCCGACATGACTCCCTTTTATCAACTTTCGGCGACCAGTCTGGATGGTCAGCATATCTCAATGGCAGACTACGCTGGCAAGCTGGTTCTGGTGGTTAATACTGCCAGCCATTGTGGTTTCACACCACAATACGCAGGCCTTGAGGCGCTCTACAGGAAGTACAAGACCGAGGGTTTGGTCGTGCTGGGTTTCCCCTGCAACCAGTTCGGTAAACAGGAACCCGGCGGTGCCGACGACATCGCGCAAACTTGCCACATCAACTATGGTGTGAGTTTTCCGATGTTCGGGAAAGTGGAGGTTAACGGCGAAGCAGCGCACCCGGTGTTCCGTTACCTTAAGGATGAATTGCCCGGCGCCCTGGGCGGGAGGATCAAATGGAACTTCACTAAGTTTCTGATCGGACGCGACGGCAAACCCCTTAAGCGATTTGCACCGATCACTACCCCGGAGAAAATGGAAGCGACAATCCTTGCTGCATTAAAAATGCTGCAATTGAATATTAATGTGTAGTGCAGGTTCAGGATATAATTACGCCGATGCTTTGTTTGCTACCAAACGCCAGCGGATATAATCATAAGTCCAGTTAAAGACTAACGTATAAGGAAGGAAGACAAATATTAATCCTATTTCAACCACGAAAGCCTTGGTTAATGACAAATCGAGTAAAAACATAGCGACTGGCGTCAGAGAAAGCACCAGTACAATTTCAAAAATCACGGCATGCAGAATTCTTACTATAAAATTCCGTTCGAATGCATAACGCCTTTGCAGTGCGTCAAAAGACTTATTGAAGATATAATTCCAGACTGTTGCGGTAATCGCGGAGATAACAGAAAGTTTTCCCGACTGTAATAAAGACACTTTCAGAACAGCAGAAATAAAAATGGCGATAACGACATTGCCAAGCAATTCAAAAAGCACCGCATGGAAAATCCTCTCGGCAGTACTTTTATTCAACTCCACTTTCATCTTACCTGACCCCAGTTTACCGCAAATACCTTAACGTTAAACGGTCTAACGTAAACCAATACACAACGTAGCTTTAATTTATGCAGTCATTAGCTTGCTGACAACATGCCAGCAAAACCTGCACCTATGACAGCGGTAAATACCAGCGCCGCGACGACTAACGTCGTGGCAACTCCGGTGCCGACCGCAGCGGCAGTCTTCCCTTTCGAGATGTCTTTGCGTTTAAGTGAGGCAAGATCAGACAAATTAATTACCCGCCCGTCATCGCTGATAAGGGTCTGAGGGGTGGTTTTTTTTACCGTGATTGTGCCCTTTTCCCCGCTTTGTAAAACATATTGCACGACATCCCCGTTATAAAGCGGCGGGTCGATTTTATAGTAGGTATAAGGCGTTGATGTCTGCGTTGAAACGGCAGGCAATTGCTGCTTACTCAATTGTAATGAGTTATAACTCGTGCAACCGGACAGAGTCAGCGCGGCAATAATCATTGCGGGTAATATTGACGTGTGCTTCATGATTTCTCTTACTTAATAAAATGAATTTTATACCAAAAACCCGGTTACACAGGTGGTTGGAAATCTTACTATTTCTGTGTTTTTCTGAAAAAGAAGGTTACAAAATATATCCAATGACTCAATATGTTATATGTTTTAATGCTGATGTTTTTACATCGAGCCTGACATTTCAGGCGAATTATTATTATCCATAATCGATGTGAGTGTATTATTATAAGAGGCCAATCTCTATCGATAAGCAGTCAATGAAAGATGTTCCTGGGAAATCAGCAATGAAAAGTTTCAGCAAAAGAAATTGGCTTTCACAAGAGCACTCTTCAATATCTAAGGGATCACGCCCTGTACATATTCGCTCCTATCTTATTGAGTCAAATACCTGTGTGTCTCCCCACACACATGAATTTGCACAGTTCCATTCTGCGCGTAAAGGAAATATGCGTCTGGAAACTGCAGATAATTGCTGGATAGTCCCTTCCCATTACGGTATCTGGATCCCTGCTCATATGGAACATACCGTATGGGCTTTAGATAATGTTTATCTGGAGAGTCTGGATATTGAAACGGAGCTTTTAGACGATTCGATTTCTATGTGCCAGGCCGTCACGATCAGCGATGTGGCTAAAGAGCTCATACACCATGCGGCGGAAACTATTCCTGAGTTATACGAAGAACATGGGAATGACGGGAAACTGGTTAGTGTATTACTCGATATTATTTTCAACTTACCGCAAGTTGACTTTGTACTTCCCTGGCCAAAGAATCCGGTCCTTAATGATATGTGTCATACAATCCTGGAATCCCCTGGCGCAGAACATTACATCGAGTTTTGGTCTGCGAAAGTAGGAATGTCGACCCGTAATTTTTCCAGAAAATTCAAATGTGAAACGGGGTTATCCTTCGGTCTCTGGAAGCAAAAAATGCGCATTTTTGAGTCAGTCATTATGCTCAAACAAAATAAAAGCGTGACCACCATTGCCCTCGAAATGGGCTACTCAAGTACCGCAGCGTTTAGCTATTCATTCAAAACTATTTTAGGCGTCCCTCCCACTGAGTACTCAGGGCAAAGTTGAATGCCATCATAAGTGACTGGCTGGCTACCCGGGTGCGTAAGCCTCGCGGTTAGCCAGCCCTCACCACTGTGACGGCCATTGTTTTTACTGCATAGCTATTGTTGTGTCACGACAGAGACACTGGGTTTTCCTGTTTCGATTTCTGTTGAATTCATTTTTTTACGCCTATGAATTTCTTCAATAATTTTGGCGAAACGCTCTTCGGTTAGTTTATAAAACACACCCATAATCACGGCCGCCATCACAGCCAGTGCGCAGGGCCAGATAAAAATAAGTTGCCGTAAACCGAGTAATGTCGCACTGCTTTGCATCACGTTAGGGATGTAACCGATTTGCGTCAGCATAATTCCTGGCAGAAAACCCGCCAGCGCGGCGGAAATTTTGCGCGAAAAGGTGTAACCGGTATACACCGAGCCTTCAGCGCGGATGCCGGTTTTCCATTCGCCGTAATCGACGGTATCCGGTACCAGCGCCCAGTTCAGGCTGTTGACAAAGGCGGTGCCAAAGAACGCCATGCAGGAAAACAGCACAAAACTTAACGAGCTGTTTCCCCAGAGGAAATTAAAAATATCACCCGTCGCCCACAACAGTAATCCGCCCAGATACACCTGCTTTTTGCCAAATCGTTTCACACAACCGGGCACCAGAAATACACCGAGCAAAATACAGCCCATGCTGAAAAAACCCATCCAAGAGAGCAGATGAATATCGTTCAGTACGTACTGGGTGTAATAAACCTGTATCGTCAGTTTGATATTAAATGCCGCCAGCGTACACAAGTTGGCGAGGCACAGTACCAGTAACGGCGGGTTGCGAAATATGGCGCGAAACGATCGCATAATGCCGGATTTATGCCCTGCGGGCGTCAGCTCAACATAGCGTTCTTTAACTCCGCGATAGCACCAGCCCATACATAACAAACCACAGGTGGCGAATATCAGTGCCGCTGCAAAATAGCCCACCGAAGCCGAATGACTGAATAAGGACTGCAAAGGTATGAATCCGACCGTACACAGGAGCAGCCCAAGCGTCGCCCCGCCCTGACGCCAGGCCGCAAGTTGTGCCCGTTCATGTGGATTTTTGGTGATAGCGGGCACCATCGCGCCGTACGAACAGTTCATCAGGCTGTAGAACAGGCCGAACAACATAAACAGCACCGTGGCGAGCGCCGTCTTAACCGGCAGGCCGAAATCATTCGCCATAAACTGTGCCGTCGCCACCAGTCCGACCGGGACGGAGGCATACAAAATAAACGGCCTGAATTTGCCCCGCGCACCAATATGGCGGCGGGAATCGAGCAATACGCCGGTCAGCATGTCGGTAAAGGCGGTGAAAAATTTCGCTACCAGAAAAATAATGCCGCCATAAAACGCCGGCATCCCCAGTTCATCGGTATAAAATTTCAGCAGATAAAGTGTCCCGATGCACAGCATCAGATTCGAGCCAAAATCGCCCATTCCATAAGCGCACTTCTCACGCAGGGTCAGCGGATCAGGGTGATGTAAATTCTTCATTGTCGATCCTCACAGCGCCCCGCAGGGCGCTGACACAGGGAATGCATTACGCTATCCGCTTACGGGTTTCTATCTCAGCAACGATACGCATGTACATATTTTCATTGAGGTTATAGAAACAGCCCATCGCCACAATGGTGATCGCTGCCAGCGCACTGGGATAAATGAAGATCAACTGACGCAACCCTTCCTGCGTTCCGGCGGATTGCACAACGTTGGGTACATAGCCGATTTGTGTCAGCATCAGGCCGGGGAAGAAACCGGCCAGCGCCTGCGACACTTTGCGAAAGAAAGTGAAACCTGTGTAAACCGTGCCTTCGGAACGCACACCGGTGCGCCATTCGCCGTATTCCACGGTGTCGGACACCAGTGCCCAGTTCAGGCTGTTGACGAATGCTGATCCGAAGAAAGCCAGACAGGAAAACGCAACAAAACTGACAGATCCGCCGCCAAAAAAGTAGTTCAGCAGGTCACCGATAATCCACAGCGCCAGACCGCCGATATACACTTTTTTCTTGCCGAAGCGGCGCACGGCTGCGGGCATCAGGAACACGCCGATGAAAATGCATCCCATGCTGAAAAAGCCCATGTAAGAGAGCAAAATGGGATCGTTAAGTACGTACTGGGTGTAATACACCTGGATCGCCAGTTTGACGTTGAACGCGCCGAGCGTGCAAAGGTTGGCGATGCACAGGATGAACAGCGGACGGTTACCGGCTATCGCGCGAAACGACTGCAACAACCCCGGCTTTTGCGCAGGATCCTGCGGCTGCGCCTCGACATAACGCTCCTTCACACCGGCATAACACAGCCACATAAACAGCAATCCGAGCAGCGAGAACAGTGTCGCGGCAAAGATATAACTACGCTGAGAACTGCCTTCGAGCAGATTCATCACCGGCACAAACCCAACGGTACACAGCAACAGCCCCAGCGTGGCACCGCCCTGTCGCCACGCCGCGAGTGAGGCGCGTTCGTCGGGATTTTTAGTGATGGCGGGCACCATTGCGCCATACGAGCAGTTCATCATGCTGAAGAATAAGCCGTACAGCATAAAGAGCAGCGTCGCCACCACGGTCTTACCGGTGATATCAAACGGCGTGCCGACGAAATTGGCGACAGCCAGCAACGTCACCGGAAATGCAGCGTATAACACGAAGGGGCGAAATTTACCTTTCGGTCCGATTTTACGGCGCGAATCCAGCATAATGCCGGTGCCCATATCGGTGAACGCGGTAAAGAATTTGGCGATCAAAAAGATAATGCCACCGTAAGTCCCCGGCAGGCCGAGCACATCAGTATAGAATTTCAGCAGATAGAGCGTGCCGATATCGAGCAGGATATTAGATCCTAAATCCCCCATTCCGTAGGCCAATTTTTCTCTGAAAGGCAGGCGCAGCGTCGCAGGGTTTTCCGGTGTTATCTGACTCATTATTATTCTCCTTCACCTGCCGGAGCGATGTCCTGAACCCCGGCGGATGAGCCTTATCAGAGGTAACGTAATTCGCCGAACAGCGCTGTCCACTCGCTGTCTGCACGATAAAAGACCGGCGGTTTGCCTAACGGCGCTGCCACTGTGATATCGCCGCCGTAATGGGTTTCACCGGTCCAGGCGTTGATCCAGGTATCCTGCGGCAAATACAGCGACCACTCGCTGCGCCCTTCTTCATGCACCGGCGCCACCAGCAGATCGCGGCCAAACAGGTACTGGTATTTCAGCGTATAGGTGCGGGCATCGTCTTCGTAATGCAGGAACAGCGGACGCATCACCGGTAAACCGCTCTGGCTGTTGTGCTTCACGGCCTGTCTGATGTAAGGCTTGAGATGAGTGAACACGCTGGTCATACGGGCAAAATGCGCAATGGTTTCGGCATCGCCGTCAAACTGCCAGTTGTCGCCCGGACGGTTGCCTTCGTGGGTGCGCATCATCGGCGTGAAAGCGCTGAAATCGCACCAGCGCAGCAGCAGTTCTTTGCTGCGTTTCATATCGAACAGCGTGGTATAACCGCCGATGTCGCTGTGATGCAGACCATGGCCGCTCATTGCCAGCGATAATGCCGCCGGGATCACCGAGGCCAGCCCGTCGTCCAGGCTCCAGTCAACGTTCTGATCGCCCGCCCACATCATCGTCGAATATTTCTGGCTGCCGGTGTAACCGGCGCGCATAAAGAACAGCACCTCGCCGAGCTTGCCGGTTTCCTGCAAGGCTTCGTAGTTGCACTTCGCCCACAGCGCGGGCCAGGCGTTATGCATGATTTCCGCGCTGACGCCGTTATGCAGGAAAGTATCGGTTGGCAGATATTCCCCAAAATCGGCCATCCAGCCGCCACAACCCAGCTCAATCAGGTTCTTTTTAATGACGTTTTTAAACCACTCATAGGCCTCCGGATGGGTCAGATCGACCACGCCTGCATAGAATTCGCCAAATTCAACGTGGTAATCTGCGCCACTGGCGTCTTTGGTCAGATAGCCCTGTTCGGACGCCTCTGCGCACAGGTCACGATCGCTGGCGACATACGGATTGATGTAAGAAAGAAACTGCACGCCCTCGTGTTTCCACTGAGCAATACGTTCGTCGAGTTGCGGATAGAGGTCGCGGTTCCACTTCCAGTTCCACATCACGCGTTTGCCGAACGAGGTCATGCGGATACCTGACCAGTCCTGCGCCCAGATACCGTTAACTTTCACACCACCTTCGCGCATGACATCAAGCTTGTGCTGGCAGACTTCTGTTCCGCCCTGAATGCCGAGCGTCACGCCGTCATACACCCAGTCCGGCAATTCCGGCTGGCGGCCTAACAAGGCGGTGAGTTTTTCCAGCAGGCTGATATAGCTGTCAGCGCATTCAAAACGCAGCGTGGCGTTATCTTCCCAGAAGGCCAGTTCGTGATAGTCCGCCGCACTGAAATCGAAATTCATATAGCCGCTGTTTTCGACATGGCAGTAAAACTTCTGCGTGCTGACAAACGTCGGCTGCGGGAAGAACGTCCAGTAATAGTCGCCGCCGGCGTTCTCTTTGCAGTCGGCCTGCCAGGTGACAAAGGTTTGTTTGTTGCGCCCGACGCCTTGTTCGCTGGTCCACAGCGGGAAGGGTTTGCCGCGTAAATCGAAGTAAGAAAACTGTTCGCCACAGCCGTAAATATGATCTTGCGGTTGCGCCGCCATTCGTAGCCAGATGCGGTTATGCGCACGGTTGTCGTTTTGTACCTTTAGCTGTAAACGTCCGCTGTCATCCGTGGTGAGCACCAGCGAGGCGCTGAGTGTGTCGCCCCGGCTGAAATGCAAATCCCATCCCGCAGGCTGCGCGGTGATTTTTACGTCCGTCAGGGCGACCTTTTCATCCAGGCGATCTTTAATGCTGAAATTGCCACGGAACATGTCGATATCCGCCTCGCCTTTGCCCATCCATAAACACGGCGCTTGCGCGGTATGACGTAAAATCAGGCGCTGCTGATAAATCAGCGAAAATTCATTATTACCGGCGATAAATTCAATCTGAGTATTTTTATTTTGTAGGGTACTCATGATGCTCTCCGTGATTTTTATTTTGCATTGATGTCCAGCAGACCGGCGGCCACGGCGGGTGCCAGCCCCGGCGCCAGCGGCAGACGCGGGATCACCAGACAGTGCAGGAGATGATAAATATCCTGTTTACCGTCCCACACTTTAGTGGTCACTTTGTTATCGGTATCCAGCTCCTGCCACCACGAACCATTTTCGTAATCCATCAGGTACTTCACACAGTATTCCCACCATGTCTGATACCAGCTTTCGTATTGCGCTTCGCCGGTCACACAGTGCAACGCATATGCGGTACCCATCGCCTCCACAATGGGCCAGCGCACGCGTTCGCGCACGATAGGCTGCCCGTCCCAGTCCACGGAATAAACAAAACCGTCTGCGCCATCCGGCGCCCAGGCGTCGCGGATCGTGGCGTGGAACAGTCCTTTGGCATCCTCCAGCAACCAGGCAGGAGGCATTTCAGATCGGGCTTCGAGCGCGGCATGAAGATGCAGCATCAGGCGTCCCCATTCGATCCAGTGCCCCGGCGTGCCACCGTAAGCGCGGAACCGGTGCGCCGGATTGTCTTTGTTGTAATCGCGGATCGGATTCCACTGCGTATCAAAATGTTCATTTACGCGATACTCACCCCGGCGGGCGACGTCATGAATGATCACCGAGGCAATTCTCAGTGCGCGATCCAGCCATTTGCGCTCTTGCGTGACGTCGTAAACGATCAGGAAGGCCTCGACCGCGTGCATATTGGCATTGCCGCCGCGATAGGCCTCGGTTTCGCTGAAGGCTTCATCCCACGACTCGAGACACATCTGCTCGTCTTCACTCCAGAAATACTTTTCGATCACGCTGATGGCCTGACTGAGTATCGCTCTGGCCTCAGGATGGCCGGTGGTGACTGCGCTGGCCGCGCCCAGCAAAACGAAGAAATGCTGATAACCTTGTTTCGAGGCATCTACCACGCCTTCATCATTGACGCAGGCGTACCAGCCGCCGTGTTTTTTATCCGCCAGCGCGCCGTTGAGCGCACGGATGCCGTGATCCACCAGCGAATACGCACCGGGACGTCCCATGCCTGCGGCAACGGAATAGACGTGCAGCATGCGGGCGGTGATCCATAAATGCGTGCCCATATCTGCCCGCACTTGCCCGTTATTACCCAGCCAGCCAAAGCCGGTGGGCACGGCGGCATTTTTGCCAAAATCGAAAATCCGGTCGGTTTCCTGCTCAAGCCAGCGATGATGGCTCAGGGTGTTAAACCATTTCATTTTCCACTCCTTTCGTTAGCGGCGGCGCGCCATCATTTCGTCCACAATGTCGCCCAGACGCTGCAATTTCGGCGCGGAAATATCCCTGAGCATGAGTTCGGTATCGGGTAAACCGACCACAGATGACCAGACCGCTCGGCCTGCGAGGAAACCGGACGCGCCTGCCGTCATGGCGACACTGACCGCACGGGGGAAGAGTTTTTCATCAACACCGGAGGAGAGGATCACCCACGGCATATGAATATGTTCATTGAGGTGCTGCGAGGCGCGCAGCAGTTCAGCCTGCGAGCCGCGCCCGCTGAGGGGCATTTCGACTTTATAAAGGTCAGCGCCGCTGTCACCGAGTTCTTTCGCGGCATCGATAATCGCCTGTTCCCGGTCAAATTTATCGCCACGACGCGGCGGCCTGACCACCGGCTCGATAATGCTCAGCAACCCGTGCGCATGGCAGCGCTGATTGAATTCTTTCACCATCTCAAGACGCTGCTGCGGGTCTTCATCGCTGCGCCACAACACCAGTAATTTCAGCGCCTTGCCGCCGTTTTCCCTGACCTGTTGCGGATCCACATTTTTGTCAATCACCACGCTGTCGACCGGAATGCCGTTGCCCGGAATAAATTCGTCTGCCGCGACAATCATCGCGCAGTTTTTTGCAATAGCCTGCTGCTCAACAATCTGGCGATAACAGAACTGCTGATCGACCAGAATCGCTGAGGCGTAAGGAGATAAGATCCGCGCCGCATTAACTTTAAAATCGGTAAGAACCTGATCGGCGACCGGCGCTTTCGCACCTGCGGCCACAAACATCAGGCGCATCGCTTCCCGCTGATCGACCGCCAGCATTGCGAATCCGCCGGAAGGACGGGTGATATCGTTAAGGCTGTAATGAGTCATTTAACTTTCCTTGGTTGATGCGTTACGGATGTGTTTTCCGGGTCAGTCCGGCACTGGTGCGCACCTGCTCAAGAATGGCGCTCCAGTCCTGACGCCCGCGCCCGGCGGCACGCGCCTGGTTGTAGACTTCGCGGGAAGCCGCACCGAGCGGCATCGGCACATGTAGCTGATTTGCGACATCCAGCGCGATACCGAGATCTTTATGGGCCAGATCAATCATGAAAGCCGGTGACAGATCGCCCTTCAGCACTTTGTTCGGCCATGAAGTGGTGAAGTGGCCTTTTCCGGCAGGCGTTCCGCTCATGACCTGCAACGCCACATCGAAAGAGAGATCCAGTGCTTCGCACAGTACGGCGGCTTCGGCGGAGAGCGCATTCAGGGCGATACTCATGTAGTTGTTGATCAGCTTGACGCGGATGCCTTTGCCCGGCCCGCCCGCATTAATCAGTTCAGACCCCATCGCCATCAGCACCGGCGTCGCCCGCGCAATCTGTTCCTGCGTACCGCCCGCCAGCAGCAATAAAGTCCCGGCTACGGCATGATCCGAGGTTCTGCCGACCGGCACATCCATCAGGCTGAAACCTTTTTCGCGCATCTGTGCGATCAGCTTGTCAGTTTGCAGCGGGTGAATGGTCGACATGTCGATAACCAGCGCCGACGGGCTCAGGGTTTCGCAGATACCGTCGCGGCCAAATAAAACATCGCGTACCAGATCGCCATTGGGCAGCATGGTGATGACAAATTCTGCGCCCTCCGCTGCTTCCGCCGTACTTTTAGCGCCCGTTGCCCCCTGTCGTACCAGTGTTTCAACCGGCTGCGGATTAAGATCGAACACCGCTAACCGGTGCCCCTGTTTAATCAGGTTGGCCGCCATCGGAGCGCCCATTTGCCCCAGACCAATAAATGCCACATTTGCCATGTGTCTCTCCTTTGAGCTGATCAGCCGTGTCACTTTTTGATAATCAGCGCTGTCTTTGTTTGTCGTTTTTTGATCGTATTTGTAATTTCAGGTCAAAAAATTGACAGACATCACTTTTTTAACAATTCGCTGAATTAAAATAACCTCATCAAAACACGCTTAAGGAATAGCCATGATTCGCATTGCCTGTGTCGGGATCACCGTAATGGACCGTATCTATTACGTGAATGAATTACCTGCTGAAGGAGGAAAATATGTCGCTGAAAAATATCATGAAGTGGGTGGCGGCCCGGCGGCTACTGCTGCGGTGGCGGCGGCAAAACTGGGCGCAGAAGTGGACTTTATTGGCCGCGTGGGCGATGACGATACCGGCAACCGGCTGCTCGCGGAGCTGGGATCCCTGGGGGTAAATACCCGCTATGTCCGTCGCATTGAGCAGGCCCGTTCGTCGCAATCGGCCATTCTGGTGGATCAACAAGGTGAGCGGATCATTATCAATTATCCCAGCCCGGACTTACCCGTTTCTGCCACATGGATGCAGGCCATCGACTTTTCGCAGTGGGATGTGGTACTGGCCGATGTGCGCTGGCACGACGGCGCGAAGCAGGCGTTTACACTGGCGCGTCAGGCCGGTGTGCTCACCGTGCTGGATGCAGATGTCACGCCGCAGGACATCTCAGAACTGGTTGCATTAAGCGATCACGCGGCCTTTTCTGCGCCGGGTTTGCAACGGCTGACAGGTAAAACCGACGCCGGTGCTGCGTTAGCTAAAGCCCAAATGCTCACAAAAGGTCATGTGTATGTCACGCAAGGCGGGCAAGGATGTCTCTGGCTGAAAAATGACAGTCTGCATCATCAGCCAGGTTTTGCCGTTGAGGTGGTAGACACCACCGGCGCAGGGGATGTTTTTCACGGCGCGCTGGCAGTGAGTCTGGCGCAGGGCGCGGAGTGTGAGGAAGCAGTACGCTTTGCCAGCGGCGTTGCCGCACTGAAATGTACGCAGCCAGGCGGCCGTGCCGGTATTCCTGACTGTGATCAGACGCGGTCTTTTTTGTCACTTTCTGTATAGAATACGACTCAGACGCTCATTTTGGAGGTATGCCCATGAGTCTTACGGAACTGACAGGGAATCCGCGCCACGATCAGCTGCTCGGGCTGATTGGTGAAAACGGGTATATGAACATTGAAGAACTGGCAGCCTTACTTGATGTCTCGACACAAACCGTACGCCGGGATATCCGCAAGCTCAGTGAACAGGGGCTGGTATCGCGTCATCACGGCGGCGCGGGTCGGGCCTCCAGCGTAGTCAATACGGCCTTTGAGCAGCGGGAAATGTCGTGGACAGAAGAGAAAAAAGCGATTGCGCAAGCGATCGCCGATTACATTCCTGACGGGTCGACGGTGTTTATTACCATTGGGACAACGGTTGAACAGGTGGCACATGCCCTGCTCAATCATAACCATCTGCGCATTATCACGAACTGCCTGCGTGTCGCCCATATTCTGTATAAGAATCCGCGATTTGAGGTAATGGTACCGGGCGGAACGCTGCGTCCGCACAACGGAGGAATTATCGGGCCTTCGGCAACGGCTTTTGTAGCAGGATTCCGCGCGGACTATCTGGTCACCAGCGTGGGCGCGATAGAAGGCGACGGCGCGTTAATGGAGTTTGATGTCAACGAGGCCAGTGTGGCAAAAACCATGATGGCCCACTCGCGGCATATCCTTCTGGCCGCAGACCATACCAAATATCATGCCTCCGCTGCCGTTGAAATCGGCAATGTCTCTCAGGTGACGGCATTATTTACTGATGAACTTCCTGCGGCGGGTCTGCACAAGATATTGAAAAACAATCAGGTCGAAATTGTTAAAGCCAGCTCATCGGATTGAAGGGCATAATCTCCTTCTGTGAAATTTTTATAAGTAATGAGTCTGCATATGACAAATACGGATGTTTTTTCAAACAAATTTAATATTCAGCCTCAGGGCGACATTGTTTGCCATGTGAAAGATGAATACGGGGACATCATCGTCGCGGACACAGAAGATCACCGGATTCTGCGTTTTGAAGGCATTAATGAGCAGAGTAAAATGTCCAAAAAAGACGTTAACTTGCCTGTTCACCATTACTCCAAAGCTATGCTGATGGCGACCGCTTTCACTTGCGGGCGCACAGCCCTTCTGCTCGGACTCGGCGGAGGCGCATTACTGCGCGCACTTCATGCTCTTGATGAGCAGCGGGTTATGGATGTCGTTGAGCTGAGAGCGCACGTTTTATCCGTGGCGCGTGAATGGTTTACGCTGCCCGGATCAGACAAAATCTCTTATCACATTGAAGACGCAAAACACTACCTGCGCAAAGAATGTACATATCCGTACGACCTCATTTTCTCTGATCTGTACACAGCCTTTTCGATGGATCCCAGTCAGGGGACAGAAGCTTTTCTGAGATTGTGTCTGGAAAAACTGAGCGATCAGGGCTGGCTTGTCCTGAATTATTACGAGGTGCCACGAGCCGGAAGCGCATTATATTGCGCATTGCGGGAGGTATTTGGTGAAGTGCTGTACTGCCGTGTGCCGAGTGGAAACGTCGTCATTTATGCAGCCAGAAAACCCCATCTGCAGACGATAAGTGAATTAAGAGAGCAGGCTAAATTAATGCTTTCCCGTCTGAACATCAGCAACGAGATAAGTGATCTGTCAAAAAATATTGTCCCGTTGTTCCCATAGTCATTTCTGTGGTTGCCCCCTTTCTCTGACCTTTGCATCAGAGAAAGGGACAGTCAGGTCATAAGTCCTGTTCACAAATCATAAATCTTTAAACGATCCCAGCCGGAATCCGCGTTCCGCAATGGCTGATTGCAACGCTTCTGATGTCAGCACATCCAGTTCTGCCAGACGCGGGTAGCAATATTTGCTCGCCAGAATGGTGTTATCAATAAACGAAGGATGCGTCATGATCTCCACCGAGCGGTCGCCGCGCTCTGTCGCACTGTCCAGCGTTTGCAGAAACAGCGCTTCTGAAATCGCATCGCCGTAGAACGTGCTGTCGAAACCGTCGGTGCTTTTTGCGCCGCCCAGCGCAATTTCACCCCTGCGGATTTCGTCACGGTCGATACGTACCGGGATGCCCTTTTCTTTCGCAAAAGCTTCCACTATCGGGAAAATTTCCCCGAACATATGCACGTGGTGATGACTGTCGATATGTGTCGGCATTTTGCCAAACAGCTCGATAAAACGTCCGAACTGGCATTCCAGCTCACGGGCGATTTCATCCAGCGGCAGGGTTCCGGCTTCGGCCATTTCCCAGATCCATTTGCCCAGTTCGCCTTCACGGGTCAGATTTGGCATAGGCGAAAGCGGACGGCCTAACGTCAGAACAAAATGCATCCCGACGCCCAGCTGCGGACAGGCCTTGCTGAGAACAGCGGCATGTTCAATACCCGCCGCATTCATCATCGCGGTGGTGGATCGCACCACGCCGTGAGTAAACGCCTCAATAATCCCGTAGTTTTGCGCCTTGCAAAGCCCGAAATCGTCCGCATTCACAATCAGTAATTTATCCATAAACACCCCTGCTGGAGTGCCTTCCCTTGCGGGAAGGCGGCGGGTTATTTTAACGCGGCAATGGTTTTTGCAAAATTCGGCAGCAGTTTTTCATGTGCCAGCAACATTTCGCGCGCCAGTATTTCAGCATCTTTATCGGAATGGATCAGCGGGCTGAGGTTCATCGCCAGCAGCACATCATTGAGTTCACCGCTGATAGCGGCATTGCTCGCGGCAATCTCAAAACCTTTGATGGTGTAGATAAGCCCCAGCACTTTTTCGTCGAAATGCGTGATGCGCGGATGCGGTTTTGCGCCGTCACGCCCGATAGTACAGGTCATTTCCACCGCCCAGTCCGCCGGAATATTATCAATATGCCCGTTGTGCGGGAAATTGACGTACTGCTCAGTCTGCTTATCGTTATAAATCGCGCTGATCACTTCGCAGGCCGCATCGGAATAATAGGCTCCGCCACGCAGTTCCAGCTCTTTAGGCTTCACGTTGAGGTCCGGATTTTTGTACAAATCGAACAGTTGCTTCTCGACTTTCTGCACAACGGTGGCACGCGCACCGCCTTTGTAGAATTCACCCATTTCAATCGCCAGCATCTCTTTCTGCTTGAAGTAGTACAGCAGGTAAGAACACGGCAGCAGGTTCAGGGAACGGATCAGGCCTTCGCTGAACGGCAGGTCGAAGATGTTTTTCACCGAACCGGCGGTAAGCGTGCCGGAGGCCACACCGTCGAGCAGTTCAGCAAAGCGTGATTCGCCATTCACGATGACGTCTTTGATGAACACCATGTGGTTCAGACCAAACAGATCGATGGACAAATCGTACTGCGGGGTCAGTTTCAGCACATCCTGGATGAACATTTTCATGCCGACAGGAATATTACAGACGCCGATGAATTTCTTGAATTGGGTGTGACGGAATACCGCCTCAGTGACCATACCGGCCGGGTTGGTAAAATTGATCACCCAGGCGTCCGGACAGATTTCTTCGACATCTTTAATGATGTCAAAAATCACCGGGATGGTACGCAGCCCTTTAAACAAACCCCCTGCCCCGTTGGTTTCCTGCCCCAGATAGCCGTGACTCAGCGGAATACGCTCATCGAGTTCACGCGCTTTTAACTGGCCGACGCGCAGCTGCGTGGTGACGAAATCAGCGTCTACCAGCGCCTCGCGGCGGTTCAGCGTTTTATGCATCACAATCGGCACACCGGCGCGTTCCACCATACGCTGGCAGAGATTAAAAATAATATCCTGTTTCTCTTTTCCGCCTTCGACATCCACCAGCCATAATTCAGTAATTGGCAATTCGGCGTAACGTTTAATAAAGCCTTCCAGTAATTCCGGGGTATAGCTGCTCCCGCCACCAATAGTGACGACTTTCAGTTTTTTACTCATAGGAACTCCCGTGCAATAATCATGCACTGCAAATTAAGACAGAAATATTTATGAATGAAGCGGTATTAATTAATACTGCATAACTTCTTCCGGTAATGGTTCGGCGTAAAAGAAGTCAGCTTTTTAAAGTTCTTAATAAACATACTCGGACTGCTATAACCGGAATCAAAAGCAATATCCGTGACCGAGTAGTTGGTGATCTCCAGCTGTTTTTTGGCAAAATCAATACGGATTTCATTTATAATCTGCATCGGCGTTTTGCCGTAATGTCGCTGCGTCGCGCGGGTCAGGTATTCCTGCGATTTTCCGGAAAGCTCGACCATGTTCGATAATGCTTTATCACCGAAGCGCGATTTATCATGCATTTTCTCAATCGCCGTTTTCAGCCAGCCGGGAATATCATGCGTCACTTCAGATTCACGGTGATGACGTAAACGGTTAACAATATAAAACGTCACCATTTCCAGAAATTCATTGAACTCACCGTTGCGGAAATTCAGTGAAGCAATAACTGACTCAATATAAGCCAGGAATTCCGTTTTTACCTGATATACCTGCGAGGCAACAAATCTGGCAGGTAATAAAGATAAATAATGCTGCTCGAAAAAAGCTTTACTGATCCCGACATTTAAAATCCGCGTGGCACCAAATTCATAAAAGCTTTGATGATTGGAACCTAACGGGATGAAAACGAAATCGCCACGTTCTAACAATACCCGTTTACCGTTAACGTTTTGGAAATACCTGCCGGTCAGGACAATGGTGAACTCATAGTAGTCATGCTCATGCAGCCCGGAGATGCTTTCTACTTTGTTGTAGATAAACATGTGGAAATTCTGACCGTCGAAGAGTTGATTTTCGCGCGCTGTCTTAATTTCCATACTCAGTACCGGTGGCTGCATTATGGTTCCCTACGTTATTTTATTTTCTCATGAAGCTCAATGAGTTCTGCAATCAGTTCACGTGCCAGCATAGAGGTCATCAGGTGATCCTGCGCGTGAACCAGCACCAGACTGACTTTGGTTTTGCCTTCACCCTGATCTTCTTCAATCAGTTTGGTCTGTATCAGATGCGCTTCGTTAAGCGCCATTCTCGATTGCGCCATGACTGAGCGTGCCTGCTCAAAATCGCCTTCTTTGGCTTTTTTCAGTGCCGAATAAGCCAGGCTGCGGGCCTGTCCGGAATTAATGATTAACCCCATCACCACTTCTTCGAGATCCTGCATTTCGCTTTCGGTATCCACAATGCTGTCTAAATCCATCATTTTTATCTCTCCGTGATTTGCCCGGTAGCGGCAGGCAGATTGCCCTGCCGCTGTCCGTTCAGATTAAAATTTCAGTGCTGCGGCAATGTCTTCTTCGCTTTCTTCTTCCTCGATAATCGCCTGCGCTTTGTTAGACAGGATAACGAAAGGCATATAAACCAGTGTGGCGATACCAAGGTTGAACAGTGCGACTAACAGAGCAGCGATGCTGCCGTTACTGTTAAAGAAGGCGCCCAGACCGGTCGGCATAGTCCACGGCGCGAGGTTCGTCACCGGTGGAATAATCCCCATGCTGTAAGCCGCCAGCGTAATTGCCGCCAGAATCGGCTGAACCAGTACGAACGGGATAAACATCACCGGGTTCATGATAATCGGCAGACCGAACAGGATAGGCTCGTTAATCTGGAAAATACCTGATGGAAGCGCCAGCTTCGCAACCTGGCGGTGATCAGCGCGGCGTGATGCGATAAAGATGGCGATAATCAGACCCAGCGTCGCACCGGAACCACCCAGCAGGATATAAGAATCCAGCATCGGTTTGGCCCAGAAGTGGAAGGTTTTACCGGCATCAATCGCCGCACTGACAGAGCCGTATTCGGTATACAACGCGATGTTTTCCAGCGCCCACGGCGTCATGATGCCGTTGTCCAGCGCAGTCAGCGCCAGTGAACCGTGCACACCGAAGAACCACAGCAGGGAGTTGAAAATCACATACGCCCAGCCGACTACGCTGCCCATTGCCGCCAGAGGTTTGGAAATAGAATCCATAATAATCTGGTGGAAGTTATGGCCATACAGTCCCAGCAACCAGGAAATGACCCCGAAGAAGAACAGAATAATAAAGCCCGGAATTAATGCGGAGAAGGAACGGGAAACCGACGTGGGAACGCTTGCGGGTAACGTAATCACCCAGTTTCTGCGAATAACAAAGGTAAACATTTCGGCGACAACCAGACCGATGATCATGCCGGAAATAATATTCGCGCCACCTAACCAGTTTGCACCGACCGCATAGGCTTCACCCACGCTATAAGGGGTGACGGTCATGAAAGCAGCAACGGCTAGTAAGCCTGCGGAAAGCGAATCGACTTTTCGCTCTTCTGCTAATGCCATTCCGATAAAGAACGGTGCCATCAGCGACATAATACCTAATGTGCCGTTATAGACATTAACACCGATCGTTTTTAATCCGGCCAGCGTTTCAATGGTTGACGGATCCAGCCGCACGCCTAAAGAATAAAAGAAGGAACCGGCACCGAAGTTCAGAAATACGTTATTAATTAAAACGAACATGGCGCCCGCCAGGGTCAGCGGCATTAATTTAATAAAGCCATTTTTAATGGCATTAATATGGGGTTGTTTACCTATTTTAACGGCAAAAGGAAGCAGTATCTTTTCAAGTGAATCAATGGCTTTGCTCATTGGATTTTCCTTTAATGCCGCCATCCGACGGCCAGGGTATGAAATTCGCTCTTTGACTGGAGTTCTCTTTGACTTAAAAATTTCAATATAAAGATGTTCAATTTAAAAATAAGGGAAAACGGAAAATTACTGCGCTGCTGCTTTTTTGATCGCAGCCACTGCTGCTTTCAGTACACCCAATCCATCAATTTTGCCGTACAGAACAGAATCGATAACTTCAACCGGCTTGCCCGGTAATACTTTTTTGATTTCGTCGAGCATGTAGGCAATTTGCGGCCCGAGCAATACCACATCTGCGGCGGCACCTTTTTCGGCAGCCAGTGTTTCTGGAAATGCTTCGATAATGACCGGTACTTCGTATTTCTCGGCCTGGACTTTCATTTTAGAAACCAGCAACGAGGTAGACATTCCGGCGGAACAAAACAAATAAATGACTTTCTTTTCCATGATGAAACCCTCATATCCCGAATAAATTACAGCTCAGACAACGGTTCCTGGTAAACCAGTAAGAATGCTTCCAAAGCCAATCGATGAAAGTGACCTATTGTCTCTGCTTGAGTTGAGTATACGGCATCGCTTAAGCAGGGGATAATTCTTAACTAACTGAAATTGTCTCTCCTTGACCAACGCCTATGACTGTCTTCACGTTTTGGGTAAATAATTCGCGGGAATAAATAAGATTTCGTCGGACCACGACGCAACAATGAATTAACACTTAACCCTACCTAAGCCTGTTCTGTTATGAGAAACTGAGAATGTTTGCGCAAACATTCTCGTATCGGCCCCCGGATATCAGTGAACAACGTTTTGAATACTAAAATAAAAACCCAAAAAGGCCGTTCCCGTACGGCTACGCTCGAAGATGTCGCCCAGGCTGCCGGACTTTCTCCGATGACAGTCAGCCGCGCCTTAAACAATCCCAAAGTCGTTCGCCCTGCGACCATCGCGCGCGTGATGGAAGCGGTCAACAGCACCGGATACATCCCGAATATGCTGGCCGGTGGACTGGCGACCAGCCGCACCAAACTCATTGCCGTGGTGGTGCCACAAATTAACAACAACATGTTTGTCGATACCGTTCAGGCGATCAGCGATCAGCTGGCGGCACGCGGTTACCACATGTTGCTGTGTATTGTCGGCTACGAGCCGGAAGACGAAACCGACATTGTTTCCACGCTGCTGTCCCGCCGCCCGGACGGCATCGTGCTGACCGGTATTCATCACACGTCAGAACTGAAAAGAATCATTCTTAATGCCAATATTCCGGTGGTAGAGATTTGGGATCTCACGCCAACACCGATTGATATGCTGATTGGCTTCTCGCATGAAAAAGTCGGTAATGCCATCGGGGAATACTTCGCCGCTAAAGGGTTTACGCATTTTGGTTTTATCTGCGCCTCAGACCGCCGCGCGATGGTACGTAAAAACGGAGCGATCAGCGTATTGCGGGCAATTCCTGAGCACGACATAAAAGAAGTGATTGTCTCACGTCCCGCTAATATGGAAGTCGGACGCCAGGCACTGCGCCAGTTGCTTGAGAGCGGTCACCGGTTCGACGCCATCATTTGCAGTTCCGACACCCTGGCCCAGGGCGCCATTATGGAAGCTGAAGCGCATGGCTTACGTGTTCCCGATGATTTCTCGGTGATCGGTTTCGCGGATTTGAATTTTGCTGCACACAACCGCCCTGCCATTACCACCGTCAGCGTCGATAAATGGGATTCAGGCATCCGCGCGGCGGACATGCTGGCGGATAAAATCGAAGGCATCGCGGTTGAGGAACCTATAGTCGATATCGGCTACCGGCTTGTTATCAGGGAATCAGCCTGATGCCTTTTGTCGACTCTCCGTGCGAAGGAGGGCATTTTGAAACTGCCCCGGCGTCTTTCCAAAACGTTGCCGGAAGACGTCGATATAAGCACTGACGTTGCTGTAACCACTTCTTAATGCCACCTCGCTGACCGGCAAGCCGGCAAGCACCCATTGCAATGAAGTGACAACTTTTGCCTGCTGTCTCCACTGGCTAAAACTGAGGCCGGTTTGTTGAGTAAACAAACGACTCAGGCTGCGAACGCTGAGTCCCCATTGTTTGGCAAGCTGCGTCTGGTCCAGCGCGCACGCGGGGTTTTTCAGTAATTCATTCGCGACATTACGCGCCCGGCGATCGACGGGCAACGTCAACTGAAGCGGCAAGTCAGGAGCTCCGGCAATTTCAAAGCCTAATAATTTGAGAAGATGACGTTGATATTCCGCAGGGGATGAAAAATCACCTTCCCGGCACAGGCGTTCCAAAATCGCCATCACGAAGGCATCTGCCCCATAGACACCCGGATGAGCGGGAAACGGTGGGCAGGAAGCAGGTTCAAGGTAAAGGCTTTGACCTTTCACGCCTGCCGGAACCCAGGCCCTGTGGCTGACATCAGCGGGAAACCATCCCAGTGATCCCGGTGTAACAGTCCACTGTACTGACGTCGTTTCAATGACAAGAATGCCATGATTCAACCAGTACAGCTGACCGGATGCGTGTTTATGCCAGGGCGTCGAATGCAGACTGTCGTAGTCGAATTTTTCAATTTTCATCTTCTGGCCGGTTAACCGTATATCTTGTCCAGATACGGATAATACCCTCATCCGCTCTTCCCGTACTCTTTCTGCTCTCAAAATGGAGGAACCGATGAAAAAGACAACTCAGACAGTCATTGATGCATTGCAAAACGTGGTCTGCAGCCCTGAACACAGCGAGCATGACATTGCCCTTTACTTTGACCCGGGCTATCAGCAGGTGGTCGATGGTCACCGGCTCGATTACCGCGAATTTATTCAGCATATGGCGCTGCTTAAATCACAGACCACACAAATAAACGTCTCTGTTCTGTCCGCCGTCACGGAGGATCAGACGGTGTTTACACACCATCATGTCAACGCAGCAAAAATTCAGGGAGAACACTGTGAATTTGAAGTTTTTGCCCGCTTCACGTTGTCATCTGGAAAGATCATCCGTTGTGAAGAACTCACCCGGATGATTCGCGGCACATCAGGCGACCGCGATCTTGGGGGCAGACATTAACAGTCCCCTACTTTTTGCTTAGGGGTGGGGACCACCACCCGATAACCAGGCTTAATTGATAGGTTACCCTTCACTCGCTACCTGGTCTGGTGGTCAGGTCAGCGCGACCCTCACCTTTAGTCCAATAACGAGCGTGGCAAAAAACATGATGCAACCGGCGGTGATGAAAACACCTGTTACACCGCTGATACCAAAGAGTAATCCTCCCAACGCCGCACCCGCAGCAATTGAGGACTGAACGGCTGCGACTACCATGCCGCCAGCGGTTTCAGCCTGATCGGGAACCGAACGCGCTACCCAGTTTGACCACGCAACCGGTACGCCACCAAATGCCATCCCCCACAACGCGACGAAAAACATTAATCCCTTTTCCTCCAGTGGCAGCAAAATCATGCTTAATGCCGCGAAACCGACAAGTGCTGGCATGAGTATCAGGGTAAGACGCAGGCTTCTCTCCATCAGCCACCCGGCCAGCAGCGTACCGATAAAATTAGCGATGCCAAATCCAAGCAGTATCAAAGACAAACGATCCACATCGAGTTGGGCAATATTTTCAAGCGCCGGGCGAATATAGGTAAACAGCGCATACTGACCCGTATGGGCGATCACACACCCCGTCATTCCCATCGCAATGCCTGGGCGGCGGAGTAAATCCATGACAGATGCCGTTATCGTCATTCTACGCGGCGCCATTCCAGGAAGGGTAAACAGCTGAAAGATCAGTGTCAGCACGCCGACTGCGGTGGCAGCGATAAAAGCACTACGCCAGCCATAAAGCCCACCTAAATAGCTCCCCAGCGGGATCGAAACCACAGTACCGACAGCAATACCGCTAAAAATAATGGAGAGAGCACGCGGAACGCTTTTAGCAGGGACCAGCCGCATCGCTACGGCAGCAGCCATACTCCAGAAGCCTCCCAGCGCGATGCCCAGCAAAATGCGCATGACTAACAGAACAGCCAGACTGGATGAAAGTGCGACAAGCAGGTTGGAGGCAATCATCAGCACGGTAAAACCCAGCAAAACATTTCGGCGATCATAATTACGCGTCAGGCGGGGAACCATCAGACCCGCAAACAGGGCCACCACCGCCGTTACCGTTACAGACTGACCAGCCAGAGCTTCGGTCACACCGAGATCGGCGGCCATGGGTGTCAACAGGCTGGCAGGAAGATATTCCGCAGTCAGCAAGCCAAACACGCCCATCGTCAGTGAAATAACGGCCATCCATGCGGATTCTTTGGGTTCCGGGCTATTCAAACTCGCGGATACAGCTACAGTTGCTTCATTTCTCATAACACACTCTTCCTGGGAAAAAATCACAACACCAAGTCTAGAGTTGAGCAGCTGGACGATCTATGATGCCACATCCTGATTTTTTACCCGA
The DNA here is from genome assembly GCF_019049675.1 of Rahnella bonaserana. Taxonomy (GTDB): domain Bacteria; phylum Pseudomonadota; class Gammaproteobacteria; order Enterobacterales; family Enterobacteriaceae; genus Rahnella; species Rahnella bonaserana. Next base: position 92,225 of record NZ_JAFMOW010000060.1, on the reverse strand, counting down.
AACGCCGGTTATGCATGTGAATAAACATTTTGCCCTGTCATCCGAGCTCATCAGTGAACTGCTGCTGGAAATGCGCCTGCGTGGCGTGCAGTATCGCCGTTTACAGACTGGCTCTGAATTTGGCGTCGGTTTTAGCAACAGACCGGGACATGCCTATTTTCATTACATCGCTGTGGGCACTGCTGTGCTTCGTACGCGCGACGGGACGTTGCACGAACTGAAAGCCGGAAGCATGGTATTTATGCCGCAGGGTGAGGAGCATCAGCTTTTATCGGATGTCAGCTGTTCATTTCAACATATCGACACCTTAGGCTCTGCGCCTTTGGGCGAGGCCGTCAGCGGAATCAATACTTGTCCAAGTTCGCATCCGACACCCAGCACGGTTCTGTTTTATGGCTGTATGGCGTTCGATCTCGGTGGAATGCAGGGTCTTGGTAAACTGATGCCGCAAGCCATAGTGGTTGAGGCAAATGAACAGATCTATCCGGGACTGGTTCCCATACTGGGCGCGATGAAATTTGAAATCTGTTCGGGACGCGCCGGATTTGCGGGCATTCTGGCACGCCTCGCAGAAGTGGCGGCCGCCATGATTGTGCGTGGATGGATCGAAAACGGCAGCGAGAACGCCGCAGGCCTGATCGCTGCGTTACGTGATCCCCGACTCGCCCGTGCTATTCTGGCCATTCATCGCGATACGGGGCGGGAGTGGTCTGTTGCAGAGCTTGCTGCACAGTCGCATGTGTCACGTTCTGTTTTTGCTGAACGCTTCAAATCAATCATCGGCATACCTCCCCAGCGCTATGCAAGGGAGGTGCGAATGCGCATCGCAAGTCACTGGATTATTCACGATAAGATCTCAATTGACACCGTGGCTCTTCGCCTCGGCTATGCCTCACAGGCAGCGTTTAGCAGAGCTTTCAAGCGCATCAATGGATATCCGCCGGGCGCTATGCGTCAGCGACCCGCGAGACAAAGGGGAATCGCATCAATCACCCATCCGGGCTCTGCCGTTTAAATGGATAAGGAGCCTTTACCGCTGCTGGAAGACCAGAACCCACAACGACGAAGCGAAATACGAGAGGCGAGAAAGGGTTAAAGGAGAAATCGGGTACTCCGTGCCGATATGAAAAGCTATTTGATCTGTGCATTTGCCAAAAGCACTTTCACTCCACTCAGAGGTGTCGCAGTTCGCTAAAAAGCACGCCTCCAGGCTGACGTCATCTCTATTAGGATGGATATACCCACGGGGATCCGTTCCATCCTATTAAGAAATGAGTTATCCGTATTTATGGGAACGTCGCCGAACCCCCGAATTCCAGATAGATTTTTGCCAGATTTTGGAACTGATCAAAGCGGTTTTCATCCAGTGATAGCTCAACCTGGCGGCGCTTCTCCTGAGCATCAAGCCAGAATGAGACAGGCACAGCGCCCTGGCGATATCGTACTTCGTTCAGTCGCTCAGACTCCCTTGCCAGTTCAAGTCCTTCATGCAGCCTTTTTTCCTGCGCCAGTAACTGGTTACGCAGGGACAGCTCGTCTTCAATACTGCTCATCGCTTTATAAAGCGACTGCTTAAACTCCAGTAATCGCTGTTCGTAGTCGTTGCGGGCAATTTTTACTTCCACGCCCTGTTGTCTCCACTCGAGAAACGGCAGTGTCAGGTTGGCGCCAACGGAACCGACAGGATTTTGCAGGAACGCCATCAGCGAGCTGCTGCTGGTACCCAGAGAACCGGTCAGACTGAAAGCGGGATAGAATTCGGTGCGCCTGATATCAACGGTGGCCAGAGCTTCACGCACCCGCCACTCTTTAGCACTGATATCGGGTCGGTGTCTCAGCACGCTGGCCGGAATGTTCGCATTAACCGCAGGCATTGCCCCTTTGGGCAACGTCATCGGTTCAGCCACGGGACTGCCTGGCGCGGTACCCAGCAATACCGCCTGCTGATTCAACGCCTGCAAACGTTCACGCTGCAGCCCGGTGAGCCTGTTCTCCTGGGTCAGCAAGCTTTGCCGGGCATCAACCACATCAAGTGATGAAGCGCCACCCGCCTGGTAGCGGGCCTTCGCCAGGCGTAGCGTTTCTTTTGCGTAACCGATGCTCTGCTGAAGGACGCTTATCTGTTGGTTGATAAAACCAATGCGCCAGTAGTTGACACTGGCCTCTGAGAGCAAGGTCAGGCGTGCTGCGCGCAGATCCTCTTCTGTGGCCTGACTTGCCCAAACCGCGGCATCGCGCTGCCGGGCCATTTTGCCCCACAGATCCAGTTCATAACTGGTATTCAGGGTGGCGGAACTGCCCTTTTCCCAGCCTGATGAGCCGGTAAGTGGTTTTCTGCTGTCCACGCCCAGCGTCCCTTTTAACCCAGGATCGCTTGCAATGCCTACTCTCTCGGCGTCAAGCCTTGCCCGGTACACCCTTAACACGGCCAGAGCCACGTCATTATTGCTTGCCATCACCTGGCGTAACCAGCTATCCAGCAGGGGATCATTAAACGCGTACCAGTCAAACGGCGCGGGCTCCCCGTCGGCACTGTCGTGATACCAGCTGGCCGGATACTCCACGGCAGGCGCGTGATAGTCGCTTTTTAGTAAGTTTGCGCAGCCTGCGCTGAGCGTGGCGGCAAGGCATAAAGCCAAAGGTGATAATATTTTCATAGGTTACTCGCTGGCCAGTGAAGCGACCGGATCCATCCTTGCCGCCTTGCGGGCGGGGAGATAACCGAAGATCATGCCAATGATTGTTGAACAGACAAATGCGACAGCAGCAGCCTGCCAGGAATAGATGGCGGTAAACATTCCGCCTGCCAGCGCGGTGAACAGAGCGCCTGCGGCAAACGACAGCGCGATGCCTAATGCCCCTCCCATCAGGCACACCAGAACGGCCTCAATCATAAATTGCTGCATGATATCGCTTCGGCGCGCTCCCACCGCCATGCGCACGCCGATTTCATGGGTACGCTCGGCAACGGACACCAGCATGATGTTCATCACCCCAATACTGCCGATCATCAGTGAGATGCAGGCAACCATAAGAATCAAAATGCTGAACGTCATCGAGGTGCTTTCGATGGATTTTCTTATCTGTTCAAAATTATAAAGCTGGAAGTCTTTTACGCGGTGACGCTGAGTCAACAGCTGAGATATCGCACTGACAGCGGCCTCGTTAGCCACATTGTCCTTCAGCCGGACGCTGATGCTGGTCAGTACCGGTGTACCTGCCATTCGGTACATTACTGTACTGTAGGGCATCCACACGGTAATACGGTTAGGTGCATAACTACGGTTATTGCTCTTAGCGATGCCCACAACGCGAGCAGGAACGGAACCGAGGAATACAATTTGCCCCAGCGCCTTTAACCCCGCCTCATCAAATAACGCTATGCGGGCGTTTTCATCGATGATCACTTCCTGCAGGGCGTTACGATCGTCCCTGAACGTTGCCCCCTGCAAAATCTCGATGCCATTCACGCGGAAGTGATCTCGCCCAACGCCATTGATTGCGGCGGTTGCGGATTTTCCGCGAAAACGGATGGTGTCTGAGGCACTGACTTCCGGGCTTACGCTGTCAATAAACCCCTGCTTCGCCAGTGCTGCAGCATCTGCAGGCACCAGCGTACGAATGCTTTCGGCGCTGTCGTCGAAGAAATCGCTCCCGGGGTAAATGCTCACCACGTTGGTGCCCAGATCTTTAATATTCTCCAGCGTCCGCTGCTTCGCCCCTTCACCGAGCGCCACCACCGTGACCACGGCAGCGATGCCGAAAATAATTCCGGTCATGGTTAAGGTTGTGCGTAAACGGTGTGCGTTCATCGCTTTCAGCGCCATTCCCAGCGATTCACGTGTACGATCGAGAAAACTTTGCCAACGACTTTGCCGGGTCCTGTTGGGAGGCGGCAGTTTTTCCATAGTGGTCAGGCGGCTGCCGCTGTCTGAGATAATTTCGCCGTCGCGCAGTTCGATAATCCGCTGAGCATGTTGCGCCACCTTCATGTCGTGGGTCACTATCACCACCGTATGACCCCGCTGGTGAAGTTCGCTGAGGATGGCCAGCACTTCCTGCCCTGACTGTGAATCCAGCGCACCGGTCGGTTCGTCCGCCAGAATTATCTCTCCGCCATTAATCAGCGAGCGGGCAATACTGACGCGCTGTTGCTGCCCGCCGGAAAGTTCACCAGGTTTATGATGCTCCCGCCCTTCCAGACCGAGCCTGCCCAGCAATGCTGCGGCCCGCAGCCGACGCTGGTCACGCCCGCTGTTGGCGTAAATGGCAGGGATCTCAACATTGCCCAGTGCGCTGAGATCTGGCATCAAATGATAGCGCTGGAAGATAAAACCGATATGTTCCCGGCGTATTCTTGCAAGCTCATCCGGTGAAAGCTGGGCAGCATTTTGCCCGCCGATGTAATAATCCCCGCTGTCGGGGACATCAAGGCAACCCATGATGTTCATCAGGGTCGATTTACCCGACCCTGAGGCGCCGATAATCGCCACCAGCTCACCTGCCGCGATCGTCAGACTCACCTCTTTGAGGACGGTAAGCGTCTGGCCACCATTACGGTAGGTACGGCTAATACCGTTAAGCTCAATAATATTGCTCACAGCACGAACCCATCCCCAGGTGCTTTTTCACCCGGCTGCGACAGCACCACCTTTTCCCCGACTTTCACGCCATCAAGGATCTCAATATCCACGCTGTTGGTTATTCCGGTTTTTACCTGTCGGGTTTCAAGCTTGCCGTTATTTGTCAAAATCTGCACCTGCTGCTCATTCCCGTCTGCTTTATGCACCGCCTGAATGGGCACCAGAAGCGTATTTTTACCTTCGCCGGCAAGCAGCGTGACCTGAGCAGTCATGGCAATTCGCAGCCGGTTTTCCGGATTGGGCACGTCCAGCAGCGCGTTGTAGTAGACGGACGCATTCGAGGTACCTGAGCCTGATGCCGAACCGCTGCTGGCAAGGGTGTCGTCTTTCATTACCGATTCCGGCGCCAGTTCAACGGTGCGCAGTATCGCGTCATACTCTTTGTCCGGTTCCGAGAAAATGGTGAAGCGCGCTTTTTGGCCAATGAAAATACGGGTGATATCGGCCTCAGAGATCTGAGCCTTAATGGTCATCACATCCAGTCGGGCAAGCTTGATAATCGTCGGTGCACTTTGGCTGGAGTTCACCGTCTGCCCTTGCTGGGTCACCACTGCGATAACGATGCCGTCCATCGGCGCGACGACACGTGTGTAGCTCAGGTCGACCTTTTTCTTATCCACCTCGATCTGCGCCTGCACCAGACGCGCGTTAAGCGACAGTAGCTCCGCACGCGTGGTCGCCAGCGTGGCTTCTGCGGACTCAAAATCTTCACGTGAGCTGGCTTCTTGGTTAAGCATCTGCCGCTGCCGTTTGTAACGGAGTTCAGCCTGTTTTAAGAGCGCCTGCCTGGCTTGCAGATCGGCTTTGACCACGTTGAGTGCGGCTTCTGCGGTGCGCAAATCATTACGCTGCGGTACATCGTCAATGTCAGCTATCGGTTGCCCTTTAATGACCTGATCGCCAGGCTTAACCTTCAGCGATTTTACCTGGCCTGAGACCTGAGCACCGACGTTAACGCGCTCAATCGCATCGATTCGACCGGTAGCCAGTACGGTATTTTCAATATCCCCTTTACGCACCGGAGCCGTGACATACTCCGGGACCGGCACGCTGCGCAGGAAGAACAAGGAGACGGTGATAAGAACTGTAAGCATCACCGCAGCAAAAATGGCGACGCGACGTGAAGGGAGTTTCATTAACATTGTGCGGGTTTTCCATAACATTAAAACGCAGCGATCTCAGATATCATTTTGCCCCCCTGAGTCTCTACAGGAGTTAAACACGGGGTTAGCGGTAAATGCACGTGTTACAAATCCTGGACTGGCGTTCCATTTCTGCGGGCCTGATCTATTTTAAAATAAATATCGGCATAAGGAAGGCAAGCAATGCTCTCTGACAAGAGCCTGACCCAAATGAGGCTGTCTGATAAGCCACTAAAGGAGTTGTGCCGGCTTTGCGAAAGCGGACAGGGATCTTCTCAGTCTCACAGCCGACAGCTTATCGAACATATTCCCGTAAGAGAATGGTTAATAATTTCGGTAGTCAGCGGCTATCCCCTTGCACAAAGTCAGAGATAGCCCATTCAATGATCCCTTTTTTGGATTAAAGTGATCCGGGTAGCCTCATTGGAGGTTGTCGTTAATCATCTTCACCCTCTCTTTTCCAGGGAGCATGTTAACTTGTTGCTTATTTCAACGTCTCTTTTGTCCCGCAAATAGATATCGCCCTAATTGAAATCCATTCTTATTTGTTAAAAATGTTAGCTAACATTCATAACAACAAATAACAGACACTTTCCGTGCGGAATTATATTAATCCAAATTCAGCCAAAGGAATTATAAAGACACCTTTGATAAACAATGCTATTCCCCCTCTCATTTATCATAATTAAAAAACATCTTATCCTGCTGTTTTTAATGAAATTTAAATCAAATACAACCTTCAAAAAACATTAAGATATTTCCCACCTCATACTTCTTGTGGAATTTATTCATTTATTTTAGATGTAGCGGTGATATTATCGATTTGTACCCAGAAAATAATAATAATTAACCCAAACTTAACATCAGGCATGTGAGAGTCGTAATTCTATGCTCCTTCAAAAAAAAACAACCCGTCGCAAGTTTTTACTTGGGTCGCTGATGGCTTTGCCTGTCGGGACCATCATGATGAAAGGGCTGTCAGCGGCACAAGCTGCGGAAATGGCTGCCCCGGATTTGCTCGATTATAAACCGATCTTTTTCAGCGCCGATGAGTGGCAATTTATTATGGCCGCCGCTGACCGCCTGATCCCTGCTGGCGGCAAAGGTAAAGCGCCGGGCGCGCTCGAAACCAACGTGCCGATCTTCATCGATCAGCAGATGCACGGCGATTTCGGTGAAGAAATTTACATGCAGGGACCGTTCAACGTGCATGCTCCGGCGACGATGGGGTATCAGATCCCGTTACGTCCGCAGCAAATCTACAAAACCGGCATTCGCATCGCGAACAGCTGGTGTCAGCAAAATCATCAGAAAGCCTTCCATGAGCTGAACGATCAGGACAAAGACAACGTTCTGACACAGCTTCAGAAAAACGGCATCAAGTTTGCGGACGCAGGCGAAGAAAATCTCGTCGCTTCGCAATTCTTCAGTGAGCTGCTTTCAGACACCAAACACGGTTATCTGGCAGATCCGATCTACGGCGGAAACAAAGGGATGAAGGCGTGGATCGCCATCGGATTCCCCGGCGCACGCGCCAGTTTCACCGAGTGGGTTAAGCAGCACAACGTCCCGTATCCGCTGGGGCCTGTGAGCCTGCAGGGCGCGCGTGCCTGAGTGCCTCGCCCTATTCCCCTTTTCTGATGACTGACAGGATTTAAGATGGCAAAAGTAACGAAACCAGAAGTCGACGTCGTTGTCGTCGGCCTCGGCTGGGCTGGCTCGCTGATGAGTATCGAGCTGGCAATGGCAGGCCTGACCGTTCGCGCGCTCGAACGCGGCGGCGATCGCGGCTACGAAGAATTTGCATACCCGAAACCGGCGGACGAGTACGCCTACGCGGTGCGCAACAAAGTCATGGCGACGCCGGCAGAAGCCGCGGTCACCGTGCGTTACAACATGAGTGAAACCGCCCTGCCGACCCGTAAATGGGGCGCGTTTGCGCCAGGTACGGGCGTGGGTGGTTCCGGTCTGCACTGGACGGCGGTTCTGATCCGCCCGACGCCGACCGATTTAAAACTCAAAACCTACGCCGACGAAGCGTACAAACCGGGCATCCTGCAGGAAGACATGCGGATCATGGACTTCCCGTTCACCTGGGACGAAATCGAGCCGTATTACACCAAGTTTGAGCACATCTGCGGTCAGTCCGGTAAAACCGGCAACCTGCGCGGCCAGATTATGGAAGGCGGCGATCCGTTCGAAGGGCCGCGTTCCGAGCCTTATCCGCTGCCTGCGCTGGAAGATACGCTCAACAGCAGCATGTTTGCTGAAGTCACCAAAAAGATGGGCTATCATCCGTTCCCGAACCCGTCGGCCTGCGTGTCCCGCGCCTGGACCAACCCGTACGGCAACCAGATCGCGCCGTGTAACTACTGCGGTTATTGCAGTAAATATCCATGCCTGAACTACTCGAAAGCCTCGCCGCAAACTGCCGTGATGGACGCGCTGAAACGCATGGATAACTTCTCCTATGAAGTCCATGCCAACGTGCTGAAAGTCGAGTTGCACGATGATAAGAAAACCGCCAAAGGCGTGATCTACATGGATGCAGACGGCAACGAATGCTTCCAGCCGGCAAAAATCGTGGTACTGAGCAGCTTCCAGTTCTGTAACGTGCGCCTGATGCTGCTGTCCGGCATCGGCAAACCTTACAACCCGATCACCGAAGAAGGCGTGATTGGTCGTAACTACGCGTTCCTGAGCAATGGCGGCTCGACGCTGTTCTTCAAAGACAAAAACTTCAACCCGTTCGCCACCGCAGGCGCCACCGGCCAGATGTTTAATGACATCTCTCCGGGCAACTTTGATGGCCCTTCTTTAGGTTTTATCGGCGGCGCGAAAATCCACAGCTCTCAGGCCACCGGCACGCCAATCAGCACCTCGCTGCCAAAAGGCACGCCTGCGTGGGGCACCGGCTGGAAAGAAGGGATGGAAGAATGGTACGGCCATTCGATGAAAATCAGCATCACGACGACCTGCCAGTCTTACCGCGACATTTATCTGGATCTCGATCCGAACTACAAAGACGAATACGGCTATCCGTTGCTGCGCATGACTTTCGACTGGAAACAGAACGAACTCAAATTGCAGCAATATCTGAAAGGCATCGTCGGCAATATCACTAAAGAGCTGAACCCGGACAGCTACAGCGAAAGCTTCCTGCCGATGGACGCACATTTTGACCTGACCAAATACGTTTCCACGCACAACGTGGGCGGTGCGGTGATGGGCGATAACCCGAAAACCTCGGCGCTGAACAAGTTCCTGCAAAGCTGGGATGTGCATAACGTCTTTGTGCCGGGAGGAAACGCGTTCCCGCAAAACTTCCAGGCCAACCCGACGGACACCATCGGCGCGATAACACTGATGGCAGCGCAGGCAATTAAAGATCAGTACCTGAAAAACCCTGGCCCACTGGTTCAGGCATAAGCGGAGATGAACAGGATGAAACTCAAAAGTTTATTTATCGCTAACGCCTTGCTGCTCGGTGCGGGTTTTATGGCGAATGCGCAGGCGGATACCAACACACAGTCCGGTAACGCAGCGCTGATCAAACAGGGCGAATACGTGTCGCGTCTGGGCGACTGCGGCGCGTGCCATACGGTAGCGGGCAAACCGGCGTTTTCCGGCGGACTGGCGATCAACTCTAATCTGGGCACCATTTATTCGACCAACATTACGCCGGATAAAGACCACGGCATTGGCGGGTATACCGAAGCGCAGTTCTCCGATGCGGTGCGAAAAGGTGTTCTGCCGGACGGTACCCGTTTATATCCGGCGATGCCTTATCCGGATTACGCCAAAATCAATGATGAAGATATGCATGCGCTCTACGTTTACTTTATGCAGGGCGTAAAACCGAGCGCGGAACAACCGCCGGAAACGGATCTGAGTTTCCCGTTCAGCCAGCGCTGGGGCATGCGTTTCTGGAACTGGGCGTTCGCGTCTGATAAGCCTTTCAAGCCAATCGGGGGCGCTTCTGAGCAAGTAAACCGCGGCGCGTATCTGGTGGAAAGTCTGGGTCACTGCGGCAGTTGCCATACTCCGCGCGGTTTCGGTATGAACGAGAAAGCGCTGGACAGCAGCGACTCTGATTTCCTGGCGGGCGGCAGCCTGAATAACTGGGACGTCCCTTCCCTGCGCGGCGTCGCGCACTGGAATGAGCAGGAAATCGTCGATTATCTGGGCAAAGGACGTAATGACAAAGCGGCAGTTGGCGGCGAAATGACGTCTGTGGTGGAAAACAGTACCGCCCACATGACCGATGACGACCTGAAAGCCATCGCGGCCTACATCAAATTCCTGGGCGGCAACCCGCCGGTTCCGGCAGAGGACACGCAGAAAGCCAGCGCGACCGAAGCCAAACTGACCACGGCGAAAAACCTCAGCGAAGGCGAGCGTTTGTATCTGGATAACTGCGGTGCCTGTCACTTCGTGACCGGTAAAGGCGCACCGGGCGTGTTCCCGCAGCTGGATCAGGCCACCATTGTAAACGCCAAAGACCCGACCGGATTGATCCACACTATCCTTGCCGGGGCTCAGCAACCGTCTACCGCACGCGCACCGTCCACGCTGGCGATGCCGGGCTTTGCCAACCGTCTGACTGACGAAGAAGCGGCGCAGCTGTCGACCTTCATCCGTCAGGGCTGGGGCAATAACGCACCGGCAGTCACGGCGAAAGACGTCAGCGAAGTCAGAAAAACCCTGACGAAGTAATCAGTCTTGCAGGCTCAAACGGCTTTCCTCGCGGAAGGCCGTTTTTTTATACGTGCTCAGGCGGCGGGCGTTTCATGCAAATGCCGCCACAGAATTTTCCCTTGTGCATCCACCTCAAATACCACCGTGGAATAACGCAGCGTTTCCGGCTGGCCGGGCAACTGCTGGCGTTCCTGATACGCGATTACCGCGCCTTTTTCACTTTCAGCAATCACTACCGGCTTTTCGACCTCAATCTTCAGCCCGCTTTTCGCGCCCCGCTGCGCCCTGAAAAACGCACACAATGCCGGATAATCCAGCCGGTGGCCGGTAATAGTCACCATCGAATAGGCCGGACTAAACCGCGCCAGCAGCTCATCACAAACCTGCTCAGGTGAGGCGGAGTCTGAAAACCAGCGCTGGATTAACTCATGCGCATCAAATACTTCTTTCACAAAACGATTCATATTCTTTCCTGTTAATGGTCTGGCTGATGCAATTCCTGCACAATTTCACGGCCCTGCAACCGCAGACACAGCAATACCGGAACAATAACGCTGGCGGCGGCAAAAATGAACGCCAGCCTGAAGGCAGACTGCGGAAGGTAAATCTGCAAAATATTGAGCATCACGCTGACCAGCGTCACGCCCAGACAAAAACTCAGCTGGCGGTTGATGTTCCAGAGCGCACTGGCATCCGCCAGTTTCTCCGTCTGAATATGTAAGAACGCGCCACTTTGCGCCGTGCTGCTGCACAAACTGCTGCCCGCGCCCATCAGCGTGAACGCGGCGATCGCCAGCCACGGTGCTGCGGGAAACACACTGAGCAGCGCCAGCAAGCCAATACCCCCGCCCTGAATCAGGCAGCCCGGAATAAATAACGCCCGCGGCCCGATGCGGTTAAACATTTTTCCGGTAAAACTGATGGCCGCAAACGACGCCAGCGACCACGGCAACATTAGCCCGCCTGACTGCGCCGCCGAAAAATGATGCTCATTTTGCAGATACAGCATGGCGATCAGGCTGACGCCGGTAAACACACCGGGAATGCACTGATAAACCAGCATGCCGGTGCGCAGCAGCGGATCTTTCATCAACGTCAGATCCAGCAAAGGCTCTGGCTGTTTTCGGGATACGCCAACAAACATCGCTATCAGCCCTGCGCCCGCCAGCAAGAATGCGCTGCCGCTCAGCCATTCACTGTTTTCACCCAGCGACGTCAGCCCCCATAACACCAGCGTCAGCCCGCCGTTAAGCAGCGCAAATCCCTTCACATCAAACCGCTCTGCCGGTTCCCGCGCCGTTTGTGGCAGCCATAAAAGCGCCAGCATCCAGGCCAGCAGTGCCAGAGGCAAGCTGGCAATAAACACCCAACGCCAGCTGAAACTGTCCACGATAATGCCGCCGATGGCCGGAGAAAGCGCCGGTGCCAGCAGCCCGACCAGCATGATCACTGCCGAAAGTCTGGCGCGTTCATGGCTGCGATAAAGCGCGTACGTCAGCGTCTGCCCGAGCGGGATCAATAATCCGCCGCCCAGCCCCTGCACAATGCGCCATCCAATCAGCGTGGTCAGATGGGTGGCGCTTGCTGCCCCAAAAGAGGCGAACATAAAAATTGTCAGCGAAAGGATAAATACCCGCCGCGCCCCGAAACGGGCGGCCAGCCAGCGGCTCAGCGGAATAACCAGCGTCAGCCCGAGAATATATCCGGTACTGACCCACGCCAGCGCGCTGACCGGTGCATCAAACTGCCGTGCGATGCCGGGATAGGCCACGTTAGCGATAAACATGTTGATCAGATCAACGAAAAAACCGAGCAAATACACCGCGGCAACCCGCGCTCTGTGACTCATCTGCACTCATCCACGATTAATTAAGGCGTGCAATCTAACGGAGATATTGTCCGGGATAAACCGGCGCTGCGCAGTTACACTGTCAAAAATATTTTGACAATCAGGAACCATAAAATGCTGAATTTGCAGCGGCTGGAGATTTTCGTCGCGGTGGTTAACGCAGGCAGTTTTACCGGCGCGGCGGCCTCGCTCGGACTGACCAAAGCGGTGGTCAGTTTCAACATTAAACAGCTGGAAAGCGAAACCGGCGTCGCGTTGCTGACCCGCAGCACACGACGGCTGTCACTGACCGAATCGGGCGAACGCTTTTATCAGCGCTGTCAGGATTTATTGCAGGAAGCCGAAGCGGTGCTTGACGATGTGCGCCGGGACCACGGCGGTCTGAGCGGACAGCTGCGCATCACCAGCACGCCGGAATATGGCGCGCGCGTGGTGGTTCCGGCACTGGCGGCGTTTTCTGCGCTGCATCCGCAATTACGCATTCAGCACGTTGCGTCCTCGAATCACGATGACCTGATTGCCGGACGCTTTGATCTGGCGATCCGCCTCGGACAGTTAGCCGATTCCAGCCATCATGCCGCCACGCTGGGAAATTTTGAAATCCTGCCGGTGGCCTCGGCGGCGTACTTGCAGCGTTCGGGAAATATTCAAACGCCGGAACAGCTGGCTCAGGCCTCATGGATTGCCCACAGCCGTCTGCCGCTGCCGATGAGCTGGCCGGTGACCAATACCCGTGGAGAAAAGATCCCCTTTCGAGTTGCTTCGCCTCCGGCCGTGACCGCCGACAGCGCGTCGGCGTTGTTAGCTTTCGCGCTGGCTGGAGCAGGCGTCGCGTTGCTGCCCGACTGGCTGGTGCAACCGGAAATCGACGCACAGCGTTTATGCCATTTGCTGCCCGATCACCGGTTCCCGCCACAGGGTATTTTCGCGCTGTATCCCAACACCCGCCATGTGCCGGAGAAGGTACGGCGGTTTATTGATTTTTTGCAAAAACACATGGCGGAGTTTCCTGCTCAGTCTAAGATTTACTTCAGCTAACAGAAGGAAAACGCTGACTATGCTCCTCGAAACATCGCGGTTGTTGCTCCGGCCTGTAGAGGCTGATGACATCGGTTCATTTTTTGCTATTTACGGCGATCCGCAAACTAACCTGTTTAATCCGCGCGGCCCGTTAAAAGACATGGCGGCAGCGAAGGAAAAACTGAGCGGCTGGTTACAGGAATGGCCGGAACACGGTTTCGGGCACTGGGCGATAGCGCTGAGTCATAAGCCTGATGAGATTATCGGTTTTGGTGGGCTTGGAGTTCGTGAAGGCTACGAAAATCACCGGGTATTTCTCGGCTATCGCTTTGCGACCATCGCGTGGGGAAAAGGGCTGGCAACGGAATTTGCCAGCGCATCGCTGAACGCAGGTTTCGAAAAACTGCATCTTGAGCGGATCTCCGCCACCGTGCGCGAAAATCATCTGGCTTCGCAGCGCGTGCTGGAGAAAATCGGCATGCAAAAAGTTGGTTTTGAAGGTGATCCGGTACATGGCACAGGCAGTTACCTTTACCGGCAGACAGATCACCGCACAATCCGCTGATCGTCAAAATCAGCAGGCGGCCAGCGCATCAACGTCACCAGCGGTGATCAACGCCAGATGGGCAGATATCTTCTCAACCGGCCAGTTCCACCAGGCGATCTGCTCCAGGCGGGCGATTGTCTCACTGTCGAAACGGTATCTGATGACCTTAGCCGGATTACCTCCCACGATGGCGTAAGCAGGGACATCGCCGGTGACCACCGATTTCGATGAAACGATGGCGCCGTTCCCGACCTTAACGCCGGGCATAAACAGGGCTTCATAGCCAATCCAGACATCATTCCCGATCACCGTATCGCCTTTATAAGGCAGGTCTTCTGCCGCAGGCATCACCTTTTCCCATCCGTTGCCAAATATCTGAAACGGATAGGTCGAAATGCCCGAGAGCTTGTGATTCGCCCCGTTCATGATGAATTTCACCCCGCGGGCCAGCGCACAGAACTTTCCAATCACCAGCTTATCGCCAATAAACGGAAAGTGATAAAGCACGTTGCGCTCGAAATCTTCTGAATCGACAGGATCGTCATAGTAGGTGTAGTCGCCAATAATAATATCGGGGTTGCTGACGGTGTTTTTGATGAAGCAGACCTGAGGAAATCCCTCCATCGGATGCTTGTTATCGGGGGACGGACCAGACATGTTATCTCCTTATATAAATGCCCCGGCGGGATATGATGCAGACCCCACTAAGAGTCATGGTGCGCGCACTCTATTTTAGAGGATAATCGCAGGTAATCGATTCACTATTCAGGAAATCCGCGAATGACACAACACCTCGCACCAGAAGACTACTACACCGAAAAATACGGTCTGACCCGTACCCATTCTGAAATTCTCAACGCAGTAAATTACGTGCAGCCCGGCAAAGCGCTGGATTTAGGGTGTGGCAGCGGACGTAACTCGCTGTATCTCAACCTGAAAGGCTTTAATGTCACCGGCTGGGACAACAATGCGATGAGCGTTGCGAAAGTGAATGACATTATTGCGGCAGAATCCCTGCAAAATATCGACATCAGCGAACAGGATCTGAATACGCACCGTTTTACCGGCGAATACGATTTTATCTTTTCAACGGTGGTGATGATGTTCCTGCAGCGCGACAGCATTCCGCACATTATTCAGGACATGCACGCTGCGACGAAAACCGGAGGCTACAACCTGATTGTCGCCGCGATGGACAGCCCGGATTATCCGTGTCCGCTGCCCTTCCCGTTCACCTTCCAGCCTGAAGAATTGCGTGATTATTACCGTGGCTGGGAAATTGTGAAGTACAACGAAAACGTGGGCGAGCTGCATAAACGCGATGAAAACGGTAACCGCTATAAGCTGCGCTTTGCGACGCTGCTGGCGAAAAAGATTTGATGTGAAAATAAGCTGGCGGGAACGCCGCCAGCCCTGTAAATCTGCCGAAGCCGGATGCTAGTGTTTAATCATCACATGCCGGATTGCCGTGTAATCTTCCAGTCCGTACATGGACATATCTTTGCCGTAGCCGGACTGTTTTTGTCCGCCGTGCGGCATTTCGCTGACCAGCATGAAGTGCGTATTCACCCAGGTGCAGCCGTATTGCAGACGGGCACTGAGTCGATGGGCACGACCGATGTTTTGCGTCCAGACCGATGAAGCCAGCCCGTAATTTGACTCGTTTGCCCAGTCGAGAACCTGCTCTTCAGTGTCGAATTCGGTGATGCTAACCACCGGCCCGAACACTTCACGTTGCACAATTTCATCTTCCTGACGCGCCCCCGCCAGCACGGTGGGCTGGAAATAATAGCCTTCGCCGCGCACGCGTTCGCCGCCGGTGACCACCTGAATATGCGCCTGCTGTTTTGCACGTTGCACGAAACCTTCCACCCGTTCTAAATGTGCTGCCGATACCAGCGGTCCCATTTCTGCGCTTTCATCCGTCCCAAGTTTGAGAGTAGAAACCGCTTCGCCCAGCGCGTTGACCAGCCGCGCATACACACCTTTCTGCACGTAGAGGCGACAGGCTGCGGTGCAGTCTTGTCCGGCGTTGTAAAAACCGAACGTGCGCACGCCTTCGACGACCTGATCGATATCCGCGTCATCAAACACAATCACCGGCGCTTTACCGCCGAGTTCCATATGCGTGCGTTTGATGCCGCTGGTTGCCTGCGCGACAATTTTCTCGCCGGTTGCGACCGAACCGGTCAGGGAAATCATCCGCACTTTATCGTGATGCGTCAGCGCGTTACCGACGGTCTGACCGTCGCCAAACAACACATTCAGCACGCCCGCCGGGAACAAATCCTGCGCCAGTTCGCCCAGCTTCAGCGCCGTCAGCGGCGTGATTTCAGACGGTTTGATCACCACGCAATTGCCCGCCGCCAGCGCCGGCGCAATTTTCCACGCGGCCATCATCAGGGGATAATTCCACGGTGCGATAGAGGCAATCACCCCCAGCGGATCACGGCGGATCATGGAGGTATGTCCGGTCAGATACTCGCCGCTGGCCAGTCCGTTCAGGCAACGGCTGGCACCGGCAAAGTAACGAAATACATCGGCCACCGCCGGAATTTCATCGCCCAGCGCCAGATGAAAAGGTTTACCGCAGTTCAGCGATTCGAGTTTTGCGAGGGCTTCAGCATTGCGTTCAATGCGCTCGGCCAGCGCCAGTAACAACTCAGAACGGGTTTTCGGCGTGGTCTGCCCCCAGTCGGTAAAAGCTTTGTGCGCCAGATCGACAGCCTGTTTGGTCTGCTGCTCGCTGGCCTGCGCAAGTCGCACTATTTCCTGCCCGTTATGCGGGTTGTAAACCGGCAACGACGTTCCTTCTCCGGCAACCAGCTCACCATTAATCAGCATGTTCGTTTGCATTAGTGTTTCCTTATTATTTGCCGTCACCGGCCACATCAGACCCGTTTCTTGTCAGATACCACGCGCCCAGGATCGGGATCATGGTCAGTACCATCAGACACAGCGCTACCACGTTGGTGACCGGCACTTCACGCGGACGTCCCAGCTGATTGAGCAGCCAGATAGGCAGCGTGCGCTCGTGTCCGGCGGTGAAGGTAGTGACGATGATTTCGTCGAAAGACAGCGCAAAGGCCAGCATTCCGCCCGCCAGCAGCGCGGTGCTCAGGTTGGGTAAAATGATGTAGCGGAAGGTCTGCCAGCCGTCGGCGCCTAAGTCCATCGATGCCTCAATCAGGCTGTGGGTGATGCGGCGGAAACGGGCAATGACGTTGTTGTAAACAATTACCATGCAGAACGTGGCGTGACCGATAACGATGGTCAGCATACCCGGCTCGATCTGCGCGGCATGAAAGGCATTGAGCAGTGCCAGCCCGGTGATAATCCCCGGCAGGGCAATCGGCAGCATGAACAGCAAGGTGATGCTGTTTTTGCCGCAGAAATTGCGCCGGTACAGCGCCGCAGCCGCCAGCGTGCCCAGCACCATGGCAATCACCGTGGCGTAACAGGCGATTTGCACCGAGAGCCAGACAGCGTCGAGGATGTCATGCCGCCCGGCAGCCACTGCAAACCAGTGCAGCGTGAAGCCTTTCGGCGGAAAACTGAATGCCGCGTCTTCGGTGTTAAAGGCGTATACCGCGATGATCAGCAGCGGGAAATGCAGGAATACCAGCCCGCCCCACGCGGACAGTTTGAGTAACCAGGGTGCGCGTTTAGAGTGCATCGAAAGCTCCCAGTCGTTTAACCATCGACAGATAAACAGCAATCAGCACGATCGGCACCAGCGTGAACGCCGCCGCCATCGGCATGTTGCCAATCGACCCCTGCTGGGAATACACCATATTGCCGATGTAATACCCCGGCGGTCCCACCAGCTGCGGGATGATGTAATCGCCCAGCGTCAGGGAGAAGGTGAAAATCGAACCGGCCGCAATGCCCGGCACCGCCAGCGGGAAGATGACATAGCGCAACGTTTGCCAGGGTTTCGCGCCCAAATCTTCGGATGCCTGAATAAGCGACGGCGGCAGACGTTCCAGCGCCGCCTGAATCGGCAAAATCATAAACGGCAGCCAGATGTAGACGAACACCCAGAAGCGACCTATCCCCGACGTTGACAGCGTATTGCCGCCGATACCCGGCAAACTCAGCATCCCGGTCAGCAGCGGTTCCAGCCCGAGATGTTCGAGGAACCATTGCAGCACGCCGCCTTTGGAAAGCAGCAGCGTCCACGCATAGGCTTTGACGATGTAACTCGCCCACATCGGCAGCATGATCGCGACATAGAAGAAGGCTTTTTTCTTGCCCGTAATGTAGCGCGCCATGTAATAGGCAATCGGAAACGCCAGCACCGCGCTGAAAAACGACACCAGCAGCGCCATGCTCACCGTGCGGATAATGATGTCAGCGTTCACCGGATCGAACAGCGCGCGCAAGTTGGCGGTGGTCAGCGTCGAAGACACCGTCATGGTGAAATCGTCGAAGGTATACAAACCCTGCCATAGCAGCGCAAACAGCGACCCTAGATAGATGGCACCGAACCACAACAACGGCGGAACCAGCAGCAGCGCCAGATAAAAACCGGGGCGATGATGCAGAAAGGTGATCAGCGCCCGGCCACGCCGCGCCCGCTTCTCGTAAGGAGTCATACTGATATCCATCGTTTAACCCTCAAGCAGCGCCACCATGGCGTCCCGGTTCCAGCACGCCACCACCGGTTGCCCGGTCTGGAAGCGGGTTTGCAGGCTGGCCGCCAGATTATTCGGTTCGCTGACAAACAGCCGCTCGCCGCCAGCCAGCGCCAGTTCGTAGCGCGTGGCTGCACCCTGAAAATGGATATCTTTCAGGATGGCGCTGACCTGCACAATATTGCTGTCGGTTTGCGGTTGCGGCGTCAGGCGGATATGTTCCGGACGAATCGAACGGCTGCCGGCAAGGCCGGTGAGCCTGAGGGAGAGATCAGAATTAAGCACATTGGCGGTACCGACAAACTGCGCGACAAACGCCGTGCGCGGATTGAGATACAGCTCGCGCGGTGAATCCACCTGCTCGATGCGCCCGTTGTTAAACACCGCCACGCGATCCGACATCGACAAGGCTTCACTCTGGTCATGCGTGACGAAAATGAAGGTTATGCCCAGTTCGCGTTGCAGTTTTTTCAGCTCGCCCTGCATTTGCTCTCGCAGTTTCAGATCGAGCGCGCCGAGCGGTTCATCGAGCAGCAGAACGCTGGGCTGATTTACCAGCGCCCGCGCCAGAGCCACGCGCTGACGCTGACCACCGGATAAAAACGCGGGCTTGCGCGCAGCGGTAAAACCTAGCGCCACCCGTTCCAGCGCTTCCATCGCACGGATATTGCGTTCTTTTTTGCCCACGCCTTTCACCATCAGGCCATACGCAACGTTCTCCAGCACGGTCATGTGCGGAAACAGCGCGTAATCCTGAAAGACGGTATTCACATCCCGCTCATACGGCGCGAGTTTTGTGGCCTCTTTTCCATGAATGCGGATGGAACCGGATGACAGCGTTTCAAACCCGGCAATCAGGCGCAGGCAGGTGGTTTTACCCGAGCCCGAAGGCCCGAGCATGGAAAAGAATTCGCCGTCCTGAATATCAATCGACACATTATCGACGGCTTTGGTTTCCCCGAATATTCGGGAAACATTGATAAATTGTACGGCGGGCATAGTCAGCTCCCGGGGTTTCATTTTTGAAAAAACCAATTCCACTGGAATACGCAAAATCATTTGTGTTGTATCAAGGCGGCAAACTCACGAATCCCGATGAGCTGACACAGGTCAGTGATTCGGGTGAGAGAGTGCAGCCAACGCAGAGACAGCGCAAAGGATGCCGCGTATTAACGACCGCCCATGATAGCGATATAGTCTTGAGTCCATTTGCTGTATGGAACGAACTTACCGCCTTCCGACTGTGGCGTTTTCCAGAATGAAATCGATGTAAATTTATCGAAGCCGTTGGTCTGACAGCCTTCTGCGCCTAACAACGGGCTGGCTTTACATCCCGCCGGTACCGCGGGTACGGAACCAAACCAGGCGGCGACGTCGCCCTGCACTTTCGGTTCAAGCGACCAGTTCATCCACTGATAAGCGCAGTTCGGGTGTTCGGAATCCGCCGCTAACATGGTGGTATCCGCCCAGCCGGTGACGCCTTCTTTCGGGAATACAGTAGCAATCGGCTGTTTCTCGCCTTTTAGTGAGTTGGCCTGATACGGCCATGAGGAACTGGCGACCACGCCTTCGTTTTTAAAATCGCTCATCTGCACGGAGGCGTCGTGCCAGTAACGGTGGATCAGCGGATGCTGGGCGCGCAGCAGTTTCAGCACCGCCTGATACTGGGTGTCGTTGAGCTGATACGGGTCTTCGATTTTGAGATCCGGCTGCGTGGTTTTCAGGTACAGCGCGGCATCGGCAATGGCGATAGGACCGTCATACGCCTGAACGCGTCCCTGATTCGGTTTACCATCCGGCAGATTTTGCGGCACAAAAATCACCGCCCAGCTGTCCGGCGGCGTCGGGAACGTTTTAGTGTTGTACATCAGCAGGTTAGGACCCCACTGATAGGGCGTGCCGTACACTTTTCCGCCGACGTTAAACCATGCGCCTTTGGTCAGGCGCGGGTCGACGTTTTTCCAGTTAGGGATCAGCGCAGGATTAATAGGCTGCACACGTTTACCGTAAATCAGACGCAGCGAAGCATCGCCGGACGCCGTCACCAGGTCATAGCCGCCTTTCGCCATCAGGCTGACCATTTCATCGGACGTCGCTGCGGTTTTTACATTCACCTTGCAGCTGGTTTGCTTCTCAAACTGCGTTACCCAGTCGTAATTTTTGTCGCTCTCGCCGCGCTCGATATACCCCGGCCACGCGACAATATTTAACTGGCCTTCGCCTTTGCCAAGACTGGTGGGTGCGTCTGCGGCCAGCGCGCTATTAAAAAAACTCAGCAGGCCCAAACAAATAGCAGATAAAGCGTAAACACCTTTGTTCTTATTCATCGCTTACTCCTGTCCTGTCGTCGTAAATGTTGTTTTTAGAATTGAGGTTTAAACTTCGCCATGATGTGTCTGACTACGCTGTAGTCCTGTAAGGAATAACTGGAAAGATCGTTGCCGTAGCCGGAGCGTTTGAGTCCGCCGTGCGGCATTTCACTGACCAGGGAAAAGTGGGTGTTAATCCACGTGGTGCCATATTGCAGATGCGAGGATATCTGCATGGCGAGGTCGATATTTTGTGTCCAGACTGAGGAAGCCAGTCCGTATTCAGATTCGTTGGCCCAGCTGACGACCTGTTCCAGCGAGTCAAAACGCGTCACGCTGACCACCGGCCCGAACACTTCGCGCTGGACGATTTCATCAGTTTGCAGGCAGCCCGCCAGCAGCGTCGGCTGGTAATAAAAACCGGAACCCGAATGGGATGCCGCGCCGGTAATGCGTTCGATATGCGGCTGACTCAGCGCCCGCTCGACAAAGCTGGAGACGCGGTCGCGCTGTCGGCTGCTTATCAGCGGTCCCATAAAGTTTTCGCTGTCATTCTTTTTGGCGAACGGCAACTGAGCAACCGCTTCGCCCAGTTTTTCCACCAGACGTTCATAGATCCCAGCTTGCGCATATACGCGGCAGGCGGAGGTGCAATCCTGTCCCGCGTTGTAGTAGCCCCAGGTGCTGACGGCGTGGACCACATCGTCAATATCCGCGTCATTACACACAATTACCGGCGCTTTACCGCCCAGCTCAAGATGAGTGCGTTTTACGGTTTTAACTGCGGCCTGCAAAATCCGCTGTCCGGTGACGATATCGCCGGTCAGGGAAATCAGACGAACGTGAGAATGGCTGACCAGTGCGTTACCGACCCCCTCTCCGCTGCCGGTGATCACGTTGAGAACGCCCGGCGGCAGAATGTCCTGCAAGGCAGGCAGTAAGGCAAGAATGGTCAGGGGAGTATGTTCGGAAGGTTTGAAAACCACGGTGTTGCCGGCGGCCAGCGCCGGTGCGATTTTCCACGCCGACATCATCAGCGGATAATTCCACGGCGCAATCGAGGCGACGACACCAAGCGGATCGCGGCGCACCATCGAGGTATGACCGGGCAGATATTCACCGGACAACTGCCCCTGCTGACACCGGACAGCTCCGGCGAAAAACCGGAACACATCCACGGCGGCTGGCAGATCGTCATTCAACGCCTGATGCAGCGGTTTGCCGCAGTTCAAAGCTTCGAGACGCGCCAGCTGCGGCGCCTGCTTTTCGATAGCATCGGCAATCCGCAACAGGATAGTGGCGCGTTCGGCGGGTGTGGTGCGTGACCAGCGGGTAAACGCCTGACTGGCGGCATTCACCGCCATATTCACCTGCGCCAGTGACGTTTCGGCCACTTCTGCAATCACCTCGCCGGTGGCGGGATTAAAAATACTCTGCGTTGCGCCATCGCCATGCAGAAGGTCGCCGTTGATCGCGTGTTTATCAGAGAAACTGGCAACAAATTCTGCATCCGACATCGTACTGCCCCTCAGAGAAGTCAGTCATGGTGAATTAACAAAAATGTTATTAGCTGGTAACAAAACTGCTAATTCACATTAGGTAATTTCTCTGAGGGCAACAAATAGCAATTACTGAAGGCAGCGTTCGGAAAAAACGAATGCTCCGGTTAAGACGGTTTTCTCTTGGCACTGTTTTCGCGGGCAATCGTCAGAAACGGCGTCACCAGTTCGGGCCGCGCGCTGCCGCGACGCCATGCCAGCCCGATGTCCAGCGGTTCGATAGAATCCTCGAGCTTGCTGGCTTCAATCATATTTCCTTCCAGCGACCAGGCGCGGTAAGCCATGTCTGGCTGTACTGATACGCCCAGCCCGGCAGCCACCAGACTGCGCACCGCCTCGGTTGACGCGGTTTTCATCGCAATGTTGGGCTTCAGCCCGGCACGCGCCCACAGCCGCTGCGCATGTTTTTCCATCTCATCCACGTTGAGCTGGATCAGCGGTTCATTCGCGATATCGGCGAGCGAAATACTTTCACGCTCCAGCAAAGGATGCAGCGGCGGCAGCCACAGACGGTACGAAGAATGCGTCAGCACCTCGGTTTGCAGCGCGTCACGATCTTCCAGATTTGAGAGGATTAGCACACCGATGTCGATCTCGCCGCTGACCAGCAGATGCTCGATGTACTGGCGTTCATCCTCCACCACTTTCACTTCGACATTCGGGTAATAGGCGTTGAATTGCTTGAGTAAATCCACCAGAAAGTATCCGGCCACCAGACTGGTCACGCCCAGCGTCAGCTGACCGGTAACATTTTCGGTCCCCATTTGCAGGCTGCGTTTGGCGTTATCAACGGTGGCGAGAATGAGATATGACTGGCGTAAAAACTGATGCCCCTGATGGGTCAGCGTCATCCCTTTGGCGTGGCGGTCAAACAGACGCGCCTCGGTTTCCGTCTCAAGTTGTTGGATCGCCTGTGTCAGCGAGGACTGCGAAACAAAAGAGGCCTGTGCAGCAGCGGATATCGATCCGGTTTCAGCAACGGCAATAAAATGGCGGATCTGGCGCAGGGTCAGCATAACGGCTCTCTCATCGCATTAAAAAACCGAATCCTGTGCGGCAGCATTCGGTTTTTGGGAATGATCAAGTAATGGCAGAGGGCGGATTTTTGTCAAACCGGGGACAGGCGTTTTGCGAGGCATACCGGAGAATGGGAAACTTACTTTGCAAGCAGTCTTTAAAAGAACTATATTTAGACTGAGAAACTTGGCGGAGAAATTAAACATGCAAATACAGACTATCAGCTTCGTAAAGAAGCATGCTGCTGTACTTGATTTATCACAACCGATACTGGTCACTCAGAATGGTGAACCGGCTTACGTGATTGAATCCTTTGAAGACAGACAAAAAAGGGATGAAACCATTGCTTTACTCAAGCTGCTTACACTGGCAGAAAATGATAAAGCAGAAGGCCGGACATTCACGAGAGAACAGTTGTTAGCAGATCTTGCCAGATGAATCTCTCATCTGATCTGCTGATTATTGGGATCAATTTATGTCTGCAACGAAAAGTAAAATCACGATTGAGTACCTGCAAACTGTAAAGTTGTCTATTGATGAAATTGCGTCGTTCCAGACCTCACAGGGAAACGATGCGCTAAAAATCATCAACGCAGTGTTGGATGAGTTTGAAGCAAAAGTGAAAGTTTTTCCTTTATCCTGCCCGGTTGCACCCGATCTCGCCGCGCTGGGTATCATCAAATTTCGCGAATGTAATACATTGAATGGTTACCGTATCATTTATACCTATGATGAATCGGCAAACCTTATCTCCGTGTACGTGCTTCTTTCGCAGCGGCAAAATGTTCAGGAACTGTTGTTTAAAAAGTTGATCATGGGCTAACAACAGAAAAGCCACGCAAACTTCGCGTGGCTTTCAGATTCAAAACTTCAGTCTTTCATCAATTTTCTAGCTGATACGTCAGCGTGATTTCCGCGTTCAGTACCTTAGATACCGGGCAACCGGCTTTGGCTTTTTTGATGATTTCGTCGAATTTGTCTTTATCGATACCCGGCAATTTCACTTTGCTGTCGAGCGCGATTTTAGTGATCGCAAAGCCGCCATCCACTTTATCCAGTGAAACGTCTGCGACGGTATCGATACTTTCAGGCGTGTGCCCTGCTTCGCCAAGCATCAGCGAAAGTGCCATCGAGAAGCAGGCAGAATGCGCTGCTGCTATTAATTCTTCCGGGTTGGTGCCGGGTTTTCCTTCAAAACGGGTGTTGAAACCATAAGGCTGGTCCTTCAGCGCGCCGCTCTCAGAAGAGATGTGACCTTTACCGTGTTTAATGTCACCTTCCCAATGCGCCTGCCCTTTCTTATGAATGGTCATGTTTTCCTCCTGTTTGTATTACATTACTTTTAAGTATAGCTTCAGATCCGTGTTTCGCGAGGATGGCGCGGCTATGCGGCCTGCGGACACATTTTTCCATCATTACAACATCATTGAAAACAGAGGAAAAAATATGTTTAAACCCCAAGATATCGTTCAGTCCAAAACCGGCGGCCCGAAACTGGTCGTGCAGCGTGTTGAAGGCGACACCCTGTGGTGTACGCGTCAGGACGACTTCGGCGCAACGGAAATTGAAGTGAAAGCGGATACCGTGAGCCTGTATCACGAAGAAGGCGATTTCGGCGTTTGCTGATTTTGAGCCTGAAACAAGTATTATAATCCTGAGATTTCACAATCTCAGGATTCAATGATTTCCGCCTTGCCTGACCGCTCTTACCAGCCTTTCACCGCATCGCCGTGATAAATAGCATCTGCCGCTTTGATAGTGGCGTCAGTCTGATAGGCCTCCACCAGTTCCTTCACCGCCTGACTGTCTTTGTTATCTTCACGCGCCACAATGATATTCACGTAAGGTGAATCTTTGTCTTCCACAAAGAGCCCGTTTTTACCCGGCGTCAGTCCGACCTGGCCTGAATAGGTGGTATTGATGATCGCCAGCTCGATCTTGTCATCGTCAATCGCGCGGGTGAGCTGAGGCGCTTCGATCTCAACAATCTTCAGGTGTTTTGGATTTTCGATAATATCCAGCGACGTCGGCAGCAAACCAACGCCCTCTTTCAGTTTAATCAGTCCGACTTTTTGCAGCAGTAACAATGAGCGGCCCAGGTTAGTTGGATCGTTTGGCACTGCCACCTGCGCGTTATCACTCAACTGGTCGATGGATTTTATTTTTCGCGAGTAACCGGCAATCGGATACACGAAGGTTTTACCCACTTCTGCCAGCTTATAGCCACGCTCTTTAATTTGTTTATCCAGATAAGGACGATGCTGGAAGGAGTTGACGTCGATATCGCCGCTGCTCAGCGCGGAGTTCGGCAACACAAAATCGTTGAACGTCACCACTTCGACATCCAGATTGTATTTGTCTTTGGCGGTTTTTTTGATGGTTTCCCACATCTGCTGATCGATACCGGCACTGATCCCGACCTTGATGTGATTCTCATTGGATTTCTGATCACAGGCAGTCAGCACCAGGGCACCCGCCAGAGATAAAGCCAGAACTGATAGTTTTAATATTGTGCGCATAAAGGTTTACTCTTTCCGTGAATAAATTTTCAAGTTGAAACAGACTGTTAAGCCGACAGTGTTTCAAATCGCTTCACGCTCGGCAAATACGAAAAAGAAATAACCTAATGCAAACCCGCCAGAAAAAAACAAAGCCCGCAATATGCGGGCTTTGGAAAGGCAGAAATTTCAAATGTGGAAAGATTTCCTGATCGTTATCCGGTCATTCTGAAGCACCCTGCAGCCTTACTGGCTGCGGACGGGAGAGAAAAATCGTAATACCCGCCAGCAATGTCAGCACACCGCCAAGCAGGAAGGCGCTGCTCACGCCCGAATTGTCTGCGAGGATCCCGCCAAACAACGCGCCCAGCGCCAGTGAAGTCTGGAAGACACACACCAGCAGCGCCGAACCGGTTTCGAAAAGCGCAGGCGACGCCTGATACGTCCAGATATTCAGACACACCGGCAGCGCGCCAAACGCGAGTCCCCACAGGATGACCAGCGCACAGGCCAGCGCCAGCGGCACCTGGAACAGCGAAAGCGCCAGCACGGAAACACTGAGCAGCAGCATATTGAGCATAAACGCTCTCCTGACGCCAAACTCGCGAACACTGATTTCAGTCGTCAGCGTACCCACCAGACCAGCAACACCGTAGCCCATCAGCAACAACGAGATATCGCTGGCGGAAAGATGCAGATTGAACCGCAGCCAGGGTTCGAGGTAGGTATAGGCAGCAAAATGACCACCCGCCATGAAGACGCCGATGATCAGCGCGTAACGGATCCCCGCCACTTTGGTGACGCCCAGCATGGCACGCAGGCCGATAGATTGCTGCGCGGGCAACGACGGCAGCGCCAGCCATTGCAATACGAAGAATACCAGCGCCAGCACGGCGTTCAGGGTAAATGCCATACGCCAGCCAAACAGATCGCCGATAAACGCACCCGCCGGAACACCTGCAACTGTACCGACCGCCACGCCTGCGGTGATCAGCGAAATCGCCCGTGCGCCCTGCTCTTCCGACACCAGCCGCCGGCCGGAGGGAATAGCAAACGACCAGAAGCCGCCCACGCCGATGCCCAGAATAATGCGTCCGATCAGCAAAATGTTGAACGACTGCGCCATCACGGCAATACCGTTAGCCACAATGACCGTCGCGGAAAGCAGCAACAGCAGGTTGCGACGGTCCATTTTGCGGGCAAACAGCATGATCAGCGGCGCAGAAATCGCCGCCACCAAACCGGGCAGCATCACCGCCAGTCCGGCATGACCTTCAGTCACACCCAGAGATTGCGCGATAGGTGAAAGTAATCCGATCGGCAGAAATTCCGTGTTAACCAGCGCGAACGTGCCGCACGCCAGTGAGAAGACCGCCAGCCAGCGGCGGAAAGCAGAGGTTTCTGGCCGGGTGTCCAGCGATGAGCACTCAGTCATTATTTTTTCCTTATATATAGCAAGGTGAATTATTTCAAAACGGTAGAATCATCGTAATAAACGTGATCACTATCACAGGGTCAAGGCATTTTCATAATGACTGTTAGGGTATTTCTTATCCGTTACGCAGATAAGCCAGTCCCCGCCTGCGATGCGGCCTGCAGAGGCGCGCGGAGGCTCAAACGAAAAAGGCACATACAGATAACTCGATCAGAAAATTCCTCCACATATAAGTATGTTGTAACTAATGCGTGTAACAGGATCCCGGTATTCTAAAATCCTCTCAGCAGGATCCATTTGTTCTACGCTTTAGCTACGACTCAACGCGTGGAATCTTTCCCGAGGTCACTGTGTCTCCTGCTAAATTCTTTCTACAGCTGCTGGTTTGGTGCCTGCTCTATTTTTCCCTCGGGTACATCTCCTTGTTTCTGGATGACCCAGCGAGCCGGGTTTCGTTTGTGTGGTTTCCTGCCGGACTTGCGGTCGCCGCGTTTCTGCTGACACCCCGCCGCTTCTGGCCTCCGCTGTTTTTGGGGCTTTTTTTCGTGCGTACGTTGCTGGATGTCACGATGCGGCACTCGCTGGAGACTTCGCTGGTGCATTCGGTGATTTCACTCGGAAATGATTTCGCCATCGCCTGGGTTGTGCGGCGCTTCAGACGCCCGCATGACATGCAGGTCAACGTGCTGATCTGGCTGGCTGCCACGGTGGTAATCAGCGCAGTCGCTGCAGCAGCTGGCGCGGGATGGGTGCTGTTTCGTCACAATATCAATTTTGTTCAGACGCTGTGGATCTGGTGGTCAGCTAATGTTGTAGGCACCATTTTGCTGACGACTATCATCATGGGTTTATTCTGGAAGCCGGAGCCCTTTGCTCTGCGCAAAATCCTGACCGGTGGTGGCTTATGGGTGGTGTTATGTATCAGCGCGGCCTGGGTTTTCAGTCAGCCCTTTGGTGATGCCCGCAGCGAAGCGCTGCATTTTAGCCTGGCCTGCATTCCGGTCATGATTATGATTGCCATCCCGGTTGTCAGTGGTAACCGGCCCGGCGCGCTCTCCTTTCTCACCTTTTGTGTGATTGTTATTTATTGCTCCTGGCACCGTCTTGGTCCGCTGTTTATTCCGGGCTTACGGTCGGGAGAACCTCTGTTACTGGCGCAATGCTATCTTTCAGGCACGGCCCTGCTGCTGAATTTTGTGTATGTGCTTAAGCGGAATGTGCCGGGCATGGTGTCCTCTTATTATCTGATCCCGCAAAGCGGCCGTCTGACCTGGGACCAGACTTCAGCCACATCGCTGACGCAGCATCTTCTGAAGATCCATCATGTGGATCAGCTGCTGGCGCTGCTTTCTCCTGAAGATCAAAAAAGGATGCGCGACCGCTGGAATACGATCAGCTGCGGCGGCAACGTTACAGACACCTTCTCTTTCCTGCTTCAGCTCTCACCGGCAACCAAAATACAGCTTCAGGAAACGAAGCTGACCGGGCTGCCGCAACCGGAAGGTGTGGTCATCATTGGCTCCTGGTCAGAAGAATTGCCCAACCGGCCATTCACCCGTACGGTCAGGGAGGCGTAAACCATGCTGCAACTTGCACTGTTATTGATGGGTGCCAATTTTGTGCGTAAATCCGCGCCGGTTCTGGTCATTATCGGTCTGTTATGGGGCGGGCTTGGCGTAACTGTTTTTATGGATGGTCTGGAAGGAATGCGCTACTTCCCTTTTCATGTTTTCGGCCTGATCCTGCTGGCAGAAAGTCTGGTAACGCTTTTTCTGGCCGGGGGAGCGGCCGGGGCGAAGAAGTCAGTGTTCTATTTTAAGGGCGGCATATTTTGCTTTATCGCCGTGCTGATCCTTTCAGGACGTGAGAGCAGTAATCTGCTGCTGGCCATTTTGTTTGGTTTTGCGTTTTTCATCACCGGTCTTTTCGTCATGGCGTCGGCCTGGGTGGTGCGATATGACCGCTGGCGTCAGGTTTTTTTCAGCGGCGTTGCGCAGCTGATTTTTGCCCTGTTTCTGTTTCTTCCCTATCCCACTCATCACCACGGCACCATTTCGCAGTTTGTCGGCATGATCATGATCCTCGGTGGGATCCAGTGCATTCCGCTGGCCTTTCGCGCCTTTAAAATGCGGGATGGCATCACGCTCTCCGCCATGATGGCGCCGCCCGGCCTGATCCCCGTTAGCCCGCCGGCAGCAGTCACTGACGCCTGTGAAGGTTTGCTCATTGTGCATATCTGGACGCCGGAAGGTTCGGCGGCGAACTCGCCGGTGCCACGCCCGGTGTTTAACCGTTATATCGCCGCCGTCGACGTGCATGGGGTAATTTCTACCGGTCATGCCGCGCTGGAAATGCCACCCTCGCTTTACATCAGCCTTTATCCGGCGGTCGATATTGAACGTTCACCTGCCGAGTTTTTCAACACCCTGAAAGCTATTCAGGAAAACAACGTGCCGGGGCTTTATCAGAAGAGCTATACCAGCGAAGCCGCAGGCTGGTGTGAATCAGACCGTAAAATTGTGTTCAGTGATTTTAATGCGCAGGCGTTGCAGCGGTTCTGGGACAGTTATCGCCAGCTGGTGATTTACAACCTGACCTGGCGCAACTGCTCCAGCAGCGTGGCCTGCGGCCTCGAAGCCGCGCTTGAGGGCGTTATTTCCCGACACGGAGGCTGGCTGCGTTTCCTGAAATTATTTTTTATGCCTGAATTGTGGATTGCTGCCCAGCTGCGAAAACGCGCGACGACGATGGCCTGGACACCGGGGCTGATGCTCGATTACGCACGGGCATTGCACGCGCTGGTACATCCGGTCCGGCATTCGTGGTTGAGACGCTGGCGGCAGCTGGATAAATCGCAATCATAATTGCACGAAATGCCCAGCGCTGACTTCACGGTAATGACGCGCTGGCGGCTCATAAGCGGCCGCGCGCAGCGGGCTGGCGAGTTCTTCGGGAATGACAGTACGTTTACGGTGTACATCCGGATCGGGCACCGGCACAGCGGCCAGCAGTTTGCGGGTATACGCGTGTTGCGGGTTTTCGAAGATATCGGCACGCGAACCGATTTCCACAATTTCGCCCAGATACATCACCGCCACACGGTGGCTGATGCGCTCAACAACGGCCATATCGTGCGAAATGAACAGATACGCGAGGCCAAGCTCCTGCTGGAGATCGAGCATCAGATTGATCACCTGCGCTTTTACCGACACATCCAGCGCTGAAACCGCTTCGTCGGCGATGATCATTTTCGGCTCCAGCGCCAGCGCGCGGGCAATACAGATGCGCTGGCGCTGTCCGCCGGAGAACTGATGCGGGAATCGCGTCGCCATATTGCTTTGCAATCCCACCTGTTTCAGCAGTTGCGCCACGCGGCGCTTCGCGCTTTCGGCATTGTGCAGTCCGAGGCTTATCATCGGTTCGGCAATCGCCTGACCGATGCGCATTCTCGGGTTCAGGCTTTCGTACGGATCCTGAAAAATCATCTGCGCCTGGGTGCGGATTTCCGCCAGCCGCGCACTGTCTGCACGGCGGATATCCTGCCCGGCAATCAGCACCTCGCCGGAAGTCGCTTCGGTCAGGCGTAAAATCGTGCGTCCGGTGGTGGATTTTCCGCAGCCGGATTCGCCTACCAGCGACAGCGTTTCGCCCGGTTGCAGGCTGAACGACAGGTCTTCGACCGCATGCACGCGGGCAGAAACACGGCGCAGCAGGCCGGATTTCACATCAAAACGTGTCACCAGATTTTTAACGTCCAGCACCGGCAGCCCTGCGCGCAGCGTATCAACAGACTCCGCCACCGGCTGCGGTTCGCCGGTTTGCATGTCGGTGAGCGGGAAGCGTTTCGGCAACGCCACGCCGTTCATTGCGCCGAGTCGCGGCACGGCTGAAAGCAGCGCCCGCGTATAAGGGTGTCGGGGACGATGGAAGATTTCCCGCGTGGTGGCCTGCTCCACCGCTTCGCCACGGTGCATGACCAGGGTGCGATCCGCCACTTCCGCCACCACGCCCATAT
Organism: Rahnella bonaserana; assembly: GCF_019049675.1. Lineage (GTDB taxonomy): Bacteria > Pseudomonadota > Gammaproteobacteria > Enterobacterales > Enterobacteriaceae > Rahnella > Rahnella bonaserana. Next base: position 60,856 of record NZ_JAFMOW010000060.1, on the reverse strand, counting down.
CGTGCGTAATGAACAGAACCGACATGCCCTCTTCTTCCTGCAACGATTTAATCAGTCCCAGAATTTGCGCCTGAATGGTCACATCCAGCGCGGTCGTCGGCTCGTCTGCGATCAGCAAACGCGGGTTACAGGCCAGCGCGATGGCAATCACCACGCGCTGACGCATGCCGCCGGAAAAGCTCAACGGATATTCATTGAGTCGTGAGGCGGCCGCCGGAATACGCACTTTTTCCAGCAGATGCACCGCTTCGGCGCGGGCGGTTTTATCGTCCATGCCGCGATGACGTTTGAGCACTTCGGTAATTTGTACGCCGATTTTCAGCACCGGATTCAGGCTGGTCATTGGCTCCTGAAAAATCATGCCGATGCGGTTGCCGCGAATGCTTTGCATCTGCGCACGGTTCAGGCTGAGTAATTCCTGGCCGTCAAACCGGATGCGGCCTGAATAGCGGGTCTGCTTTTCATCCAGCAAACGCATCACGGACATCGCCGTCACACTTTTGCCGGAACCGGACTCACCCACCAACGCCAGCGTTTCCTTCGGGCCAATCGAGAAGGACAGATCCCGCACCACATTCAGCCATTCGCCGTCCACGGAAAACGCGGTATTCAGCTTATCGACCTGTAAAACCGGGTTGTGCATCATCAATCCTTATTACGCGGGTTGAGGATGTCGCGCAGGGCGTCACCGACTAAATTGATGGCGACGATCAGCACCAGCAGCGTGACGCCGGGGAAGAAGCTTATCCAGTAATCGCCGGACATCAGATAATCAAAACCGTTAGCGATCAGCAGACCAAGCGAGGGTTCGGTGACCGGCAGACCGATGCCGAGAAACGACAGAGTGGCTTCAAGCATGATGGCGTAAGCAATGCGCATGGTCGCCACCACAATCAGCGGCGGCAGGCAGTTGGGCAAAATATGACGGAACAGAATACGCGGATTAGACAGTGCCATGCTGCGGGCGGCATCCACATAACTGCGGCGGCGTTCGAGCAGCGCCGAGCCACGAATGGTGCGTGCGTAATACGCCCATTGCGTGACTACCAGCGCCAGAATAATTTTATCGACGCCCTGCCCGAGCACCGCCAGTAAAATCAGCGCGATCAGAATCGGCGGAAAGCTCAGCTGGATATCAACAATGCGCATGATCAGCGCATCTGTTTTGCCACCCACGTAGGCGCTGATAAGCCCCAGAGCCGCGCCAATGGTCAGCGCAATCACCGCGCTGGAAACCCCGACCAGAAGGCTGGTGCGCGTGCCATACAAAATCGCGCTGAGTAAATCGCGCCCCTGATCGTCGGTGCCCAGCCAGTAAATCATGCCACTCAGGCTGGCGGTGCCCGGCTTCAGGCGACCATCCATGATATCGAGCTGCGATAAATCGTACGGATTTTGCGGGGAAATCCACGGCGCCAGCACGGAGAACAGAATGGCGATACCTAGAATGATCAGCCCGCACAGAGAGAATTTATTGCGCAGCAGCGCACGCACGGTGTGGTAAAACGCCGAATGTGGTTTGCCCTGTACAGTGCTGCGCGAGTGAACGGAATCAGAAGCCATCAGTTTTCGCCTCCCAGCCTGACACGCGGATCCACCAGCACATACAGCACATCCACCAGCAGGTTAATCAGGCTGAACATCACGACCGTTATCATCAGGTACGCCAGGATCACCGGGCGATCCAGCACGGCGATGGAATCAATAATCAGCTTGCCCATGCCCGGCCACGCGTAAATGGTTTCGGTGACTACAGCGAAAGCAATCAGCGAACCCAGCTCAAGACCGATGACGGTAATCAGCGGGATCAGGGTATTTTTCAGGACGTGAACCAGCACGATGCGGCTTTCCGAAAGCCCTTTGGCGCGGGCAAAACGGATGAAATCCTGTTGCAGGCATTCGAGCACACCGGCGCGCGTCAGACGGATGATCAGCGAGATTTTAAACAACGCCAGATTGAACGCGGGGAGGATGAGATGCGCGAGGCCGTCGGCGGTAAACAGGCTGACCGGCACGCCGAAAACGTCCACGGTAGCACCCCGTCCGGAGGCCGGAAGCACGCCGAGTTTGACGCTGAACAGCATGATCATCATCAGACCAATCCAGAACGTCGGCAGGCTGAAACCTAAAATTGAGACGGTCATGATCGACTTCGATAACCAGCCGTCAGGGCGCAGACCGGCATACACGCCGAGCGGAATACCAATCACCAGCGCCAGTACGAACGCGACCAGCGCCAGTTCGAGCGTAGCGGGCATACGCTGAAAAATCAGGTGCAGCGCTGGCTGGTTGTAGATAAAGGAGTTGCCCATGTCACCATGCAGGGCATTGACCAGAAACAGGCCATATTGCTCCCACACCGGTTTATCGAGACCAAATGACTGGATCACGCTCAGGCGTTCAGCAGGCGTCGCGGTAGTGCTTAACAGCAGGTCAACCGGATTGCCAACCAGATACACGCCGCCAAAAACCAGTAACGACATCACCAGCAGCGTCAGCAATGTTTGTCCGAAACGTCCGAGCAGATAACGGCTCATGCCTGTGCATCGCCATCACGGCTGCCGTATCGCGAGAAAACACGACGCAGCAGGCTAAAGAAGCCGTATTCATCCACTTTCTGCATGACCGTGGCATTAGGCGGGGTCGACAGTTTGTTCCAGAAATCCGCGTAAGTATAACCGGCGGTTTTACCGGAGATTTCGACGCCCACGTGTGCAGACTGACCTTCAAACAGACCAGGTTGCAGCAGCCACGCGATGGTGGTGGCATCATGCACCGGCCCGCCTTCGCGGCCAAACCGGTTGAGGTCACTGCGGTCAAACGCATTAAGTAAAGCCGCTACCGACTCGCCCGGCAGTCCGCCGTCCTGTCTTAACGCCTCAATATCATCTTTGCTGATCAGCGCCTGGAAGGTCATATCCAGTGGCATGATGACGAGCGGAACGCCGCTGTTAAACACTTTTTCGGCGGCGTGCGGATCGGCATATACGTTAAACTCTGCCCACGGCACACGATGCCCGAGCGCGGTAAACGCGCAGCTCATGGTGACGATGCGTTTAATGCCGCGCGCGACGTCGGGGTGCATCCCCAGCGCCAGCGCGATATTGGTCATCGGACCGATGACGCACACCGTGATCGGGCTGTTATCTTGCGCGGCCTGACGTAAGGTGCGCACCAGAAAATCAACGGCGTGTTCGGCCTGCGGTTGGAGTTCAGCGTCCGGCACCAGTTCATCTTTGAATGCGCCGATATGCGCATATTTGCCGTAAACCTGTTCGCGCACCAGCGGACCCGGTGCGCCGGCAAAAACAGGTATCTGCGTTTTACCGGACAACGCGACAATCTTACAGGCGTTACGCACGGTGTCTTTCAGCGCCACATTGCCGGCAACCACGGTCACGCCAAGCACGTCCAGTTCCGGTGACGCAAGCGCCAGCCAGATGGCGATGGCGTCATCCACGCCGGGATCGGTGTCAATAATGATGCGCTGGCTCATAGATTATTTCCCGGCATAACGTGAAAGCAGCTCGTAAAACAGCGCAAAAACTTTGTTCGTTTCTACACGTGTGACGATCTCAACGTTGGGCGTCATTCCCGACTTTCCATACCAGTCGGCGACGGTTTGTCCCATACACAATTCGCTGTCGTGCTCGATAAACACCCGCGCTTTTTCGCTGCCAAACAGTTCCGGTGCCAGCACGTAAGCAATCACCAGCGGATCGTGCAATGGCCCGCCGCGCGAACCGTAACGGCGCACGTCGTTGCGATCCCAGAACGCCATTAACTCACCCAGCTGCGCGGATATCCGCCCGGAGACTTTGACGAATCTCGCCACGTGCTCCGGTGTCAGGATCACCTGATGGGTGGCATCGAGCGGCAAAACGGTGATGTTCAGAGTCGAGGAAAAGACAATATGCGCAGCATGCGGGTCGGCCAGCATATTGAATTCGGATGTCATGGTGCGGTTACCGGCTTCGCGGTATGCGCCGCCCATTAGCACGACGCGGCCTATACCGGCGGCAATGTCAGGTTTCATGCGCAGCGCCGTCGCCAGATTGGTCAGCGGCCCGAGCACGCACAGCGTCAGCGGCTGATTACCCGCGATGGCCTGTTCGCAACGGGTGATCAGAAAGTTAACGGCATGGAGGGATTCAGCGGATTTTTGCGGTGCGGGAAAGGCGGTATTGCCGAGGCCATTTTCACCGTGAAACTGGCCGTGGATCGGCGCGCGCAGCATCGGCTGATGACAACCGGCGAACACCGGAATATCCAGCCGGTAACCCAGTTCGGCGATTTGCAGCGCGTTGCGGGTAGTATTCGCCAGCGGCTGATTGCCGCAGACCGTGCAGATGCCGAGAATGTTCAGCTGCGGCGAGACAAAAGCGCTGAGCAGCGCAATGGCATCATCAATGCCCGGATCGCAATCAATGATAACCGGTATAGTTTTCACAGCGCCCCCACGGAACGTAAAACCTCTGCGATCTCCTGACGTGCCGCCTCGTTCAGAGGCACCTGCGGCGGCAGCGGATCGCCTACCGCAAAGCCCTGCAATTGCAGTGCCGCTTTGATACAACCGGCAATCGAATATTTGGCGAAGATTTCGTTGATGCGCCACAGCGGACGCTGCAACTCCATCGTCTTCTTCCAGTCACCCTGCTTCGCGGCTTCATACAGTGCCAGACTTTGCCTGGGCACAATACACGCCGGACCGGCCATCCAGCCCACGCCGCCAATCAGCATCACACACGCCGGAATATGCGCCGATGCAGCAAATACCTGCATCCGTCCCTGAGTGCGTTCAATGATCGACAGCAACCGGCCGGTATTGGTCGAGGCATCTTTAATATAGTTAATGTTTTCCACGTGGCTCAGTCGCTCGATCACTGGCAGGCTGAGATCAGAACGCTGGAACTGCGGATTGGTGTACAGCACGACCGGCAGTTTTCCTGCGGCAGTCGCGATGGCACGGAAATAATCCTCGACGCCCTGTTCGGGCACCGGGAAATAGGCTTCGAGGATCGCCAGAATACCGTCGACACCCAGATCGGCGTAGCGAGCGGTTTGCGCTACAGCGTCCTGAATGGTGGTGGCTGCAACTCCGGCAATGACCGGAACGCGGCCTCGAGCGGCTTCAACGACGATTTTCACTATCTCCGTGCGTTGCTCTGCATTGAGATAAGCGAATTCACCTGTACTGCCGAGCGGCGTCAGACCATGCACTCCGCTGTTTATCAGATGTTCGACCAGCGCTGTTAACACTGGTTTATCTATCTGGCCGCCATCAGTGACTGGCGAAACCAGATAGGGATACACACCGCTAAAAGAAGTCATAGCTTCTCTCTCTTTTAGTAAACTACTACCTTAGTACAGCCCTGGTGTTGGTGCTGTATTCCCGCCTTGGTTCGGTATTCACTATGGGCTTATTATTTCTCATGCACAAAGTACGGCAACGTATAACCGTCGGAGCGGCCAACGTAGCTATAAGGTGTTTTCATCGCCCAGGTGTATGAAAGGAACAGCAACGGAATGGTGCCTTCATCTTTCATCGCAATCTCTGTGGCCTGCTGCAACAGCTTTTCACGCTGACCGTCGTCGAGAGTTTCCCGCGCTTTTGCCAGCGTTTTATCAAATTCAGGACTGGAATAACGTCCGCGGTTGCCCTGTCCGCCGTTCGGCCCGAAGGTTTCGAGCAACGGCCCCAGTACGCCGGAAGCCTCACCGGTTTCAATCGCCGCCCCGCCCATGATCAGACTGAAATCACGTTTTGAAGCACGTGAGAAATACACGCTGCCCGGCATGGTCACGACGTCGGTTTTAATGCCGACACGGCTGAACATCTGGCCAAGCGCCTGCGCGATTTTGGAATCGTTCGGATAACGGTCGTTCGATGCATGGAACGTCAGCGTAAAACCGTCCGGGTAGCCTGCCTGCGCCAGCAATTGTTTGGCTTTCGCCGGATCGTATACCGGCGCGGCAATCGACGGCGTATAACCGAAATAGCCTTTTGGCACCAGTTGCGACGCCGGTACGCCCTGCCCGTCCATGATGCGGTCCACAATCGCCTGCCGGTTTATCGCCAGCGACATCGCCTCTCGAACCTCACGTTTTTTCAGCGGATTGCTGCCATCCGGCCCTTTGGCGAATGGCGACACATCGCGATCCTGATCCGGGTGTAAATACAGAATGCGGTTGCCGGCGACAGATTCCAGATGCAGGCTGGTTTGTTTCCCCAGATCCCGTCCGTCCGCCGTCGGCACGCTTTCAATCATATCCACATCGCCGGAGCGCATCGCCGCCACGCGGGCACTCGGGTTTTTAAAGACGCGCAAAGTGACGTGATCCCACTGGGCTTTGCCGCCCCAGTACTGGTCGTTACGCGCCAGCACCACGTTATCGTCCGGCGTCCAGCTGACAAATTTGAACGGGCCGGTACCGATGACGTCTTTCCCTTCGTTGAGGGTTTGCGATCCGACCGTCTCAAGACGCGCAGGCAAAATCGCGACGCGGCTTAAATTATTCAGTAAAAGAGGTGTTGGCGCTTTGGTGATAATTCTCACCGTTAAAGGATTTACTTCGATAACTTCAGCAATATCATTCACGTACGGCGTATAGGCGCTCGGACTGTTTTTCGAGGCCAGCGCCACGCGTTTCACACTGGCAATCACATCTTTGGCGGTGAAATCGCTGCCGTCGTGAAACTTCACGCCGGGCCGCAGGGCAAATTCCCAGGTCGTGTCGTTGATGACTTTCCAGGACACCGCCAGCGCAGGCGTAATATGTTGTTTTTCGTCCTGATTAACCAGGCCGTCAAAAATATTACGCGCCATGGCACTGTTGGCACCCCCGACGTAAAATTGCGGATCCATTGAAGTTGTTGAAGCGGCCAGACCGATTTTAAGATCAGCAGCCTGTGCAGAAGTGGTATTAAAAATAAAAAGCGTGGCCAGTGCTGAGGAAAGCACTCCTGCCAGAACAGACTTTCTCATGCATTTAACCCTTAATTATTTTAGATTTTCAGGCAATGTGTGACAGATCGTAAATTGGAGTCTAGGGGGTGGACTTCTGAATTGAAAATTGTATTTTGTGTTTCATCCATAAACAAATGTTATGGATTCTGAGGATATATTATGAAAATTAATCCCCGTCAGGTTGAAGCTTTTCACAAAGTGATCCTGACAGGTAGCATTACCGCAGCCGCGAATATGATGAATATCACCCAGCCTGCGGTGAGCCGGCTGATCCGCGACTTTGAATATGCCGTGGATCTGAAGCTTTTTGACCGCGACGGTCGCGGGCTGATCGCGCGTGACGACGCCATCAAGCTGTACCGCGAAGTCGAGCGTTTGTATCTCGGACTTGAACATATTTCACATATCGCCGACGAAATCCGTCATTCCAAAGGCAGCGTATTGCGCATTGGCTCGGTGGCGGCGTTATCGGCGCTGTGCGTCGAGCATATTCTCCCGCCGCTGATAGAGAGTATCAGCGATATCTCGCTGTTTCTGGACATAGAAAGCACGACGCATATCACCGATGTCGTCACCAGCAATCAGTACGACGTCGGGTTTATATTCGGCAAACCGGACGTGAAAGGTCTGGAAGCGGAAATGCTGGCACGGGCGAAAGCAGTTGCCGTGATGTCGCCGCGCCATCCGCTGGCGAAACAAGATGTGGTGACCGCCATGGATCTGACGCGTTACCGCCCTATTATTCCGGGGCGCAAAACGCCGTTGCGCGAACAGCTTGATCAGGTGATGAGCCGCCTCGACTTGTATCTCAACAACCCGATAGAAACCTCACTCAATAACTGTTGTGTGATGGCAGGAAACAATCTTGGCGTCGGCGTGGTCGATTTCATCACGGCGCGCAGCCATAAAAGTGATCTGGTGGTTAAACCCTTTACCCCGGATATCAGCATTGCCTATCTGGCCGTTTTCCCGCCACAAATCCCGAAAAGCCGTCTGGTGGAACACATCACCAAAGAAATGAAGACCTTAATAGAAGGCTTTTTGTAAAACTCCCCGTCAGGTTCGCCGATTTCGTACCAATGAGTCCACAATGTAACATTTCAGTCATTATGATGAAAAATGAGCGGACAGTTGGTGCGATCTGTTAGATGAAAAAAATATATCCATTAATTCATTCATCAAAATAACGAATAACACACTTTATTTTATTCTTTAAAATCAACGCATAAAATTTCCCTGCATAAATAATAATCTAATCTATAATAATTTACCTAAATTCAAACTCTTCGTTACACATTCACAACCTCGATGAGAAGTATTACTATTTGCGCGAAATTGTTCTATTTGGTTCATTTAATAACGGGTGGTCATTAAGTGTTACCAGTTTTTCATCAACAGTTATCTACAACTATGCAGTGAGATAAATCATGCCAACAACAAATAGCAAGTGGACCTGGCTCCTCTGGCTGCTGAGTGCGCTGATGGTCGTCATCGGCCTGACACTCGGTATCGGTGGCGCGTATCTGGCGACATTGGGAGGAAGTGTTTACTTCCTGCTGATGGGTCTGGCGCTCATCGTTTCCGCCGTTTTGATTTTTAAAGGTAAGCCTTCGGGCGCTTGGCTGTATGCCTTAGCCTTTGTGCTTTCTATTATCTGGGCTGTCTGGGACGCGGGCTTCACGTTCTGGCCTCTGTTCTCCCGCCTGTTCACTTTCGGCGTGCTGGCTTTCCTGGTGGCTCTGGCTTATCCGCTGCTCAAAGCACGCGCGGGTCTGGTGGCGCGTAAAGGGCCTAGCTTCTCGCTGGCTGCTGTGCTGGCTGTTGCATTAATTGCCGCATTCGGTAATACCTTCGTGCCGACGCCAATCATCAGCGCTGACAACGATCAGGTGCCGGTGAAACCGGTAGATAAAGGGGCAGAGCAAAAGAACTGGGAAAACTGGGGTAACACTACCGCTGGCGACCGTTTTGCTGCATTGGATCAGATCAACAAAACCAACGTGGATAAACTTCAGGTTGCGTGGATTGCTCATACCGGTGATATCCCGCAGAGCAACGGCTCCGGCGCTGAAGACCAGAACACTCCGCTGCAAGTCGGCGACAAGCTGTTTGTCTGTACCGCTTACAGCAAAGTGATCGCCCTGAATGTGGATGACGGTAAAAAGCTGTGGTCTTACGACTCCAACTCGACTGCACCTAACTGGCAGCGTTGCCGTGGTCTGGGCTATTACGAGAACAGCAGCGTAAACGGCGCAGCGCCACAGGCTCCGGCGGCACAGCCCGCTGCAACTCCTGCGACTGAACCGGCCACGCCAAATGCAGCGTCAGAAGCGGCCGCACCTGCCACTAACGCACCGCAAACGCCTGCTGCCACCGGCGGCACCGTCAGCGCTACCTGCGAACGTCGTCTGTTCCTGCCAACCATCGATGCGCGTCTGATCGCCATCAACGCCGACACCGGCAAGCCTTGTGCTGATTTCGGTGACAACGGTGTGGTTGACCTGAAAGTCGGCATGGGTGAAGTGAAACCTGGCTATTATCAGCAAACCTCTACCCCGCTGGTTGCGGGTAACGTGGTCGTTGTCGGTGGTCGCGTAGCGGATAACTTCTCTACCGGCGAACCTCCGGGTGTGGTCCGTGCATTCGACGTGCATACCGGCGCACTGGTATGGGCATGGGATCCGGGTAATCCGAACATCACCAAACTGCCACCGGAAGGTCAGACTTACACCCGTGGTACCCCGAATGTCTGGTCAGCCATGTCATACGATCCAAAACTGGGTCTGATTTACATGCCTACCGGTAACGCAACGCCAGACTTCTTCGGCGGCACGCGTACTGAGCTGGATGACAAATACAGTTCTTCTGTTGTCGCGGTAGACGTGGCCACCGGTAAAGTCCGCTGGACTTTCCAGACCACGCATCACGACCTGTGGGACTTCGACCTGCCGTCTCAGCCGCTGCTGTATGACCTGCCGGACGGTAAAGGTGGCAGCACGCCGGTTCTGGTGCAGACTTCCAAACAAGGCATGATCTTCATGCTGAACCGCGAAACCGGCCAGCCGGTCGCGAAAGTGGAAAACCGTGAGGTACCGCAGGGTAACGTCCCTGGCGAACGCTACTCCAAAACGCAGCCTTTCTCTGTCGGTATGCCAAACATCGGCAACCAGACGCTGAAAGAATCTGATATGTGGGGCGCAACGCCGATGGATCAGTTGCTGTGCCGCATCGAGTTTAAAGGTATGCGTCACCAGGGCGTTTACACGCCTCCGGGTCTGGATCGTTCCCTGCAATTCCCGGGTTCACTGGGCGGCATGAACTGGGGCAGCGTCTCGGTTGACCCGAACAACGCCATCATGTTCGTGAATGATATGCGTCTGGGTCTGGCGAACTACATGGTTCCGCGTGCACAGGTTCCGACCGGCGCGAGCGGCATCGAGATGGGGATGGTGCCGATGGACGGTACGCCTTACGGCGCAGTCCGCGAGCGTTTCCTGTCACCGCTGGGCATTCCTTGCCAGAAACCACCGTTCGGTACTATGTCTGCGGTTAACCTGAAAACCGGTAAAATCGTCTGGCAGGTTCCTGTCGGTACGGTGAAAGACACCGGTCCGCTGGGCATCAAAATGCGCATGCCAATGGAAGTCGGTATGCCAACGCTGGGTGCGAGCCTGTCAACGCAATCCGGCCTGCTGTTCTTCGCCGGTACGCAGGATTTCTATCTGCGTGCGTTTGATACCGCAAACGGTAAAGAGATCTGGAAATCCCGTCTGCCTGTCGGCAGCCAGTCTGGCCCGATGACCTACGTTTCACCGAAAACCGGTAAACAGTACATCATCATCAGCGCCGGTGGCGCACGTCAGTCCGCAGAACGCGGCGACTACGTGATCGCCTACGCACTGCCTGACGAGAAATAAGATTTCGCAGTCAATGACAAAGCCCGCTGGTGCTGACCGGCGGGCTTTTTTTTATTGAAGAGATTAAGGCAAACGTGCAGCCTGATGGCGCAGGCCTGCAAAAATTGCATCACTGATTTTTACCGGAAAATTAGCAGGTATTATTGCTTCAACATCTGCAATCACCTGCTCAGTTTTTTCCTTCATTTCCGTCATCATCACAGCAACGTTTTCTTTGGAGTACTCGACCCGTTGCGCCGTCGTCACAAAATGGCGGGGAAGAATTCTGTCCCAGTGAAAATGCCGGTTTTTCCCTAATACAGCCATCGCCATTTTGGCTTTCTTCGCCGGAATTCCTTGTGGATTCATCAGAGGAAATGCTGACATCACGTCATACAGCGGCGTCATGCGGTAAGCGCTGCCCGGCTCGATATAAACACTGAAATTTTTAGCATGACCATCAATGGCGGCCAGCATCCAGAAGAGGATCTGGCTTTTGAAGAACATATCCCTGTCCGCCCCCGCCCGTTGAGAACCCAGTAAAAGCTTCATTGCACGTGCAATTCCGGGGCCGCCATCAGATTCATACTTCAATGCGGGAGCCACACCCAGCGCCTGACAAAAATCTTCCTGAGGTATACGCATCAGCCAGGATCCATCCTGTGACCAGCGGCGGTCAAAACGCTCAACGACCAACACCTTCTGAGCGCCAAAACTGGCAATCTCAGACCGTGCAACAGGGAATCCAAACTTTTCGGCTATCTTCAGGCACAGCCATTCATTCTCCACGCTCTCGCTGAGATCAATGCCATTGTTAGCGATATAACCAATAGGAAGTTTAAGGATATGGCTGGTAGGCGTACTTCCCTGCGGGCGGTGCCACTGGTCGCGATACCAGAGCAGCGCTGTTTTTTCCTGCGCACCGGCCAGAGAAATTCGAAAGTCTTCAATGTCAGCTTCCATGCCCAAAGGTGCATCCTTATACCCCTGCAAAAGCTGTTCGACATCTTTTTCGTCAAGCGGTCGGGCATGGATTTCAGTGACAGGCGCAACCTGATCACCCTCAGGATAGAGCTGGATCGCACCGACGCAATCACCGCCGATCCGCGAGAGCAAATCGAAGGGTTGTTTGGTCGGGATCTGGAAACGCGCCTGTATGCGGCTGCGTATTTGTTCGTTATCAGGCAGAAGATTATCGAAAAAATTGTACACCACCGCGCCACGGAATTTATCTGCCTGCAGAGGTAATGATAATGATATAGCGCGGGCTCCGGGGCGATCGAGCCAGCTTTGATGGTAAACAAATGACATTTCACCACTGCCGCCTTTTTCAAGCGTACCGACAGCAATGCCATTTAATGCGAGCGTTAACTTATCCATGTATTACCACTCCTGATCCCAGGACGTCTTTTCCTTAGGATTGCTATCTCTTGGCGTGATCTGTAGCTCTAAATCCAGCGCCGCCAATAATTTGAACAGTGTTTCCAGACGGGTACCGTCCGGATAATTTTCGAACTCAGAAACCGTAGACTGCTTCAGGCCAATGGTTTCAGCCGTTTTACTTTGGCTGAGTTTGCGCTTTTTTCGCTCATTGCGCAGCGCATTGGCGAGCATTTTTGCAGATGTAATGTTCATATTATCCTCCCTGGCGGATAATCTCAGTGTATCCCTTGTAAGGGATAAATCAACTTTTATCCCTTAAAGCAGATAAAATTAAAATATCCCTTCCAGGGGGTAATACAGCCTGAAAGCTGTTAACGCTCAATACAGCTTAAACGCTGTAATTTGCCCACTGCCGCCCTGTCATGCTCAAATAGCTTATTCACGCACGGATGAAACCCCATGAAAAAAAGCGAATTTATCGCTCAGGATTTACTGAGCAAGATTTACCAAAACAGCGGTTCGCTGCCGGAAAAGTTGCCGCCTGAGCGCCAGCTGGCGGAAGAGTACGGGGTTTCGCGCTTCACGGTGCGCAAGGCGCTGGAAAAACTGGTGAGTATCGGTGCGGTGCATATCGTGCAGGGGTCCGGCATTTACATTAAGGCGGGCGTCAGCAGTAATCCGCTGATCTACAACTCGGTGACTGAGAAGAAATTCGCTGAAATCAGTTTCAAAATGCTGGAATTACACAAGCGCCGGCCAGATAAAGAGGAACAACAGGTGTTCGGTTTAAGCGCCGACGATTTTATCTGGGCGTTCACCCGTTTACGGCGGATTAACCTGCGCAATGTGCAGATTGAATACTCGCGTATGCCCGCCGAAGTGTTTGCCGATCTCAATCAGAAAACCATTGAGCATTCCATCCAGCAATATGTGCTGAGCAAAGGCTATGCGATTTCGCATTCCCTCACCCGTTATCAGGCCGTCACGATCAATAAAGAGCAGGCACAAACGCTCGGCTGTAAAAAAGGCATTGCCGCCATGCATATCACCAACAGAGGTGTTTTACAGGGCGGCAAGGTTTATGCGTTCAGCGATATTGTAGATATCGACTATTCCTGCACCTACGTCATCCCGTTTAATCAGGACAATTTGGCTTTCCGCCAGACGTAAGCGCGTTACGGCGCGTGGATCACGCCATCCGGCAGGCGGCTTTGCGTCCATTCATGCGGCCGGTAAACCACCGGAAACTCTTCCGCTATCTGAGTGTTAAAGCCCACGCCAATCCCTGCTTCTTCACCCGGATAAAAATAGCCGTTCTCAGGCTTCTGCGCGCCGGGGAAGACCTGTTGCGTGTTGGCCGGATACGCCACAAATTCCTGAATAGCCGCATTGTGCAGATGAATATTCAGATGTGTATTTACCGCTGCACCAATCGGCGTCATGTCCGGCGGGCAATGCCAGGCCAGACGCACACCAAAACTCTGGCAGAAATGCGCCAGTTTTAATGCCGGTGTAATACCGCCGATTTGCGAAACGTGGCAGCGGATGAAGTCGATCCGTCGGTTAATGATCAGATCTTTCCATTCTGCAGGATTATTAAATAACTCGCCGGTCGCCAGCGGAACGGCGGTCTGACTGCGGATCTGCGCCAGCCATTCGTTCTGATCGGGCGGCAGAATGTCTTCAATAAAGTAAGGCCGGTATTGTTCAACGGCTTTGGCAAACTGCACCGCCTGCTGCGGGAACAACCGCTCATGAACATCGTGAAGAATATGAAACTGATTGCCGTATTTTTCGCGCAGCGCTTTAAACATCGCCAGCGTGTTGTCGATGTACTGATCCTGATCGTAATACGCGCCCATTGTCGGCTCACGGGTGCTGTGAAAATCCTGCGCATTACCACCGTAAAAGCCCAGCTGACAGCGGATGTGGCGGTAACCTTCGGCTAGCAGACGATCGACTTCGCCGTACAATGCTTCCAGCGTTTCGCCTGCTGCATGGCTGTACGCCGTCACCGCATCTTTCGATTTGCCGCCAAACAAATGATACAGCGGCATATTCGCCAGCTTGCCTTTGATATCCCACAGCGCCATATCGACGCCCGCGATAGCGTTGTTGATCACCGGCCCGTTACGCCAGTAGGCGTTCACCATCATCATTTGCCACAAATCTTCGATGTGATTCGCATCGCGCCCTATCAGCAGCGGTTTGAGATATTCATCGACCATCAGTTTGACCGCCAGCGGGCGTTGCTGGAACGTCGCGCAGCCCAGACCGAAAACGCCACGGTCAGTTTCAATTCTGACCACCACTAAATTATGACGATCGGGACGTGTAATCTGGCATTCGATATTGGTAATCAGCACAGGCTGCATGATAAATCCTTAATAAAAACCGTTAATCCTTTTCATAAAAAAGGCGGCGGGAATATTCGTATTGGCGTTATTTCAACGTATTTTTATCCTGCTTGTAAACCTAAAATTAAGGCTTTTATTTTGGTTTGAAAGCACCGCATATTTTCGCCAAAAAACAGACCAATTTAGCCATCACGGACTAAATCAGCGCCTTACGGTGAAGTTTTGTGATGAAGATCCTGTTTTATTGGTTTGTTTTTAAAAACTGCCCTCATTACACTCCCTTTCATTCAAATAAAGAATAATTCATTTTTTGTCGCGGGGTTCAGGGTGAATACAGAAATAATGCAGTCGGTGGTTAAACTGGTCGGCGGTGCGGGAAATATTAATAAAGTCTGGCATTGCATGACCCGTCTGCGTTTTGATTTACGTGACGAAAATAAAGTGCTCTGGGAGGAAATTAAAAACCTGCCAGGCGTGCTTGGCGCACAAAGCCAGAGTGATCAGGTGCAGATCATAATCGGCCCCAAGGTGAATATCTGGTACGAAGCCATCGTGTCACAACTTGAGCCAGTCACTACAAACTCCGCGGCATCAACAGGAAATGTTTCCACAAAAGGACGTAAAAGTCTGATCTCAATGTTCATGGATACCGTCTCCGGCGTATTCGGCCCGATCGTTCCGGCCATTGCAGGCGCGGGGATGATCAAAGGTTTACTGGCAGGATTAATCGCTCTGAAGATGATTTCAGCCAAAAGTGAAACAGTGATGATCATCGATTTGATCGCCAGCGGCGTGTTTTACTTCCTGCCGTTTTTCCTCGCGGTTTCTGCGGCGAAGATCTTCAAAACCAATGAATACCTGGCCGCCGCCGTGGCCGCCTGCCTGATGTATCCGACGCTGATGGACGCCGCGAAAGCGCTCGCCAGCCACACCGCTGGCGCGCCAACCGCGCTGTACTTTATGGATGTGCTGCCGGTATCCTTTTTCAACTATTCGGCGAGCGTCATTCCGGTGATTTTCTCTGTGCTGGCGCTGAGTTACATCCACCGCTGGGTGGATAAAATCATGCCGGACGTGCTGAAAACCGTGTTTACACCCACGCTGACACTGTTTATCGCAGCGCTGGTGTCACTGACGCTGATTGGTCCGGCAGGAATTTATCTCGGTAAGTTACTGGCGTTTGGCATTCAGGGATTGTTTGACGTGTCTGCAGTATTTGCCGGATTTATTGTCGGTGCGATCCGCCCTGTAGCGATCCTCACCGGTATGCATCACGCCATGACGCCGATTGCGTTGCAGAACTTTACCGATCAGGGCTGGGACATGCTGATGCCGATGATGTTTATGGCCAACATGGCGATTGCCGGATCAACCTTTGCGATTTACTTCCACGTCAAAACCCGTGAACAAAAATCCGTGGTCCTGTCTGCAGCGATTTCAGGCCTGCTGGGGATCACCGAACCCGCGCTGTTCGGCGTGCTGACGCGCTACAAAAAAGCGTTTATCGCCACCACTATCAGCAGTTCCGTGGCGTCTGCGTTTATCGCGTTCTTCGGGGTGCGGTTGTACGGCTATATTCTGTCGAGCATTTTCAGCCTGCCCGCCTACATCGGTCCGTATTTTATCTACATTCTGATGGGCGTGGTGCTGTCACTGGGGCTTTCGTTTACGCTGACGTATCTGATGGTCGTCAAAAACAAAGGCACCGAACAATCGGTGCCTCTGGTAAATCAGACCCGCTGAGGTTTATCAGGCCGCTGTCTTTGAATGCGAAATCTCAGACAGCGGTGCGTTCTGAATAAGATTGGTCAGACGTCCGATATTTTCGATTTCCACTTCAATCTTGTCATTCTCATGCAGGAACAACGGCGGTACGCGGGTTTTACCGACGCCGCCCGGTGAACCGGTCATGATCACATCGCCCGGAGAAAGCTGAGTAAATGTGCTGATGTAGGCAATCATCTGCGGAATAGTGTGGATCATGCTGGCAGTGGTGTCGTCTTGTACCAGTCGGTCATTCAGCCAGGTTTTGATGCTCAGATTTTGCGGGTCGCCCACTTCATCCGGCGTCACCATCCACGGACCAAACGCGCCCGTCGACGGCCAGTTTTTCCCGGCGGTATACCATTTATGCTGCCAGTCGCGTACTGAGCCATCCATATAGCAGCTGTAACCGGCGACAAAATCCAGCGCGTCTTCTGCTGAAATATTTCGGCCCGTGCGGCCGATAATAATCGCCAGTTCACCTTCATAATCAAACTGCTCAGAAGAAGCTGGTTTGATTATGGTGCCATTGTGGCCGACCTGGGAATCCGCAAAACGGACAAACAGCGTTGGCGCGTCACTGGTTTCATTAAATTCTTTGCGTTTTTCCGCGTAGTTCATGCCCACGCCGAAGATTTTGCCGGGACGGTCGATGACCGGCAGGAAACTGATGTCATTCAGCTGAAGATCCGCAGGCAGATCTGCGTAGCGTTGCAGTTCCGAAAGTGAATGGCGTGCCATGAATTCGTTAATATCGCGGCATCCTGAGTGACTGCCGACGTCGACAATCCCCTCTTCTTTATAGATGCCGAAGCTTTTAATGTGGTCTTTACTGGTGGTGAAATTAACAATTTTCATAGATGCACTTAGATTCTTATTTTACTTAAAACAGGTAAATTTGCTGGCGTTCGGGTTGCGAAAACGGCTTGCCCGTCGCAACGTTGGCGTGATTATTGACCCTGCCTCTCATGCCTTCTACTATATTTTATTATCAAATCGATGAATTTCAGGAATCAATGTTAAATAACAGAGACTTAGAGTACTTTGTGACAGCCGCAGAGATGATGAATTTGAGACTTGCGTCACAAAATTTAAATATAACTCAGCCTGCACTTTCGAAATCCATCACCCGTTTAGAGAAAGAACTGAACATCAAACTGTTCAAACGGGCAGGACGCGGACTGGAACTGACCGAAGCGGGCCGGGTGCTTTATCAGCGCGGTTTAGCGCTGCAAAGTTCCTATCTTGAGCTTGGGGAAATCATGAATGAACTGAGCAGCGGCGCGGGCGGTATCGTTCGCGTGGGTGTCTCCGGTTCTGCAACGCAATTCCTGTTGCCTGAAATCTGCAAAATGCTGCAATCGCAGGTGCCGAATATGAAACTGGAAATCCAGATCGGCATGAATGACGTGCTTTTTACGCTGCTTGAGCGTCATGCAATCGATGTGATTATCGGTCCGCTGGTCAATTACGACAGTCCGGTGGTGCAGTTACCGGTGACCGCCGACCGGGTGATCGTTGCCGCCTCACGCGACCATCCGTTAGCCGGTAAACCCGCCAGCCTGCGCGAACTCAGCCGTTATGGCTGGATTTTACCGGCGAAAACCGTCTCCATGCGCCAGTGGCTGGATAAAATGTTCTATGAAAATCATTGTTCGCCACCGGACGTGAAGGTGGAAATCAGCTCGCTGGCATCGGTGCCGGGGCTGATCGCGAAAAGCGGATTACTGAGCTTTTTGTCCGAGAACATTCTGGTCGAAGAAGAATTTCTTTCGCGGCTGATCCGCATCGATAACGATCAGTTAGTGATGGAACGCCGTGTGGGCATCACCTGGCTGGAAGGAGCGTTTCTTTCACCGGCGACGCAGAAAGTGATCGACGTGACCAAAAGTGTCGGGCAAAAAATGCAGATGGAAGCCCGCCGGATCCTCGAAGACTGAATACCGGCGGGGGAAGATTTACACCCGATTTTCTCTATACAAGATGGCAGGCCACGCGGTGACCGTTTTCCACTTCACGCAACACAGGCACTTCCTCCCGGCAACGTGCCATGGCATGAGGGCAGCGGGTGTGGAAACGACAACCGGCGGGCGGTTTTGACGGATCCGGGATTTCCCCGCTGACCATCGCCACCGGTTCACTGTCAGGATCCAGCGTCGGTACCGCCGCCAGCAGCGCCTGCGTGTACGGATGCAAAGGCCGCTCAAACAGCACATCCCGACTGGCGGTTTCCACCAACTGGCCGAGATACATCACCGCCACGTCATCACAAAGATGTTCGACCACGCCGAGATCATGCGAGATAAACAGAAACGTCACGCCGTGATCGTCACGTAAATCCGAGAACAGATTGATGATCTGCGCCTGAATGGACACATCCAGCGCGGAAATAGGTTCGTCGGCAATGATAAAGTCCGGTTGCAGGATCAGCGCACGGGCAATGCCGATACGCTGGCGCTGACCACCCGAAAATTCATGCGGAAAACGGTTGTAATGCAACGGCGAAAGCCCGCAGATTTTCATCACGTCCAGCACCTTTTCACGCAGTTCTGCCCGCGAACATAACTGATGTTCGAGCATCGCCTCACCGATGGCGTCACCGACGCGGATGCGCGGGTTCAGCGAACTGTAGGGATCCTGAAACACCAGCTGGATTTTCGGACGCAGCGCTTTCAGCTGTTTAGGCCTGAGGGCATGAAGATCTTCGCCACGAAATTTTACGCTACCGGCCGTTTTGTCATATAACCCCAGCAGTGTGCGCCCTACCGTGGTTTTGCCGCTGCCAGATTCTCCGACCAGACCAAAAATCGTGCCCTTGCGGATGTTAAAACTGACGCCATCCACCGCCCGCAGCTGGCCGGTTTCCTGACCGAATACGCCATCGCGGATCGGGAAATACTTTTTCAGCCCGTCGACTTCAATCAGATATTCCGCGTTCATGGTTGCAGCTCCGTGTCTTTTTTCTCTTGTGCCGTCGTTAACCCGCTGTAGAAACAGGCGGCCTGACGGTGTTTTCCTTCCAGCGGCGGGATCCCTTCGCGGCAACGTTCGGTGGCACGCGAGCAGCGATCGGTAAACGCGCAGTAAGGTGGCAATGCAGCCAGACTCGGTACTTGTCCGGTAATGGAATACAGCCGACGACGACGTTCACCCGCGGTGGGACGGGACGCAATCAGCCCCTGCGTGTAAGGATGTAGCGGATTGCGCAGCACATCGGCGGTCGCGCCCTGCTCGACAATTTTACCGGCGTACATCACAACCACGTGGTCCGCCATCTGGGCAATCACGCCTAAATCGTGGGTGATCAGCATCAGCGCCATGTGGTTCTGTTGCGCCTGATCGCGCAGCAAACGCAGGATTTGCGCCTGTACGGTGACATCGAGCGCGGTAGTGGGTTCGTCCGCAATCAGCAACTGCGGCTTACAACTCAGCGCCATCGCAATCATGATGCGCTGCAACATACCGCCCGAAAGCTGATGCGGATAACTGGTCATCAGGCTTTCCGCGCGCGCCAGTCCGACTTCAGTGATCATCTGCGTTGCATGGGCCCACGCCGATTTCGGTGACTCGCCGCGATGACGGATCAGCGGTTCAACCAGCTGTTCACCAATGGTCAGCACCGGATTGAGCGCAGTCATGGGTTCCTGAAAGATCATCGCCAGCTGATTACCGCGCAGATCCGACATTTGTGACGAACGCAGTTTCAGCAAATCACGCCCCTGAAACAGGATTTCGCCCCCGTCAATGCGGGCGGCCTGTGGCGGCAATAATCCCATCAGCGACATCGCCGTGACGCTTTTTCCGCAGCCTGATTCACCGACCACGCCGACCGTCTGCCCGGCCTGAATGTCAAAGGTGACATCCTGCACCGCGCGCACGCGTCCTTCATCGCTGGCAAAGGACAACGAAAGCTGGTTAAAACGGATCAAGGGTTCAGTCATTTTTTGCTCCGTTTCATCTTTGGATCCAGCGCATCGCGCAGGCCGTCGCCCAGCACATTAATCGCGATCACCGTAATAAAAATCGCCACGCCCGGCGGCATCCATAACCAGGGACGGCGCTGAAAGTCGATCAGGCTGTTCGCGGCGTCCATCATATTTCCCCATGACGGCGTTGGCGGCACTACGCCTAATCCCAGATAGCTGAGCGCAGATTCACTGAGAATGGCATTCGCCACCGCCATCGTTGCCATCACCACCAGGATCGGCACGGTATTGGGCAGTAAGTGACCGAACAGGCGACGGCGCGACGACAATCCGAGAACCTGAGTCGCCAGCATAAAATCGCGTTCGCGCAGTGAAAGGATCTGCCCGCGAACCAGACGCGCCAGTTTCGGCCATTCCAGCAAACTGAGCATAACGATCACCATGTACACGCGGGAGTCCGGCGAGAAATCCAGTTCAGACAGCATCGCGCCCATCACGATCAACAGCGGCAAACTTGGAATGGTCATCACCAGATCGGCAAAGCGCATGATAATTTTGTCGGTGATACCGCCGACATAGCCGGATACAGCGCCCATCAGATAGCCGAGCGTCACGGAGAGCAACATAGTCAGCATCCCGATAATCAGCGAGATGCGACCGGCCAGCAGCAGCCGCGTATACACGTCACGCCCGAGAAAATCGGTACCCAGCCAGTGCTCAGCATTGGGCGCTTTGTTGATCATTAGCGCATCGGTCGCATCATCACGCCACGGCGAATAGTAAGGGCCCACTATGCACCAGACCGCCATTATCATGAGCAAAATAAGACAAAACATCGCCAACCGGTTCTGACGTAAAGCACGCCAGGCCTGTAACCAGGGTGACGGTGTCACCTGTGACAGTGCGGGGATCTGTGCTTCGCGTAACCGGCGATTGGTAGAAAATAAAGAGCCAAACATCACGACCTCACACGAATACGCGGATCAGCCCACGCATACAGCACATCAGCAATCAGGTTGCCAAGAATGGTTAACACCGCCAGAAACAACGTGAAGCCCATCAGAACCGGGTAATCACGGGCAGCCAGTGAATCAATGTGAATGTGCCCCGCTCCGGGCCAGTTAAAGACTTTTTCGGTGATCAGCGCTCCGGAAAACAGCCCCGGCAGCTCGAAACCCAGCAGCGTGATAATCGGCAGCAACGCATTTCGAAGCGCATGTTTCAGGATGACCGTGCACTCGCGCAGCCCCTTGGCGCGCGCGGTACGGATGAAATCCATACGCACCACATCCAGCATGCTGGCGCGGAAATAACGCGTCAGGCTGCCCGCCTGTAACATCACCAGCGCAACCACCGGCAACACCAGATGCGCGGCCACCTGCGCTACCCAAGCCCAACCGGTCGCGTCACTGCCGGTATTGGTCATTCCGCCCACCGGCAGCCAGTGCAAATCCACGGCGAACCATTTGATCAGCAGCAGGCACAGGAAGAAGGTCGGGAAGGACATGGCGGCAAAAATCACAATGCTCACCACGTGATCAAACAGAGAATAGGGTTTCATCGCCGAGACAATACCCACTGCCAGCGCAATCCCCCAGTACAACACCATCGCAATGGTGGCGAGCAGAAAGGAGTTCCAGATGTACTGATTCAGCAGCTGACTGACGGGGATCTGATATTGCAGCGAGAAGCCGAGATCGCCGCGCAACAGATTTCCCAGCCAGTGCAGATAACGACTAAGCAGCGGCTGATCCAGACCATACAACGCTTTCAGCTCGGCAGCGCGTTGCGCGGTCAGGGTGATATTCCCGTCGATGAAATCGCCCGGCGTTTTGGCAAACAGCATGAAGATGAGCAGCGAAGCGAGGAACAACATCGGAATGGTTTGAAGTAAACGACGCAGAATGAAATTTCTCATGACTTTCTCATTGAAGCTGCCGGAAGAGTCCGGCAGCCGCATTATTTCTGATTATTTTACGATTTTGACGTCCGGCAGACTGCCGGTCAGGCCGTTGTAGATATCCGGTTTAAAACCAGTCACACGGGCGCTGCTGGCCGAGAGAATTTTACGGTTACCGAGCAGGATCACCGGCGGATCGTTCGCCAGCACTTTATACAGTTCATGATAAATCGGTTTACGCTTTTCGATATCCAGCGTGGCATTCCCTTCGTTGATCAGCTTATCAACTTCAGGATTGTTGTAGCCCGATTCAGTGGACTCTGTGCTGTAGTAATCCCAGACGCCATCATGCGGATCATTAAGCGTGCTGGTGCTGAAGGACGCCAGATCGTAATTCCCGGCCTTACGCTGAGACATCAGTGCGTTGAAATCCACCACCTGTGGTTTCAGCAGCACGCCGATTTTCTGATAGTTCTCTTTCGCGATCGGGATCAGCGCGTCGTTCAGCACTTTTTTGCTGACCAGTAACGTCAGTTCAAGACGTTTACCGTCTTTCACACGGATCCCGTCACTGCCCGCTTTCCATCCTGCTTCATCCAGCAATTTGTTGGCCTGCGCCGGATCGAATTTATACGGGTTCACGCCTTCAGTGTTATACGCCCAGGAAATCGGCGCGATCGGCTCAATCGCCACCGATCCATATCCCTGATACACCACGTCGATCAGTTTCTGGCGATCAAGACCGTAAATCAGCGCCTGACGGACTTTCACATCTTGCAACGCAGGGCGTCTGACGTTGAACTCAATCTTGCTGTAATCGCTGGAACCATAAAGGTTGATATTGGCAAAGCCGAGCATTTTCAGCTGTTCGATATCGTCCGGGCGCGAAGTGAACGCGTCATAATCGGTATCACCCGTCTGGAATAACTGGAAGTTGGTCGACGGATTGGTCACGCGATAGATAAAGCGCGGAGTCGGCGGTACGCCGCGATAATAATTGGTGTTGGCGTGGAAACGGATCTCCTGCCCCGGAATGTATTTGTCGTACACATACGGGCCGTTACCGAGCGGTTTGCCATGCAGCGTGCGCAGATAATCGAGATTACCGCGCGTGTAGCCTTTGCCGTAATAGGCTTTCGAAAGTACCGGTCCGCCGATTTTTTGCAGCGTGGTGGCACCCGGTTGCGTGGTAGTGACCTGCAAGGTCAGCGGGTCGATCACCTTCAGACCACTGATGCTGTCCGCCTTGCCCTGCTTATATTCATCACCGCCGGCAATGTGCGCCAGCGTGATATCGGTGTCGCCGTCATATTTCGGGTCGTACAACACGGTCAGCGTGAACGCGACGTCTTCTGCCGTCAGCGGAGAACCATCGCTGAACTTCAGGTCATGGCGCAGTTTGATGGTGTAGGTCTTGCCATCAGGACTGACGGTCCAGTTTTCTGCCAGACCAGGGACCAGTTTGCCCTGGCTATCCCAGTCAATCAGACGGGCGAAAATCACGTTAGTGACGTTTTCATCCCAGCCGTTTACGAAGAAGTAAGGGTTAAAAATACCCTGAGGTTCGGAGATCCCGGCGATCACTGTATCAGTGCGCAGTTTCGCGGCAGCAGGTACCTGGCTGGCATCGGTGGCCGGTGTAATGCCTTCTTTTAAGACATCATCAGCAAAAGCAAAAGAAGACAACATTACGGCACTGGCCAGTAATGCGATTTTGAAAGAGGCAGTGCGACGCGCGCGTTGTACGACTGGCGCGAAAGCGGAACGTAATAACGTAGCCAAAAGAGATCCCTCATCTGTAATGTGTGCAAACGGTTTACAAAACATGACAAAGAGTAAGGATGCCGTTAAGCCTTGTCTAACAACGAAAAAATATGGCTTATAGCTTTTAGAACAGTACGGTGAATTAGCCACCAAAACGGTTAATGTGGAATAATTTCCTGATCACACCCAGTAAGCACTTACTAACTTTCTAAGGCATAATATATAAGGAATTTCCTCGCGGAGATGTGCAAACACAGCCGATACGAATTAAATAAAAACGGCGTATCTTTTTAAGGATACGCCGTTCAGATTTGGGAGCGTTAGAGGTTTATCAGGCAGCGGCTTTTTTGCTGCGGGAACTGACTTCTGAGAGGATCTCTTTTTGCTTGTTCTTTTCGCCAATCATCTTGTACCAGCCTGAAAGCTTGCGAAGATCCGGCAGCGTGGCCTTTTCTTCAACATCATAAGCATTTAATTTTTCGAGATACTCTTCGAAAATGCTGATGCAACGGCGAGCCCACTCACCTTCGAGCGCGGATCCGGCGACGGCACGCGGACGGCGTGGCAAACGCGGACGCAGCGGTTTGCTGGCTTCAGGTGCGGATTCATCCACATAGGCAAACTTGATGGATACCACCGTTCTCCCCTGCTTCACCGGCTCCCAGACAACGGATATGTCGGTGTTGGCATTGATCCGGTTGATCGTTGGCTCAAGCAGCTTCTGGCGGAAGTCACGATAGTCCTCGTATTTGCCCGCTAAACCGGCCTTCTCGCGCATCCAGTTGAGATCCAGTGTCACTTCAATGGCTTTGCCACTGCGACGCCCGTAGAGGTTCTTGGCTTTGATTAACCAGCCATACAAGCGTACGGAGAACGGGGTATCAAGTTTCGCGATATTGGCGAAATTGAGTTTGGTAAAAGATTCTTTAAGTTCATACAGATATGGCGCAACGTCCTGCCCGAATCTCAGTACGACTGCACTGTGATCGTCACTGCTGACGTATTCCAGACGCGAAAACCAGGAAAGCTGCACGGTACGCACTTTGCCGGTTTTCACATCAGGCTTGTAGATGGTCACCGGCTTTTTCATCAGGCTTTCAGCTGCTTCGCGCAACTGGCGGTGGCTGCTTGTCGGGTTTACCCCGTAGATCCGCTGATAATCCTGAGGGAAAAGTCGATAAAGCGTATCCGGTTGCGGTTTCCTGCTATCAATTTGAGCCAGCGCCAGGTTAAGCAAGCGCATTTCATCCAGAGTGACGCTATAGGCGCCTTCAAGAAGATCGTTCCCCTGAACTACTGTGAGTTTATTCAGTTCCATGTAGCAGGATCCATAAGTGGAAAGTAGGTAAATTATTCCACATAAAAATTGCTGCCGTAAAGTAAAAACAAGGGTTATTTATTTATTCAAAATCATCAAGTTAACTAAGGATCAAAAAAATCCGATCAGGAAAAATCTCCACATATGCATTTCCTGCCCACCAGGGATCCTTTTTTTAACATGCTGGATCGACAGCTTTTTTACAGGAAATTACTCCACATATCCGTAGGGTGATCTTTCCCGTTACTGATGCCCGCAGAGTTGCTTCTCGCCGGCTGATGATCAGATAATTCTTCCACATTAGAGCTGTTATTGCCTGTTTATTCAGCTGACGTCGCACTGTGATCCCCTTCTCATTTCCATTTCGCGTCACTTTCTTGTCTTTACTGGGATGATCAGGAAAACTTTCCACATAATGCTCACAGGTGAGATCAGAAAATGTCTCCACATTAGCGGCACGACTGACATCTGATCAGGAAATCACTCCACATAACTACTGCGATCAGATCACAGAAAATCTTTCCACGTATAACGGGTAACGGGATCAGGAAATCTTTCCACTTATCGTTGGCTGCTGGTTTTTAGCCTGATGTTTGAAGGTTAAAACGGCGACTGGGATCAGGAAAAATCTCCACATATCGTGATGTGACAATGTCACTTAAAAAATAAGTCATTGATTTATAATGCCATCATGACGAGCCTGATCTAAATGCCTGTTTTTGGGATCAGATAATGTTTCCACATATCACCTTTCAGGGATCAGGAAAAACCTCCACATAAACGCATTATGCCTCCTGAACAGGCCGCGCTGTGCCCTGCCTGCGGACTTTCGGGGATCCCATTTCGCTATTTGTGACACCACGTGACGCTGTCACAGGAAATTCTTCCACATATCTTCCTTTCTAAGGGGATCAGGAAAAGTCTCCACGTATAAGAAAAAGCAGTTATGGCAGTATGTTAGCGAGTTTTGGGTCGTCCGGGCGTAGTGACATGACAAAGGAGGAAAGTATCCACAGAAAATCCCTCCACATAGATAATGACTTGATCCCTAAAGAGATTATCCACAGAAAAAGACTCTACATTCACCATGAAAAGGATCCACATCCAACATGAAGGATCTCCACCTCGGACAGGAAATGATTCCACAATATGAGCTACAACTCTATGATAATTAAAAGTAAAAATGCTCCCTAAAGAGAAAGATCTAAACTTATAAAATAAACAAAACATTATTTGATCTTGGGATCTGATCACAACGGAGAGAATACTTCAGGAAGGGATTGGTTAGCGTTTAAGGCAGGCTGAGCAAGGTTTACAGACTGGATGAAGCCAGAAACGGGCCTGTAAGACCCGATCCAGCCAGCGATCATATTATCAGGCGCGTTCGTTGTGGATGAGCCACGCTTCGATCAGTTCTGTCAGAACGTCTTTCATTTCGCGATCCTGCAGGAAGCAGCTGGTTTTGAATCGGCGATGCAGCTCCTCATCGATATTCGTTTGTAGCTTTTTCACCGATGCAGGCGGTTTAGCCACAGCGTCCAGTGCTGTAGTCAGTTGTCTGTGCTGGCCAAGTTTCATTTTCATTTCAGCAACTCCGTGATTTCTTTAGTCATAATTTCAATTTCACCCTTCGCATTTCCGTCCGTTGTATCGAAAACGGTGCCACCATCCATCATGGTTCGAATGTACACCTGGCGTTGGGTCGTGCCGGTACGCAGCGCAGGAACGCCCGTGTCGGCAATGGATGCCTTCAGTACTTCAAGCATTTTAGCCGATGCCACTTTTTTAGTGATCAGAAAGCGGGCAATTACGGGTTGCAGGTTTTCGCGTGCTTCGACAACGGCAAGAATAGCGCCGCAAGCAGCAAAATCTAAAGGTGACGGTGTCACGGGGATCAGCACTAAATCACTCACCATTACCGCTGCAGATGAAATAGCTGATATTGCAGCTGCCCCATCAATCACTACGTAATCGTATTCTTTCAGTTGCTTGCGTACGGTGTAGACTTCTTTTTCTGAAGCCGCTTCAGCCAGGTCGAACTGGCATTTGCTTTCGTCATACCAGTTGCTGATGCTTCCCTGTGGATCGGTATCAACCATCACCACTTTATGGCCTTGTCTTGCCAGACAAGTTGCGATGTTTATTGATGTCGTGGTTTTCCCTACTCCGCCCTTCCCGTTAAGGAAGGAAATAATTTTCGCTGCCATGACAACCTCTTAATGAAGCGTTCAGTAATGATAACAGGATTCCAAAATCATAAGATTTTAGGATTCATTTAGTTTGTAATCTTAGGATTCTGAGATTTTCTAATCCATGAATCACAGGATTGGACTGCTACTATAAAGTTTGCAGCCGGGGATTTCAATATCTAAGGATTATCGAATTACATTATCCCATGATTACAGGATTCCATGAGGTTGTTAAGAGTGTTAACTTTAAAACTTGAGATAATCCGTTCCCCACATCACAGGATTGTATAAGGTTGGGATTACATGATTTTAGGATTACAAAATCTTTAACTTCCGGTTGAATCTGTTTGCAGAACATTTACGTAAATCTCGTTATCCGGTAATCATTAAATCTCTGAATCTCTGAATCTCTGAATCTTGAAAGTCCGGGATTCAACACTCCTGGTATCATCAGATGACAGGATGCACATGTTCATTTAAATGACTGGACATAAATGCATCAGGATATAAAATCTCACCATCTCACCATCTCACCATCTCACCATCTCACCATCTCACCATCTCACCATCTCACCATCTCACCATCTCACCATCTCACCATCTCACCATCTCACCATCTCACCATCTCAACATCTCAACATCTCAACATCTCAACATCTCAACATCTGAATCCTGTGCTCCCAGGATGGTAGTGCGGATATACTGGGATTTCAGGATTCAGGGCATATCCGGATTTCAGGATTATTCGGGAATAACTGGAGATCAATACCGGTTGAGTCATGAGATTATGACCTTACTGAATCACAAGATTCAGTGAGGCGGAGCTACAGGATTCCAGAATTCTGATATCCTGAAATCCTGTTCGCGAGAAATTGTGCAGTATTCTAGTTTGGGGATTTCAGTATCCTGGGATTCTAAATTGAGATAATGATTACAAGATTATAGGATTCAGCATGAACTTAAGGATTATGGGATTTTATAATCATTGATTGTAATTCAATACCTTATACTATTTCATCGTTTGCACGCAGAAAGATTTTAGAATCCCAGGATTATGTATGGATTTCAGGATTATAAGATTTACTACAAAAATCACGGGATGGTATGTTTCTTGAAGATACTATTGGGATTATATAATCCTGAGATTCAACAAATGATTCTGGGATGATGGGATTTATATCCTGTGATTCCGGGTGGTCAGGATTGGATGGTGTGATTATAAGATTATAGGATGGTGATGGCTGGAATCTCAAGATTTAGAGATTCTGTGATTATGAAATCCTGGATCATACATCTTATGATTTCAGGATTCAGAGAGTATCAGGATTCAAAGATTTATCTCTGATTACAGGATGATGGGATTCAATGATTTATTGATTGCATTATCTCAGGATATCTAAAATCTTATAATCATGAAATCATGAAATCATGAAATCATGAAATCATGAAATCATGAAATCACGAAATCACCAAATCGCACAATCATAGGATTGGGTTACCGCCTTACTTATGGCTCAGTTGTACCCGCTGAAAACAAACGTCGTCGCAGACACTCGACGATATGCCCGAATGCAGTTTCAATTTCTTCCTCAGGTACACAGCCATAACCGAGCAACAATCCGCGACGCGGGGCAGGGCGCAGATAATAAGCTGACAGAGGGCGGGTCAAGATTTTTAACTGCTCAAGCTCTGCACTCAGCGCCACATCATCAATAGAATCCGGCAGCGAAAGGATCAGATGAAGTCCGGCGTTGCTGTCTTCACAAAGATATTCTGGTCCAAGTTCCTGTTCAATCATCCGCGTCAGCGTATTTCGGCGTTTGCCGTAAATCAGCCGCATTTTGCGAATGTGCGCGGCGTAATGTCCTTCGCGAATAAATTCCGCCAGCGTTAGTTGTGTGAGTCCGTTTCCGCCACGGTACAGCTCTGAGTGCGCAATCTTTAAGCGTGACGCCAGCGGGCGGGGAAGAACCATGTAACTGATGCGCATCGCGGGATACAGCGTCTTGCTGAATGTTCCGATGTAAATTACAGGCGCATCGCTGCTCAGTCCCTGCAGTGCCGGGATTGGACTGCCCGAGTAACGGAATTCGCTGTCGTAGTCATCTTCCACAATCCAGCTACCAAGTTCACTGGCCATCGCAAGAATTTTTTGGCGTCTTGCAAGGCTCATCACCGACCCGAGGGGGTAGTGATGTGACGGTGTCACGCATATAAGTTTCGGCACAGGGTTATTCAAAGAATTCTCAGGCATGTTTTCAGGCGGAGCCATGCCACTGTCATCTACAGGAACCGGCTGAATATCAACGCCATTAATGGTCAGCACATTACGAATTCCCCAGTAACTCGGCTCTTCAATCCAGGCAGTGTCGCCGGGGTCGCAGAGCATTTTGGCCAGCAGATCCAGTGCCTGATGTGTACCTGTGGTGATCAGAATCTGGTCAGCCGTGCAATCAACAGAACGTGCAACGCGCAGATAATCCGCCAGTGCATGCTGCAGTTGCGGACATCCTCCGTGGCGGGAATAAGTCAGGAATTCAGGGTGCAGGCGGCGGCTCAGGCGGTTCTGAAGTTTACGCCAGATCTCATGCGGAAATTTAGTCACGTCGGGCACGCCGGGCATGAATGCGCCCCATTGTTGCGAGGCAACGCCCGTGCGCGTCAGCAACCGGGTGCCGCGTTCGGAAAGCACAACATGGCTGCGTACCGGCGCAAAGTACCGTGCCGTTTTATCGGTAATCACGCCGTCCTCAGGCAAATCTGATGTGACGAAAGTCCCACTTCCGCTACGGGTCTGAATGTATCCCTCCGCCTGCAACTGGTCATACGCAGCAAGCACTGTATTGCGCGAAATATCCAGCTCTTTTGCCAGGTCACGCGAGGCCGGCAAACGGCTGCCCGGCGCGATACTGCCGTCGAAAATTGCCTGCTGTAACGCCTGATAAACGCGCTTATTCAGCGTGCCTGTAGGCGTGTCGGAAAGGCCGGTCAGGCGTTGAGAAATGAGGTCTGAAAGCAGAGAACGCAAAAGTGGTACCTCAAAATAATTCAAACTGGTTCTGGATTATAGAGCCGCTGGCGGGATAAAACACAAGAACGGATTGCTATTACGACAAATTGTTCAGCTTGCAACCGGCATCATATAAAACATCAACCTTCATGCAGGAGCGAAAGATGAGTCACAGTGAACTGGAAAAACGCCGTAAAGAGGCGACACCACGGGGTGTTGGCGTCATGTGTGATTTCTACGCAGCGAAGGCGGAAAACGCGACGCTGTGGGATGAGCAGGGACGGGAATACATCGATTTTACTGCCGGGATTGCTGTGCTGAACACCGGGCATCGTCACCCGAAAATTGTTGAAGCAATCCGCAAACAGCTCGACCTTTTCACGCATACGGCCTATCAGATCGTCCCTTACGCCAGCTTTGTGGAACTGGCAGAGCGCATCAATTCGATTGCCCCGGTCAGCGGCAAAGCTAAAACGACCTTTTTCAGCACCGGCGCGGAGGCGGTAGAAAACGCGGTGAAAATTGCCCGCGCAGCAACCGGTCGGCCTGGCATTTTGACCTTCTCCGGCGCTTTTCACGGCCGCACACTGCTGACCATGGCGCTGACCGGCAAAGTGGTTCCATACAAAGTCGGTTTCGGGCCTTTTCCTGCCTCCGTTTTCCATGCGCAATATCCGAACGCCGTGCAGGGTGTCACCACTGAAATGGCACTCGACAGCATCGAACGTATTTTCCGTAGTGATATTAGTCCTTCCCAAGTAGCCGCAATTATATATGAGCCGGTGCAGGGCGAGGGCGGTTTCAATATTGCGCCGGAAGAATTCGTGAAAGGGTTGCGTGATATCTGCGATCGCCACGGCATTGTGATGATTGCTGACGAAGTCCAGAGCGGTTTTGCACGTACCGGCAAAATGTTTGCTTCGGATTATTATCCGGATGCTAAACCGGACATCGTCACGATGGCGAAAAGCCTCGGCGGCGGGATCCCGATTTCCGGCGTAACGGGACGCGCTGAACTGATGGATGCGCCTGAACCGGGAGGTCTGGGGGGAACCTACGCCGGTAATCCGCTGGCAGTGGCATCAGCCCTTGCTGTGCTCGACATCATCGAAGAAGAAAAATTGTGTGACCGCGCCAGCCGCTTAGGATCGGAGCTGGTGGAAGTGCTGGAAAAAGCCAAAACGACATGCCCGGCGCTGGTGGATGTCCGCGCACGCGGGTCGATGGTGGCTGCCGAATTTAACGATCCCGCGACCGGAAAACCTTCTGCTGAGCTGACTAAACAGTATCTTCGCAAAGCGCTGGATGCCGGTTTGCTGATGCTGAGCTGCGGCGTACAGGGTAACGTGATCCGCTTCCTGTATCCGCTGACCATTCCTGACGCCCAGTTTAAAGACGCACTGGCGATTTTATCCCGCGTTCTTGCAGACTGAGGCAGCTTATGCAACTGAAACATCCAGGCCTTCTGCGCCAGCAATGCCTTATTAACGGCGAATGGTATGACAGTGAAAACGGTGAATTCGACAATGTGATTAATCCGGCAAACGGTGGGGTAATTGGTCGCGTTCCTCAAATCACCACGGCGCAAACGGCGCAGGCTATTGTGTATGCCGAACAGGCGCAGCAGGGCTGGAGAGAAAAAACGGCCAAACAGCGTGCCGCGCTGATGCAGAAATGGGCGCAACTGATGCTGGAACACGCTGACGACTTAGCGGCGTTGCTGACGGCAGAACAGGGCAAACCCCTTGCGGAAGCGCGGGGTGAAATTGTCTACGCCGCTTCTTTTATCGAATGGTTTGCTGAAGAAGCCAAACGCGTTGAAGGCAGCGTGCTGGCTCCGGTGCAGGCATCCCAGCGGATGCTGGTTTTGAAACAACCCATTGGCGTGTGTGCAGCCATTACGCCCTGGAATTTCCCGGCAGCGATGATCACCCGCAAAGCCGCACCGGCGCTGGCTGCAGGCTGCACGATGATTGTTAAACCTGCCGAACAGTCACCGCTGACAGCGTTAGCGCTTGGACAACTGGCGATGGAAGCCGGTATTCCGGCAGGCGTGTTGCAGGTGATCACCGGTTCAGCGCAGGCCACTGGCAAAGTGTTGTGTGACAGTCCTGTGGTGCGCAAGCTTAGCTTTACCGGGTCGACAGAAGTAGGGCGCATCCTGATGGCGCAAAGTGCACCGACGGTGAAAAAGCTCTCGCTGGAACTGGGGGGTAACGCGCCATTTATTGTGTTCGACGACGCCAATCTGGAGCGTGCAGTGGCCGGGATTATGGCTTCGAAGTTCCGTAACAGCGGGCAAACCTGTGTTTGCGCTAACCGGATTTATGTCCAGCAGGGCATTTATCCGGCGCTTATTGCCAGACTGGTCGAAGAAGTCGAAAAACTCAGCGTGGGTGAAGGTACAAAAACCGGCGTTACGCAGGGGCCACTTATCGACCAGGCGGCAGTCAGCAAAGTGCAGGAACATATAGAAGATGCGTTATCGCAAGGCGCCATGTTACTGACCGGCGGGCAGCCACATGCACTTGGCGGGACATTCTTCCAGCCAACGGTTATCGGAAATGTTACGTCAGCGATGAAATTTGCCCGTGAAGAAACGTTCGGACCGGTGGCGCCCGTATTTAGTTTTACAGATGAAGCGCAGGTTTTGGCAATGGCAAATGACACCGAATTTGGCCTCGCGGCATACATTTTTACCCGCGACGCAGCACGTCAGTGGCGGATACCGGAATTGCTGGAATATGGCATGGTAGGTATTAATACTGGTCTGATTTCCAACGAAGTCGCGCCGTTCGGTGGCATTAAACAATCCGGCCTGGGGCGTGAAGGCTCACGTTACGGTATGGATGATTATCTGGAAATGAAATACCTGTGCATCGAGCTGGGTGAATAAGGGTGCAGATTACGGGGAGTATGGGAACAGCATACTAAGAAAGCGCCGGACAACTTGTCCGGCGTATTCATGCGGCGATGTAAAATTTAACTTCTTGCTTCCTGCGGAGCAGGGTCATCTTGTAAGTGCTTTTTGAAGTGTTTCTCAATTTGCTCTAACGTTTTGCCCTGCGTTTCCGGCGCGAAGATAATGGCGAAAATGCCCCCTGCGACACCGATGGCGGCAAAGCAGAAGAAGGACATCGTCAGCCCGATAGAATCCAGCATGATCGGGAACATAAAGGCGATAGAGAAATTGGTCATCTGCATGGCAAATACCGACACGCCGTTAGCCATACCGCGGATGCGCATCGGGAACATTTCCGACAGCAGCAGCCAGGTAACAGGCGACAACGCGCCCTGCTGGAAGCACAGGAAAATCAGCATACCGCCCAGTACCAGATAACTGCGGACAGCATCGGGATGGCCGTTGACGGTTTCTGGCATCAGCCAGGTCACCAGCCCGATGGCAAGAAGCGTCAGCGTACAACCTATCTGACCGGTCAGCAGCAGCGGACGGCGTCCGAAACGGCTGAGTAACATTATCCCCACGAACGTCATGATCACCGAAATTACCCCGTTGGCGATGGTCGCCATCAGAGACGCATTGGTGCTTAATCCCGTGGCCTGCAACATGGTCGGTGCGTAGAACATGATGGTGTTCACGCCGGAAAGCTGTTGCAGCATGGCGATACCAATCCCCAGAAATACCAGTCGTTTCATCCAGACGGAAATCGTCTTCTGGCGGCGGGAATGTTTCTCGCTTTTAGAACTCATGGAACTGCGGATCTCGCTCAGTTCTTTCTCAACCTTGCCTGCTTTACGGGTGCGTTCCAGCACGTCACGCGCCTCGCGATAGCGGCCATGCATGGCGTACCAGCGCGGTGTGTCAGGCAGGAACAACATACCGACCCATAAAATCACCGCCGGAACACAGGCGACACCCAGCATCCAGCGCCAGGTGGTTTCGCCGCCCCAGACTTCGTTAATGGCCGCGTTACTGGTGTAAGCAATCAGCTGGCCGGAGACGATCATCAGTTCCTGCAAGGTGACGAACTGCCAGCGGCGGTTAGAAGGCACGATTTCCGCGATATATATCGGCACAATCGCTGCCGCGCCACCGACGGCCAGTCCGAGAATAAAGCGGAAGGTAATCATCAGCACGACGTTGGGGGCCATGGCACAACCCAGAGAACCGGCCATGAATATTATCGCCATCGCCAGAATGATTTTTTTGCGTCCGAACCGGTCAGCGACCCGACCCGCAAAGACCGCGCCGATAGCAGAACCCAGTATCAGGAAACTGGTGACCATCCCGGTCGTCACCGATGTCAGATGCAGATCGTGCTTCATGAACAGCAGCGCGCCCGCAATCACACCTGTATCGTAGCCAAACAATAAACCACCCAGGGTGGCAATAAACGCAATTACTTTTACCAGTGGTTCGGTCGGCGGCGGAGTTTTCTTCGCCTCGCTTTCCTGCCCGCTGTTGAGTTTCTCAGTCACAAGTGCTCCCTGTATTTCATTATTGTTGTCATGTTTTGTGTGATGCAGATCACACAACCTCTAAATCTAACCCAAGTTGAGGATTTTGGTAGGCGGCAGGGGAAATTAGTCATGGATTACAAAGCAGATGTTAAAATTTCGGAAAATACTGAATGCCGCGCAGGAGTGAGGCGGGAAGTGCATTACACTTCCCAAGGGGATATTTCGGTTCGATTTTTATCCGTTGGGATAGAATTAATGCTGTTTTTACTTCAGAGAAGTCTGTTTACGAGGGGATAAAGCAGCAGGTTTTGCCTGAAACGGCGCAAACCTATATTCTATCGGCCAATTTACTGAGACAGTTGCAATGAGGTCTATATGATTATCAAACCACGCATCCGTGGCTTTATCTGTGTTACTGCCCATCCGGAAGGTTGCAAGGCGAACGTTAAAGAACAAATCGACTACGTTACCGCGCAAGGCAAAATCGAAGGCGGTCCGAAAAAAGTCCTGGTGATCGGTGCTTCTACCGGTTACGGCCTCGCTGCCCGCATCTCAGCTGCTTTTGGTTCTGACGCAGCAACGCTGGGCATCTTCTTCGAACGTCCGGGCGATGAATCGAAAACTGCAACCGCAGGCTGGTACAACTCTGCAGCCTTCGAAGAATTTGCGGATGCAAAAGGTCTGTACGCAAAAAGCATCAACGGCGACGCCTTCTCTGATGAAGTGAAGCAAAAGACCATTGAGCTGATCAAACAAGATTTAGGTCAGGTTGATCTGGTGGTTTACAGCCTGGCCGCGCCGCGCCGTACCCATCCGAAAACCGGTGAAGTGTTTAACTCCACCCTGAAGCCAATCGGTAAGCAAGTGACCATTCGTGGCATCAATACCGATAAAGAAACCATCAACGAAACCACGCTGGAACCGGCAACCCCTGAAGAAATCGCGGGCACCGTAGCGGTAATGGGTGGCGAAGACTGGCAGATGTGGATCGAAGACCTGAAAGCCGCCGGTGTACTGGCTGAAGGCGCGAAAACCACGGCGTTCACCTACCTGGGTGAAGAAGTGACGCAGGACATCTACTGGAACGGTTCTATCGGTGAAGCGAAGAAGGATCTGGACAAACGTGTTCTGGATATCCGCAGCACACTGGCAGAGCAGGGCGGTGACGCACGTGTTTCCGTGCTGAAAGCCGTTGTCACTCAGGCGAGTTCCGCTATCCCTGTGATGCCGCTGTATCTTTCCCTGCTGTTCAAAGTGATGAAAGAGAAGGGCACGCACGAAGGTTGTATCGAGCAGGTTTATGGTCTGTACAAAGATAGCCTGTATGGCGCTGAACCGCTGGTCGATAACGAAGGCCGTCTGCGCGCTGACCTGAAAGAGATCGCGCCGGAAGTACAGGCAGAAGTCGGCAAGCTGTGGGATGAAGTCACTAACGACAATATCCCTGAGCTGACTGATTTTGCGGGCTACAAAAGCGAGTTCATGCGTCTGTTCGGCTTTGGCCTGAACGGCGTTGATTACGCAGCCGATACTAATCCAGACGTGAAAATCAAACATCTGATCCAGATGTAATTTGGATTAACGCTTAGATTGCTAAAACCCCACATTCGCTGAGAAGCGGGTGTGGGGTTTTTTGTTAGTTCTATCATATGTTTCATTGCTAACTGATTACGCCGAAAATGGCTCTGTTAGAGGTTCTTTGTTATTTTGGCATTACAATTGTTCAACATATATTATTTAATCAGACTTAAACGTAATACTTGTACTACGTTGGACCTTAACCTACTTAGAAAGCTAATAATGTCAATTCAACTAAATACGTAGCCATTAAAATTTCTATAGGGAACATAAAAAATGGGCAGTATGAAAATGAAATGTGCGCTGATATACGATTTTGATGGGACTTTGGCTGAGGGGGATTGCGCTCAGCATGGATTAATGCCGGCCTTAGGTATTGAAAATATAGGCGATTTTTGGACTTTGGTTAAAGATAGGGCAAAAAAAGATGATGGTGATGAGATATTATCCTATCTTGGCCTTCTTGCTGAGAAGGCTCATTCTCTAAAGTCTGATGAACTCAGTTATTCTAATCTTGTAAAGCATGGGCAAGCTATTCCTTTATTCCCTGGAGTAGTCGATTGGTTTGGCAGAATCAATGAATATGCCAGGCAATACGATATGGAGATTGACCACTATATAATATCCAGTGGATTAGATGCGATGATTCGCGGGACTGAAATTGGTAAGAGATTTCGTATGATATATGCTTGTAAATATCATTACTCAGAAGACGGGAAGACAGTCCTTTGGCCGGCACAAGCAATAAATTATACTACAAAAACACAATTTTTATTCAGGATAAACAAGGGGATTGATAACTCGTGGGATAATGCTGCTGTTAACAAATTCATTGAGCCAGAATCGCGAGAGGTTCCATTCCAAAAAATGATTTTCTTTGGTGATGGAGATACGGATATTCCATCGATGAAAATGGTCAGACACCAAGGTGGTTTTTCTATAGCAGTATTTGACCAAAATAAATGGAGTGATAGCAGAACTCAGTCAAAAGTAGAAAAACTTATTGCGGAAGAAAGGGCAAATTATGTGGTGCCCGCTGTATATGAAGAGGGTAGCCAATTGGATGTAACGGTGAAAGGCTTGTTGCAGCTATTTAAACGCAAAGGTATTTAACTATCAATCTAGAAAACAGTTACATACTTTTCCTTAGGATAATAATTTTTCACCATTTATGGCATCCCGTTTCCTCATTCCACTAAAAAGGGCGCATACCGCGCCCTTTCATCATTTTCTACACCCCGCCCGCAGATCTCACCTTCCGCTGAATAAGTTCACGCGTGTTTGGGTCGAAATACCGGCTTGGCCAGATGGCGCTCGGGTGTATATCCAATGCCTGCGCAATAAGCATTTCGCCTTTCGGCCAGGGTCTTGAAAGTGCGTTAGACAGTGTCGAGGAACTCAGACCGGCAGCGCGGGAGACGGCGGCCATCGTCGTACCTTTCTTACGTAATCCGGCAATGATATCGGCCTGATGCCAGTCGCAATTATTCATGACGGGGTGCTCCTGTTTTTAAAAGCACAGGAACAGCAGAGCAGAAGGGCAGAAATGTGGGGCTATGCGATAGTTTCATATACGACTCCTTGTAGTGAATACGACTACCACTGGAGCTGCGAAACTCTTTGGGTGGTAGCTCAGACAAGGTTCGCAGTACCGGCCTACAAGGACACCGGCCAGCCCGAAGGCTGCCCTGCCTGAGCCACCATTGATGTTATTAAACAGGGTTAGCTGCCTAAATAACAGGTGAGCAGAGACAATTGCACTCGATGTATAACATCAAGTACGTCCTTATAGTGTTGGCCGAGCTGCGAAACCCGGCTGCGGATTTTGCCGCAGCGGGCGCACTATAGCGTAATTGAGTAAGCTAAACCAACGGGCTAACCGCGAAAATGAGGTGCGCTTTCCAGAGAAATTTCACGCGTTGCAGTGGGTTACATGACAACATCAAGAACGTATGACAGTCGCTTAAGCGCGTTCGCATGTTTCTCTGCGGGCATCTTCGACAGATTTTTTCTTTTCCAACGCACTGCGGGTAACTTGTCTATATTGTCGAGACCCAATAACGTCCAGTCCGGTTCTTTATTTTTGAATGACAGTAAAAATTCTTTCTCTTCCTGAGTTATTTTCCCATTAATCAGGTCAATCAGTTGCCTGCGTACTGCGAGCAATTCGGCGAGCGGAATATAAGCGAGCACTGATTTCGCAATGTCGTCTAACGCAGCTTTAATTCCCTTTAGTGACTCTTCCCGGTCCAGCACGGGCAAATAAACCAGATCGATATCAACGGATAAGCGTGGAAAATTGCGGATAAAAAGATTGATTGCCGTCCCACCCTTGAGAGCAAAGCAATCGTGTTTTGCAATGAAAGGAAGCAATTGTAAAAGCAACTGCACCTGTCGGTAGTAAATACATTCCCTGTCCATTTTTAATTACATATCCTTGGGTACCGTAATATTCCATGTCGTATCTAGCCTGCCGGACTTAGCGATTTCGCGTTTACCGCTACCTAACTCATAAAGATCAGGCTTGAGATATTTAAACCAGGCATGGTTGTGACGCTGTGCCAGCCACAGGAAAAGACGTTTGGACTTTATACTGCCGCTTGCCTGCAGCAGAAGTTCAAGTTTGCGAGGGGAGAGTGTCGAAAGCCCCTGCATGATTTGGTCAGCATGCTCAAAACTGATAGCTTTGGGCACGTCTGAGAGAAGTTCGAGCATAGCTTTCTCAGGCGCGGAATAGAGCATTGGCGACAGCGATTCCTGCCACTGACTTTCACGCAGAAATCTTTTGTCCGCCATGACCGAATCAGGCCATAAACGTCGCGTGCTGTGCCCTTTAAAACTGGCGCGCCCGGTGATTTTATTTAGCCACGCTGGAAGTGGACTGGAAGAATAAAGGCTGACTGGTACGACCTGACCCTTAAGCTGATAATGTGCTAACCCTTCCAGGTTCAGAGCCGTCAGACCGCCTAAAGTGACGGGCGTTGGGTGCATACGCTGAAGCGAGGTTACGATCCCTTGCCAGTTCAATGGCGATTCATCACGTGTATACACGCCGGGTGCAAGCATCAGCAACGTCCGGCTTTTTACTGCGTTATCGATAAAATGTCGTGGTAATCCCTGTTCTTGCAACCACGTTTTTGTGGTGATCAGACCACAAGGGAGTAACGTTTTCAGATGTTGTCTCGCCTCAGTGTTAAGCATAAAAAACCACCGGTTTACAAAATGGATAATTCGCGGCGATTATTGCCGCATATTTTTATTTTTGTAAACCATAGCATGGATAGAGTTTATCAGGCTCGCGCTATTCCTGCGCAATGTAACGCGTCTGCGGAGGCTAAACCAACGGGCTAACCGCGAAAATGAGGTGCGCTTTCCAGAGAAATTTCAGGCGTTGCAGCGGGTTACATCAAGCACGTTGATCAAAAGCGTCCCGCTATCTTCAGGACGCCTCTTCCTTATCAGAACCCGATGTTCACCCGGATCATGATCATCTGCGAGCGGCTGCGTGCCTCATCCAGCCCGAGCGTGCCCTGATAGGCGATGCCCGGCGTAATGTTATGCGGCAGCAGGAAATCCAGCCCCATGCCTAACACCAGATTTTCCTGACTGTCGCCGTAGACATCCGCACTCCACGTATCATTGCCGGAATCGGCGTAACCCAGACGGGCACGGCCCGGATCGCTGAAAGCCTGCGTGTATTCGAAACGACTTTGCCAGCGCAGCACCGACCACGTCAGTGGCAGTGCGTATTGGGTGCGAACGCCGAGCGCGCCGGTCACATCATTCAGCACCTGGGAGGCGAAAGCCAGATCGTAGGCATCGGCGCTGGATTCCGTGTAGCTGTCGAGCCGGGTGCGAGACAATTGCAGGCGTCCGTATGGCGAAATCAGCAGGTCGGGCAGACGATAGTCATAACCCGATGTCAGAGCCCCAAATACCTGATAACCGCCACGGTCGCCGCGGGCGAATTGATCCATTTCTGTCACATAACGACGGCTGTCGTAGTCCAGACGGCTGTATCCGAGCAAACCATCGATAAAGAAACGGCTGGGATGATAGCTGCCATAAAGCGCCGAGCTGATGGATCGACCGTTGCTGCGGGAACCGCTGTCACCGATATCGCTAACGTCTCTGCCAAAACCAATCCCCATACCTGCGGTGAAAGTCGGGGTGAACTGGTAGTCCGCGCCGGTGCTGATGCCGACCAGCGTGTGACTGAAACTCACGCCGTCTTTACCGGAATGACCAAAATCAACAAACCCGCCGGTCCAGTAATTAATACGCGAGTTCGCACCATTAAGCGGATGCTGCCCGGCGTTTTTATCGGTCAGTTGCGGCAGCTCAGGTTGCGGGCGATTGTGCTCCCACGCGGTGTTCCACAGAGTGTCATCGTTGCCGCGTTCCTTTTCAGACGCTGGCATGTTGAAGCGGATGCCGTTCATATCGCTGCGCACACTGGCCGGGTTGTGCAGCGTTTCCAGACGGTCGCTGAAGTTGCGGATTTGCGCACGCGCGAAATTTTGCGCCGACTGAATCTGCGCGCCGACCAGACCGAGTACATCCGGATCTTTAGATGGATCCGGACGACCGGCGATGCTCAGCGTTACGGTCGCGGGTGCTGATTGCGAATCTTGCGTCATCAGCACATAGCGAAGAGCCACCGTACCGGAAGCCTGCGCCGCAGCCTGAAAGTCGAGATAAATCCCGTTATCGCTTTGTGCCAGCGCCACACTGCCGAGTGTTGCAGCCGGAGAATCGACAAGTCGCGCCCCGGTAAACGGCCCACCGGTGGCGTTTTCGGTCAGGTTTACCCGCACAGATTTGCCAGCGAGAACGGAGGCCGTATGGCTGACGCCCACCGGCTGCGCGCTGGTAATGTTAAGTGTGTACGCGACCTGAGCCGTCACGCCGCTGGCGTCTGTAGCGATCAACGTAAAACTGTTGTTCCCCGCTGCGGAAGGTGTTCCGCTCAGCGTGTCGCCGCTCAGTGTTAATCCGGCGGGCAATGTGCCTGATATGCGGTACTGATACGATGCCGTGCCGCCTGTTGCGCTGAAAGTCTGCCGATAAGGCGTGCCTGCACGACCATCGGGTAATGCGCCGCTGGCAGGCGTGAAGGCCAGTTGTACGGCGGTGACGTTCAGCGTGACCGATGCCTGTGCTGCGCCAAAATTATTGGACGCGCTGTAAATGAAACTGTCACTACCGGAATAGCCGGCAACCGGCGTGTAGCGGATTTTCAGGTTCTGGATGCGCGCCGTGCCGTGTGAAGGTTGCTGCACAATCGCCAGTGAAGTGACTGCGCCGCCCGACAGCACCGGCTCAATCAGATTATCGCGGGTGTTGGCTGCCACGCTCGAGGATACCGCACTGACTACCGGTGCTTGTCCGGCAACCGTCAGTGCATAGTTTACGGTGCCGGTGGTCCCGTGACTGTCCGCGGCACTCACCTGAAGGGCATAAGTGCCGGAAGTGGCGGGCGTACCGGAAATCTCACCCGTGCTGGCGCTGATGGTGAGCCCCGCTGGCAGGCCGGATGCACTGTAGGTGTAAGGTGCAGTACCGCTGCTGGCCGTAATAGTCTGTGACCACGGCGTACCTGCGGTGGCTGCGGGTAAAGCGCCGCTCGCGGGCGTGAATACCAGCGTGACGCTGGCAACGTTCACACTGACAGCAGCGGGTGCAGATGTGCCCCAGTGATTGCTGGCGCTGTACGTGAAGCTGTCGGCACCTGAATATCCGGGCGCAGGCGTGTAATTCAATGAGGTTCCCGAAGCCGTCGCCGTGCCGTGAAGCGGGGCGGCAGTGATGGTAACTGACGCCGCGACGCCGCCAGACAGCGCCGGAACGATGGCGTTGTTGCTGCTGTTCCCGGCAACCGTGGTGCTGACCGCGCCCGCGACCGGTGCCTGCCCGTTTACGGTTATCGTGTAGCTTTGGTTTCCGGTGGCCGCATTCGCCGTATCGTGCGCCACGACGGTAATGTTAAAGCTGCCTGCTGCGGTCGGCGTTCCCGAAAGCTCACCATTTGCTGCCAGTGTTAATCCGGCAGGTAACATATCCGTTGTGGTGAACTGATAGCTGCCTGATCCGCCCGTTGCGGTCAGTGTCTGGCTGTAAGCGGTGCCGGATGTGGCAGAAGGTAAGGTGACCGGCGACAGCGTAATCACCGGTGCGGCGATATTCACGCTGACGGTCGCAGGTGCAGATGTGCCCCAGGTGTTGCTGGCGGTATAGGTAAAACTGTCTGGGCCAAAGTAGTTTTGCAGCGGCGTATAAAGGGCGGTTGAGCCGGAGAATACGACTGAACCGTGTGCCGGTGCCGATTCTGATACAACAGATGTTGCTGCGCCGCCGGAAAGGGGCAGAGCAATCGCATTATTGCTGCTGTTAAACGCCACGCTGGCGCCGGCCGAACCAGCGACCGGTGCTAATCCGTTGCGTTGTACCTGCACGGAATAGCCGGACGTAGAGGTGCCGTCGGCGGCCGTCACGGTGACGTTGATGGTGTTACTCCCTTCACTTAACGGGATTGCACCAGACGCACTGCCGGAAGTGACGGAAGCCCCATTCACTTTTACGGTTGCCGTAGTGTCGGTGGTTACCGGCGTCAGCGTAATGCTGGTCACGCTGTTGGCAACGGTTGCACTGTAAGACGTTGTCCCGCTTGAAAAAGCCGGTGAAAGCGAACCCGCAGAAAGTGACAGAGACGAAAGGCTGGCATCTGCAGATGCGCTGACCGGTGAGGTACAGGAAACGCTGAGAGGGCTCAGATAGCCGTGGCTGGTGGTGATACGAAAGCGAACCCCGCTGCTCACCAGTTGTGATCCCGTTACCGTATAAGAATGGGGGCCTGCCGTGCCGCCGGTGACGTAGTAGGTTGAGTATGTCGTCTGCGCATAATTCGTCAGGCCGAAGCTGTCAGTATCTGTTATCTCGCTGTTCACACCGGCGCCAGAATCTGAAAACGTCAGCGTTAAGGTATCAGTGGCATCAAACTGGCTGGCCTGATAAGCCTGACTTGAAAAGTTCGCGGTGGAAAACGTGCGGTTATTCAGCGCCGTACACCCTGCCGATTGAGCAATCGCCTGGGATACAGAAAAGAGTGATAACAAAAGAAAAGCGCAGACAAAACGGGCAAAGCGCCCGGTCGCGCGGCGATGGCGAGTCATGTAAATTCCCTGAGATATTCTGACGTGCAGGCGTCGTTTTTTGTGTGTTTGTTTTGGTGATGTTATAAGAATGTTCCTAATACGATTGCGTAAATAACGAGTAAAAAACGGTTAATTCCGGCGCATTCAACAGGGATGACGTCAGGGGATTTTAATCGTAAGCGGGAGCATGCGTATTCAGAAGGGCATTCAGAGAAAGGGATATTTGGGATAAATCGCCAGCATCAGATGAAGGAAGGATAGAGAACGGCGAATTAAATAAAAAAGC
The DNA here is from genome assembly GCF_019049675.1 of Rahnella bonaserana. Classification (GTDB taxonomy): domain Bacteria; phylum Pseudomonadota; class Gammaproteobacteria; order Enterobacterales; family Enterobacteriaceae; genus Rahnella; species Rahnella bonaserana. Next base: position 16,941 of record NZ_JAFMOW010000060.1, on the reverse strand, counting down.
CGCAGACCTGTCCGGTATGCGGCTTTTTACATTTCACTCATACTTTCAGGAAACATCAGTCATAGGCCACTTTATGGTTGATATGATAAAACGTCGCGGTGGCCGCCATGACGTGTTGTTCTTCTTTACCCGGTTTGTGGGATTCCACATGAGTAATGTGATAGCCCACGGCACCTGCATCTAACGCTTTTTTGACAATCGCATTATTGAGTTCTTCCATGGAGGTAGCCCAGGAAACTGTTGTTACGCCCACAGCTTGCAGGGAGGCTATTTCACGATGTGATAATCCACTGCGGATCAAAACAGGCTTAACAGACTTCGGATAAAATATGGATAAAACATCATTGACTAAGCCTTTCATGGAGTGACTCCTCAAGAGTTCAATGTCTGAATCGGGTATTACGTTGCCCATAACTAGCGGGCACAGAGTTAATAAACACCTTTTCATGTGACGAACTTTAGCTTTAATTGCTAATTTGTTGTTAAGAAGGTTTTCGCCACAATTAACGCAATTTTCCGGCAAGATACTTTCATTTCGTTACAGGTTCGGCATTTTTGACATGAATGAAGAAGCGTAAATAAAAAACGGGCACTTTAGCGCCCGTGGAGGTTTTTCTTGTACCGGTGGCAGAGTCTGACGGGTGTTATTTCCGGTTGCTCCACACGGTCTGCACATTACAAAACTCGCGTAAGCCAAAGTGTGAAAGCTCACGGCCATAGCCGCTTTTCTTCACGCCGCCGAAGGCAACACGCGGATCGGATGCGCTGTAACCGTTGATAAACACACCACCGGTTTCCAGCTCATTAGTCATCTGTTCTGCCCGCGCAAGGTCCGTTGTAAAAATTGTCGCACTCAGGCCAAACTCGCTGTCATTAGCCAGTTCGACGGCATGGTCTGCATCGCGCGCCACCGTGATCGCGGCAACCGGACCGAACAGTTCCTGCCGGAATGCGGTCATCTCAGGCGTCACATTGCTTAAAACAGTTGGCGCATAGAAATTACCCTTTCCGGCAATTTTCCCGCCGCCAAGCAGTAAGGTTGCACCTTCTGCCAGCGTGTCCTGAACCTGTTTATCCAGCTCATCGCGCAAATCATAGCGTGCCATCGGGCCGATATACGTCGCGTCATCCAGCGGATTGCCCGTCACCAGCGCCTGAGTCGCGGCAACAAATTTTGCGGTAAAAGCGTCCAGCACACCTTCTTCCACGATGAAGCGTTTTGCCGCGGCACAGACTTGCCCGGTATTCTGATAACGACCGGCAACTGCCGCTTTTACCGCTTCATCCAGATTTGCGTCATTGAGTACGATGAACGGGTCTGAACCGCCCAGTTCCAGCACACATTTTTTCAGTGATTTACCCGCCAGTTCTGCAATTGCCGCACCGGCACGGACGCTGCCGGTGACAGTAACGGCCACCACACGCGGGTCGGCAATCAGTTCTGCCACTGCCGGTGTGCCGACATTAATCACGCCAAAAGCACCTGCCGGAAACCCTGCTTTCAGCGCGGCCTGTTTCACCAGATACGTGGTCCCCATCACGTTCGGTGCCGGTTTTAACAGGAAGGTATTACCCGCCAGCAGCGCCGGTACGGCACCGCGCAAAATCTGCCACACCGGGAAATTCCACGGCATAATCGCCAGAATCATTCCTGAAGGGCGGTAATGAATGTGCGCTTCGCCGTTATCGACCATCGTCGGTTCCGGTGCCAGCATCGCCGGACCGTTTTTAGCGTACCACTCACACAATCCGGCTGATTTTTCTACTTCAGCGAGTGCCTGTTTCACCGGCTTGCCCATTTCCAGAGTGATCATGCGGGCGATGTCTTCGCTGGCGCAGCGCAGCTCGGCGGCCAGATTGACCAGCAGTTTTGCCCGCTGTGCGACATCCGTTTTGCGCCATTGCTTAAATGCCACGCTGCCCTGAGACACCGCTGCTTCCAGTGCCAGCGTGTTGTCAAAAGGATATTCACCGATACGCTCGCCGGTGAACGGATTTTGCGAAATGGCATGTGTTTGTGAATTTGTCGTCGTCATTATTTATTCCTCGTTAAACCAGTGCGTTCAGAATAGTGGCTTGCGTGATTTAATAAAAATGAATAAAAATAAGTAAACCGTTCACTTTTTGAGAAGGCCTATGAATCTGTCACAACTCGAGATGTTCCGTGCCGTTGCTGAAACCGGCAGTATCAGCGCCGCTGCGCAGCGGGTACATCGTGTTCCGTCAAACCTGACCACGCGCATTAAACAACTGGAGGCGGAGCTGGGCGTCGAATTATTCATTCGCGAGAATCAGCGTCTGCGACTTTCGCCTGCCGGACGTAATTTTCTTGATTACAACAACCGGATCCTGGATTTAGTGGAGGAGGCACGATTGTCGGTAGCCGGAACAGAACCGCAGGGGATTTTCGCGCTGGGCGCGCTGGAAAGTACCGCCGCCGTGCGTATTCCGGCACTGCTGGCGCGATACCATCAGCAATTCACCAAAGTAGAACTGGCACTGAGTACCGGTCCGTCAGGGGAATTGCTCGATAAATTACTCGAAGGCGAGCTGGAAGCGACCTTTGTCGACGGTCCTGTTCTTCATCCAGTGCTGGATGGCGTACCGGTATTTCCGGAAGAAATGGTGATTGTCGCGCCGCTGCATCATGCGCCGGTCACGCGGGGGAAGGACGTGAATGGAGAGATCGTGTATGCATTCCGCTCCAACTGTTCTTACCGGCGTCATTTTGAAAGCTGGTTTGCTGATGACGCTGCAGCGCCGGGGAAAATTTACGAGATGGAGTCTTATCACGGCATGCTGGCATGTGTCATAGCAGGCGGAGGACTGGCACTGATGCCTCGCAGTATGCTGGAAAGCATGCCGGGCAGCAGTACCGTGAGTATCTGGCCTCTGGCAGACAACTATCGTTATCTGACGACCTGGCTGGTGTGGCGGCGGGGGAACCTGACCAGAAATTTATCTGAGTTTGCAAAGATGGCCAGGGAGCTGACCATCAGCCTTCAGCCACCTGCAAAATGATCTGCCAGTCCAGTGCCAGTTTCAGCGCTACACAGCCAGCAAAAACAACACAAATGGTTTTGAACATAACAATCAGGGTTCTTATTTCGTGATTTAAGTCTCATTTTACCGTCGGTGTTGTTTAATCGCTTCTAAAAAATGGTGCAGAAGATGCTTTTTCTAACCTGTTTTTTCGAAATGATTATTCTGAAAACGGTAATGCATCGCACGGAAAGACCAGACTTTGACAAGTTTGTACATAATAGCAACACAGTTTATTCACGTACTGACACTATTACCAAAGTGTGCAAATTGTAGTTAATAATATTTTTCAGGCATTTTTTAGGTCTTTAAAGTGATTTCTTCGTGAAAGTTTTAATTACTCAGTGACAACAAGTTGTTATGAGATGAGGTATTAACAATTAAAGAAAAAGAGCAGCGGTAGCCGCCGATGTGTCACGGTGAATAATATTATGCGGGCGCAATTGATATCATTATTTCTTTGTGTAGAATCAGGGGCACTAATTTAATGATACCCCTCTAAAGTGAGCACATCATGGACAACGCGTTAAACGTTTTGAATAATATCCGTACACTTCGGGCACAGGCTCGTGAAATGCCACTGAGCACGCTGGAAGAAATTCTTGAGAAGCTGACTGCTATTGTTGAAGAATCACGCGAAAATGTGAAAGCCCGCAGTGCGCAGCAGCAGGAACGTGACGAAAAATTACTGAAATACCGTGAAATGCTGGCAAATGACGGCATCGCTATTGATGACCTGCTGGGTCACCAGACGACCAAAGAATCTGGTAAAGCTAAACGTAAACCGCGCCCGGCAATTTACGAGTATACCGATACCGACGGTTCAAAAAAAACCTGGACCGGCCAGGGCCGTACTCCTTCTGCCATTAAAGCGGCACTGGATGGTGGTGCAACATTAGAGAGTTTCCTGATCGCGCGTTAATCAGGCTTCCGATGTGTTCAGTGTTTTCTGCCTTGCAAACAGCGGGGCAGATAACACACCTCCAGTTCTTTTTTTCATTCTGCAACTCCTTTTTTGACATCGTAATCCCCCTCCACGCGATCATTTCATCCCGGTGCGAAATTCCTCTTAATGTAAGCTTAAGTCTCACCACGTATGGTTAACGTATCTTCGTTTACCGGAACTGCTATGCGTACCCAATATTCTTCCGTTCAGATTGTGCTCCACTGGCTGGTGTTTGTTTTAGTCGTACTGACATATACCACGATGGATATAAAAGGGGGGTTTGCAAAAGGCACATCAGCGCGGGAGATATTAGCCCTGACGCATTACAGCCTGGGATTTTGCGTATTATTCCTGATGTGTGTACGCCTGTTTGTTCGCGGGATGTATGTCACGCCGCCGGTAAAACCCGCGTTACTTCGCTGGCAGCATTATTTGTCGGATGCCGCGCATGTTCTTATTTATCTGATGTTTCTGGGCTTACCGGTGCTGGGCATTTTGTCACAATATTATGGTGGCCATGACTGGACGATGTTTAACATCCTTATGCCGAAAAGCGTCTTTCCGGATATACCTTTACAGAAACAGTTTAAAACGCTGCATGAATGGCTCGCGAACGCCGGTTATTATCTTATCGGATTACACGCTCTGGCGGCACTCTGGCATCACTATCGCCGGCGCGATAACACGCTGATCAGGATGTTACCTTCACGAAAATAGTCAGCGGATGCGGGGATCTGAGAAACCGTGGCTATGTTCTGGTATCAACGGAGCGATAAACGTGACGGAAAGAACACTGATGATATCCGGTACGAGGGGCATATTGCCTGCTGATAAATGCAGCAGTATTCTAAAGCCCTTCTAATCAAAAGGATATTGAGTATGGATACTACCGAAACGTTAAACGGGACGTACTTCTACCATGGCCACGACAACGTAACTAAAGAAGAGTTGTTCTGGTTAATCTTCTTGGAATCTTTCTCCAATCGCGCAGGAATAGAAATAGAAACAGCTGCAACCATCTTTGTGGGTAAGCCAATTATCCCCAAGCGCAAAGTCTTAGGCTCAAAGGGCGATAGGACAAGCATTGCATCAAAAATGTCACGAAGAATTTTCAAGGATGCAAAGCTCCCAAACAATCTAAAAATTCCCACTATCGCCTATGGTCAGGTGAGGAACACAAATCAGATTGCTACGATTGTTGGCCGCTGGGTTCCGTATTTAGGCTAAGCTCAGGCGGTAATACTTTGTGCAATCGTGGCAAAGGATACACGTGATAAATACAACCTCATCGCCTCCCCACAAGACCGTATTGCATGGACGTACTTCTGATGGAAGTAGATGAAAATGAGATTCTCGATTACATCACGGACAAATACAGTGAGAGGAGAAAACCAGTTAGTAAAGACTGGACGTTTCAGGAACACTTTAATTTAGTCACGGACGAATTAGGTGAAATGCTGATTGACCTGTTCACTCGGTATGGCATTAGCTATGACAATTTTAATCTCGATAATTACTTTGAGCCTGAATTGCCATGGTGGTGGTGGCAACTTAGGCGAGAGTACAAAGGCAAAGTCTACAAGCCTCTTACTGTTGAGATGATTATCGAATCAGCAAAGGCGGGTCGTTGGCTATATGATTAAGGGGCGCTATGCCCCTTTTTCACATTATGCAGTTTGGCGGTCATTCCACGAGTCAGCAAATATGATGTTCCCATCATTGTGCTTCCAGATGATTTTCTCGTAACGCAACTCAACAGTTTCCATATGATTTTCATTAGGATTGCTGGCTGATGCCATAGCCGGCGAAACAGACACGATCCGCACCTTTTCTAACAACATGTTGAAATACTCCACTTCCCGGCCTGCGTCATTGATTCGGTACCATTTGAATTCAGCTGAAGCAAGACATTGACCCGTTGCCACTGCTTTGTAGATATACGGACTGGAACAGTCAAAATCTTTCACCAGCATCATAGGGTAATGAATACGTGTACCCGTAATTTTCCCTGTACGATCATCAGTTGGCGTCATCAGATTATGATGGAACCCTTTAACTTCGATGCTGTATTCCCGCCCGATAACATCCACACCGCCTTTAATCAGTGCGCCGCCATCGTCTTTAAGCCATAGATATGCTGGTATAGCCATTTTGAAAATTCCGTTTTAAAAGTCAGGTTTCAACGTATTCCTTTGTCCAGCAGGGCACAATTATCTAAGGTTGTAATAGCCTGATTTTCAGATGTTTATTACTGACAACGGGGCATCATTGAGATGTATTTTGAATGCGCCCGTTCAACGTTGAAATTTGCATGAACAGGCGGAAAGGTTTTACTGTTTTACGTAGTTCTTCTGGTACACGCACAAATGTGTATAAGCGGCCTGCAGATGCGGCACACTGATCCCAACACGCGTAGCACGTTCAACCAAATCACCAATAATCTGGTCGGCTTCGATAGGATATCCCTGCATCATATCGCGGTACATGGACGAGGTTTGTGGCGAGTTTTTATCCGTCACCGCTTCCCTGACTTTTGCCACCGCCGCTGCGCGTTCCGCGTAGCCAAAGGCTTTCATGGTGGTCAGGGCTTCGGTGACAATGGCCTGGGCGAACTCTGTGCCGCCTTGCGCAGACGCCACCTGGCCGATGTTTCCGCGCATGGTGCAGGTGATGGCGCCGAGGCTTGAAAGCAGCAACCACTTCTCCCACAAATCCGTGATAATCGTTTCAGAAAGGATGGCTTCAACGCCTGCGCTCTGAAACGCCTGATCGACTTTCAGAATACGTTCGGTTTTTTCACCTGAGAGTTCGCCATAAATAATCTGGTGCAATGGCGTCATCTGATGGATATGTCCATCCGCATCCAGCGTTGCGTTGATTTTGCATAATCCGCCGATCAGGGCGTGCTCGCCGAAACGCAAACTCAGCGTCTCCATGTGTTTCATGCCGTTAAGAACCGGCATCACCATGGTATATTCACCGACAACCGGCGCGATGTCTTTCATCGCCGCTTCCAGCCCGAAGCTTTTCACGGTCAGTAAAATCAGGTCATATGGGCCGGTGAGCTGCGAGGCCTGTAAGACATTAGGCTGGAAATGGAAATCACCGTGCGGACTGTGAACCGTCAGCCCGTTTTGCTCAACCGCAAGCGCGCGCTTTTCTCGTAAAAGAAACGTCACATCCTGTCCGGCCTGCGCCAGTCGTGCGCCAAAATACCCGCCGGTCGCGCCAGCACCCACAACTAAAATCCGCATATATTTTCCCCGTTGTTCAAGACATTCAGAAACAGACATTTGGTTTTAAACTACGGGAGGAGGGCGGCGGGAAGCAAGTATTGCAAGGAGAAATAAATCCTGTGGGGTTAATGTCGGAGGACAGGGCGGCAAAAAAACTGGCTCTCCGCTCGCAGACGAAGAGCCAGACAGTCATTTCCCGCGCGCCAGCACCTTGCGGTACAACACCGGCAGCGAAATCACCACGATCAGCATCGCGCCGACAATCACCGACATCACAATTCCCGGCACATTCAGCAGGCTGAGGCCGAAGGTCAGAAGCCCCATCAGGAACGCGGCGATAATCACGCCGGTCATGCTGCCGGATCCGCCGAGCACGCTGACGCCGCCGAGCACCGCCATGGTGATCACGCTCAGTTCCCAGCCCAGTGCCAGCGTCGGACGCGTACTGCCGAGGCGCGACGTCAGCAGCACTGCCGCCAGTCCGGACATTACACCGACCAGCACGAACAGCGTCAGGTTGTGGCGTTTCACGTTAATCCCGGAATACCACGCCGCGACCGGATTGTTGCCGATGGCATAGGTGCGGCGGCCAAAGTTGGTTTTATGCAGCAGGAAATAAAACACAGCGCCGAGGACCAGGAACAGCGCGAATTCAAACGACAGCGCTCCCCAGACATAACCCTGACCAAACCACGCAAAACTGGCGGGATATTTATTCAGCGCCTGATCGCCAAGCAGCACATAAGTCATGCCACGGAACAGGCTCATGGTGCCGATAGTAATGACGATAGACGACAGATTCAGCCGCGTCACCAGCAGCCCGTTAATCAGCCCGCACAGCAAACCCACGCTCAGCCCGACGCCGACCAGCGCCGGTGTCGGCAAACCGGCCTGCGCGCAAAATCCCATAATAGTGGAACTCAACGCCATGGTGGAGGCGACCGACAGGTCGATTTCACGGGCGATAATCAGCATCGCCATTGGCAGCACAATGATGGCTTTTTCGGTGAAGTTAAAAGTGGCGTCCGACAGGTTCCAGATATTGAGGAAATAGGGCGAGGCAAATGCATTCACCACAAACACCAGCAGCGTCACCAGCAGTAAAAACCCTTCCCAGCACATCAGGCGGCGGAAAAACGGCGTGACGGTCATGGTGGATTTTTCTCCGGCAGCGGAATGCGGCGTGTTGCGCGAAGTTAAGGTCTTGTTCATGATCTTGCTCCGGTTTCAGTTCGCACAGGCTGGACGGCAGGGGAATGGCGCAGGATCAGCCGCCCTTTACGTTTGTTGGCGCGTTCGTTGAGGATGACGGCAATCACAATCACGCCGCCGGAAATCGCCATCTGCCAGAATGGTGATACTTCAATGACCGGCAGGGCGTTGTTGATGACGCCGAGGAAGAGCGCGCCGAGCAGACAACCGACCACCGAGCCGATGCCTCCCATGGTGCTGATCCCGCCGATGACGCACGCCGCGACAATCTGCAACTCAAAGCCGTTAGCGACATCGACGTAAGCGACGGCGAAGCGTGAAATCCACAGATAGCCGCAGAACCCGGCCAGCGCACCGGAAAGACAGAAGCTGACAAACTGCATTTTACCGGCGTTGATGCCAGTGTAATACGCCGCCGTGGCGTTGCCGCCAGCGGTATATAAAGCGCGACCAGTGCGGCTGTATCTCAGGAAATATGCCACCAGAATCAGTGCCGCAATCGCACACCAGCCGAGCAGCGGCAGGCCGATAAAGGTGGCTCGTGGCAGGCTGAGAAATTGCGGGCTCATCTGATGGGCATTGATCCAGCCGCCGTTGGAAAGCAGGAAAATAATGCCGCGATAAATGCTCATGGTGCCGAGCGTGACCACAATCGGCGGAATGCCGACTTTCCACACCAGCAGGCCGTTTACCGCGCCCATCACCAGTCCGAGAACTGTCGCCAGCACAACCAGCGACCACACCGGAATGTCCGGATGATGGAAGTTGATCAGCGCGACGATCATGCCGGTCAGCGCCAGATTTGCGGCCATCGATAAGTCGATCCCTTTGGTCAGCAGCACCATCATTTGCCCGAGGGCGAGGATGATCAGGATCGAGGTATCGTTGAACATTCCCAGCAGGTTTCCGGCACCAACAAATTCCGGTGAACGCGCGCCAACGCCAAGCACCATCAGCACTATCACCACCGCCAGCAACAGCTCGCGATATTTCAGCAGGTTCTTGATCATGCTGCCTCCTTGCCCGCGCCGCTGGCGGCACTGACAATCATTTCTGCGCTGGCTTCACCGGCGTTAAATTCCGCCACCATCAGCCCTTCATGCATCACAATGATGCGATCGGCCATGCCCATCACTTCCGGTAATTCGGATGACACCATAATTACCGCCAGCCCGCGCCCGACCAGTTCAGACATAAACTGATGCACCGCCGCTTTCGAACCGATATCAATGCCTTTGGTCGGCTCATCGAGAATGATGATGTCCGGTCTGGTCGCCAGCCATTTGGCAATCACCACTTTCTGCTGATTGCCGCCGGAAAGGGTACCCACCGCCTGTTTCCAGCTGGATGCTTTGACCTGCAACCGTCTGGCGTAATCGTCAGCCAGCGCCCACTCTTTTTTGTCATTGAGCACGCCACGCGGATTCAGCTGGCTGAGCTGCGGCAGGCTGATATTCTGGCTGATCGGCAAATCAATAATCGCGCCTTGTTTCTGGCGCTCTTCCGGCACATACACAATCCCTGCGCGGATGGCCTGAGAAGGGCGCGAGAAATGCTGCTCTTTGCCGTTAATCAGAATTTTTCCGCCGTTCGGCTGCGTGACGCCAAACAGCGCCTGCATCAGCTCGGTTCTGCCCGCGCCGACCAGACCGTAAAAGCCGAGGATCTCGCCTTTGCGCAAAGAGAAGTTAATGCCTGCAAATTCGGTTGGATGGCTGAGGTTTTGCACCTCAAGCACGGTGTCACCCGGCTCGCAGTTCACTTTCGGGTAAGCCTGACTGACTTCGCGGCCGACCATCATGGTAACCATCTGCTGTTCGCTGATGTCACTGATTTTGCCGGAACCGACATAACTGCCATCGCGCAAAACGGTGTAGTAATCGGAAATGGAGAAGATTTCATCGAACTTATGCGAGATAAACAGGATGGCTTTGCCCTCGCGTTTAAGGCGTTCAACAATCTGATAAAACTCGACAATTTCGTGCTGCGACAGGGCAGCGGTCGGTTCGTCGAGAATAACTACCTGGGCATCAAAAGACAGCGCACGGGCGATCGCCACCATATGGCGCTGCGCGATACTCAGGTCTTTCAGGGTGGCGTGCGGATCAATGTTGACTTCAAGACGCGTTAAAATATCGCGTGCCTGCTGATGCATTGCCGGCCAGTTCAGGCGTTTAAACAGCCCGCGATAGATGTAATGGCCGACGAAAATATTCTCGGTAACGGAAAGTTCGTCGAACAGCACGGTTTCCTGATGAATGGCGGTAATGCCGACTTTGTGTGCGGATTCCGGATTCGGCAGTTTTATTGGAATCGCTTTGTAACGCAGTTCGCCTTCCTCCGGCTGATAAATGCCGGTCATGACTTTCACCAGCGTCGATTTACCCGCGCCGTTTTCGCCAATCAGGGCGGTTACTTTTCCCGGATACAAATCCACGTGAACGTTATTTAACGCCCTGACACCCGGAAAGACTTTGCTGATGCCTTTTAATGATAAAAGTGGCGTCGTTGAGTCTGTCATTTCAGTTCCCCTGTCTGGCTAAGCACAACAAAACGGCTCACCGCATCACGATGAGCCGCATTCAGGATCAGAAGATTTTGGAGAATTTGTCGATATTGCTGGCGTCATAGACAAAGGGTTCTGCCATCGCACCGCTGCCGTCGGCATCCAGTTTCACCTTGCCTAAACGGCCCATGCTGGCTTCGGTTTTGGTGGCGGTGCCTTTGACTAAATCGTCTGCCAGATACGTTGCGGCGTAGCCCAGATCAATCGGGTTCCAGATGGCGAAACTCTTCGTTGCGCCGGATTTCACCGCGCCCGCCATCTCAGACGGCAGACCCAGACCGGTCACATACACCTTGCCGATTTTGCCCTGATCTTTCACCGCCTGCGCCGCTGCCACGATACCGACGGAAGACGGGGAAATAATCACTTTCAGATCCGGGTAGGATTTCAGCAGGCCGATGGTTTCACGGTAGCTTTTATCTGACAGATCATCACCATAAGCGACGGTCACCAGATTCACCGAAGGGTATTTCGGCAGCACCTTTTTCATCTCAGCGATCCACAGATTCTGATTGGTAGAGGTTGGCGTGGCGCTGAGGATGGCCACATCGCCTTTTTCAACGTTCAGGGCTTTCAGCGCATCGGCGGCCAGTTTGACGTTGGTTTCGCCGATCAGGGCGTTATTGGAAGGATTAAGGTGGATCTGGCGGCCCTCTTTGGCAACGCCGGAATCCCAGGACACCACTTTAATCCCGCGCTGCATGGCTTTTTTCAGCACCGGCACCAGTGCATCCGGGTCGTTGGCGGAAACCGCAATGGCATCGACGCCCTGCGCGATCAGCCCGTTCAGCACTTCAATCTGCGCTTCGGCGGTGGTGGTGGTCGGGCCGGTATAAATCACTTTTACATCACCCAACTCTTTCGCTGCCTGTTGCGCCCCGACGTTCGCCGCTTCAAAAAAACCATTGCCGAGGGATTTCGCCACCAGCGCAATTTTCACTTCTGCCGATGCCGCGCCTGCCAGCAGGATGCTGCTCGCCATCAGGGTAAGGCTCAGTACGTGTTTTAATTTCATTGTTGGTACTCCGCATGCTATTCGCATAAATCTGCAAAAAGTTTAACGACGAAAAGTTGCCGACGCGCCAGGCGCATGATCACGACTCTAGGAGGTTGCTGACAGACTGACCTTTCCGCGAGTGCCAGTTCAGCGCTAACTATGGCAAAGACGCAAAGGTTTAAGCGAACAACCTCACAATTTGATAACAATCTTGTTTCGGTCATGCCAAACGGTCAGAAAACCACACATTACCGGTCTCAGAAATCCGCACTTAAATAAGGTGTAAAGCCACGCAGTACGCCGGATGGCGCAGGATTTCGTAAGGAGAGAAATGTTTTGTTCAAAAGCGGCTTGCGGATCACAGTTTCAGCCTTATGGCCGCGCCGCTGACGACTAAGATATTACGATAATGTTAATAAGGAGTCGGAAATGACCGTGCTACGCAGTAGTGAGTATTTTTCCTCAGGAGATTTTCCGGTCGCCATTGAACCCCGTTATCCGCAGGAAACATTTCCCGAACATCATCATCAGGATTTCAATGAAATAGTGCTGGTCGAGCAGGGCACCGGCACGCACGTTTTTAACGACCAGCCGCTGATCCTCAGTGCCGGCAGTGTCTGTTTTGTCCGCCACAGCGACCACCATCTGTATGAAGATACCGATAATCTGCATCTGACCAACGTGCTGTACCGCAGCCCGAACGCGTTTCGTTTCCTGAATGGCGTCAGCGATTTGTTGCCGCAGGAAGTGGACGGCATTTATCCCGCGCACTGGCGCATCAGCCCGAATCAGATCACTCAGGCCAAAACCCTGATTGACCTGCTGGCGCGCAAGCCGTTCAGCCCGTCACCGGAAAATCAGGCACAGCAGGAACTGTATTTTATGCAGCTCTTATTATTGCTGCGTAAAGGCAGCCGTGATGTGGGTTATCGCGGGCAGGGCGGTGATCTGAATAATCTGCTGGACTGGATGAACGAACATTACCACGAAGAAATCGACTGGCCGCAACTGGCCGCGCAGTTTTCCATGTCGCTGCGTACGTTGCACCGGCAGATGAAGCAGCAGACCGGCTGCACGCCGCTCAACTATCTCAACCGCCTGCGTCTGCTTAATGCGCGCAATATGCTGCGGTTCAGCGACAGCCCGATTACCGAAATCGCCCATAACTGCGGTTTCTGCGACAGCAATTACTTCTCCACATTATTCAAACGTGAGTTTGGTTATGCCCCGCGCAGTATCAGACAGTGATCCCTGATTTGCAGAAATGTTATGTCGGGCAGTGCGACCATGACATTTTTGCCATTTCTGAAAATTAAATGGCAATCACGGAAAGGTAAAAACCAGACGGATAGAACAGGCTGTTAAAACTTCACAAAAAAGAACTTTTTTATTAACAAATCGTTCATCACCTCTATCCGCACCTGGGAGATTCTATACATGAGCACAGTTCAGAAACGTATGTACATCAATGGCGAATTCGTTGAAAACACCGGCGGTAAGTGGATTGACGTTGTGAACCCGGCGACAGAACAGGTGATTTCGCAGATCCCTGAAGGCGCGGCAGAAGATGCCAGAAGAGCCATTGATGCCGCCGAAGCGGCGCAGCCGGGCTGGGAAGCATTGCCTGCGGTAGAACGCGGCGTGTGGCTGCACAAAATCGCCGCCGGTATTCGCGATCGCGAAGCCGAACTGACCGAAACCATTATTGCCGAGGGCGGCAAAACTTACGGCCTGGCGCAGACTGAAGTCCTGTTCACGGCGGATTATCTCGATTACATGGCGGAATGGGCGCGCCGTTACGAAGGCGAAATCATTCAGAGCGACCGGCCCAACGAAAACATCTTTGTGTTCCGTAAAGCCATCGGCGTGACTACCGGTATTTTGCCGTGGAACTTCCCGTTCTTCCTGATCGCGCGTAAAGCCGCACCGGCGCTGATTACCGGCAACACTATCGTGATCAAACCGAGTGAAATCACGCCGAACAACGCCATCATTTTCGCGGAAATCATTCACAAAATCGGCCTGCCAAAGGGTGTGCTGAATATTGTGACCGGCTATGGCCCGACCGTCGGGCAGGAACTGGCGGCAAATCCGAAAGTCGGCATGGTCAGCCTGACCGGCAGTGTGGCGGCAGGTATCGCCACCATGACCGCGGCGGCGCAGAACGTCACCAAAGTCTCACTGGAACTGGGCGGGAAAGCACCGGCCATCGTGATGAATGACGCGGATTTAGATCTGGCGGTGAAAGCTATTGTCAGTTCGCGCGTTATCAATACCGGGCAGGTGTGTAACTGCGCAGAACGTGTTTACGTGCAGGAAGGCGTGTACGACGAATTCATTTCACGCATCAGCGAAGCGATGAAAAAAGTCACGTTTGGCAATACTGCCGAACAAAAAGAGCTGGATATGGGCCCGCTGATCAGCGGTGCAGCCTTGCAGCGTGTGGAAGAGAAAGTGGCGAAAGCCGTGTCGCAGGGCGCGAAAGTGCTGCTGGGCGGCAAGCGTCACGGCGACAAAGGATTTTTCTTTCAGCCAACGGTACTGGTGGATGTGACGCAAGATATGCCGATCATGCACGAAGAAGTGTTTGGTCCGGTGTTGCCTGTCGCGACATTTAAAACGCTGGACGAAGCCATCGCGATGGCCAATGACAGTGAATACGGCCTGACTTCGTCGATTTACACCAGCAACATCAACACCGCAATGAAAGCGCTGAAACAACTGAAATTCGGTGAGACGTACATCAACCGTGAAAACTTTGAAGCGATGCAGGGCTTCCACGCGGGCTGGCGTAAATCAGGCGTCGGTGGTGCAGACGGCAAACACGGCTTGCAGGAATATCTGCAAACGCACGTCGCGTATTTGCAATTCCACTAATCAGCAGTAACGGCCGGAGCGGGGCAACCTGACTCCGGCTTATAAGGACATATCATGAGCCGCAACGATTTCCTCACCGGCATTCGTCAGCATAAAATCATGCAAACGCTATTTCCGCCACAGACTGAAATTCCCAATCTGCCTGAAGAATTTGGCCGCGCGCTGACCCTGATGGGCGGCGTCTGGGACGACACGTTTTTGCGTACGCCGCAAAATGGCTATACCACGCTGAACGCCTACCTGCGCGGGTTGTATCCGGCCGATTCCCTGTTTTGTTCCGCCACACCGGAAATTATCGCGGAGGTGGATTTCAGCGCCCGCACGCAGGCGGCAGCGCTTAAAGATGTGGACGTCGGCGTGGTTCGTGCCTGCTTTGGGGTGGCAGAAACCGGCGCGGTATTCCTGAGTGATCCGCAACTTTGCGTGAATTCCCTCAGCGCGATGGCGAAAAACCTGGTGGTGTTGCTCGACGTTAATCAGATCATTGAACATCTGCATCTTGCACATCGCCAGCCGCAACCGTTCAATGCCCGTTATACGGTGATGGTGACGGGGCCCGCCGCGATGGCCGACAGCGAGAGTGCACTGATGCTCGGCGCAAAAGGCGTGCAAAGTCTGCGGGTGATCGCGATTTAAGTCCTAAAACCCACGGATCCTGCTGTAGTCACCTCGCTTAAAATAACTCCTGTAAATAAAATAAATCCTATCTGATACAATCAGTAAACAGGTGCACAACGGGCGCGTCCTGACTTTTACTGCAAGTGAGCGCGACAACCATGAGCGTGATACAGAGCCTTATCAAACAAGCCTTTGGCACCGGTAACAGCAATGAAGCAGCCACTTTTCTGGCCAGCGCATGCAACCGGATGAAGGCAATGGATAAAACATCTATCGCCCGCGAAGTGGAAAGCGCGCTCAGAGGCGTCAGTTTCAGCCGCGCCGAAGGCGATAAAGCCAAAGTTAAAACCGTTTTTAAAGACACCGCCGTCACGCTCGAAAAGCTCGCTTCTCTGGAAAAACAGGTGCGCAGCCTGACCCATGAACTGGCCGTTGCCCGCAACCAAACCAGCAGCGGGAATAAAGAAGACGTTCAGCGACTGGAAGGAGAGTTGTACCGTCTGAACACGCGGATCAGCGAACTGCTGCGCCAGTCTGAAATACAGAAAAAGCAGCATGCCGACGAACTGGCGCTGATGCGCTCCCGTCAGCAAACCGCCGGAAACTCAGTCTCAGCCGAGCTGGTAGAGTCCAGAAATCTTGTCGCTTACATGGGCAGTCAGATGGCGGCGATGGCCGCAGCCCGCGACAAGCTACAGGGCCAGGTTGTTGAGGAAGAAGACAAACGTCACGCTGCCAACCGCCGTGCAGATGGCAATTATGCGCTGCTCGGACAGCAGAAAGAACTGACGGCTGAGGCTAACCGTAAAGTCACGCAACTGCGTGCCAGCCTGAAACTGGAAGAGTACGAAGCGCAAAACACGAAGAGCGAAAGGGCGAAACTGAGAAAGCAAGTCGCTGAACTTCAGGAAGAAAACAGCCGTCTGACAGAACGTTTCCGCGATAACGAAGAAGATTGCGAACGCCTGAGCCACGCGCTGGAACGCACGAATCAGGAATTCGCCGCCTATAAAGCGCAAAAGCAGCGCTTAACCCGCTGGATCCATATTCCCGGCGCGATGATGGGGATTTCCGTCGTCGCGCTGGTGCTGTACTCAGATGCCCAGCCGGGGCATCTTTTCGATAACCTTGCCCCCGCTGCTTTTCTCGGCAGCGTCGTCTACGCACTTTCCCTGATGATTGCGTTTACTCGCCGGGCGTAGCGGGGGGCGGGTCCAAAAAGCCTCTGGGTTTGTCAGACAACAGAAAGGCTTCACTAACTTTTGTCTAATACCTCTCATTAATATAACTTCCCGACCTCCAAATTCTGAGTAAACTCTATGCCCACAATTTCACCATGTGAATACAGTCTCCTCACCCTCCGAAAAGCAGGATGCTTTTCACATGCCAACCAGGGACCGGAATGGATACACTTTCCCGCTACTCACTTGATATCTGGAACAGCCCT
>NZ_JAFMOW010000061.1 GCF_019049675.1 Rahnella bonaserana | reverse complement strand
TCGCAGGGGAGGGAGTGTATTAAGGCTGTTTCAGCCAGTTAATCACTTTATGCACGACGGGTTTCAGGAACCTGTCCTGAGGCGTCAGCATGTAGCATTTTCCGGCAGCAGCCAGTTTGCCGGGATGCGCCGCAACCAACTGCCCGCTGTTAACGTAATCCTGTACCAGTCCCTCCCAGCCCAGCAAAATTCCGTCTCCCAGCACCGCCGACTGCACCAGAAAAGGATAGTTATTGGCGCGCCAGGTTCTGCGTGGCGTCACAAAACTCACATCCTGCGAGGCAAACCAGTCGCGCCAGCCGGTCCATTCACGCTGCGGATCATCCTGTATAAGCAAGGTCTGTTCGAGTAAATCGGCGGCGCTGGCATCAGGCGGCAGACGTTTGAGAAATTCCGGCGAACACATCGGGTAGCAGACCTCATCGAACAGCGCCTGCACGTGATAACCGGGCGGCGGCTCGCGCAGATAGAAAATAGCCAGATCAAATTCTGATGACTTGAGGTCTGAAAAACTGTCGGAAATCTTCATGCGGATTTGCAGATCCGGCAGAAGCTGGCGCAAAGATGAGAGCCGTGACGAGAGCCACAGACCACTCATGGCGCTGGTGCAGGCCAGAGTGACCTGCGGTAAACCGTTCCAGCCCATCACTTCAGCGGTGGATTGCGAAATATCCCCCAGCAGCTTTCGCACCTGCTGGGCATAGGTTTCCCCGCGCGGTGTCAGCGTGGTTTTCCGCTGGGCACGCTGAAAAAGCTTACAACCCAGCATTTCTTCCAGCTGAATAATCTGCCGGCTGATGGCGCTCTGGGTGAGATTCAGCTCGTCCGCTGCCCTTGAAAAACTGCAATAACGCGCCACGCATTCAAAAGCCACCAGCGTGTTCAGTGGCGGTAACGGTTCTATCTGCACGGTAAAAGTCTCTCCGGATAGCGTTTAGCAGTTTTCCAGCATCTGTGAAATGGTCAGGCCAACCTGCTGGACGGCGCGCTCGGTTTTCGCCGTCAGCGTCTGGGCAAAGTTGATGCGCAGACAGTTGCGGTATTTGCCTGAAGCAGAGAATATCGAACCGATAGCGATTTGCACTAAATGTTCTTCCAGCAACCGGTTCAGACGCTGGGTATCCACGCGTTCATCAAGTTCAATCCACAGCAAAAATCCTCCCTGCGGACGGCTGACACGCGAGCCACACGGGAAATATTTCATTACCCACTCAGTCATGATGCACAGATTACGCTGGTACTGATTACGCATGCGACGCATGTGTTGCAGGTAATGCCCCTGTTTGATGAAATCCGCGATCGCGATTTGAGGCAGCGTGGCTGACGCGCCGGTGGTGATGTATTTCATGTGCAGGGCGCGGTCGTGATAACGGCCCGGTGCAATCCAGCCGACGCGCAAACCGGGCGCCAGCGTCTTGGAAAACGAACTGCACAGCAGCACGCGGCCATCCTCATCAAACGAGGTAATGGTGGCAGGGCGCGGATACTGATACGCCAGTTCGCCATACACATCGTCTTCAATAATGGCGATATCGTAGCGTTGCGCCAGACGCAGCAGGCTTTTTTTACGGTCATCCGGCATGTTGTAACCGAGCGGATTATTGCAGTTGGGCGTCAGTTGTATGGCTTTAATCGGCCACTGCTCCAGCGCCATCTCCAGCGCTTCCAGGCTGATACCGGTGACCGGATCTGTCGGAATTTCCAGCGCTTTCATGCCAAAACCTTTCAGGGTTTGCATCGCACCGTGAAAACTCGGAGAGTCCACCGCGACGATATCGCCGTGTTCACATACTGAACGGATGGCGATAGATAACGCTTCATGACAGCCGGTGGTGATCAGAATATTGGTGGCATCCATATGGCTGCCGCTGTCAATCATCAGACGGGCAATCTGTTCACGTAAATCTTCAGAGCCATAAATACTGTCGTAATGAAATGCGTTGAGATTCTGATGCTGTCCGGCGCGTCCCATCAGACGGCTGAGCGGTTTGAGCGTGGCGGCAGTGACATCCGGAGAGCCGCGGCCTAACTGAATCACTCCGGGGCGATGCGGAGAGGTAATCAGCTCCAGTACCTGATCCCATTGAGAAATATCCACCGGACGTTGCGTCGGGCGGCACACGGCCGGAAGGGCAGCCTGAATGCGGGCATCTTTCACGAAGTAGCCCGATTTCGGGCGTGCTTCCACCAGCTGTTTTTCCTCCAGCACGCGGTAAGCCTGCTGAACTGTACTGACGCTGACGCCATGTTCACTGCTCAACACCCGCACGGAAGGCAGACGGATCCCCGCCGGATACAGCCCCTGTTCAATGCGGTCACTCAGGACATTTGCCAGATTTTCGTAACGATTCATTATCTTTTCCTCAATGCCTGTGCAAAGAAAGCAGTACAGATGAACACAATCTAGCGCTTAATCTGTCATCAGATCCAGATCTGTATGGTTGAAATACAAAAAAACTGAATCTGTAATGCTTTTGCCGTTTGGTAGATCCTGATGTCAGGTCGTCAACGGGAGCAGAATATGAAAAATATCATTGAAGAACGGCAGTTTGCCGCTTGTGAGACAAGAGTGTGTGCAGAAATCGCGATGCCTGAACGGGCAGTACAGATGCCGCAGAAAAAAGCCGGGTGGTTAAAACAGTTGTTTGCGGTGCTACACAGCTGGAATGAACGCCGCGTCAGTCGTAAAATTTTGCATTCTCTGAGTACGGATCAGCTGAAGGATATCGGGCTGGCGAAGTCGGATATCGACAGGGAGTATCCGAAAGCCATATGGCCGAACTGGCCAAAATAAAATACCCGTCATCTTTCGTACGCCAGATGCGTTGGCTGCGCTCGTGCACCCCGGTCACTTACCCATGTAAGCTCCCGGGGACTTTCTCACTTGCCGCCTTCCTGGCACGCGAAATCTATAGGGTATTTGGGGGGATGCAGGTTTACGAAATCATAAAAAAGCCCGATGAATTCATCGGGCTTTTTAGTCACTTAAAACTCTTTTACTTCACCTGCATACCAGGCTGTGCGCCGGAATCAGGGCTGAGCAGGAAGATGTCTTTTCCGCCAGGGCCCGCCGCCATCACCATTCCTTCAGAGATGCCGAAGCGCATTTTACGCGGAGCAAGGTTTGCGACCATGATGGTCAGACGGCCTTCCAGTGCTTTCGGATCAGGATACGCAGAGCGGATACCGGAGAAGATCTGACGGGTTTCACCGCCCAGATCCAGCTGCAGACGCAACAGTTTGTCTGAACCTTCCACGAAGTCAGCGCTTTTAATCAGCGCGATACGCATATCCACTTTAGCGAAATCATCAAAAGTGATGGTTTCCTGAATCGGGTCATCCGCCAGAGGACCGGTTGCCGGTGCTTTCGCCGCCGCAATGTCTTCTTTTGAGGCATCAACCATCGCAGTGACTTTATCCAGCTCAATACGGTTAAACAGCGCTTTGAACGGATTCAGCTGATGCGACAGCAGCGGCTGAGCGATAGCATCCCATTCCAGCGTGGTATTCAGGAAAGCTTCAGTGCGTTCAGACAATGAAGGCAGAACCGGCTTCAGGTAAGTCATCAGCACACGGAACAGGTTGATACCCATTGAGCAGATGGCTTGCAGATCGGCATCGCGGCTTTCCTGTTTTGCCACTACCCACGGTGCCTGCTCATCGACATAGCGGTTAGCCAGGTCAGCCAGCGCCATGATTTCACGGATTGCGCGACCTGATTCACGACTGTCATACGCCTGCGCAATGCTTTCAGCGGCATCGGTGAAGGTTTTGTACAGGGCTTCATCGGCCAGCTTGTCAGCCAGTTTGCCGTCAAAACGTTTGGCAATGAAACCGGCGTTGCGTGACGCCAGGTTAACCACTTTGTTCACGATGTCTGCGTTAACGCGCTGCACGAAATCTTCCAGGTTCAGGTCGATATCGTCGATGCGCGAGGACAGTTTCGCGGTGTAGTAATAACGCAGGCAGTCCGCATCCAGATGATTCAGATAGGTGCTGGCCTTGATGAACGTGCCGCGTGATTTAGACATTTTCGCGCCGTTAACGGTGACATAACCGTGCACGAAGAGGTTGGTTGGCTTGCGGAAACCGCTGCCTTCCAGCATTGCCGGCCAGAACAGGCTGTGGAAATAAACGATGTCTTTACCGATGAAGTGATACAGCTCGGTGGTGGAATCTTTTTTCCAGAACTCGTCGAAATTCAGGTCGCTGCGACGGTCGCACAGGTTTTTGAAAGACCCCATGTAGCCGATTGGCGCGTCCAGCCAGACGTAGAAGTATTTGCCCGGTGCATCAGGAATTTCAAAGCCGAAATATGGCGCATCGCGGGAGATATCCCACTGTTGCAGTCCATGCTCGAACCACTCCTGCATTTTGTTCGCGACCTGTTCCTGCAGCGCACCGGAACGGGTCCAGGCCTGCAACATTGCACTGAATTCCGGCAAATCAAAGAAGTAATGCTCAGAATCACGCAGCACCGGCGTCGCACCGGAAACCACAGATTTCGGGTCGATCAGTTCTGTCGGGCTGTAGGTTGCGCCACACACTTCGCAGTTATCGCCGTACTGGTCTGGCGATTTACATTTCGGGCAGGTGCCTTTAACGAAACGGTCAGGCAGGAACATGCCTTTCTCCGGATCGTACAACTGAGAAATGGTGCGGTTCTTGATGAAGCCGTTTTCTTTCAGACGACCATAAATCAGCTCAGACAGCTCACGGTTTTCGTCGCTGTGCGTGGAGTGATAGTTGTCGTAGCTGATGCCGAAGCCGGCGAAATCTTTCTGATGCTCCTGGCTCATTTCGGCAATCATCTCTTCCGGCTTGATACCGAGCTGCTGTGCTTTCAGCATGATCGGTGTGCCGTGCGCATCGTCCGCACAGATGAAATGCACTTCATTGCCGCGCATTCGCTGGTAACGGACCCAGACGTCAGCCTGGATGTGCTCGAGCATGTGACCGAGATGGATGGATCCGTTGGCGTACGGAAGTGCACAGGTTACCAAAATTTTTTTCGCGACTTGAGCCATAGTAAGAGCTTGCTTTCTGTAGTTGAAATCAGGGGCATTGATGTTAACCGAAAGCGCCGCCCCGCGTAAACAAACGGGGGGATCTCCTTACGTGTGTTCTGTTATGCTTATGGGTAGATAAATAGTCTGATAACCAGTTTCAAGGAGCCGGGATGACATCTCAATCCCCACAGCAGACCACACCCGCAGGGCTGCGCGCACTAGTGACCGGCGTACTGGCCACCTTCCGCCATTCCACATTACAAAAAGATTTGCCCGCGATAAAAGCACTGCATCACTGCGTGCTGATGGACGGTGTTTTACATATTGATCTGACGCTGCCGTTTGCCTGGAACAGCGGTTTCGATGTGCTCAAAGACCAAACCAGCGGAGAATTGCTGCGTGTCACTGGCGCTTCGGCCATTCAGTGGAACCTGCGCCACGACATTGCCACCATGAAACGCGCTAACGAGCAGCCTGGCATTAAAGGTGTGCGCAATATTCTGGCTGTCAGCTCGGGTAAGGGCGGCGTCGGGAAATCGACCACCGCCGTGAATCTGGCGCTGGCGCTGGCCGCTGAGGGGGGGAAAGTCGGTATTCTGGATGCCGATATTTATGGCCCGTCAGTACCGAATATGCTGGGTACGGAAGAAGAGCGTCCGACATCGCCGGACGGTGTCCATATGTCGCCCATCATGGCGCACGGGCTGGCGACTAACTCCATTGGTTATCTGGTCACCGACGAAAACGCTATGGTGTGGCGCGGGCCGATGGCCAGTAAAGCACTTATGCAGATGCTTTCGGACACGCTGTGGCCAGATCTCGATTATCTGGTGATCGACCTGCCACCGGGCACCGGCGATATTCAGCTGACGTTGTCGCAAAATATCCCGGTAACAGGCGCGGTTGTCGTCACGACGCCGCAGGACATCGCGCTGCTCGATGCGATGAAAGGCATCGTTATGTTTGAGAAAGTGCATGTGCCGGTTCTGGGCATCGTCGAGAACATGAGTATGCACGTGTGCAGCAACTGCGGGCATCACGAACCGATTTTCGGCACCGGTGGCGCGCAGCGTCTGGCCGAGAAATACCGCTGTGAATTGCTGGCGCAATTGCCGCTGCATATTTCACTGCGCGAAGATCTGGATCGTGGTGAACCAACAGTAGTGTCCAATCCCGAAAGTGAATTCACCGCAATTTACCGTGAACTGGCGGCTAAAATCGCATCGCAATTGTTCTGGAGAGGTGACGCTATCCCGACAGAAATTGCATTCCGGGCGCTTTAATCTCCCAACTCTGCAAATTATTACCTGATGTCAGCGATTACACAGCCTTAACGCTGGCATCAGGCAGTGTCTTGTACTTATAATTGGCGCGTTCAAAGCACACGTCTGTGCTTGCCTTCCAACTTCCAAATCAGGTCTTTAATTTTATGTCTGACAAATTCCATCAGTGTGTCATCGTGGGTATCGCTGGCGCATCTGCTTCGGGAAAAAGCCTCATCGCCAGTACGTTATACCGTGAACTTCGTGATCAGGTCGGTGATGAGCACATCGGGGTGATCCCTGAAGATTGCTACTATAAAGACCAAAGCCACATGACCATGGAAGAGCGGGTCAAAACCAACTACGACCATCCAAGTGCGATGGATCACAATTTGCTGTTCCAGCATTTACAGGCCATGAAGTCTGGTCAGGCAATTGAATTGCCGAGCTACAGCTTTATTGAGCATACTCGTCTGCCTGAGACGGTGACGCTAAAACCGAAGAAAGTCATTATTCTGGAAGGGATCCTGCTCCTGACTGATGCGCGTTTGCGTGACGAAATGAATTTCTCCATCTTCGTCGATACCCCGCTGGATATCTGTCTGATGCGCCGCATGAAACGTGACGTCAACGAACGTGGACGTTCAATGGATTCTGTGATGGCGCAATATCAGAAGACTGTCCGTCCGATGTTCCTGCAATTTATCGAACCATCAAAACAATACGCAGACATCATTGTGCCGCGCGGCGGCAAAAACCGGATTGCGATTGATATTCTCAAGGCGAAAATCAGCCAGTTCTTCAATTAATCGCGGAACACAATCCGTAGAAAACATACCGGAGATACGATGAGACTTTGCGACCGAGATATAGAAGCCTGGCTCGACAGCGGCAAATTAGGCATTTCACCCCGTCCGCCGGTTGAACGAATTAACGGTGCGACTGTAGATGTGCGTCTGGGCAACGGCTTTCGCGTTTTCCTCGGCCATAACGCGGGTTATATCGACCTGAGCGGCCCGAAAGACGAAGTCAGCGCAGCGCTGGACAAAGTGATGAGTGATGAGATTGTTTTGCCGGAAGGTGAAGCATTCTTCCTGCACCCTGGCGAACTGGCGCTGGCGGTCACTTATGAGTCGGTCACCATTCCTGACGATCTGGTCGGCTGGCTGGACGGACGCTCTTCACTGGCGCGTCTCGGGCTGATGGTCCACGTGACCGCACATCGCATCGATCCTGGCTGGAAAGGGCGGATTGTTCTCGAGTTCTATAATTCAGGTAAGCTCCCGCTGGCGCTTCGTCCCGGAATGCTGATTGGCGCACTAAGCTTTGAACCGTTATCCGGTTCTGCTGCGCGTCCTTATAACAGCCGTCAGGATGCGAAATACCGCGACCAGCAAAGCGCAATTGCCAGTCGTATTGATGAAGACTGATTCTGTTTTTTATCCGCATAACGGATAAAAACGTGAGGAAGGCATGAGAAGACTACTGACAACACTGGTGATTTTACTGGTGGTTATCATTGCCGGCATGACTTCGCTGGTATTTCTGATCAACCCGAATGATTTCCGCCAGTACATGGTGGAAAGGGTTGAGGTGAAAAGCGGGTATCAGCTGGCCATTAACGGATCGCTGCGCTGGCATGTCTGGCCACAGCTGAGCATTATTGCCGGTCAGACGTCACTTACCGCGCCGGGTGCCAAAGAGGCAGTTGTCAGTGCTGAAAACATGCGGCTGGACGTCAAACTCTGGCCTCTTATTTCTCATCAGCTGGCGGTGAAACAGGTACTGCTGAAAAACGCAGTGATACGTCTGACGCCAGAAACTGAAGAGAATCAGCCCGATGCGCCTGTTGCACCTTCAACACCCACTCCTGTCGCTCCCGGATCTTCTGAACTGGAAGCTGGCTGGAAGTTTGATATCGATAAAATCAGCATCGCCGACAGTCTGCTTATCTGGCAGCGCGGTGATGATGATCAGATAAACGTTCGTGATATCAATATGGAAATTGATAAAAACGACGACCGCCAGGCCACCATTCAGCTCTCGAGCCGCATAAACCGCAATCAGCGCGACCTTGCGTTCACCATGAATGCCGAAGTGGATATGCAGCATTATCCGCAGGCGGTTTCGGCCAATATCAGTAAATTCACTTATCAGCTGAGTGGTGCTGACATTCCGGTTAAAGGCGTGCAGGGCAACGGTTCGATGCAGGCCAGTTATCAGCGTGATAATCAGTCACTGGCACTGACCCAACTGGCGCTGACAGCCAATGATAATCAGATTTCAGGGACTGCCTCTGCCACGATGGGAGGCGATGTCGGCAATTATCAGCTCAATTTAAACGCTGATAAACTCGATCTGGATGCGCTTTCCGGCTGGCAGCCTAAAACAACTGAGCAGACCGCTCAAAGCACCCAGTCAATCACCTCCGCGCCGGTCATTGCCCGTGATGTTGATGAGCAGCCGAACGGCCTGAGCACTTTACAGACCTTCAATGCGAAGCTGGCTCTGAAAGTGGCGGATTTAACTTATCGCGGAATGAACATCCAAAATCTGGCACTGAATGCCGATAACCGGCAGGGTAAAGTTGCGCTGCCGACGTTCAGTGGCAATCTTGGCGCGGGAAGTTTTTCATTGCCGGGCGATATGGATGTGACGGGTAAAAACATTCAGATTCGCATGACGCCGGATATTAATAATATTGAGCTCGCAGATCTGCTGACCGCTTACGGATTGCCGAAAGCGCTGACCGGCAGCTTCTCTATGAAAGGTGATGTGAACGGAGAAGGGTTATCGGCTGAAGATTTTGCGCATAACTGGCGGGGTGATGCCCAGCTTGCGATGACTAACGCGCATCTGAATGGCCTTAATATTCAGCAACTGATACAGCAGGCGGTCAGCCGCAATACTAACAGTGTTCAGGGACTGGATAAATATGAGCATTACAGCCAGATTGATACACTGAAAGCGCAGGGACAGCTGGAAAATGGCACCCTGAAACTCAGTGATCTGGAAGGCCAGTCACCAATGGTTTACGCAAAAGGTGATGGCTCTGTTGATCTCCCTGGCGAAAAGGTTGACCTGAATTTGGTGATCCGTGTCACCGGTGGCTGGAAAGGCGACAGCAATCTTATCAATACACTGAAATCTACAGATATCCCGCTGCGCGTATACGGGCCGTGGGCGCAACTGGGTTATCAGTTACAGGTTGATCAGATCCTGCGGCGGACAGTAGAGCAGAGTGCCCGCAGCGCTATTCAGAACTGGGTGGATAAACGCAAAGACACCAAAGAAAAAGAAGATGTGCAGAAGTTATTGAATAAATAATTTTTGTATATCTCAATGAATACAGTTCAGAAAAAAACGGGACGCCTCATCAGCGTCCCGTTTATATTCTTATCCCTAACGCTACCTCAGCATCAGGTCACACTTCGTAATCATCATCCATTTCAGTATCAAGCGGCGTAATTTTCACTTTCAGAATACGGTGACTGCTGACCTCAAGCGGTTCGAACAGATAGTTATTGATGTGGATTTGCGCGCCAACCTGCGGGATGCTCTGCGTATGTTCCATCAGTAACCCCGCCAGTGTGTGATATTCCCTTTTTTCATCAACCGGCAAGGCGATGTACATCACCAGATCTTCCAGCGGCATATAACCATTGGCGATCCAGGTACCGTCTTCCTGCTGGGAAATATCGTGGCGCGCATCCGGCGTTTCATCGGATTCAGGCAGATTACCGGCAATCGTTTCCATCACGTCGGTCAGGGTCACGATACCCTCAACCGAACCGAACTCATCGACGACAAATGCAAAGTGCGTTTTGGCCAGACGGAACTGTTCCAGTGCCATCAGCAGGGAAAGCTGCTCCGGGAATATCAGTGGCTGGCGGATCAGTGCCTTAAGGTCTAATTCATTTTGCAGGAGCTGTTGTTTCAGCAAATCGACAACATGCACAACGCCTAATGGCTCATCGGTCGAGCTGTCTTCTGTCACCAGAATACGCGTGTGCTGGTTTTCCGCTATTTGCTGCTTGAGCAATTCAATCGGGTCATTGAGTTCAAGATTATCGACGTCGTGGCGGGAGGTCATCACGCTGCTGACGGTACGCTGCCCGAGGCCCAGCACACGCTCAATCATATGGCGTTCCTGCTGATTGAAGATGGCATCTTCTTCGCCAGCACTGTCTGCAATCATATTTGAGGAGTGTGGATCCAGTTCGGCTTCATCATGTTTGCCACGAAGAACGCGTAAAACAGTTTCTGCGGTTCGTTCACGCAGAGAGCGACGTGATGACAAAAAGCGCTTGCGGTTGAATTGCGCCAGCTGGTTCAGGCCTTCGATAATGACGGAGAAACCGATTGCCGCGTAAAGATATCCTTTTGGGATCGCATAGCCAAAGCCTTCCGCCACCAGGCTAAACCCAATCATCAGCAGGAAACTCAGGCACAAGATAACAATAGTCGGATGCGCGTTGACGAAACGGGTCAGTGGTTTACTGGCTAACAACATCAGGCCAATAGCAATACAGACGGCCGCCATCATGACGGCCAGATGGTCAACCATACCGACGGCGGTAATCACCGAGTCGAGTGAAAATACCGCATCCAGCACCACAATCTGAGCGACAACAGGCCAGAACTTAGCCCCGCGTTGCTGCTGGCTTTGCTCCTCATCCTTACCTTCCAGGCGTTCATTCAACTCCATCGTTGCCTTGAACAACAGGAATATCCCGCCGACGAGCATAATCATGTCACGCGCGCTGAACGGGTGGCCTAACACCGTAATGAGCGGGCGGGTGAGCGTCGATAACCATGAGATTGAAGCAAGGAGCAGTAAACGCATGACGAGCGCCAGCATCAGTCCTGTGACGCGGGCTTTATCACGTTGGCTGCGCGGAAGTTTCTCCGCCAGAATGGCAATAAAGATGAGATTGTCTATCCCCAGAACAATTTCAAGAATTACCAGGGTAGCCAGCCCGGCCCAAATCGACGGATCGGCGATCCATTCCATATAGCGTTTTTCACCTTTAGTTACGCGGCGTTTGCCGCACGTTGAATAATGGGCGTCAGGGGATGAAATTTCAAATCTAAAACAGTGGTCTAGGCAAAAACGTACAGCAGGGCAGGGGAAATTCGGGGCATCCATCAACGGACAGACCTGGATGTTTTCGAAAGCAGCAATTTATGATTATAAAATCATCGAATAGGTTTAACATTCCTAAAATTAGGTCTTTACCTTACCGTTTCATGCAGCTTACTGGTATCGTAATCAAATACAGAGAATCGTGCTGGAGTCCTAAAGTCAGCAGTATGGTCTCCCTAAACTAAATGACAGGGACTATACTCAGGGAAGAAATAGCGTAGCGGGAAATAATTTGTATTTACAATTTCAGTCCGGTGAATTCCCTGACATGTTTGAATTCTAACTGACTGGATTTACACACCAATAGGTTTCAAGGAGTATCCTTTACAATGTTAAAAGCTGTTATCCCTGTTGCCGGTCTGGGCACACGTATGTTGCCAGCGACGAAGGCCATTCCAAAAGAAATGCTGCCTATCGTCGATAAGCCTTTGATCCAGTACATCGTTAACGAATGTGCTGCAGCGGGCATCAAAGAAATCATTCTGGTCACGCACTCTTCCAAAAATGCGATCGAAAACCACTTCGACACATCATTCGAACTGGAAAGCATGCTGGAATCTCGCGTTAAGCGTCAGTTGCTGGAAGAAGTGCAGTCCATTTGTCCGAAAGGCGTGACGATCATGAACGTGCGTCAGGGCCAGTCAAAAGGTCTGGGACATGCGGTTCTGTGTGCAAAACCTCTGATCGGCAATTCACCTTTCGCGGTTATTCTGCCTGACGTTCTGATGGACGATTCCACCAGCGATCTGCGTAAAGACAACCTTGCTGCGATGCTTCGCCGTTTCCAGGAAACGGGCAACAGCCAGGTCATGGTTGAAGAAGTGCCGGAGAAAGACGTTTCTAAATACGGTATCGTTAACTGTAACGGTGTGGAAGTTGAGCCGGGCGAAAGCGCGCCAATGACGGCTATCGTTGAGAAACCAGAGCTTAAAGATGCGCCATCAAACCTCGCGGTTGTCGGCCGTTATGTGCTTTCAGAAGCCATCTGGCCACTGCTGGCAGTGACCCCATACGGTGCCGGTAACGAAATCCAGCTGACCGACGCCATCGCGATGCTGATGAAAAAGCAAACCGTAGAAGCGTTCTCCATGACCGGCCGTTCACACGACTGTGGCGACAAACTCGGTTATATGAAAGCGTTCGTTGAGTATGGTATTCGCCATAACTCACAGGGTGAAGCGTTTAAGGCATGGCTGAAAGAGTTTACTGAAAAGTAGTCAGCGGGCTTTAAAAAGCACCGAATAAATCGGTGCTTTTTTTTTGCCAATGCTCAGACCAACAAGAATAGGTTAATGAGGCAAAGTGAGACAAATCCGCTGTGGTACTCATATTCAAGCTATTATATTAATCGATTACAAAGGTTGCCATGAGTTTACAAAAGAATAATAAGCACTCTGACAAGATCTCGAAATCATAAGTTGTCTTTAATCTTGATTAAAAAATGACTCATTGTTCGAGGTTAGACAGGTGAAATGATGAAGTTAGAGGTTTATGGCATGGAGCATATGATAATATATGGAGTTGAATGTGGTGCCTTGTGCCAGTTTGCACAATTTAAATGCTGAGTTTAAAGAGAAATTTTAATCTGTGAGCACAAGGACCTTCAGATTTGTCATGCGCTAAATGCTGGTGCAAGCGTAAAATTAATCACGTGAGACCTTTTATAATGAACATACTGATAACGGGCGGTGCGGGTTTCATCGGTTCTGCGGTAGTGCGTCACATCATCTCTGAAACAAACGACAATGTGCTTGTGGTTGATAGTTTGACGTACGCAGGTAATTTAGAATCCCTGAAAGAAGTCGAAAATGATCCTCGCTACCGTTTTGTCCTGGCGAACATTTGTGACCGTGATTCTCTGGATGAGATATTTTCAGAGTTTAAACCGGATGCAGTGATGCACCTTGCGGCAGAAAGCCATGTAGACAGGTCAATTGATGGACCTTCGGCCTTTATTGATACTAATATCACCGGCACATACACTCTTTTAGAATCTGCACGACATTATTGGTCCGGTCTGGATGATGAGAAAAAGAATGTATTCCGTTTCCATCATATTTCAACTGATGAAGTCTACGGTGATCTGCATGGAACCACCGACCTATTCACCGAGACTACGCCATATGCTCCGAGTAGCCCGTACTCTGCTTCCAAAGCGGCAAGCGATCACCTCGTACGCGCATGGAACCGAACGTATGGATTGCCAACTTTAATAACAAATTGCTCAAATAACTACGGTCCTTACCACTTTCCTGAGAAGTTGATCCCCCTTGTTATTCTTAATGCTATAGCCGGTAAACCTCTTCCTGTTTATGGTGATGGTGCCCAGATCCGGGACTGGTTATTTGTAGAGGATCACGCCAGAGCCCTTTATGAGGTTGTTACGAAAGGTGTTATTGGCGAGACGTATAATATTGGCGGGCATAATGAGCGTAAAAATATTGATGTCGTGAAGACAATTTGCTCAATTTTGGATCAATTAGTGTCTGACAAACCAGCGGGACTTACACATTTTAATGAATTGATCACCTTCGTTAAAGATCGCCCTGGTCATGATATGCGTTATGCCATCGACGCGAGCAAAATTGAACGTGAACTTGGATGGACACCTGTTGAGACTTTTGAAAGCGGAATTTTGAAAACAGTAAAATGGTATCTTGAAAATGAAACCTGGTGGAAACGTGTTCAGGATGGGTCTTATGCAGGTGAGCGTTTAGGTTTGAAAGACTAAATAGAAGAGGTCTTATTAAATGAAAGGTATTGTTCTGGCAGGCGGTTCTGGTACAAGGCTGCATCCGATAACGCTTGGAGTTTCTAAACAGTTATTGCCTGTTTATGATAAGCCAATGATTTATTATCCACTATCAGTGCTTATGTTGGCGGGCATTGATGATATTTTGCTCATTTCCACCCCGGAAGATTTGCCTTCGTTCAAGCGATTGCTGGGCGATGGTTCTCAGTTCGGCATCAAAATACAATATGCAGAGCAGCCATCTCCGGACGGTTTGGCGCAAGCATTCATTATTGGTGAAGATTTCATTAATGGTGAACGGTGTGCGTTGGTTCTGGGTGACAACATCTATTTTGGTCAGGGCTTTGGTAAGAAGTTAGAAGATGTTGCTTCAAGAGAAACAGGTGCGACAGTTTTTGGCTATCAGGTATTGGACCCAGAGCGTTTTGGTGTAGTTCAATTTGATAATGAATTCAATGCATTATCCATAGAAGAAAAGCCAGCCAAGCCTAAATCACAATGGGCGGTAACTGGGCTTTATTTTTATGACAACGATATTGTTGAAATGGCCAAACAGGTCAAGCCATCAGAACGTGGTGAGTTAGAAATTACCACATTGAATGAGATGTACCTGAAAAAGGGTAAGCTCAAGGTTGAATTACTTGGCCGCGGTTTTGCCTGGCTGGACACCGGAACTCACGATAGCCTGATCGAAGCTTCTCAATTTATTCATACAATTGAAAAACGGCAAGGACTTAAAGTTGCATGTCTTGAAGAAATTGCATACCGGAAAGGTTGGATTACTCGAGAGCAACTTGAGGCACAAGCAAAATCCATGAGTAAAACACCTTATGGACAGTATCTTACTAATCTCCTAATTGAAGACTGAGTAACACAAACTTAATTATTAAGGAGTTATTCTAAACTAAGAGTAACTCCTGGCTACCCGTTCGAAGTAAGACGATCATGGTCACAATGAAATTTAAGTTGACATAGTGTTTTGGTTAGAATCCTGTGTTTGTGTAGCCTCGCATAAACTTCAATATTTACATAAGAGAAAGTAACCAAATAACTTTTATGTAAATACTGAAAAATGATGACGTTCAGTGCATTGGTAGCTGTAGAGCCAAGGGCGGTAGCGTGTGTAGAAGATATAAGGTGAAAATTATTCCTTGAGACTGGCAAATTGACTAAATCACTATCAAATATCGTGATTTAGTTCGCGAATGAAACTTACTTTATTAATGGTTTGTCAAAATTCCGAATTTTACTGGTTGAGTAATTTAATTTCAAATGAGCAATATATGAAAACAATTTTAATTGTAGGTGGCTCAGGATTTATAGGCACCAATTTGAGCGAATATTTCTGCGAGAGAGGGATTAAGGTTATTAATTTTAGCCGTTCACCATCCCATGTTCACCATGAGAATCTTATTGACATTTGTGGTGACTGCAAAAATACAACTATATTAAATGAAATATTTGAAAATTATAAGATAGATATTGTATTACATTCATTAACAAGCTTTACCGCAATGGATGAGGTTGGTTCCTCTCAGGAAGTATTAGCAACGAACCTATCTGCGTTCATTGATCTCATTGGTATTATGAAAAACCATGGCGTAAAAAAACTTGTTTATATATCTTCTGGCGGTTCTATCTACGGCATGGCAGATGCTCCGATAAAAGAGACGCACATTATATCTCCAGTGAGTTTTTATGGATGGATGAAAGAATCTTGTGAACATTATTTAGAATTTGCTTCAAGATTAGATTCCGAGTTTAATTTCCTCATTTTACGTCCAGCGAATGTTTATGGAAAATATCAAAAAATTGAGCGAATCATTGGTGTTGCCTTAAGAAATGCAATTATTGGTAAATCAATGGATATTTATGGAGATGTAACTACTTGTAAGGATTATATTCACATAGATGACTTTTGTGAAATTGTCGAAAAATTGATGCAATCTCAAAAGTGGAATGAAATTTATAACGTCGGTTCAGGGGTTGGAACAAGTATTGAAGATATTCTCAAGTATGCTCAAATAATTGCAAATAATAAAATTGAGATAAATTACCACGAGAGAAAATCGGGTGACGTGCCATATAATATTCTAGATATTGGTAAGCTGAAAGAGACTATCAATAAATCTAATTTCGTTTCTGTTGAATCTGGCATGCACGATATGTATAAATATGTCTTATCAATAACAAATAGAGAAAGTTATTAATTTCTTGCGATTAAGATAACAAATATATACGGATTTCACTGTCAACAAAACTGAGTCATTGCTAGTGAAATACTTATCCACAAGAATTCATTAATAAGAGAAGTGTATGAAGTACAGTTTAGGTTATTTATTTGATTTGGCTACTGTAATCACTGAAAAAGAGCTTAAGGTTAGATACAAAAGTAGTTTTTTTGGTTATCTATGGTCGATTGCTAACCCTCTGCTGTTCGCCATGATTTACTATTTTATTTTCAAATTAATAATGAGAGTACAAATACCAAATTATACGGTGTTTATCATTACAGGGCTTTTCCCTTGGCAATGGTTTGCAAGTTCTACTTCGAATTCTTTATTTTCGTTTTTAGCTAATGCGCAAATTATAAAAAAGACTGTTTTCCCCCGCTCTGTAATACCAATGAGCAACGTATTGATGGAGTGTTTGCATTTTATTTGCACTATTCCAGTAATTATAATTTTTCTTTATGTCTACGACATGCGACCATCTTGGGATTGGATTTGGGGAATTCCATTAATCGGCTTTGCACAAATCATTCTAATGTTAGGGGTAGCGCTTACTTTATCTACACTTAATTTATTCTTCCGCGATCTCGAACGTTTTATAACTCTCGGTATTATGTTGCTATTTTATTGTACACCAATTTTGTATTCCTCCGACATGATACCTCAGGATTATCGTTGGCTCATTGATTATAACCCTCTGGCTAATATGATCATAAGTTGGCGTGATTTATTTATGAACAATACAGTCAATTATACTGACATAGCTACTTTGTACGGATATGGGATAGTGATGCTCATCATCGGTAGTAGTATTTTCAATAAATTAAAATATCGCTTTGCAGAGATTCTATAATGAGTGTTGTTATTGAGTTTAAAAATGTAACAAAAAGATATCCCCTTTATCACCATATTGGCTCAGGAATAAAAGAATTAATCTTCAATCCTCGCAGAGCGTTAAGTCTGCTGAGTGGCAGAAGTTATCTGGCAATTGAAGATATTAATTTTATTATTGAAAAGGGTGAATCTGTTGCCTTGATTGGCCGCAATGGTGCGGGTAAAAGCACTTCACTAGGGCTTGTCGCTGGAGTAATGAAACCTTCTTCCGGAACAGTTAGTGTTACGGGGAGAGTGGCATCAATGCTTGAATTAGGTGGCGGGTTTCATCCTGAATTGACTGGCCGTGAAAATATTCGTTTGAATGCCACACTGCTAGGATTGCGTAGAAAAGAACTCAAACAACGAATGGATAAAATAATCGAATTCTCTGAGTTAGGGGATTTCATCGATGAACCGATTCGTGTCTATTCGAGTGGTATGTTAGCAAAATTGGGTTTTTCGGTCATCACGCAAGTTGATCCCGACATACTTATAATTGACGAGGTTCTTGCAGTTGGTGATATATCATTTCAAAGAAAATGTCTTGCGACTATTAACGATTTTAAAGCAAAAGGTGTAACCATTCTTTTTGTTAGCCATAACTTGGCTGATGTTTCTAACGTATGTGATCGTGTTATATGGATTGAAGATCACAAGCTTAGACAAATGGGTAAATCTGCTGATGTCATTGCTGCTTATAAAGAAGCAATGGCGTGAATTGAAAATTATATTATAGTGATGGAATGAAGGATGAAAACTGTATCTATTTATACTTGTCATCATAAACCGAGTGCATTTCTCGATTCTTCGGTGATTAAGCCAATACATGTTGGGAAAGCAAATTCACTTAATGTCATTTGCTGCGACGGTGATGATACTGGCGATAACATATCTTATAAAAATCCATTCTACTGCGAGCTTACAGCACATTATTGGGTATGGAAAAATGCAATACCTACAGATTATGTAGGTTTTATGCATTATCGGAGACATTTTAATTTTTCCGACGATCAACATAAACCAGAAGATAATTGGGGTATGGTTAATTGCGATGAAATTAATCAGGAATACCAAGAAGAATTTGGCTTGAATGAGAAGCAGATATTAAAATTATTAGAAAATGTGGATCTGATCGTCCCTTGTAAATGGTCAGTTAAGTCAGCTGGCAGTAAAAATAATTATCACCATTACAAAGTGTCAGATCACTTACATATTAAAGATTATCAGTCAGCAATTGATGTTCTTTTAAGGAAGCATCCTGAGTATTATTCAGCTGTTAAAACCTTTAATGCAGCTGTAGATGGCTATTACACAAACATGTATGTAATGAATAAGCCATTATTCGACGAATATTCAACTTGGCTTTTTGGCATACTTGAAGAACTTGAAGAAGAAATTGCATTCGAAAATTATTCTGCTCAAGAGAAAAGAGTTATCGGACATATATCTGAACGTTTGTTCAATATATTCATCATTTTCAAATTGGCTAGCCAAAATTTACGCATCAAAGAAGTACAACGAACATTCATAAAAAATGAAACTTTCAATGGTAAGCTGGGGCCTCATTTCACTGAGAGAAATGTTCCAATTGTGATTTGTTCAGACGATAACTATGCAATGAGTCTTGGTGCACTTGTTAATTCTATCGTCAAGAACGCAAGCACAAATCACAATTACGATATAGTCGTGCTAGATAATGGGCTAAGTCAGCGCAACAAGGAACGTGTTAAAAATTTGGTAGCGAATACTACCAATATGAACGTGCGTTATTTTGATATAAATGCATTCAAAGAAATAAAAGACGCTTACATCAGGCCTCCTTTTACCGCTGCAACATATTCCAGACTGTTTATTCCAAAGTTATTTAGAGATTTCTCAAAAGTTCTTTTCATCGATACAGATACGGTTGTTGAGAGTGATCTTGCGGAACTCATTGAGACGCCACTGGGCAATAATCTGGTTGCTGCAGTACAAGACATCGTCATGGAAGGTTTTGTTAAATTTGGTAATGTAGCTCAGTCTGATGCAGGTGTTCAAACTGCTGAGGAATACCTCAAAACCAGGCTAGAGATGGCGAACACGGATAATTATTTCCAGGGAGGTATAATTGTCTTTAATATTGCACAGATGAATGAAGAAAACATTTTCGAAAAATTAATGACTGCGTTGAAAGGACAAAGTTATTG
The DNA here is from genome assembly GCF_019049675.1 of Rahnella bonaserana. Lineage (GTDB taxonomy): Bacteria > Pseudomonadota > Gammaproteobacteria > Enterobacterales > Enterobacteriaceae > Rahnella > Rahnella bonaserana. The sequence continues at coordinate 194,340 of NZ_JAFMOW010000061.1, read as the reverse complement.
GTTCCTTGACCAGGATATAATGAATAAAGTTTTCTACAACCGTGTTCATTTCTTGCCGCTTGATTGGAATGTGTATCATGGAAATGGGCATACAGATGTTTTCTATCCAAATCTGAAATTTTCCACATACATGAGATTTCTTAACGCCAGACAAAATCCTAAAATGATTCACTTTGCGGGTGAAAATAAACCGTGGAATACTGATAAAGTCGATTTCTATGACAATTTTATAAAAAATATTCAAGGTACCCCTTGGGAAAGAGAAGTTTATGGTCGTTTGATGGGGGCTCATACATCCGTCCCGTCTACTGAAGTCTCCCTACAACCTATTTTATTCCGTACGAAAATTAAAAATAGATTAATGCCACATGTAAATCGTTTTGCACCAAGAGGTTCAAAGCGTAGAACTGTGATTGCTAAGTGTTATTATAAATTCCGACGTGTCGTCTTAGGTTAATAAGGTATAAATCATGAGTAAAAAAAATATTCTCATCGTAGGCGCAGGTTTCTCTGGTGTTGTTATCGGACGACAGCTTGCTGAGCAAGGTCATTTAGTTAGAATTATTGATAAAAGACCTCATATTGCAGGAAATTGCTATGATGCGCGCGATGAAAAGACTCAGGTCATGGTGCATACCTACGGACCTCATATCTTCCATACCGATAACCAGGAAGTATGGAATTTTATCCAAAAATATTCTCAGATGATGCCGTATGTAAATCGAGTAAAAGCGACTTATAACGGAAAGGTTTTTTCGTTGCCTATAAATCTGCATACCATAAATCAATTTTTCGAAAAGACTTGTTCTCCCGACGAAGCTCGTGAATTGATTCGAGATAAAGGTGACAGCTCAATAACTGATCCCAAGACTTTTGAGGAACAGGCATTAAAATTCGTTGGCAAAGAATTGTATGAAGCCTTTTTCAAAGGGTACACGATTAAACAATGGGGAATGTCACCGGCAGAATTGCCGGCTTCAATACTGAAGAGATTACCAATCCGTTTTAATTATGATGATAATTATTTCAACCATAAGTTTCAAGGTATGCCAAAAGATGGATACACTGAAATGGTCAAAAAAATATCTGAACATCCCAATATTAAAGTAGAATTAGCAACTGAGTTTGATTTAAGTGAAAGAAATGCTTATGACCATGTTTTTTACAGTGGTCCTCTTGACGCCTTTTATCAGTACCAGTTTGGCCGTTTAGGTTATCGTACATTAGATTTTGAGAAATTTACTTTTACGGGTGATTACCAGGGATGTGCAGTAATGAACTACTGTGAACAAAATGTACCTTACACCCGCATAACAGAGCACAAATATTTCTCACCATGGGAATCACATGAAGGATCTGTTTGTTATAAAGAATATAGTCGTAGTTGCGAACCGGAAGATATTCCTTATTATCCAATCCGTCAGGTTGGAGAAATGGCATTACTTGATAAATACTTAACTCTCGCGAAAGCTGAAAAGAACATCACGTTTGTTGGTCGGTTAGGGACTTATCGATATCTCGATATGGATGTTACGATTGCTGAAGCGCTTAAAACGGCGGAAATATATCTCCAAAGTGTCGATGGAGCTGAGACGATGCCTGTTTTCACGGTCGATGTTAGATGAATACAACAGCATTAATTGTCACCTTTAATCGGCTCGATAAGTTAAAAAAATGTTGGTTATCGACTTCGATGTTGCCTTTCGACAATATTGTTGTTGTAAATAATTGTTCCACAGATGACACTGCCACGTGGCTTGAGAGTATTGAAGATTCACGTTTGACCGTTCTGTCCTTGACTGAAAACACCGGCGGCGCCGGTGGTTTTAGAAAAGGGGCTGAATATATTACTTCACAAATCAATACTGACTGGATATTCATCTATGATGATGATGCATATCCAGCCCCTGATTTGCTAAAGAGCTTCCGTGAGATAACTCTTGATGGAATTTCTGCTTTAAGTTGCCGTGTGATAGACACTCATGGCATTGACTGCAAAATGAATAAACCATTTCTTAAATTGCCACAAACCTTGCGGGATAATGTTAAGTATTTCACAGACTCACAGGAATTTATCCCAGGTAATGAGAAAATTGAATCCTGTGTGACTCTTTCATTTGTTGGAACGATCATTCGCCAAGATGTCATGCGCACATCAGCACATTATATACATGATGATTTGTTCTTATATTATGATGATGTTTATTTCTCCCATCATCTTATTTTGAATGGTCATAAATTTATCTATGTTCCTCAGTTACAATTTATCCATGATATTAGTATTACTGGAAATTCCATAACGCCTGTTTGGAAAGTTTATTATCTTGTTCGAAATCTGATACTAGCTAAAAAATACTTCCAATCCAATTGTCCATATTCATGTATTGGAACTATTTTACGCATTGTAAAAGCATTTTCTAATGTTTTAAATCAGGATAATAAGTTTAGTTATATTAAATATATCATAAGAGGCGTTATTGATGGAGTTTTCTCCAAGTCAGGCAAACGCCATTGATGGTAAATAAGTGATGAGAAAAATATGTTATTTCATAAATACTGATTGGTATTTCGATTTACATTGGATTGAAAGAGCAGAGCGTGCGCAGCAAGCGGGTTACCAAATTCATATTATAAGTAACTTTGTTGATCAATTGTTAGTAACGAAGTTTAATAATCTGGGTTTCGTTTGTCATAATTCATCAATTTCTGCCCAGTCTGTAAATCCATTCAAGTTTGCTAGTGAGTTAATAAGTATCACTAGGTTGATCAAATCAATTGATGCTGATGTTTTACATTGTATTACGATTAAGCCAGGGCTGATTGGCGGATTATATGCAAAGATATTTTCAAAGAGTATCATTATTAGCTTTGTAGGTTTAGGTCGTGTGTTTACAAAGAAGACCTTTAAGTTTTCTCTGATTAAGCGATTTGTAAAACCACTTTATAATTTCATATTTTCTAATAAAAATTGTTTAGTGACATTCGAACATCAAAGTGACAGGTCATGCATTTTAAATTTCTCCAAAATTAATAAGGATAGAACAGTAGTTATAGATGGTGCAGGAATAAATATTAATGAATTCCCTTATTCTAAAGAACCTTCAAGAGAAACTCCATTTGTCTTATTCGCGAGTCGGTTGTTGTGGAGTAAGGGACTTGCTGACTTGATCATCGTAAAGAAACGCCTGGCATCGGAAGGTGTTATGTTTACTTTAAACGTTGCAGGTATACCAACACCAGATGATCCCGATTCAATCCCTCTCAGTTTTCTTGAAAAGGCTCACAAGAATGGGGAAATAAACTGGCTTGGTAAATGCGATGATATGAAAGGTTTAATCAAAGACTCTAATATCGTTGCACTTCCTTCCATGTATCCTGAAGGAATACCCAGAATTCTCCTCGAGGCGTGTTCTGTGGGGCGAGCTATAATTTCGTATGATGTTGGGGGTTGCAGTAGTCTTATTGAAAACAATAAGAATGGACTTATCATCGATAAAGGAAACGTCGATGCATTAGCTGAGAGTTTAAAAAAATTACTATTAAGCAAAGATGCTAGAGCTATAATGGGTCAAAATGGAAGAAAGCTAATAGAAGAAAAGTTTTGCTCAAAAATAATCACAAAAGAAACTATTAAACTTTATGATTATTTATCAAATAAAGAATGAGTAATGTCCATAAGGATCTCAATATGAGTTTTTTTGGTTTTTTTTCCAAAAATGAAAAAAAAGAAATTGTTGAACCTCTGCAAACAACCACTTCTATTCCTACACCTTCTCCCCAAAAAACCTTCTACCTTATTTCTGCTTCCGGGATGCCAAACTATGGTGATGATATGCTCACCAGAGGATGGATTAATCACATCAAAAGAGTATATCCGAATGCAATAATTTATCTTGATGCCGTGGATCCCTTAGTTGCTTCAAATCTTTATGATGATGTTAAGTGTGTTAATTTTCTCTGGCAACTCGCTCAGGCATTAGGCGAGAATGGTAGTATCGAAGATAAATTTTCTGATGAGTATCTACTCCCTCTTCGCGAACGATTGATGAGTAATATATTTGAAGATACTGACAGTATTCATTTGCTGGGAGGCGGTTATATAAATGAACTATGGGCAGCTAATCTTCGATTGATCGAACTTGTTTCGTACTTCGGTAAAAAACACAATGTGCTGACTTATGCAACAGGGCTTGGCTTGCAACCTTTGTCAGAGGAGAAAGCCTTACAAATTTCAAAATTCATCGAAAGCTATTTTTGTTTTGATGTCCGTGATTATGCTAGCTATCAAGTTTTAGAGAAATTTCTTCCAGGTAAAATATCCTTCATTGGTGATGACTATTTTTGTTTTCCATTTTCTGAAGTTGTCACTTTAGTCGAAAAAGAAACGCCAGTACTCCGGTTATGCCTTCATAATGAATTATCAGAGGGTGATGAAAATGAGGAAATCTTCATAAATCAAGTTGAACTAGCAATTAGCGCTTTCATTCAAAAATTCCCTGGCTCATTAATACGCTTTTATGAATTTAGGCCGGGTTCTGATGGATATTTTTATAAGAGGCTTAAGCAAAAATTCCCGGTGATTGAAATGGTTTTCTTTGAGACGATCTGGAAACATGGTTTACAGTTTTCGGCAAAGGATTTTTTTCTTTCCACCCGATTCCATTTTCAGTTGATAGTTTCTAGCGTTGGCTTGTCCGGTACATCATTTTATTGGTCAGAATATTATAAAAATAAATTCGATAGCTTGAAGTATGTGACTGACTGGTCCTTTTTGAAATTGGGTGAGGAACAACTGGATCTTGAATCTTTCTTCGAGATGCGTAGCCCCTCTTTTCTTATTGATTTTGGGCGTGTAAACCGTGAGAAAGAATTTTTGGCAAACAGACTTTACCAATTGACTGAGCTGCCGCATTTATCTCAGCATTCGATGGCCGCAGATTCCTGAGCCCGCAACGGTTGGGACGGACAGCTCTTTTTTACCTGCATTCCCGTCATGTTACCGGTAAAGTGAAGTTGGCCTCTGAGAAAGGCGAGACAGGTCATTGCAGGTACGTGCGATCAGAATATTGTTATGGCTGCAATAGGTTCACCCGTCGTCATTCTCATGTACAATGCTTGTGTTCATTTGTATAGCTCAGTGCAGTTAAACTCACTGTTAACAGGGGTTTAGACTAAAAACTGGGCGATCAACTATTTCAGACAGGAGTTGCTAATGTCCAAACAACAGATCGGCGTTGTCGGTATGGCGGTAATGGGCCGTAACCTCGCGCTTAACATCGAAAGCCGTGGTTATTCCGTTTCCATTTTTAACCGTTCCGGTGACAAGACTGATGAAGTCATCGCTGAAAATCCGGGTAAAAATCTGGTCCCGCACTACACCGTCGAAGAGTTTGTTGACTCACTGGAAAAACCTCGTCGTATCTTGCTGATGGTGAAAGCCGGTGAAGCAACTGACAAAACCATCGCATCCCTGACTCCGCATCTGGATAAAGGCGACATCCTGATCGATGGCGGCAACACTTATTATAAAGACACTATTCGTCGTAACCGCGAGCTGTCCGAGCAAGGTTTCAACTTCATCGGTACCGGTGTTTCCGGCGGTGAAGAGGGTGCACTGAAAGGCCCATCTATCATGCCTGGCGGTCAGAAAGAAGCGTACGCGCTGGTGGCTCCGATTCTTGAGAAAATCGCAGCGCGTGCTGAAGATGGCGATGCTTGCGTAGCTTACATCGGTGCAGATGGTGCAGGTCATTACGTCAAGATGGTTCATAACGGTATCGAATACGGCGACATGCAACTTATCGCAGAAGCGTATTCCCTGCTGAAACAGTCCCTTAACCTGAGCAACGAAGAGCTGGCAACCACCTTCGCTGACTGGAACAAAGGCGAGCTGAGCAGCTACCTGATCGATATCACCAAAGACATCTTCACCAAGAAAGACGAAGAGGGTAAATACCTGGTCGATGTGATTCTGGATGAAGCAGCGAACAAAGGCACCGGTAAATGGACCAGCCAGAGTTCACTGGATCTGGGCGAACCACTGACGCTGATTACCGAGTCCGTATTTGCCCGTTACCTGTCTTCCCTGAAAGATCAGCGCGTTGCAGCTTCCAAAGTTCTGTCTGGCCCGGCTGTAAAACCTTTCTCTGGCGACAAAGCTGAGTTCATCGAGAAAGTGCGTCGTGCTCTGTATCTGGGCAAACTTGTTTCTTACGCTCAGGGTTTCTCACAGCTCAAAGCTGCTTCAGACGAGAACAACTGGGATCTGAACTACGGCGAAATCGCGAAGATCTTCCGTGCTGGTTGTATCATCCGCGCTCAGTTCCTGCAGAAAATTACCGATGCGTATGCTGAAAATGCTTCCATCGCCAACCTGCTGCTGGCTCCGTACTTCAAAAACATTGCTGATGAATATCAGCAAGCGCTGCGTGATGTTGTGTCTTATGCCGTTCAGAACGGTATCCCGACACCAACGTTCTCTGCTGCGATCAACTACTATGACAGCTACCGCTCAGCGGTTCTGCCAGCTAACCTGATCCAGGCACAGCGTGACTACTTCGGTGCACATACTTACAAACGTACCGACAAAGAGGGTGTTTTCCATACCGAATGGTTGGATTAATAGCCTGACCGGCGCATGTTAAGCGCGCCGGTGATTAAGCGCTGATACAAAAAAGCCGCCAATGCATCTGCAAAGGCGGCTTTTTTACGTCTGAGTTTTAGCGTTAAAGCTGGCTGTTATTTCTTGTGACGCTGACGCAGATTGTCGATCACGGCACTCAGGTTCAAATCCTGGTCCTGCAGTAATACCAGCAGGTGATAGATAAGGTCCGAGGCTTCATTTTTCAGTTCAAAACGGTCGTTGACGGTGGCGGCCAGCGCGGTTTCCACACCTTCTTCACCGACTTTTTGCGCGATACGTTTGGTCCCGCTGGCGTACAGTTTGGCGGTATAAGAGCTTTCAGGATCGGCGGTTTTACGCGATGCCAGCAGTTCTTCGAGCTGATACAAAAACGCCCAGTCGGTTTCGGCAGGGTGGAAGCAGCTGTTATTGCCTTTATGGCAGGTCGGGCCAACCGGATTTACCAGAACCAGCAGTGTGTCATTGTCACAATCTGGTGTGATGCTGACTACGTTCAGAAAGTTTTCTGAGGTTTCGCCTTTAGTCCAAAGACGCTCTTTGGTGCGCGAATAAAAAGTCACTTTACCGGAAGACTGGGTAACGCTCAGCGCTTCCTGATTCATATAACCGAGCATCAGTACTTCACCCGACACCGCATGCTGGATGATGGCCGGCATCAGGTTATCCACCTTTGCCCAGTCGAGCTGGCTGATCTGTTCACCGGTCAGCAGACCGGTTTTTATGTCCTGATTACTCACAAGCGGATCTCCACGCCATTTTCAGCTAAGTAGCTTTTCAGCTCGCCGATATTAATAATTTGTTTGTGGAACACGGAGGCGGCCAGTGCGCCGTCAACCCGTGCTTCGCGGAAGGCATCAAGGAAGTGCGGCATTGTGCCGGCACCCCCGGAGGCAATCAGCGGAACATGACACACTTCACGGATCATCTTCAGTTGTGCAAGATCGTAACCATTACGCACGCCATCCTGATTCATCATGTTCAGTACAATTTCACCTGCGCCGCGTTCCTGAACTTCCTTCACCCAGTCAATCGTCTGCCAGGTGGTAACTTGGGTACGCGCTTCGTCGCCGGTAAACTGATGCACCTGATATGTACCGGTTTCTGCATCGTGCCATGTATCAATACCGACAACGATACACTGTACACCATACCTGTCGGCGAGGCGGCTGATCAATGTCGGGTCAGCCAGCGCCGGGGAATTGATAGAAATCTTATCGGCACCAAACTGCAAAATCTGGCCTGCATCTTCCAGACTCTTAATGCCGCCCGCGACACAGAAGGGGATATCGATAACTTCCGCCACACGCGATACCCAGCTTTTATCCACCACGCGTCCGTCGCTTGAGGCCGTAATATCATAGAAAACCAGTTCATCCGCGCCTTCCTGTGCATAACGCTGCGCTAAGGGCACGATGTCGCCGATGATTTCGTGATTGCGGAACTGCACGCCTTTCACAACCTGACCGTCTTTAACGTCGAGGCAGGGGATTATCCGTTTTGCCAGCATGAAATTGCCTCCGTCGCAGTAAATTTACCGTCGAGCAATGCGCGCCCGACAATGACACCTTTTACGCCGCTGTCACGTAATGCCGCAATATCCTCAAGCGAACCGATGCCGCCGGAAGCCTGGAAAGCCACCTGCGGATAACGTGCGGTCACTTCACGATAAAGTTCAACGTTGGAACCCGCCAGCGTGCCGTCACGGGAAATATCGGTGCAAAGGACATGTTTCAGGCCAAACGGCAGATATTGCTCGACGACCTGTTCCAGCGTGGCATTGGAGTTTTCCTGCCAGCCGCTGATGGCCACATTTTTGGTACCTTCAGCGTCAATGCGCACGTCCAGCGCCAGAACCAGCGCATCTGCGCCAAAACGGCTAAACCAGCCCTGTACTGTCTGCGGATCTTTTACCGCTGTCGAACCGACCACCACCCGGGTGGCACCGGCGCTGAGCAAAGCCTCAACGTCTTGTTCGGTGCGGATACCGCCGCCGACCTGCACTGGCACGGAAACGCCGGCCAGTAATTTGGTCAGCAAAGGGATCTGGCGTGCGGCCGGATCTTTGGCGCCAGTCAGATCCACCAGATGAAGAACCTGCGCGCCCTGTTGCTGATAATCCTGCAACCGTGGCAGCGGATCATTACCGTAGTCACGCTGCTGACCGTAATCGCCCTGATGCAAACGCACCACGCTGCCTTCGATCAAATCTAAAGCCGGAATAATCATGCTGTTTACATCTCCAGAAAGTTTTTCAGCAACTGTGCGCCAGCGGCACCGGAGCGCTCGGGATGAAACTGCACGCCGAAGAAGTTGTCTTTTTGTACGGCAGCGCTGAAGGGCTCACCGTAAAGTGTCTGAGCGATAGTGTTTTCACATACCGGCATGGCAAATCCGTGGACGAAATAGAAGTAGGCGCTTTCATCGATTCCGCGGAAAAGGTGGCTGTCGGCGTTAGCAATAACCTGATTCCAGCCCATATGCGGCAGTGGCAGGCCCATATCCTGCATACGTTTTACCGGTGTTTCGATAATGCCCAGCGTATCAATCCCGCCATTTTCTTCGCTCGACGAAGCCAGCAGTTGCATCCCCAGGCAAATACCCAGCACCGGTTGCGTGCAGGCTTTGATGAGTTCAATCAGCTCACGCTGTTCAAGTTGTTCCATGGCGGCCTGTGCTGTGCCGACGCCGGGCAGAAATAACTTGTCGGCCTGCAACACAATTTCCGCTTCACGGCTCACCGTTGGTTCGTAGCCCAGACGTTGTACCGCGTATTTCACGGAAGAGAGGTTGGCGCAGCCGGTATCAAGGATAACGACATTCATCACAGCACTCCTTTCGAACTCGGCAGGGTGTTGCCCTCGACGCGAATTGCCTGACGCAATGTGCGGCCAAAGGCTTTAAACAGGCTTTCAACACGATGGTGATCGTTCTTACCTTTAGTGCGCAGGTGCAGGGTACAGGCCATCGCATACGACAGGGAGCGGAAGAAGTGCTCGACCATTTCCGTGCTCAGATCACCGACGCGCTGATAGTTAAATTCAGCTTTGTATTCCAGGTGCGGACGGCCGGAGATATCCAGCGCACAACGTGCCAGACATTCATCCATAGGCAGTACGAATCCGAAACGGCCAATCCCGCGTTTATCGCCCAGCGCCTTGTTCAGGGCTTCGCCCAGCGCCAGTGCGGTATCTTCGACCGTATGGTGATCGTCGATATACAAATCACCTTTCACTTCGATGTTCATACGGAAACCGCCGTGTGTGGCAATCTGATCCAGCATATGGTCGAAGAAACCCACACCGGTGCGGATTTTGCTTTCACCTTCACGATCCAGCCAGACATCCACATCAATCGCAGTTTCACGCGTCACGCGATTAACTTTGGCATGGCGGTCACGTTTAGTCAGTTGCTCAGCAATGGCTGCCCAGTTCAGTGTATCGCGCTGATAACGCAGGCCGGTGATACCCATATTGGCCGCCAGCTGAATATCCGTATCTCGATCTCCAATCACATAACTGTTTGCCGTATCCAGCACGCCGCTTTCCAGATAACCGGCCACCAGTTTGGTTTTCGGTTTACGGCAATCGCAGTGATCGGCTGGAAGATGAGGGCAGATCAGTACTTCATCAAAAACGATACCCTGCGAAGTCAGGATTTGCATCATCAGGTTATGCGGCGGATCAAACGTTTCCTGCGGGAAACTGGCGGTACCCAGACCGTCCTGATTGGTGATCATCACCAGTCTGAAACCGGCGTTTTGCAACGCCAGCAGTGCCGGGATCACGCCCGGCTCAAGAGCCAGTTTATCCAGACGGTCCACCTGGAAATCTTCCGGTGGCTCAGAAATCAGCGTACCGTCGCGGTCGATAAACAGTATTTTTTGCAATAACGGGCTCTGGCTCACATGTGCTCCTTGCGGGGGCTATTTTGATTATCGGTGATGGTCGTGGCGGTCACGCCCGGCAATGGTTGCAGGGCGTCAATCACGCGTTGCAGCTCTTTGCGCGTACCAATCGTAATTCGCAGGCAGCCGGAAAGCCCCGGTTGCTTATTCTGGTCTCGCAAGATAATGCCCTGATCCCAGAGGTTTTTAAATACTGCACTTGAAGCAGAGAAACGGGCAAGTACACAGTTTGTGTCGCTGGCAAAAGCCTCTTCAACGCAGGCACATTTTTCCAGTTCTTCCAGTAACCACTCGCGGTTTTCTGTTACTTCAGCCACGCGCTGACGCATAATCGCCAGCCCTTCCGGACTCAGTGCCTGAGCGGCGATATCAGCCACTGGCGTAGATAAAGGATAAGGTGCGATGACTTTCATTAATAAGCCAATCAGTTCGCTGTTGGCAATCGTGAAGCCGCAGCGCAGACCGGCGAGCGCGAAGGCTTTAGACAACGTGCGTAAAATAGCCAGATGTGGATATTCCTGTAACCAGCCTGAAACTGTCGCCTGCGGGCAGAATTCGATATACGCCTCATCGACTGCAACAATTGCGCGGCCACGGGTCATTTCCAGTACGGTACGGATTTCATCCGGGTCGATAATATTCCCGGTCGGATTATTCGGGCTGCACACATACACCAGTTTCACGCCATCCAGCGCGGCTTCGATGGCAGGAATATCCAGAGACCAGTCAGCTTTCGCCGCCACCGTGCGGCCTTCCACGCCGATGGTTTCAGCACTCACGCTGTACATACCGTACGTTGGGGGACAATAAAGGATGGCGTCTTTGCCCGGTTCGCAGAATGCGCGGATCAAAAGCTCAATGCCTTCATCTGCGCCACGACTGACCAGCACCTGTTCCGGGTCCACACCCGCATAAGCTGCATAGCGGTTGATGACCAGCGCAGGCTGACATTCCGGATAACGGTTAAAAGTCTGCTGTGTCAGTTCGAACTGTGGTGCGATGGCGTATTCGTTGGCATTGAGCCAGACATCGCCATTCCCCCCCAGACGGCGGGCAGACTGATAGGGTGTCAGTTCCTGCACATTCTTACGTGCCAGCGCCTGAACGCTGAGGTTGTTTTCGTTGCTCATCAGCGTTGCTCCTTTAATGCGTTAACACGCAAAGTCACAGCATTTTTGTGTGCGGTCAGCTGTTCTGCCTGCGCCAGCGTTTCGATGGTGTTTGCCAGACCGAGCAAACCTTCAGGCGTTAACTGCTGAACGGTCATGCGTTTCTGGAAATCAGCCAGACCGAGGCTGGAACAGGTCGCGGTGTAACCGTAAGTCGGTAATACGTGGTTGGTACCGGAGGCGTAATCGCCCGCAGATTCCGGTGACCAGTCACCGAGAAATACCGAACCGGCGCTGGTAATACTGTCGACAAGCTGTTCAGGCTCGCGGGTTTGCAGGATCAGGTGCTCGGGACCGTAGGCATTGCTGATCTCGATACATTGCGCCAGGTCTTTCGCCACAATCAGACGGCTGCTTGCCAGCGCCTGACGGGCAATTTCGCTGCGGGATAATGTCTGCAACTGACGTTCAACGGCTTCGCCGACCGCCTGCGCCATTTTCAAATCAGGTGTCAGCAAAATCACCTGAGAATCCGGACCGTGTTCGGCCTGAGAAAGTAAGTCAGAGGCCACGAAATCCGGTGTAGCGCCGCTGTCGGCAATCACCAGGACTTCGGAAGGCCCGGCAGGCATATCAATCGCCGCGCCATCCAGACTCTGACTGACCTGACGTTTAGCTTCGGTTACATAAGCATTACCCGGCCCGAAGATTTTTGCCACACGTGGCACGGTTTCTGTGCCGAAGGCCAGCGCGGCAATCGCCTGCGCACCGCCAAGCTGATACACCTCTTCCACGCCGCAAAGTTGTGCGGCATACAGAATTTCATCGGCTATTGGTGGCGGAGAACAGAGCACCACTTTCTGGCATCCGGCAATACGTGCCGGCGTCGCTAACATTAATACGGTCGATACCAGCGGTGCAGAACCGCCCGGAATGTACAGCCCGACGGACTGAATAGGGCGGGTCAGCTGCTGGCAACGTACCCCCGGCTGGGTTTCTATATCCACCACTGCCAGTTTTTGCGCCTGATGGAAAGTATCGATGTTGCGCACGGCGTGGGCCATCGCCTGTTTAACGTCATCACCTAAACGCGCAGATGCTGCCTCGATTTGCTGTGCGGTGACGCGCAACTCCTGAACTTCAGTCTTATCAAAGCGGGCGCAAAACTCGCGCAGCGCACTGTCACCTTCACTGCGCACACGGCGCAGAATTTCACTGACAGATTCGGTAATACGGTCGGACGCCGAAATTGCCGGGCGTGTCAGCAGCTCGCGACGCTGTTGCTCGTCACATTGCTGCCAGTCAATCGGGGTAGTGAACGCGTCAGGCTTCATGGCTTACTCCATCATTTTTTCGATTGGCAGAACCAGAATGGAGCTGGCGCCCAGCGCTTTCAGTTTCTCCATGGTTTCCCAGAACAGCGTTTCGCTGCTGACCATGTGCATCGCCACGCGTTGCTGATCGCCTGCCAGAGGCAGAATGGTCGGACGTTCGGCACCCGGCAGCAGGGCAACGATCTCATCCAGACGCTCGCTCGGCGCGTGCAACATAATGTATTTGGATTCACGGGCCTGAATTACGCCCTGAATACGGGTCATCATTTTGTCGATCAGCAGTTGTTTCTCTTGTGGCATTTCGCCGTCGCGCTGGATGAGACAGGCTTTGGAGCGATAAATCACCTCCACTTCGCGCAGGCCGTTGGCTTCCAGCGTCGCGCCCGTAGACACCAGGTCGCAGATCGCATCCGACAGACCGGCGCGCGGAGCGACTTCAACAGAACCGTTCAGCAGGCAGGATTTGAAATCGACGCCTTTTTTATCGAGATACTGCTTGAGCAGGTGAGGATAAGAGGTCGCGATACGCGCGTTTTGCAGACTTTGCGGGCCGGTGTATTCGGTGTCCAGCGGGGTAGCCAGAGACAAGCGGCAGCCGCCGAAATCCAGACGACGCAACGTGAAGTAACGCGGGTCTTCGCCCTGAGCGCGACGGCTCAGCAGTTCTTCTTCAAGCACGTTTTCACCGATAATCCCCAGATCGACCACGCCATCCATTACCAGTCCCGGGATATCGTCATCACGTACACGCAAAATATCGATAGGCATGTTTTCAGCGAACGCGATCAGACGCTGTTCCTGCAGGTTGATTTTAATGCCGCAGCGCGCCAGTAATTCGCGTGATTCATCGCTCAGGCGACCCGACTTCTGCATTGCTATCCGTAAACGTGTTTTATCCAGCATGATGACCTCAGTTTCTCAATAATTTATATAAATCGTTTTGTTTAAATTTCTCTAACTTCAATCCGTCAGGCCAAAAAAAAGCCCCCGGAAGAAATCTTCCGGGGGCTATCTCTGCGTTCTGCGCCACTGGAAGATCTAAACAGTCTCCCAGCACCAATCGCCTGAAAGACTAGTCAGGGTGATGGTGATGATGGTGGTTAATCAGAACGTTTGTCATGTCAGTGTCTCAGTTCAGTGATTCAGATGTCGCGTGATTCAGGTTTGAATCATTCGCGGCACATATCAAATTCATTGCCAATAAAACTAAACTATCGGGCAGCAACTGCGCAACCTTTTTTTCCGATGATGAGTTTTTCTTATCAGCTGCAGGGGTTTCATCTGTTAATTGAATAATCCGTTAACAGACACGAAGAAAACCTTACGCAGACTGAACGGGGAAAAGGCCACGTTTGCTAGTATAAAGGAAGATATCAGCAGTTGGTGACGTGATACCAAATGCCTCTGAACAAACGGAGTAATGTATGAAGAAGGTTTCGATTATCGGACTGGGCTGGCTGGGAATGCCACTGGCAATGGCGCTGGCTGCAAAAGGCTACGATGTAGTGGGCAGCAAAACGACGCTGGATGGCGTGGACGCCGCAAGAATGGTGGGAATCGAATGTTTCCCGCTGGTTTTCGCACCGGAAATGCAATGCGAAGCGGAGGACCTTGATCGTCTGCTCAATGTTGATGCTCTCATTATCACACTGCCCGCGCGCCGGACCGTCGAGGGAAGCGAACTTTATTTTCAGGCGGTGCAGCTTTTGACCGACAGCGCACTGGCGCATAACGTGAAACGGATTATTTTCACCAGCTCAACGTCGGTGTACGGCGAAGGAGAAGGTGTGGTGCGGGAAGATACTCCTCTCGAACCGGTGACAACCAGCGGCAAGGTCCTTAAAGAGCTGGAGAACTGGTTCCACGGATTGCCTAACACTTCCGTCGATGTACTGCGTCTGGCCGGTCTGGTGGGCGGAGATCGCCATCCCGGCCGGTTCATGGCGGGTAAGACCCAGGTGAAAGGCGGGCAACACGGTGTCAATCTGGTGCATCAGGATGACGTGGTAGCGGCAATTGCGTTATTGCTCAGCCGGCCAAAAGGAGGGCATACCTTTAACTTATGTGCTCCGAAGCATCCGGCGAAAGCGGATTACTATCCGGCAATGGCCAGACAGATGGGACTGCAACCGCCTGCCTTTGCTGAAGAAGGTTCAGCAGGAAAGGGCAAAATCGTGGATGGCGAACGGATCTGCAAAGAGCTCGGTTTCGAGTATCAGTACCCGGACCCGCGATCTATGCCTTTTTAATCGTAAAACCGTTTTTGAATAATAATAAGTTATAGCCTGTCTGAAATATCAGCAGGCTTTTTTTATTTTGCTGTATTAACACTCAGTGACTTATCGGATTACTTTGAATGAAAGTAATCACCCTTCAAAAGTATCCGCACTCGCATATTCTGCGAATAAGACAATTTAATGACCTTCACACCCGCAGGTGATTCCCTTATACCTTTATACTCTCCGCTAAAAATGTGTTTAATGCGTATTTATCGCGTAAAAGCTGGCGGGGGATGCTGGTTAGGTAATAAAAATCCTATTCTTAGGCTGTCAATTTATGCTTGCGCCAGATAAACCACTTTTTTAACCCCAATCATTAAAGTTTTCCTGAACAGTTGCCGATAGGTAAGCACGGCAAGAACCCGCTGTTTCATCACTTCTCCTTATCAATCTGGTCCAATGACTGGATGTTTCCTCCTGCGAAGAAACAAATTATTACAATCATTTTCTTTTTACTTTTGAAACCACGTGATTGCTCACGATTTCAGAACAATTCGCCGGCATTTTAAACACAATTCTTTAAGACAACTCCCCGAAAAGCCCCGCCATGACTGGTTTGCGCATTAATAGCACAATGATCACGCTATATGAAATTTGCAGCATATAACACTGTATGAACTATGATTAATTGCCGCCTGTGCTAATCATTTGGCTTTAGGTGGTCTTTGTACAAAATGATCTAAAAATGGCGAAAAAAGACAGTTTGAAGACAGGTTTTTAGATGCTTTTTTACTTTTGACTTAAATCTGCGCAAATTCTCACGATAAATTGCACTTTTGGAGGCAAAATAAATTTCAAAAGTGTGATGTGCGTCACACTTTATTCAAAATTCGTCCACGGCAAGATTGTATGTGTAAAGGAAACGGGGTTAGAGTTGCGTCGTAGTAAGATTATTCCTAATAATGTATGTAAAAGCGTTTCACTGAAAGACACGCCATCACAGCAACGGACCCTGCCAGTACATCAAAACTAAAGTGTTTTACTAATACTTAGCAGTGCAATTGTCTCAATTAATTTAGTTTACATCAGGAACAACTTTGTATTGGCGGTGAAGTAAATACCGCGGGATAAATCTAATTGTTATCGTGAGATTTATTAATCAGCCAATGATCCAATTGTTTTGATAGTAAAAAATACTCCTGTCACGCCGGGTGAAACTCTCGCTGCATGGAATATGTCTATCAATCAGCCACTTTAAAAAGTGGCATCGGTAATGGGGTAGAACAGAATGTCCGAATTGCTTAAGCACATATATGATATCAACCTGTCATATTTACTGTTGGCACAGCGTTTGATTAACGACGAAAAAGCCTCAGCGATGTTCCGGTTGGGTATTGATGACGTCATGGCAGACGCTCTTGGCCAGCTCACGTTGCCACAAATGGTGAAATTAGCTGAAACGAACCAGCTTTTGTGTCAGTTCCGCTTTGATGACAGCAAAACTATTGAACGTCTGACACAAGAATCGCGGGTGGATGACTTACAGCAAATCCACACCGGCATTCTGTTGTCGAGTCATTTGCTCAAAGGTCTGGCTGCGAAAGACAGCGGCGCGATGAAGAAAAGGGCGTAGCTATGTCTGGGAAAGATGGGTTAACCAAACCGGCAGAAAAAAGTATCGTTCAGGAAGCACGCGACATTCAGCTTGCCATGGAACTGATTACGCTGGGTGCCAGATTGCAGATGCTGGAAAGCGAAACGCAATTAAGCCGTGGCCGGCTGATCAAACTATACAAAGAACTGCGTGGAAGTCCTCCGCCGAAAGGAATGTTGCCGTTCTCTACTGACTGGTTTATGACCTGGGAACAAAACATTCATTCTTCCATGTTTTACAACGCGTACTCTTTCCTCTTAAAGAGCGGGCATTGTAATGGGGTGGAAGCGGTGATTAAAGCTTACCGTCTGTATCTTGAACAATGTCCTGAACAGCCAGGTGAAGCGCCGATCCTCGCGCTGACACGAGCGTGGACTCTGGTCCGTTTTGTCGACAGTGGCATGTTGCAGCTCTCTGCCTGTAACTGCTGTGACGGTTCATTTATTACCCATGCACACCAGCCCCGTCACGGGTTTGTTTGCAGTCTTTGCCAGCCCCCATCCCGAGCAGTAAAAAAACGTAAACTTTCCCCGCAGGTTGCCGATATAACATCTCAAGAGCTGGACGAACAGGTCAAGCACGCCGTTTGAGATGATTGGGTAGCAGTAAGCCGTTCTGAGCGGTGGTAACACCGCTCTTCAATTTCCCCCGAATATCTCAGTCACTCTCTGGCACCGTTTATGCACGTTTTAGTTGCATGAATTTTGGCAGAACCGTGGCGTCGCGCTTTTCCTCGCCCTAAAACCACATCGAATTAAGGATTCATCGTGCTAGTGATAATAGGTTACATCGTGGTGTTGGGCTCAGTGTTCGGCGGTTTCATGCTCGTCGGCGGTGAACTGGGCGCGTTATACCAACCCGCAGAATTACTCATCATCGGCGGTGCAGGCATCGGTGCCTTTTTCGTGGGTAATAACGGTAAAGCGATTAAATCCACAATGCGCGCGCTGCCTCAGTTGTTCCGTGCATCGAAATACAACAAAGCGTTGTATATGGATCTGATGGCATTGCTGTACCGCTTACTGGCGAAATCACGTCAACAGGGGATGCTGTCGCTGGAAAATGACATCGACAATCCCAACGAAAGCGACATTTTCGCTAATTATCCGCGCATCCTTGCCGATAAGCATTTAGTCGAATATCTGACGGATTATCTGCGCCTGATGGTAAGCGGCAACATGAATGCGTTTGAAATCGAAGCATTGATGGATGAGGAAATCGAAACGTACGAGCACGAAAGCGAAGTGCCCGCCAACAGCCTGGCGCTGGTCGGTGACTCATTGCCGGCTTTCGGTATCGTCGCGGCGGTCATGGGCATTGTTCATACCCTGGCGGCGGCGGATCGTCCGGCAGCTGAACTTGGTGCCCTGATTGCGCATGCGATGGTCGGAACCTTCCTCGGTATCCTTCTGGCGTACGGATTTATTTCTCCGCTGGCCAGCGTTCTGCGCCAGAAAAGCGCTGAAAACGCCAAGATGATGCAATGCATCAAAGTGACATTGCTTTCCAGCATCAATGGCTATGCGCCACAAATTGCCGTCGAGTTTGGCCGTAAGACGTTGTACACCTCTGAGCGTCCTTCCTTTATCGAACTGGAGGAGCACGTTCGCCAGGTTAAGTCGCCGGGTCAGAAACAAACTGAAGAAGAAAAAGTATGAAGCATCAAAGCCATCCAATCGTTGTTGTACGCAAGAAAAAGAACAAGCACGGCGGAGGGCATCACGGCGGTTCGTGGAAGATTGCTTACGCTGACTTTATGACAGCGATGATGGCTTTCTTTCTGGTGATGTGGCTGATTTCCATCTCCAGCCCTAAAGAACTGGTGCAAATTGCCGAATACTTTCGTACACCGCTGGCGGTGGCGATAACCGGCGGGCCGCGCAGCAGTGATGCGACCAGCCCGATCCCTGGCGGTGGGGAAGACCCGACCGTGCAGGACGGCGAAGTGCATAAAATGGATCAGTCGCAGGGCGAGAGCAAACGTGAGGCCGGTGATCTACAACGGTTGCAGCAGAAACTGGAAGACATGCTGGCATCTGATCCGCGGCTGAAAGATTTGCGTCCGCATCTGATGATCAACCTGACGGAACAGGGTTTGCGCATCCAGATTATTGACAGCAAAAACCGGCCGATGTTCCAGCTGGGCAGCGCGATTGTCGAGCCTTATATGCGCGATATTCTGCGGGCTATCGGGCCGGTTCTGGATGATTTCCCGAACAAAATCAGTCTTGCAGGTCATACCGATGATATGCCGTATGCGCAAGGTGAACGCGGGTACAGCAACTGGGAACTCTCGACAGATCGCGCAAATGCTTCACGTCGCGAAATGATTATCGGCGGACTCAGTGAAGGTAAAGTTCTGCGCGTGATGGGCATGGGCTCCACCATGCAGTTGAAAAACCATCCGGCGGGTGACGCGATTAACCGCCGTATCAGCATATTAGTGCTTAACAAACATGCTGAAGAAGCGATTGAACGTGAAAACAGCGAGGGTGAAGCGATCACCATCAGTGACGCCGGGGAACTACAAAGAGCAGTGCCGGGCCGTCAGACGGCACCCGCGCTGGCGCCAAAAATGAGCCCGGCTCCGGCTGCACCAGCGGGTCCTGATTCATCAGCAGCACCAGCACCAACACCAGTACAGGCACCATCAATACCCGGGATTGAGACGCAGACGCCAGTGACACCATCGGCAGGCGCTCAACCTGCGACGGCAGCTCCGGCTGTCGCGGCAGGCACGGCACCTGCGACACATTAACAAGCCGCGATTCACAGCAGAGGTGATCACGTGAGCATGGATATTACTGATTTTTATCAGACATTTTTTGATGAAGCAGACGAGCTGCTGGCGGACATGGAACAACATCTGTTGTTACTTGATCCGCAGGCACCAGATGTTGAGCAGCTCAATGCGATTTTCCGCGCAGCGCACTCAATCAAAGGCGGGGCAGCAACGTTTGGATTTACGGTTTTACAGGAAACGACTCACTTACTGGAAAACCTGCTCGACGGTGCGCGTCGCGCTGAAATGAGCCTGAGCACCGACATCATCAACCTGTTTCTGGAAACAAAAGACATTATGCAGGAGCAACTCGACGCCTATAAATCCTCCCGGGATCCTGATGCAGAAAGTTTTGAATATATCTGTGCAGCCCTGAGACAGCTGGCCCTCGACGCGCAGGAACAGCGAGAGCCTGTGCCGGATCTTCACGTGGTGGAAGATGAACCCGGGGCGTCCGCGCCCGACGCGGCAGCAACGCCTGCGGCAAAAGGCGGACTGCGTGTCCGCCTGTCCGGCCTGAAAACGCAGGAAGTGCCTGTCATGCTCGAAGAGCTGGGCAATCTTGGCGAAATCAAAGATCCGGTTCAGACCGCAGACAGCGTGGAAGCCACGCTTATCACTACGGTGACCGAAGACGACATCATCGCGGTACTGTGTTTTGTGCTCGAACCGGAACAAATCAGTTTCACGCAGGCTGCCGTGCCTGCGGTGTCTGAATCCGCGCCGGCACCGGCACCTGCCGTCACCGAAACCGCCGCCGTCGCGGTGCGTCCGGCACCGGTTCTGACCGCCGTGCCGAACAGCGAGCCAGCAAAAGCCCGTGCGCCGAAAGCCCCGGAATCGACCAGTATTCGTGTCGCCGTCGAAAAAGTGGATCAGCTGATCAACCTCGTTGGTGAACTGGTGATCACTCAGTCTATGCTGGCGCAACGATCAGATTTGCTGGATCCGGTGGTTCACAGCGACCTGCTCAACAGCATGGGGCAGCTTGAACGCAACGCCCGTGATTTGCAGGAATCGGTGATGTCGATTCGTATGATGCCGATGGAATTCGTGTTCAGCCGCTTCCCGCGTCTGGTGCGAGATCTGGCCAGCAAACTGAACAAGCAAATCGAACTGACGTTGCTCGGCAGCTCTACCGAACTGGATAAGAGCCTGATCGAACGTATCATCGACCCGTTAACGCACCTGGTGCGTAACAGTCTGGATCACGGTGTGGAAACGCCGGAAGTGCGTATTGCCAACGGCAAAGAGCCGACCGGTAACCTGACGCTGTCCGCGGAACATCAGGGCGGCAACATCTGCATCGAAGTCATCGATGACGGTGCCGGTCTGAATCGCGAACGTATTCTGGCGAAAGCCGCGTCGCAGGGCATGAACGTCAGTGAAAACATGAGCGACGAAGAAGTCGGCATGCTTATTTTCGCTGCCGGTTTCTCGACCGCAGAAAAAGTCACGGATGTTTCCGGTCGTGGCGTCGGTATGGACGTGGTGAAACGTAACATCCAGGAAATGGGCGGTCATGTTGAAATCCATTCCCAGCAGGGGAAAGGGACGACAATCCGTATCCTGCTGCCGCTGACGCTGGCGATTCTCGACGGCATGTCCGTCAAAGTGGGCGAAGAAGTCTTTATTCTGCCGCTGAATGCCGTCATGGAATCGCTGCAACCGCTGGCCGAAGATTTGCATCCGCTGGCCGGTGGCGAACGTGTTCTGCAGGTGCGTGGTGAGTACCTGCCACTGGTTGAGCTCTATAACGTCTTTGATGTGAAAGAGGCCAAAACCGAAGCCACACAGGCCATTGTTGTGATTTTACAAAGCGCAGGTCGTCGCTACGCCTTGCTGGTTGATCAGCTGATTGGTCAGCATCAGGTGGTGGTGAAAAACCTGGAAAGTAACTATCGCAAAGTGCCTGGCATTTCCGCCGCCACCATTTTGGGCGACGGCAGTGTGGCATTGATCGTGGATGTGTCTGCCTTGCAGTCGCTGAACCGCGATAAACTGGCAACGGGCGTCTCTGCCGCATAACCAGCAACGCTTCCGGTGACGTGACTCGTCACCGGGTGTGAAAAACTCAGGCCGATTAAAAGATAAAAGCAAAGGTGAACAACATGGCAGGACTTGCAACCGTGGCAAAAATTGCGGGCGAAACAGTAGGTCAGGAATTTCTGATCTTTACTTTAGGCGACGAAGAATACGGCATTGATATCCTGAAAGTGCAGGAAATCCGCGGTTACGATCAGGTCACCCGCATCGCTAACACGCCTGCGTTTATTAAAGGTGTCACCAACCTGCGCGGCGTTATCGTACCCATCCTCGACCTGCGTGTGAAATTCGCGCAGGAGGATGTGATTTATAATGAAAACACCGTGGTGATCGTGCTGAACTTCGAAAACCGCGTTGTCGGGATCGTGGTTGACGGCGTATCCGACGTGCTATCGCTGAGCCAGGATCAAATCCGTCCGGCACCGGAATTCGCCGTGACCATGTCGACGGAATACCTGACTGGTCTGGGTTCGCTCGGCGACCGGATGTTGATTCTGGTGGATATTGAGAAGTTGTTGAGTAGTGAAGAAATGGCGCTGGTTGATAGCGTGACTAAGATTTAAGTCTTTAACTTCAAGGTCGTGGGCTCGCCGCCCACACTGGCCCAGAGACCCGCAATCGCGCGGGCCTCTGGACTCCACGCTCTTTTCACTGCGCGCTGCCGCAGGCACGACGGACATGTTCTGTCACCGCCGCGTGTGGCGCAAAATCTTGTCGCTCCGCGATGCCTTCTCTCGGTGTTACTCGGCCTGCGGCCTCACCCTTCGGGCCGTCACTTCGTGACGTTGTCTCGCAGAGCTCGACCTGAGCCATAGGTCTCGAAGCCGCTCCGTTCAGCAATATTTTTGATCACGCCATTCCCGATCGAATAAAACCTTCGTTCTGATTCCTTTGCAAAATCCAGTGCGGGAGGGTGTTGTCTTGCCTGACGCGATCAGGACAGCTCGCCAGCTCCTTAAAGGCGCACTTTCTTAGAGATGGCAAGCAAGATTATTTTATAGCTAAAAATAGCGGCAATCAGCGTTAACCCGACGTCTGCAAAAAACCATAGGTTGTCAAAATTATCCTGACTTGAGGCACCGTACAACCAGTCAGAGAAATGCGATGTCGTTTCATAGCTAATGAATTTTGAAGCATCAATAAACTTTGCGAAAAGACAAAACAAAATAAAGAACAGTAAAGTCTTCGCGCCGATAACGTAAAGCTTACGGGCAAGTGCTGCCATTATGAATCACCTCAATAAAGCCACGCGCCAGTAAACTTTTCATACAGGGAACCTCAACCGGCGCTGCACGTAACAGAGCATTCCTTATTAATGCGTAATCAGAGTTGTGAGGAACGGTGATGCAGCCCTCTGAAAGGGTGCCCGGATGCAGTCGAAAATTGCCTCTGTTAACGGCATTTATCCACGTGTAATCATCTATGGCAAAATCATCCCGATAAAGTGCGAACCATTCAGAATGCTTAAACTCTGCTCCTTTAAAGGTTTCGTTCCAAAGATCTTTCGATGCCGCTATTTTTTTTGACCAGAACCCCCCCTCACCACGCTGGACAACCCAATAACGACCAGCAGGTATCGGCCCTTCTTTTGGGATCGCGCCACAGCCGCCTCGGTTTCGGTACGCACCATTGCCAGAAAAGGCCATAAAAGTGCCCAAACCTGGAAACGACAACGGCGAGTAATCAGCGTTATTGATAATAAACTTTCCTTGTAGTGCCATAACATCCTCGTTAATTGATTTAAAACCGTTCAAATTATAGGGTTTATTGTTTGCAGGCGGAAATGATTAAAAATTAGCAATTATTTCACCCGTTTTTAAAAAGTGCCTGAGGGGCGTTTTAAGCGAGCGGAAAGCCGATCGGCCTTATGGCTGACTTGGTGAACCCTCCAGGGACCAAGCCTTCAGTGCTAGATCCTTTCATGGGGAGCGTCTCAACAGCATTGCCAGTTGTAAGACGTGGGGGAACTTTTACAGGCATTGAATTGACAGTTTGGCGCTACACCCGGTCTAAACAGTAAGGCCGGGATGGGAAATTAATGACATCTCGGAAATAACCCTCTTTTCCGCACCTCCGCTAACTCATTGATTTTATATATCCAATAAACCACTAATAAAAAGAGGGTATTTATGCCCAAACAGAGATAATCTTTTGCAGTTCAACGCATAAACCTGAAAACCTAACAGTTCACTGCCGTACAGGCCGCCCTAAATCTCACCCCACCAAATCCCGTTCAACAAACCCCTTCCGCCATTGCGTGGGCGTCGTCCCCAGCCGCTGGCGGAAATGATGGCGCAATGTTTCCGGCGATCCAAAACCGGCCTGTTCGGCGACGCGGTCAATACTCAGCGTGCCGTTTTCCAGCAGGGCGCAGGCTTTTTCCAGCCTTACGCTCAGCATCCATTCGCCCGGCGTGCTGCCGGTGGAATCATGGAAACGACGCAGAAAGGTGCGGCGGCTCATGCCGGCTTGTGCGGCAAGTTGGTCAATCACCATGGGCGTATTGAGATGGCTGCGTAAATCATCAAGCAGCGGGGCGAGCGTTTTTGCCGGATACCGCGGGACCGGTTGCTGGATAAGCTGTGCCTGATTTCCTTCACGCAGCGGCGGTGTCACCATTCTTCGTGCCGTGCGGTTGGCAACTTCAATGCCGTAATCACGGCGGATGAGATGCAGACACAAATCGACGCCCGCCGCACCCCCGGCAGAAGTGATGATGCTGCCTTCATCGACATAAATCATGCCGTGCTCAACCTGCACTTTCGGGAATCTTTGCGCCAGTACATCGGTGCTGTTCCAGTGCGCGGTGGCACGTTTGCCGTCGAGCAAACCGGCAGCGCCAAGCACGAAACTGCCCGCGCAGATCGACACAATCCTCGTGCCGTATTGATGCGCTTTTTGCAGCGCCGCAATCAGCCGGTCAGAGGCCGGTTCGTGGATGCTTCGCCAGCCGGGGATGACTATCGTTCCGGCATCTTCCAGCAGTTCCAGTCCACCATCGACCACCAGTCGCACGCCGCCTTGTGCGCCGAATGTTCCTTCCTCAACCGATGCGACGGCTAAGTCGTACAACGGTTTACCGGTGAGTTCATCCGCCCGGCCAAAGGCTTCGACCGCAGTCCCGAATTCGAAGGTACACAGACATTCGTAGGCCAGCAGCACCAGGCGCCGGTTTAACGGAGCAGGATTGCGCGGGGAAGACATCAGGGGCAGAGCAGCGTTTTGCATACAGGGAAAACCATCAGGTTGGCATGATCTTGACGATACATGGCATACGGGCTGATTTCTACTGTGCCGCTAATCTTTCATGCTGTGCGTCTCTGACACATCGCAGGATTTAAGCATGAAGAACACACTGGCACTGATGGCCGTCTGCCTCGCTGCACTGATGTCCGGGCTGGAGATTTCCAGCGTTCCCGTTTTATCACCGGTACTTGAACAGGAACTGCATGCCAGTTTCCGCGAACTTCAGTGGATCATGAACGCTTATACGCTCGCCTGTACCACGGTACTGATGGCGACCGGGACGCTCGCGGACCGTTATGGCCGGAAACGCGTGTTTATCATCAGCATTGTCGCGTTCGGGCTGACCTCACTGATGTGTGGTCTTGCCAGCAGTTCGCAATGGCTTATCGCCGGTCGTTTCGCGCAGGGACTGAGCGGTGGCGCAATGCTGACGTGCCTGATTGCGATTTTGTCGTCGCAATTTCCGCAAGGAAAAGCGCGCAGCCAGGCTTTTGCCGCATGGGGAATTACGTTTGGTTTCGGGCTGGGATTTGGCCCGATCATCGGCGGTATGCTGGTCGCCTGGCTGAGCTGGCGATGGGTATTTCTGGTTCATGTCTTTATCGCTGTGCTGACCCTGATTCTGGCGCTGAAAAACGTGGTGGAATCCCGCGACGCACAGGCTAAAAAACTGGATCTCGGCGGATTAATTACGCTGTCCGTGACGGTTATGGGCGCAACATTTCTCATTACTCAGGGCAGCAGCCTGGGCTGGAACAGCGCCATCGCACGTACCGTTCTGCTGGCGACCACCATCAGTGCGGCGATGTTTATCTGGATTGAAAAACGCCATCCGCATCCGATGTTTGATTTCTCGGTATTCCGCGTCCGCGCATTTTCCGGTGCGCTGATGGGCTCGGTTGGGATGAATTTCAGCTTCTGGCCATTGATGATTTATCTGCCGGTGTATTACCAGAGCGGGCTGGGTTATGACAGTGTCACTACCGGTCTGGCACTGCTGGCTTACACGTTGCCCACGCTGCTGATGCCACCACTCGGTGAAAAACTGACCACGCGTTTTGGCGCGTCCCGGCTGATCCCGCTCGGGCTATTCACGATCGGCGCGGGCTTTATGCTGATGCATATCGCCGTCGTTCATCATCTGAGTTTATTGCCGGGCGCGTTGCTGGCAGGCATGGCGCTCGGGCTGACCAATACGCCGGTCACGAACACCACCACCGGTTCCGTCGCGGCGAACCGCGCGGGAATGGCGTCGGGTATTGATATCAGCGCCCGGCTGATCACGCTGGCTGTCAACATTGCACTGATGGGAAGTCTGCTGGTGGCAGGAATTGCCGCGAGCCTGAAAAAAGTTATGCCGGCAGCGGGGGACTTGTCCTCGCTGGCAGAACGCATCGCAGGGGGATCTGTGGTTGAGGGATTACAAAGCGCGCGGATTGCGCAGGCGCTGACGGATGGCTTTGCCGTCATTCTGATCTATGGCGCGGCGGGGGTCTGGATCCTGGCGATAATGAGTTATTTGCTCTTTAACGTTAAGGGACGGCGTAAAACGGTAACTTGCGAGCCGTACTGACTCTAAAAATCAGCGTTGCAAAGTAAGCCGCGCTGTTTTGCGTAACATCTTCCATTTGCGTGAAAAATAATCATTTTCCCTGCGCATCTTTTTACTGGATATGGCGTGATAGCCCTGCGGCGAGGGGCTTCACGAAAAAAACGGGAAGCAAAATGATAATTTGATTAAGTACGACAATTGGCGTACATTGAGGCCACATGAGTTTCAGAGAGATCAAATGGAAGGTGATCGAATGTTTAAAGAATGGAAAAGTCAGATTTGCGGTCAGGCGTGGAATTCATCTCAAGAATCTTTTAAGCACGGGAGATGTGACTGCGCAGCAATTGGAAAGGGTTATTCATCTGGCTGGCGGGCAGCATTACGAACTACGTACTCACCATTTAGATAGCAGTATTGATGTCCATATTATTACCCTCTGGTACGCCGGGGT
Source organism: Rahnella bonaserana (assembly GCF_019049675.1). Taxonomy (GTDB): domain Bacteria; phylum Pseudomonadota; class Gammaproteobacteria; order Enterobacterales; family Enterobacteriaceae; genus Rahnella; species Rahnella bonaserana. The sequence continues at coordinate 167,400 of NZ_JAFMOW010000061.1, read as the reverse complement.
TAACTGGTACATCAAAGGGTATTTTGCAGAACCCAATAGCGTTTTCATCAGTGTTCATCATTAAGGGAAGATATGATTATTGTCAAAGTAGGCGATGAAGAAAGAGCTGAGTGCGGTGTGTGTGAGGCTTTTCGCACGGTGAGCTATCAGCTGCGCGATGTGCCGTTTGATGACGGCAGCGGTGTAGTGAAAAACGTTATCGCGGGCGTATGTAAAACCTGCGACAGCGTTGCGGTGATCCCTTTTCAGTCTGTGCCTGCCATCAAAAAACAGTTACAGATACAACGCAAAGCCGTGGAATCCCGCGTGCCAGCGCACATGATTGACCTGCTGAATATGGCGAGTGCAGAACTGGGGGCAACCCCTGATTTCGTGCCGTTACTGCTTAAATATTATATTCATCATCTGGCTTCCAGTCCGGAAGCCGCAATGCGTGTGGTGACTATGCTGACATCCGAACTGGCTACCGGTATGGCGAATAAGCGTCTTTCCCTGAAAGGGCGTGAGATCGGCAATGATATCGAAAGGCTCAAAAATCTGTCCCACATTGATAACACCACCGAATTACTTAAAGGTGTGGTGCTGACCATCCATAACGACCTGCTGGTGAACCCGGACGCTCAGCGCATCGCGCTGTTGAAGAGTTTTGTCGCTACTGTTGCCTGACCCCCCGACTCCCCCGTAAAAATCCGATCCTCATCACATAAAGTTCCCGCACTTTCTGCCGATAACTGTTCCAGATAAATCCAATTCAAAAAGGAACAACATGTTTAACCGTATGAAAGTGGTCACGGGAATCGTGATCTTACTGATGGTCTTCGGTGCTTTACAGTTGGTATCCGGTGGCCTGTTCTTTAAATCTTTGAAGACAGACAAAGACAACTTCACCACTTCTCAGCAGATTCGTTTGCAGCAGGCGGAATTCAATGCCAGCTGGATCTACCTGCTGCAGACCCGCAATACGTTAAACCGTGCGGGTATTCGTTTTATGCTCGACGCTAACCAGATGGGCAGCGGTGCCACGGTGAAAGAGCTGGTTGATACGGCGACGAAAGATCTGCAAATTGCCGATCAGCATTTCGCCAATTATCAAAAAATCCCGGTGGATGCCAGCCAGAATCCGCAGTTCGCCGCCGATGCCAAAAAGCAGTATCAGGTTCTGCATGATGCGCTTTCTGAACTGATCGAGCTGATTGGTCTGGGCCGCATTAACGACTTCTTCGAACAGCCTACACAGCAATATCAGGATAACTTCGAAAAAGCGTTCGTGACCTATATCGACCAGAACGATCATCTCTACAACGACGCAGTGAAAGTGAGTGAAAACTCCTTCAAACACGCGATGTGGATGCTCGGCAGCGTCCTGATTGTCTTACTGGTCTTCATCGTTCTGGCCTGGACCGGCGTGCAGCGCATCCTGATCCATCCTCTGAAAAATATCGTCGAGACCATCCGCAAAATTGCAACCGGTGATCTCACGCATGAAATAGTCGTGAAAAGCCGTAATGAAATCGGCCAGCTTGCCGATAGTCTCAGGTACATGCAGGACGAACTGATCCGTACGGTTACCGGCGTGCGTCATGGTGCCGATGCTATTTACAGCGGCGCGAGCGAAATTTCGGCGGGTAACAGTGATTTATCTTCCCGTACCGAACAGCAGGCATCTGCGCTGGAAGAAACCGCAGCCAGTATGGAACAGCTGACCGCGACCGTGAAACAGAACGCCGAAAATGCCCGTCAGGCCAGCCAGCTGGCACTGAGCGCGTCAGAAACCGCGCTGAAGGGCGGGAAAGTGGTGGCAAACGTGGTCGATACCATGAATGACATCGCCAGCAGCTCGAAGAAAATCACTGACATCACCGGTGTTATCGACGGGATTGCCTTCCAGACCAACATTCTGGCTCTGAACGCCGCGGTCGAAGCGGCCCGTGCAGGCGAGCAAGGTCGCGGATTTGCGGTTGTGGCCGGTGAAGTGCGTACCCTGGCGCAGCGCAGCGCCCAGGCAGCAAAAGAAATTAAGGGGCTGATTGATGATTCTGTCAGCCGCATTAATACCGGTTCAGTTTTGGCAGAAAGTGCCGGTGAAACCATGAATGACATGGTGAATGCCGTCACGCGTGTAACTGACATTATGGGCGAAATCACGTCGGCATCTGATGAACAAAGCCGCGGGATTGAGCAGGTTGCACAGGCTATTACTGAAATGGATCGGGTGACGCAGCAGAACGCCTCACTGGTTGAAGAATCCGCTTCCGCTTCGGCGGCACTGGAAGAGCAGGCCAGCCTGCTGACGCAATCTGTGGCGGTCTTTACGCTGAGTCAGACCACAAATAACAACGTGCGCCAGAACCCGTCCTCTTCGAGACTGCCTCTGTTGACTCCGAACCTTTCAGGTTCTAAAGCCGGAAAAGGTGGAGCACAAAGTACAGATTTAACTGAGAACTGGGAAACCTTCTAAGCACGTACATCAACATCGCTACCCAAAATAGTCAGGTTTGCAGGCAGGCGGCAAACGAAGAAATCCCGATGAACTTACTTTACTAAGTGATTCGGGTGACGGAGAGCAGCCAACGCATCTGCAGACCTGAATATGAAGGGTATTAAGAAATAAGGTGCCGGTCAGGGCTGGCAGCTAACGAGGTTATCCATGTTTAAGCACATCCGTGTGTCCACCTGCATGTTTTTGTTATTGATAGTATTTTTTGTGATGCAACTGGTGAGCAGTGGCTTGTCACTGTATGCCGCCCACACGGATAAAATGAATTTTGAGCAGATATCTAATACTGCTGAGCAGCGTGATGCGCTGAACCAGAGCTGGTCATATCTGCTGCAAACCCGCAACACACTGAACCGCGCGGCCACGCGTCTGGCGCTGAAACAGCCTCAGGAAACCGTGACACAACTGATGGCTGACGCGAAAAACAGCCTGAAAAGTGCTGAAGATTCTTACGCTGCTTTTCTGGCTCTGCCACGCAGAACCGAAAAGGCCGCTGAGCTGACCACCGTTAACAAAGCCAGCTACGAAGCATTGCACGGCATGTTGCAGGTGCTGATTGATGCGTTATCGCGTGGTGACATGGCGGCGTTTCTCGGCAGTCCGACTCAAAAATATCAGGATCAGTTCCAGCAGGATGTTGGCAATTATGTCGCGTACGTCGGCGGGCGTTTCCAGCAGGCGCAGACCCAAACTGCGGCGTCTTATCAGAGCGTGATGATCAATACGACGGTGATCATCCTGCTATTGCTGGCGCTGACGGCGCTGGCGCTGGTTGTTACGCGCCGGATCCTGTTCCGTCCGCTGACTACCATGCGTGCCCATTTTGACCGTATCGGTTCTGGCGATATTTCTGCGCCGATCGTGGCAGAAGGGCGCTACGAAATCAAAGTGATGCTCGAAAGCCTGCAACAGATGCAGTCCTCGCTGGCACAAACAGTACGTACCGTGCGCCACGGCGCCGACACCATGTTTGCTGGCCTGAAAGGCATTGCGGCGGGTAATACCGATTTGTCTTCCCGTACTGAACAACAGGCCTCTGCACTGGAAGAAACGGCCGCCAGTATGGAACAGCTGACCGCGACCGTGAAACAGAACGCCGAGAACGCCCGTCAGGCGACGCAGCTGGCGCGTGATGCGTCGAATACCGCTGAAAAGGGCGGTGAACTGACCGGCAATGTGGTGAAAACCATGAATGACATTGCGGGCAGCTCGAAAAAAATCAGTGCGATCACCAGCGTGATTGATGGCATTGCTTTCCAGACCAACATTCTGGCTCTGAACGCTGCGGTAGAAGCCGCCCGTGCGGGTGAGCAGGGTCGTGGATTTGCGGTAGTGGCCGGTGAAGTGCGCAGCCTTGCACAGCGCAGTGCTCAGGCCGCGAAAGAAATCAAAGCGCTGATTGATGAGTCCGTCAGCCGCGTCAGCCAGGGGTCCGTACTGGTGGAATCTGCCGGTAATACCATGGATGACATCGTTCGCGCCGTGACCCGGGTGACCGACATTATGGGCGAAATCGCCTCAGCCTCCGACGAGCAAAGTCGCGGTATCGAACAGGTTTCTATTGCCGTGACGCAGATGGATCAGGTGACACAGCAAAACGCCACGCTGGTTCAGCAGGCCGCTTCCTCCACACATACGCTGGAAGCAGAATCTGAAAACCTGACCCGCGCGGTTTCGGTGTTCCGCCTTGCTTCAGCCGATGGCGCTCTGCCGCGCCACAACGGTACGGCTCAGGGCTTTACACCACGCCAGGTGGCTCAACCTGCGTTAATTGCGGCGCCAGCGCGAGCAGGTTCTGCGGATAACTGGGAAACTTTCTGACAAGGTCATCTATGAAAAGTCGCGGATGAATAATCAGCGGATGAAGAGTGAATTGGGTACCCGTAATACCACCTGTCCATTTAATGGAGCTGCACCATGAATCAACCAGGCTCGCCAATGAGTGCTGATAACACTTCGATCATGGCTCAGATGATCCAGCGTTTACCGCTGTCAGATACCCATTTCCGCCGGATAAGCGAACTTATCTATCAGCGTGCGGGAATTGTACTGGCAGACCATAAACGGGAAATGGTCTACAACCGCCTGGTCCGGCGGTTGCGTATCCTCGGGCTGAATGACTTTGCCAGTTATATGGCGTTGCTGGAAAACGACAGCAACAGCCCGGAATGGCAGGCGTTTATTAATGCGCTGACCACCAACCTGACGGCGTTTTTCCGCGAAGCACACCACTTTCCGATTCTGGCGGAGCATGCCCGTTCACGCCCGAATAATTACAGTGTGTGGAGCACGGCGGCGTCAACCGGCGAAGAGCCGTATTCCATCGCCATGACCCTCAGTGAGGCGCTCGGCCCGCGCATGACGAGCTGCCGTATTCAGGCGAGTGACATTGACACGCAGGTGCTGGAAAAAGCCACGGCCGGCGTTTACCGGCTGGAAGAGCTGCGCACGCTCAGCCCGCAGCAATTACAGAAATTTTTCCTCAAAGGCACCGGTCCTCACAGCGGTCTGGTGCGTGTGCGTCCTGAACTGGCGCAGATGGTGGCTTTCCAGCAGCTGAATTTGCTGGCAAACCAGTGGCAGCTGAACGGTCCGTTTGATGCAATTTTCTGCCGTAATGTGATGATTTATTTCGATAAAGAAACACAGGAGAAAATTTTACGCCGATTTGTTCCGTTACTTAAACCGGGTGGTCTGATGTTTGCCGGACACTCCGAAAACTTCAGCCAAATCAGCCGGGAATTTTATTTGCGCGGTCAGACTGTCTACGGCCTCGCCAAGGAGAGGTAATGAATAAAATCAGAGTGTTGAGCGTCGATGATTCGGCGTTAATGCGTCAGCTGATGACTGAAATCATTAACAGCCATCCGGATATGGAAATGGTGGCGACTGCGCCTGATCCTCTGGTGGCACGTGATCTCATCAAGAAATTCAACCCTGACGTACTGACGCTGGATGTCGAAATGCCGCGTATGGACGGACTGGATTTTCTGGAAAAGCTGATGCGCCTGCGCCCGATGCCGGTGGTCATGGTGTCGTCGCTGACCGGTAAAGGCTCGGAAATCACCCTGCGTGCGCTGGAACTGGGGGCGATTGATTTCGTCACCAAACCGCAGCTGGGGATCCGCGAAGGCATGCTGGCTTACAGCGAAATGATTGCCGACAAAATTCGTACCGCGTCAAAAGCGCGTCTGAATAAAAGCGTCAATACCGAACAGCCGCGCATTCTCAGTCATACGCCGCTGCTGAGCAGTGAAAAGCTGATTGCAATCGGGTCATCGACCGGTGGCACCGAGGCTATCCGCCACGTGCTGCAACCGCTGCCGCCGACCTGTCCGGCACTGATGATTACACAACATATGCCACCGGGATTTACCCGCTCGTTTGCGGAGCGTCTGAACAAGTTGTGCCAGATAACCGTGAAAGAGGCCGAAGACGGCGAACGCGTTTTGCCGGGGCACGCCTATATCGCGCCGGGCGACCGGCATATGGAACTGGCGCGCAGTGGCGCCAACTATCAGGTCAAGTTGAACGACGGTCCGGCAGTTAACCGCCATCGTCCGTCGGTTGACGTGTTATTCCGTTCGGTGGCGCAGTACGCCGGACGCAATGCCGTCGGGGTGATCCTGACGGGAATGGGCAATGACGGCGCTGCCGGCATGCTCGAGATGCACCGCGCAGGGGCTTACACCCTTGCACAAAACGAAGCCAGTTGTGTGGTTTTCGGTATGCCTCGTGAGGCTATCGCCACCGGTGGCGTAAACGAAGTGGTGGATCTCAGCCAAATCAGTCAGCGGATGCTGGCACAAATATCAGCCGGTCAGGCATTACGTATTTAATTTTTCAGCCTTGCGCTGGGTAGCAAACCTTAGGAGTAGATAAAACATGGCCGATCCAAATCTGAGATTCCTGGTAGTAGACGACTTCTCTACCATGCGTCGTATCGTGCGCAACCTGCTGAAAGAGCTGGGCTTCAACAACGTTGAAGAAGCAGAAGACGGCGTTGATGCGCTGAACAAACTGCGTGCTGGCGGTTTTGACTTCGTGGTATCCGACTGGAACATGCCAAACATGGACGGTCTGGATCTGCTCAAAACCATCCGTGCTGATGGCGCACTGGCTAAATTGCCGGTGCTGATGGTAACGGCAGAAGCGAAGAAAGAAAACATCGTTGCAGCCGCGCAGGCCGGTGCCAGTGGTTATGTCGTGAAACCATTTACCGCCGCCACGCTGGAAGAAAAGCTGGGCAAAATATTCGAAAAACTGGGCATGTAGGAGCACACCTATGGCAGAGATACCAATGCCTGCAAATGATGCAGCAACCGCGGGCGATATTATCGCCCGCATTGGGCAACTGACCCGTATGTTGCGTGACAGCATGCGTGAACTTGGCCTGGATCAGGCCATTGCTCAGGCAGCCGAAGCGATCCCGGATGCACGCGATCGCCTCGATTATGTGGTCACCATGACAGCTCAGGCCGCCGAGCGCGCCCTGAACTGTGTGGAAGCCGCGCAACCTCGTCAGAACAAACTTGAATCTGCCGCGAAGAAACTTGATAAGCGTTGGGATGAATGGTTTGAGAATCCGATTGAATTATCGGATGCGCGCGAACTGGTGACTGATACCCGCAGCTATCTGAAAGAAATCCCTGAGCACACCAGTTTTACCAACGCTCAGCTGATGGAAATCATGATGGCGCAGGACTTCCAGGATCTGACCGGTCAGGTGATCAAACGCATGATGACTGTGGTCCAGGAAATTGAAAATCAGCTGCTAATGGTGCTGATGGAAAATATTCCTGAACAACAGGTTAAGCAGAAACGCGAAACCGACAGCCTGCTGAACGGCCCGCAACTCGACGCTAACGGTGTCGGTGTCGTAGCCTCGCAGGAACAGGTTGATGATCTGCTGGATTCATTAGGTTTCTGATGATGAACGTGTTGTGCCCATCCGTTTCCCGTGACAGGAAGCGGATGGGATGTTAGCTCCCTTTGTTTTATTTTTCCTCCCTGCATCCCCGCAAAAGCGTTGTACAACCTTTCCTGTCAAATATTTTTAAAAAATTTTGCCATCTTAGGATCCTGTATTCTTAATATTTCCTGAGAAATGTCCTGCATCTTAAATAAGGCAGATCTGGCATCGGGCACGGCTAAATTTATCCGCTGTGCTTTATCTTAATTTTATATCAGAAAACTCCTGCAACCTGTGTAATTCAACGGTTGATATTGCGCGCCTTATGTCCATTGGGGTGTATTGCCCAATTAAAAAACCGTCGCTACAATGCGCCGCATCCGACAATGAAAGCCTGAATGTTTATGTTCGAGGTGATTATTTCGGCGTGCAGGGGAATGTATTTTTATAATACTTTCTCTGTGCGGGGCGTCACTGGAAACAGGTCAGTGAATAATATGCCCAAACTTTGTTTATATTAATTCTAACTAAATAAGGATATCACAGATGAAAAAGATCAACATGACTGAAGCAAGCGCAATTGTTGGCGGTACCACGACTTGCGTAAACAGCTTTGAATTAAACCTGGTGGGTGATACCACTGTATGTAATGCAGTGAAAACCTGTACTGATAAAAACGGTGTTGTGACTAAAACCTTCACCGCCGCAGCAATTATCAACTGCGGTAACGTAGGCTAAGAAACATTCGTTTCTTATTAAATCAGATTAAGTAGATTTACTGTTTATCTGACAGGGCGTTGTATTACTTGTACAACGCCCGCCTGATACTTCCCCGCTGAGCGTCGCGTATTATTATTTTCAGGATGAAAAGCCCCCCATGAAAAAAAGAATTCTGCCCATTCTGGCGTATACCGTTTTTGTCGCGGTTATTTCAGCACTGATTACTACCGCCTGGATCCATTACCTGGTTCGCAATCAATCCAGCGATGAAGGACAACAGGTTCTGACGTCACTGTCCGCGGATAAATTAGCTAAAAGTCCGATTGCTGACGGGGAAGATATTATTGAAATCTTCTCATACGGTTGTCATTACTGTGCATTAAACGAAAAGAATGTCGAGGCGCTGGAAAAACGTATGCCAGCGGGTAAGAAACTGGTTCGCCTGCACTTTAGCCTGGATAATCAGGGCGGACTGGCGCGCTTTGCACCGGTATTTGCCACCTTGCAGGTGATGGGAATTGAAGAAGCCCACCGTGAAAGCGCCTATGACGCGGTGATGAAAAATCACATCGATCTTGGCGACCCGGCAAAACGTGATGAGTGGCTGGCAGAGAATAAGATAAATGTCGATGAATACCATAAAGTCAGCCAGTCCGCAGAAGTCAAAAACCTGCTGGATTATATGACGCGCGTGACACAGTATTACGACATCAATGCAACCCCGACTTTTATTGTGTCCAAAAAGTGGGTGGCGATCCAGGACCGTGATTTCACGTCATTCTCTGACAAATTACTCTCTATTTTAAAGAATGATCAGGCGCCGGAGAAATAATGAAATTCGTGGCCCTGTGGTGCGCGCTGTTTTGGAAAAACCTCACCGTCAGATGTCAGTGGTTTTTGTATAAACTCCGGCTTACTGGCTACAGGGCGCATTGTTTATTATTCCGGCATATACATTATCGCGTTATTTTTGCTTTATCCCGCGTTAGTTGCTTTTTAGGGCTGACAGGCCGTGATGTGAAATTGCGGGCGGCGGTCGCAGAATCTAACCGTCAGTGTCTGATTAATGATAATAAGAAATTTGATTATGTCTGGCAGACCCGGCGGCGACAGCTGCTGATTCAGGCGGTGACCTACGGGCAGAACCGCCGGGCATTGCGGGAGCTGGCAGACTGTTCGGCCAGGCTCAATGCAGTTGTCGAGCCGCTGCAACGTGCCGGTCAGCCGGTGATCCTCGCGCCATTACACATGGTGTCGGACGTGCTGAGTACCATGGCCGGAGCCGCTGCTTTTCCGGGTAAGGCGACAGTCATTACTTCACGCAGCGCGGATGCGCATTCCGCCGCGGAGCGGCAACTGGGCGGCGTCGATCTGACCTATTGCTCGATACATGAAGATAATAAAAACATTGCCGGAAATCTGATGACGTCAGTCATGGAGGCCGCCGATAATCAGCGGAATATTATTTTATTCCCGGATATCACGCCTGATTTCACGCAGTTTGCCAGTAAAGATAAAGCTGAAAAATTACCCTGCCGGATATTTGGTCGCCCCGCCAGTTTACATAGCGGGATTATCCGGCTGGCCAGAATGATGTCTGCGAAGGTGATTTTTTATCATCTTTATTATGACAGGGGATTGAATATCGTTATCCATGACCCGGTCAGTGCAAAAGAATTAAAAGAAAAAATGCCGCGCATTATTGAACAAAGTATTCGTGAACATTCAACCGACTGGATGCTGTGGCATTCGCATTCGTTATTTTTTATTAATGAATGAAATCCATCCGCAACAGCGCCGCGATATTACTGAAAAGAACAGGGCGTTTTAAGGTATCGATTATGGATAATATTATTCCTAAGCTGGTTTATCAGGCAGAAACGAACGAATGCGCGCTGGCCTGTATTTCTATGCTGGCGGAGACTCAGGGCATCAGCGCCCCGCTGGAAACACTGCGCGAACGTTTCCCGACATCGTCCCACGGCACCGCGCTGTCCACCCTTTGCGACATCTTATCTGAGCTGGCGATCCCGTCGTATCCGGTGGCGTTTGACTTCGATGAACTGGCCGAATTGCCTTTACCGGCCATTTTGCACTACGGTGCCAGTCACTATGTTCTGCTGGCCTATCGTCAGGGCAGCTATGTCTGCGTGATGAATCCGGCGATTGGTGAACAGCTTCTGCCCATTGCCGCGCTCAGATCTGAAATCAGCGGTTACGCGGTAGTGCTTGATAAGGAGGCGCCGCGCACTGCGCAACCGGCAGAAAAACAACCGCGCACGCGTCGTTTCCGTGCGCTGGAATGCATGAGCCTGAAACAGACGGCGGCAATCCCCGGCATCTACCGGCTGATGTTACTGGCATTTCTGGTTTCACTGACCTTATTCATCATGCCGGTAATGGTCAGTTCGGCAATTAACAACGTTTTCTCCTCCGGCGGCAAAACTGAATTTCCGTATTTCTATTATCTGCTGGCCTTTGTCGTCTCGACACTGCTGGCGTTTATTGTGCGCAGCGTGACTGAGCGGTTTATTAAACGTTTTGTGGTGATGCAGAGCGTCAGCGGCTTTGCCCGTCTGCTGACCAACACCCTGTCTTTTTTTGAAAAGCGCAGTCCCGGTGAAATCTACAGCCGTTTCTCTAACTGGCAAATGGCGGCGGCGCAAAAAATCGAGCTGGATAACGGCCTGCGTGTGGACTGGGTGGTCGGTGTGATTGCGCTGGCGGTGATGTGCTATATCAGCCCGCTGCTGGCTGGCATTTCCGCCATCGGCGTCACGCTGATGGGGCTGGTCAGCGTCTGGGCGATTTTCCGTGACCGCTATTACACCCAGCAGGTTCAGGTAAAGAGTGCAGAACAAAGCGACTTCCTGCTGGAAACTATTCAGGGGTTTGCCACGCTCAAATCTGCCGGACTGAACAGTCAGCGCCAGACGGCATTCGCCGCCTATGCGCTTTCACTGTTTGACTGCCGTCAGAAACAGAAAGTGTACGAGCAGGTGAAAAGCAGCCTGTATCAGCTGATTGGCAGCCTCGAAATGGTCTTCTTCATGCTGCTGGCGCTGCCGCTGCTGAAAGATAACCGGATTTCACTGGGCGAATTCTTTGCCTACAGCTTTGTGCGCCAGATTTTCACCGCCTACATCACGCAGATTTTCTTCTCCGTGCTGCAAAAGAATCAGCTGCACGTGATTGATACCCGCGCAGCCGATCTGTTCCCGCAGGTCAGGGAAGAGGCCACTGGCGACTTACTGCCGCCTGTCCGCTTCAGCCAAGAGCTCAGTTACCGGGAACTGCAGTTTGCTTACGATCCGGGTAAGCCGGTGCTGGATCACGTGTCTGTGACTGTGCGTCATGGCGAAATGCTGGCGATTGTCGGCGAGTCGGGCGCCGGGAAAAGTACGCTGCTGAAAGTCATTACCGGGCTTATCGAACCTCAGGGCGGTGAAATCCTTGCCGACGGACAGCCGGTCAGCAGCCGTCAGGCGCAGAAGCTGTTCTTCCTGCAAAGTCAGGAAGACATTCTGTTCAATACCAGTGTTCTGCAAAACATCACGCTCTTTGATCGTGAACACGACGCGCAAAAACAGCGGCGTATTGATAAGTCATTGCGCGGCTTGAACCTGACTGACGTCATCGACCGACTGCCAGGCAAACAAAATGCGCTGATCCGTGAAAGCCATCCCGCATTGTCGCTGGGCCAGCGTCAGCGCCTGATGCTGGCACGTGCGATGTACAGCGATTGTCCGGTGATGGTACTCGACGAGCCGACGGCCAATCTCGATGAAGAAACGGCGCAGCAGGTGATGCAAACCCTGATCAGCCATTGCCGGGAATACGCAAAAACCCTGATCACCGTCACGCACAGTGAAACGGCGCTGGCCTTGTTTGACCGAATCTGTGTGATGAGAAATGGCTGCATCGCTGCACAGAGTGACGCCGTGATTTCCGCTCTCACCGCGCAAGGAGAACCGGCGTGAGTTTCTCATTCAGACAAATCGCCGCGGGACGCCGCAGGGCATTTTATACGCTGATCCTCGTGGTGTTGATCCTGCTGGTCGCTGCTGCGTACGGCGTGCACAGCATGATGTCCGGCACCACTGCGCCGCTGGTTTCGCAGGCCATAGGGCGCGGGGATATCGAAAAAACCGTACTGGCGACCGGCATCCTCAAACCTTCTGTGCAGGTGAATGTAGGTGCTCAGGTCAACGGGCAGTTAAAGAAACTGTATGTCCGTGCGGGCGACCGGGTCACCAAAGGCCAGTTGCTGGCGGAAATTGATCCGACGTTGCAGCAAAGCGAACTGCGTAAATCCGAAGCGGAACTCGACAGTGCCGTGGCGCAAAAACAGGCGTCGCTGTTTACGCTTACGCAATATCAGCTGGAGCTGAAACGTCAGTTACAGCTGGATCGCGACGGTTCTGGCACCAAAAGTAACCTCGAACAGGCGCAGGCCAAAGTCGATACCCAGAAAGCGCAGATCAAAGTCAACGAAGCGCAGATTGTGCAGGCGCAGATGGCGCTGGAAACCGCGAAAGCCAATCTGGGCTATACGCGGATCCTGGCACCGGTGGACGGGCAGGTGCTCGGCATCGTCACCAAAGAAGGGCAAACCGTGGTGTCCTCGCAGACCGCGCCGACCATTCTGGTGCTGGCTAACGTCGATACCATGACGGTGCAAACCCGCATCTCAGAAACCGACATCCTGAAAGTGCATCCCGGTCAGCCGCTGTGGTTTTACGTGGTCGCCGATCCCAAACATCGCTATCAGAGCGTGATGGGCACGTTACAGGATGCGCCAAATGACGCCTTACAGGATGAAAGCGCCAGCAGCCAGACTCAGCAACCTTCTGCCGTCTATTACAACGGCGTGTTCAGCGTGCCGAACCCTGATCATCTGCTGCGCACTTCAATGACCGCGCAGGTATTTATCGTCACAGAGCAGGCTAAAAATGTGCTGCGTCTGCCGGTGATGGCGCTGGGGCAGCCACTGGGCGATGACCGTTATCAGGTGCAGGTAGTGAACGGTGACAAGACCGAACAACGGGTGATCCGTGCGGGCATCAATGACCGTCAGTTTGTCGAAGTGAAAGACGGGCTGCGCGAGGGTGAGCGCGTGGTGATTATGCAAAATGAGGCAGGGACGGCAAATGGCTAATTCTCCGGTCATTGAACTTTCGCATATCTCCCGCCGTTTTGGTGAGGGTAATGCTGCCGTCACGGTGCTCCGCGATATTTCCCTGCGCGTGAATGCCGGTGAAATGCTGGCGATTATCGGCGCGTCCGGTTCGGGTAAATCGACGCTGATGAATATTCTCGGTTGTCTGGATAAACCGTCGGAAGGCGAAATGCGCATTATGGATGTGCCTGCGCATGTGGCGACCAGCGAACAGCTGGCGCAATTGCGCAGCCAGTATCTGGGTTTTATTTTTCAGCGCTATCACCTGATGCCGTATCTCACGGCCATTGAAAACGTCACCATTCCGGCGCTGTATACCGACATGCCGGCGGCAGAACGTCAGGCGCGGGCGGAACATCTGCTCACCCGGTTAGGCCTTGGCAACCGCATGCATTACCGGCCTGCGCAACTTTCCGGCGGCCAGCAGCAACGCGTCAGTATTGCGCGCGCGCTGATGAACGGTGCGCCGGTGATCCTGGCCGATGAGCCGACCGGCGCGCTCGACAGCACCAGCGGTCAGGAACTGATGGCGATTTTGCATGGACTGCATCAGGCCGGACATACGCTGATTATCGTCACCCACGACCGCAGCATTGCCGAACAGTGCCAGCGCATCGTCGAAATTCACGACGGCGAGATTGTCGCGGACCGCATCAATCCGGTGATGAAACAGGGTAAATCTCAGGGCTTACCAGCTATTGCCGCCACAGGACGCACGCCGCTCTGGCAAAGCCTGAAAGAAGCGGTGCGCATGGCGTGGCGTTCCCTGCTCGGGCACCGGATCCGCGCTTTTCTTTCTATGCTCGGCATCATTATCGGCATCTCTTCTGTGGTGTCCTCGATGGCGGTAGGCGAGGGCGCACGGCAGAGCATCCTCAGCCAGATAAGCCAGCTTGGTACTAGCACCATCGAAATTCAGCCCGGCCTGGGCTGGGATAAACCACGGCCAGATTTCGAACGTTCCCTGACGCTGGAAGATGTGGATTTGCTCGGCAGACAGCCTTACATCGACAGCCTGTCGCCGGTGGTGAGCAAAACCGTGATGGCGATCCGCGGCGGCAAACAGGTGCTGGTGTCGCTGTCGGGCGTCAGTAACGGCTTCTTTCGCGTGCAGGGGCTGAACTTTATCGCCGGTAACCGCTTTACGCCCCGCGATCTCGACGACCGGGAACCGGTGGTGATCATCGACCCGAATGTGCGCAGTACCTTGTTTCCCGGACAGGATCCGCTGGGAGAAATTATTCAGCTTTCCGGCGTGCCTTACCGGGTGATCGGCGTGGCGGATAAAAAAGGGCCGAAGTATATCGGCGAGCAGCTCGGCGCGTGGATCCCTTACACCTCTTTGCTGGAGCGCATGTCGGGGGATACGCCGCTGCAATCCATCACCCTGCGCATTGCCGACGGCTATCCGACGGATGTCGCCCAGCGCAACGTCGAACAACTGCTGGATGCGTCGCATGGCAAACGCGACTTCTTCACCATGACCAATGACCAGCTGACGAAAACCATCCGCAAAACGTCGGAATCCATGACGTTGCTGATCACCGCTATCGCCGGCATTTCCCTGCTGGTGGGCGGTGTGGGCGTGATGAACATCATGCTGGTGTCGGTGACGGAAAGGACGCACGAGATCGGCATTCGTCTGTCGGTCGGCGCACGTCCGGCGGACATCATGCGTCAGTTCCTGATTGAGGCGGTGGTGATTTGTACCCTCGGAGGCTTGATCGGCATTGTCGGATCCGGCGTGGCGGGGCTGATTTTTTCTCAGGTTACGCAGGAATTCACCATGATTTTCACCTGGCCGCCGATCCTTTTAGCCTGCGGTTTCTCGGCGCTTATCGGGCTCGGCTTCGGCTTTTTCCCGGCCCGCAACGCCGCGCGTTTGCATCCGACAGAGGCGCTGGCACGCGAATGAACAAACTGAATTTACTCTCAATGGCCGCGATGACGCTACTGCTGACCGGCTGTGGTCAGGCGCTGAAAAGCGAATACCAGCGGCCGCTGCTGTCAGTGCCGCAAACCTGGCGTGTGCAGGATACCGGCGAAGGCGTGGCGAAATTTTCCCCGCACTGGTGGGATAACTTTGATGACCCGCAGCTGTCACGGCTGATCGTTTCCGCGCTGCAAAGCAATAACGATCTGGCACTGGCAGGGATAAAACTGCGGCAGGCGCTGCTGACGGCGGGGATCTCAGATCTGAATCTGACCCCTGATTTTTCTGCCAACTCATCAGCCAGTAACACCAAAAATATGCGCCGCCAAACCACGCCGGTGGAAAGCTACGCCAGTGCGCTGTCGGCCTCTTATGAGCTGGATCTGTGGGGGAAACTGGCCCGTACCCGTGAGCAGTCAGACTGGCTGGCAAAAGCCTCGCAGCAGGATTTGCAGGCTACCGCGCTGACGCTTATCGGCACTACCTCGCAGCTTTACTGGCAGATTGCCAGCCTGAATCAGCAGATCAGTAATTTGCAGCAAAGCCTGGCGATTGCCCGTGAAACGCTGGTGATGGTGACCTCGCGCTGGAAAGCCGGTGATCTCGGTCAGCTGGATTATTTACAGGCACAGCAAACAGTGCTGAGCCGCGAAAACAACCTGCGCGATTTGTTTCAACAGCGCGATGAAAACCGTAATGCACTGGCGATTTTACTCAGCCGTCCGCCGGGACAATACCCTGCAGAGCGTCAGTCGCTGGATATTCATCAGAGCGTGCCGGTGGCGCAGCGTTTACCGCTGGACGTGATCGCCAGAAGGCCGGACGTGCAGTCAGCTGAGCTGAATCTGCGTGCGGCGCTGGCGGGTTCTGATGTCGCGCGGCTGAGTTTTTATCCGTCGCTGACGTTGAATGCGTCACTGAATGCCGGGGCTGCTGTGTTTCAGCAATGGTTCAGCAATCCGGCCAGAACGCTGGGTTCTGCGCTCGACTTACCGTTTATCGAATGGAACAAAGTACGGCTGACCGTGGAGCAATCCGGTCTGGATGTGCAAACCGCGGCGATGCAGTTTCGCAGCGCGTCCTACAGCGCGTTGCAGGATATCGACAATGCCATGTCGCAGCGCCTGACCTATCAGCAGGAAAAGCAACGGCAGCTGGACGATCTGGCATTAAGCCGGCAGCGGCTGGCGCTGGTGGAAAGCCAGTACCGGCACGGTGCCGTGGTGTACCAGACGCTGCTCGACGCACAGAACACCTTGCTGGACAGCGAGAACACGCTGGTCACCACGCAATATAACTACCTGTATTCCACGATGAAACTCTGGCTGGCGCTGGGTGGCGGGGAAGACAACACATTGAGTCAACAAGGATAAAGCATGCAAAAGGATGTTTTACAGACGGCAGACAGGCCGCGTCGGGTGGTTGTCACCGGTTACGGTGCGGTGACCCCGCTGGGCATGAACTCCGCCGAAAGCTGGGCGGCGATCATGGATTACACCCCCGGCTACCGTTACTGCGACAAGTCAGCTGCCGGGATTAAATCGCGCTTTTACGGGCTGATTGATCATGAACCTTCGCTCAAAGGCGTGCCCGCTGCCATCCGCCGCCGCCTGCCGCGGTATGCCCGGCTGACGCTGGCGTCTGCGCGGGAAGCCATGCAGATGGCGTTTGGGGATGACAAACCGGAGCAGTTTTACGACTTGCGCGACTGCGGCGTCATTATGGGCACCGGCTGGGCGGGGCAGGATGAAACTCAGCTGCATTACGAAGACTATTTGCGTACCGGCATGGGCTCTCCTTTTGGCTGTTTTTTCTCGATGCCAAATTCCGCCACGGCGGCGGTGAGTTTGCTGTGGGGGTTGCGCGGCTATCAGAACACGCCGGTCGCGGCCTGTGCGACCGGAACCATTGCGGTCGGCGATGCGTTCGAACTGATCCGCAGCGGCCGGGCCAGCATGATGCTGGCGGGCGCGGGAGAATCACTGCGTTCGGATTCGGCGGTATGGAACATTGACGTGCTGGGCGCGCTGGCCAGTGAACAGGAAGAGATCACCCGCGCCTGTTGCCCGTTCAGCCTGCACCGCAACGGCTTTGTGCTCAGTGAAGGGGCGGCAGTGCTGTGTCTGGAAGAACGCGAATCGGCGCTGGCGCGCGGCGCAAACATTCTCGGTGAGATTCTGGGTTACGGCAATTTCTCTGATGCCTTTGATTTTACCGCACCCGCCGGAGACAAAATTGCGCGGGTTCAAACCATCCGCCATGCGCTGGAGCAGGCCGGTATTGCCGCCAGCGATCTGGATTATATCAATGCCCACGGCACCTCTACGCCGCTTAACGATCTCAATGAAACCGAAGCGATCAAGATTGCGCTGGGCGAAACGGTGGCTTACGCCACGCCGTGCTCAAGTACCAAATCCTACACCGGACATCTGATCGCGGCGGCAGGCAGTTTTGAATCGATCGTCTGCCTGCAGGCGCTTGAGCATCAGATCATGCCCGCGACCTGCCATCTCGATGCGCCCGATCCGGCGTGCGATCTGGATTACGTCCCCAACGTGCATCGCCCGGCGCTACTGAACACCACGCTGAACCTGAGTTTCGGCTTCGGCGGGGCAAACGCCGCGCTGGTGATCGGAAGGGGGAAATAATGCTGGCGGGTGACACTTTGCGTTACAGCCTGCGTGATGCCGAACGCTGGGCGGCGTTTTCCGGTGATTACAATCCGATCCATTTTGATGCTGCCGGGGCGCAGCGTCTCGGTCTGACCGGATTATGCGTTCACGGAATGCGGGCGATGCTGGATGTTAAATCCGCGCTCAGCGACTCATGGGAAAAGCACCCGTTAACGCCGGAAGGACTGATGTTCACCAGCCGTCTGCGCGAACCGGTGTTATGCGATGCGCCGTATCAGCTTCCGGTGCGCGAAACGCTGCGGGATGACGGGGTGCAACTGAGCGCCAGTTTGCGTCACGCACAAACCCAGCAGATGAGTATCAGCAGCAAACTGACCGCGACGGACGCACTGGTGCTGTCGCCGGTCACGCAGGGGGAAACGCTGAGTGCGCAGGAACTGGCGACGCTGCATACGCAGTTTCTGGCTGTTGGCAGCCCGGCTGTTCCGGCGTGGAGTTTCCTCGACGCGGTGTTGTTTCGCCAGCTGGTGAATTCTCCGCAGACGCTGCAAACCGTGCGCAGTCTTTTACCGTCGGTTCAGGCGACCACCCTGGGCGACGTTTTCACGCGGGTGCAGGTGGTACAAACCCATCATGAAACACATTTCCCTCCCCGGTTACTGACGAAAACAGGGCAGGGACAGCGCTTCTGCGCGACAGATTACGCCATCCGGCCGACGCTGGTCATGGGCGAGAAACACCGCGGGCTGGTGCTGCTGGCGGGCATTCAGGCCTGGCAGGGCGGTGAACCGCTGATGTCCGTCTCCGTCACGCTAAAAACCGGACCGCTGACTGAATAACACCCTTATTTTTCATAGAAAACTCAGACAACTGACTCACTTAAAGGAATAAAACATGGCGAATTATGATGAGGTTTACAGCAAGGTTTGCGAGATGCTGTGTGACGCGAAGGATCTGGAGCAGGAAGATCTCACCCCGGACATGCCGTTGTATCAGCTCAAACTCGACAGCCTGGATTACGTTGAACTGATGGTGCTGGCGAAGAAAGAGTTTGGCGTCACCATCGAGGCCGATTTGTTCGTCGATAACGTGAACATTACTGTGCGTGAGCTGTGCCAGTATCTCAGCGAAAAAGCCACTAAGCCATGAATACAGCCACGCAAAATCAATGGATTCTGGTGACTGGCGGCAGCCGGGGGATCGGACGTGCCGCTGTGCAGCGTCTGGCAAAAGAATGGAATGTGGTGTTTACCTGGTGTCAGGGCGAAAGCGCCGCGCATGAGGTGGAACGGGCCTGCGCGGGATTGCCCGGCCAGGTCGAAAGCCATCAGTGCGACGGGCGTGATGAGCAGTCGGTTACGCGTCTTGCCGCTGACCTGCTGGAACGCTACGGCGCGCCGCACGCCGTGGTACACAATGCCGGTATCACGCTTGATGCGCTGCATATCCACCAGAACGCGGATAACTGGCGCAACGTAATGGACACTAACTTAAACGCCATCTTCTACTGGAACAGCCAGTTGCTTGAACCGATGATGATGCAGGGCGGTGGTTCAGTGGTGATGATGTCGTCGGTGACGGGCATAAAGGGCAACAGCGGCCAGAGTGCCTACGCGGCGAGTAAGGCCGCGATGACCGGCCTGGCGCGGACGTTATCGGTAGAACTGGGACGCTTTGACGTGCGGGTTAACTGCCTGCTGCCCGGTTATATCGACACTGAAATTCTCGCCGGTATGCCTAAAGACAAGCTGGTCGCGCTGCGCAAAACCATTCCGATGAAACGCTTTGGCAAGGTCGACGAAGTGGCGGGCGCGGTGGCGTGGCTGGTCGGTGATGACAGCACGTATATGACCGGACAAACCCTCATTCTGGACGGCGGTCTTTCTGCCTGATCCCCCTGTTATATTCTGCCAGACCCAAACAGGACGCATCGCGTCCTGTTTTTTTTATTTCCGCGCCGTCTCAGGTTCTTCCTGCTTTACTTATCCCCGATCGTAACCGGTAAAAAACTGGCTTTTAGTGGCCAGATTACCGTATATTCGCCACAACTTTCAGATGTCTGGCTTTGCCAGTGAAATAAAATCCCCCGGCGTCCTAAAAATACCTGAAACGTCTCAGAAATTTCCTTGTAAAAAATCCCTGCCACAGGCAGGATAAAACGCCGCCGGAGCACCGAAAATGCGAGGTTATTAAAGGGTAAACGCGCTAATACGCCATGCTGAATGCTACGCCCGCGGCAGGATGAATATAATTCATTGACGTTTAAAAGCCGTGAATTATTTTTAACTAAGCCTGCGATTTGGTGGATATGATATAAACTTAATTGTCAGTGGCGATAAGCGTAAAGCATTATTTTCTTTTATTTGATGGCGCTTCGTTTAGGTCGTATATTGAAAATTCGTGTATAAACTCTATACGCGTCACTTTAAGGAGGTTTTTAAACACACAGGGATATTAAGCACCCCTGTTATTTAACGATGAATTAATGAACCGATGTACAACAGGTGATCATTAATTCCATTTTCGGAAAGTATTGAATGATGAGTGCCACTGAAATCAATACTCATCCGGGACACCATGAACATGAAGAGGCACTATGAAAAATCGTAAATATCTGACCCCGTCTGAAGTTGAGAAACTGCTTGAGGCTACGTTACGAGGAAAGCACGCAGAACGGGATTATTGCCTGATCTGGATGTGTTTTATCCACGGTTGCCGGGTCAGTGAAATCAGCAGCTGGCGGCTCTCAGATATCGACATGGAAGGCAATAATATCTATATCCACCGTTTAAAAAATGGCTTCTCTACCGTTCATCCTCTCTATATGCGGGAAAGGAAATCGTTAATGCTGTGGATGAATAAAAGAAAGCAATACCGTGGTGCGGATTCCGACTGGTTGTTTCTTTCTAATCGTGGCTCGAAATTATCACGGCAGCGCATTTACTGGTTAATCAGAAATTACAGTCAGGCCGCAAATCTGACTATTAATGCCCATCCCCATATGTTAAGACACGGCTGTGGCTTTGCGCTGGCAGACAGAGGAATTGATACCCGCTTAATTCAGGATTATTTAGGCCATCGTAATATTCAGAACACGGTTTTATATACGGCCAGTAACGCCAAAAGATTTAAAGAAGTCTGGTAGGTAACCTGTAATTAATTGTTTCAATGGAGTCATTTTGAACTAAATTGGAGCATACTCTAATCAGCCGGTAAATTTCTGTCAATACTGAGTGCACCCCTCCGCAGAAGTTTATTAAAATAACTTAATATTCAATAGGTTATGTGCAAATTCATTATTCCCACACACCGGAAGCCTCTCGGTTTTTTCTTATATTCTCTTCGCTTGATTTCTGACGCCATTCTCACTCTGCATGTAAAAACTTTATTTAAATATCATTGTGGCCATCACTTAAAGCACTAAATCCCGCGTAAGCTTTCAAAATTAGCATAATAAACCAAAGGAGTCACTTTAGTTCAAAATGAATCGTTTGGGTTTCGGGGTTAAACCCGTCCGGCGGCTTATTAAGTGGGGTGGAACCTCATGAACTAAATAAAGGAATGACAGATGGTTTTGTCAAAACTAATTCGGACACCGGGAAAGGTGTTTCGATGTGCATTATGTTAATAGGAAAAAACTTCGTGAAAAAGAATCTTCTTGCTGTTGCCCTGATCGCGTCTTCTGCATTCGCTTCTTCTGCTTTTGCAGCAGATGGCGCAGTTAATTTCACTGGTACTATCACCGATGCGGCTTGTACGATTGATACTGCTTCTCAAAACCAGGATGTCTTCCTGGGTAATATCGCCCGTACGGCGTTCCCTGTTGCGGGTTCACTGGCTGCTGCTAAAAAATTCACTTTAGTTCTGACTGACTGCCCTGACACCGTAACCGGTGCGACCGTGCGTTTCGACGGTACTCAGGTTTCAGGTGACAACACCGTGCTGGCGCTGACTGCGGGTGCCAACACTGCCTCTGGCGTGGGTATTCAGATTTCTGACAACCAGAACAAAGTGGTTCCGTTGTACGAAGACTCCTCCGTTTATCCGCTGGTCAGCACCGGTCCTAACAACCTGGATTTCAGCGCCCGTTACATCTCCCTGACTGACTCTGTCACCGTCGGTGATGCAAACGGCGTGACTCAGTTCACCGTGGTTTATCAATAAGCTTTTGATTCGCTTCAGTTGAATTAAGTCAGACCAGGGGAGTGCATCCCCCTGGTCTATTTGAATGGTTAAGACAGGCAGGGACACCATGAAAACATGGCGCGCTACAGCGGTGGCAGCATTATTAATGACCTTCGGCATGGCCGCACAGGCGGGTGTCGTGGTCGGCGGCACGCGTCTCATCTATGACGGCGGCAAGAAAGAATCCTCCATCAATATCAGTAACCCCGATAAAACGCCTTATCTGATCCAGTCCTGGGTGGATGGCGCTGAAAACGGCAAAACGACATCGGCTGACAAAGCGCCGTTCATCGTGACGCCACCTTTATTCCGCCTGGACGGTAATCAGCAAAACATTCTGCGCGTGGTGCGTGCAGGCGGTGATTTGCCTGAGAATAAAGAGTCGCTGTACTGGCTGAACATCAAATCAATTCCTTCTGCCGAGAAGCGGCAAAACACCCTGCAGATTGCCGTGAAAACGCGCATCAAGCTGATTTTTCGCCCGTCCGGCGTGAAAAGTACGCTGGAAGAGGCCGCTAAAACGCTGACATGGAAACGTAACGGTAACCGTATTCAGGTGACCAATCCGTCGGCTCACTACATCACTTTCTTCAACGTGAAAATCAATGGCAGCGCGATGAAGAACGTCACCATGGTCGCACCGCAGTCTGATGCCAGCTTTGACTTACCGGCCGGCGCTACCGGCGGCTCTCTGAGCTGGCAATTCATCAATGATTACGGCGGAACGAGCAAACCTTTTATCGCCAGTCTCTGACCTGAGTTAACAACCCGCAGAGGTCTGTCACGGCGGTAAACAAGGAAGGCGAGGGAGAAGCGCCAGAAATTCTGGCTGCGTTGCAACATGGAATTAACACAATGAAGAACAAAACGAAAAGTCATAATTCGACCGGCTTTACGCGTTCCCGGCTTGCCTGGCTGGTGTCGTGCCAGATAGCAATGTTAATGGGCGGAACACCTCTGGCCAGCGCAGCGGAATATTTCAACCCGGCCTTACTGGAAATCGACAATCCTGCACAGGGTAATGCGGACCTGTCGGTTTTCGAAGAGGGAGATTTACAACCGCCAGGCACTTATCGTGTTGATATTTATCTGAATGGTTCAGAGGTCGATACGCGCGACGTAAAATTTACCCTGACGAAAGATGCAGCGGGTAAGCAAAGCCTCCAGCCCTGCCTGAGCGGTGAGCTGCTGCGGGATATGGGCGTCAAGATTGGCATGTTCCCCGGCATCCAGGCTACAGATGAGTGTGCCAATTTCACCGGTGCGATAGCGCAGTCCTCTGCCGCTTTCCGCTTTGATCAGCAACGGCTGGATCTGAGCATTCCGCAGGCCGCGCTGAATTCACAGGCGCGCGGTTATGTGTCCCCGGACAAGTGGGATCCGGGTATTCCGGCCTTGCTGATGAACTACAGCTTCAGCGGTGCGAACACCGAAGCGCGGGAAAACGACACGCGTAACAGCAACACCTATTACCTGAATCTGCGTTCCGGGGCGAATCTGGGCGTCTGGCGTTTGCGTAACTATTCCACCTGGAACCGCGACAGCAAAGGCACTGACCACTGGGATTCCATCAATACCTACCTGCAACGGGATATTCAGACGCTGCGGGGTCAGCTGACGTTAGGTGACAGTAACTCGCCGACCGAAGTGTTCGATACGGTCCCGTTTCGCGGTTTACAGCTGGCCTCTGACGACGACATGTTGCCGGACAGCATGAAAGGCTATTCGCCGGTGGTGCGCGGCATTGCGAACAGTAATGCGCAGGTGACCATCCGCCAGAACGGCTATGTCATCTACCAGAGCTACGTGCCTGCCGGGCCGTTCGCCATTTCAGATCTCTATCCGACAGCAGGCAGTGGCGACCTGAATGTGACGATCAAAGAAGCCGACGGCAGTGAGCGAAATATGGTGGTGCCTTTCGCGTCGGTGCCTGTGCTTCAGCGCGAAGGACATCTGAAATACAGCTTCACCAGCGGTCAGTACCGCTCGTATAACGATAACGTCGAAAAGACGCCGTTCACCCAGGGCACCGCGATATATGGTTTATCGCACGGTGCGACGGTGTATGGCGGTTTGCAGGCTGCCAGTAAATACCAGTCGGTGGCGATGGGGCTGGGGCAGAACCTCGGCAGCATTGGTGCGCTTTCCGCGGATGTGACGCAGGCCTGGACCAAACAGCAAGACGCGCCAAAAGACAGCGGTCAGTCTTACCGTCTGCGATACGGTAAAAGCTTTGTTGAGTCAGGCACCAACTTCAGCCTGGCCAGCTACCGCTATTCCACTGCCGGTTTTTACACCTTGCAGGAGGCGCTGGAAAGCTACTCCGGCGGCAGCGGCTATTACAGCGATCATAAGAAAAGCCGCGCTGAACTGACCCTGAGCCAGAACTTGTGGGAGAAGGGCGGTGCCCTTTCGCTGAGTCTGGTGAAAGAAGAATACTGGAACAACAACCGGTCAACCGAATCGGGCAGCGTAGGCTACAACAACACCTGGGAAGGCATCTCCTGGGGGGTTAACTACACCTATAACCGCAATGGTACCGACAGCAATGGTAACCGGACGTATTACACCGATCAGATTGTGGCCGTTAACATCAGCGTGCCGTTAAGCAAATGGCTGCCGGGCAGTTACGCCACCTATAACCTCAACAGCAGTAAAAATAGCAACACCTCGCATAACGTCGGGCTGAGCGGCACGGCGCTGCGTGATAACAACCTGAATTACAACATCAGTCAGGGTTACACCACGCAGGGGCAGGGTGCGAACGGTTATGCCAGCGCCGACTATAAAGGCGGATACGGCGAAGTGAATGCCGGTTACGGTTACGACCGCAGCCAGCGCCGTATGGATTACGGTCTGCAGGGCGGCATTCTGCTGCACGAAAACGGCGTGACCTTCTCGCAACCGCTGAGTGAAACGGTGGTACTGGTAAAAGCGCCGGGCGCCGACGATGTCAGCATCGCCAGCAATACCGGGGTAAAAACCGACTGGCGCGGTTATGCGGTGGTGCCCTACGCCACAGCGTACCGGCGTAACCAGATTTCTCTCGATACCTCAACCTTACCGGACAATGTCGATATGACGCTGACCAGCGCCACGGTGATCCCGACGCGTGGCGCGGTGGTGCGTGCGGACTTTGATCCGAACGTCGGCCAGCGTGTGCTGATGACGCTGACCCGTGCCAGCGGCGATCCGGTGCCATTTGGTGCCACCGCCAGTGTGAACAGCGGGAACAAGGATAACAGCAGCATTGTCGGGGACGGCGGACAGGTTTATCTGTCAGGCATGTCCGACAGCGGCACGCTGACAGTGAAATGGGGTAATTCAGCGGCGCAGTCCTGCCAGGTGAACTATCGCCTGCCTGAACAACCGGCTACGTCGGGTATTCAACTTATTAACGGAGACTGCCGGTAAGGCGGAACATGGAAATGACCGATCGTATGAATCAATTATCAGCAGACATGACTTCACGACGCCAGCCGATCCTCCGCCGCATGTCCGGGGGTAAAAAAGGCGCATTGTTCAGCCTGATGCTGACCGGCGGCATACTGAGCGCCGGCGCGCAGGCAAGTGACTGTGCGCCGACGGACGGGACAAAATCCTATACGTTCAACATGAGTTATTTGTTGACCGACCCGACCCAAAACACGGCCGGTAAGATCGTTAACAACGCCTATCAGTGGAATCTCAGCGGTAACTACAATGTGACCTGTTCCTGTACCGGTAACTATGTGGGCGGTTACGTCACGGCAAAAGTGCCGGATACCGGGCTGGCATACACCGACGGTAACCTGAATTATTACAGTATCAACGAGTTCCTGGCGGTGGCCAGTCAGGTCTATATTGCCGGGGGATTTGGCGATTACAAATCGACGCCGTTCACCAGTGTCAGCAACCAGAACACCGCGACCAGCTGCGCCCGATATCCTTATGCTACCGGCGCCCGCGGCACAATTTCACTCTACTTCCGCCGGCCTTTTGTCGGTGTACAAACCATTCCGCTGACCAAAGTGGTGGACGTGTATATCGCTTCTGATCCGACGACGCAGTCGACCGTTCCAGTCTCAACCGTCTGGATGAGTGGCACGGTGACGGTGCCGCAGTCGTGCGTAATCAATGGTGGTGGCGTGATCACGGTACCGTTTGGCGACATCTTGTCGGGCGATATCGCCACCAAAGGTCAGATGGCGAAAAACTTCACACCGAAAAATGTCAATTTCAACGTGGCCTGCACCAATATTTCCGAAGGCGTCAATGTCAGCCTCTCTTTCCAGGGAACGCCGGATGCCAACGATCCGACCGCGCTCTCGACCACTAACGCCGATGTGGGCGTCAGGATCCAGGACAGCGCCGGCGCAACTGTGGCACCGCTCAGCGGACGCTTACCTCTGACGATGGATTACGCCTCACAGGTGGGAACGTCGCAAATTAACTTATTTCCGATTAACACCAGTGGTAAAGAGCCGGGCACCGGTGATTTCACCGCCACCGCGACCATCCGCGCAGAAATACAGTAATTCCGGGACGTGACCGGTAAGGGAATATCACCATGATGAAAGGCTTAACGGCATTTGTAATCAATAAGGGAAAAGCACCGGCGCTGTTTCTGGGGCTTGGGCTGGGGCTGACGGCCAGCACGTTTTGGCAACCCGTCAGCGCGGACACCGTACTGAACATCACCGGCAATATTAAAGCGTCGCCGTGCACCATCAGCCTGCCCTCCGGCGGAATGAATGTGGATTTGGGGCAACAGATCCTGGCCTCGTCGATGGCAGAGGCCGGGTCATCATCGGACTGGAAACCTTTTTCGATTGCGCTGACGGAATGCCCGGCGTCGACTTCCGAAGCCACCATGACCGTGAACGGCACACCGGATGAGGCTGAAAGCGACATGTACGCCAACACCGGCAGCGCCACGCAGGTGCAAATTCAGCTGCAAAGCAGCGACGGTATGGCACTGGGAAACGCGGCGCAGAAGGTGCAGACCATCGATACCGCCACCCGGAGTACCACATTTGATATGCGGGCGCGGGCGTACAGTGCGCAGGGGAAGGTAAAGCCGGGGACGATCGTCGGCAGCGTACAGGTCACGTTTACCTACCAGTAATCTTGTTAGAAAGCACAACAACTGAGGAAAACCAGTAAGTACCCTCAATAAGTAACCTAAGGATTTTGTACCGGATTATGTCCCTGTCGGGAATGTGACTGAGAAAACAAGGAAGCTAAGATGAACAGTGTCGAAAACCTCATGCCGGGTCATGTTGCCCCTGGCGCTTTCCGCCCGGATTTACCGGCAGAAGGCGTATTGATTATGGACGCTTGTCCCGTTACCGCGCTGGGTATGAAGCGCGTACTGACCGGCTCCTGCGGCATCACAAAATCCGTCAATTATGTACAACGCCTGGCCGGTATTCCGGCGGCCATTGCCCGCTCGCTACCGGCACTGCTTATCATGGACATCTGCGGGGAAAAGGAATCGGTGCTCGACGGCCTGCGCCTGCTGGCCCAGCTGCAGGATTCACATCCGGCGATGAAAATTATCATCTGCACCGATTTCAGCGATCACCGCGTGCTGGAATTGCTGGCGTCCTCACCGGCCAACGGTGTGTTACTTAAACACGAGCCGGAACTGGCACTGGTGCAATGCGTGTTTGACGTGATGGCCGGCGGTGAACAATGGCTGAGCCCGAAAGCAAAGATGCTGGTTTCAAAAACCGCGCTGAAAAACCCGGCACTCACTGCCCGCGAACTCGAGGTGCTGACCTGCCTTTTCTCGGGGATGAGTGTTTCCCGCGTGGCACAGACGCTGCATCGCGATATCCGCACGGTGAGCACGCATAAGCGCAATGCGATGATGAAACTGGGTTTTCACAATGACAGTGAACTCTTTGCCCAGGGCACCTGGATGGCGAAGATTGGTCCGGCTGCCAGCCATTAATCCGGGGTTAAAGGACATCCGCAAATGGAACGGTGCCGGGAAATGACGCCCGGCAGCAAGGAGCAAGAGAGTTATGCATCATACTCATACATCGACCCGCGCCGTGGCGCTGATGGACAGCCAGCCGCTGACGCTCTCCGGGCTGTCATCACTGATTAAGTCCATTGACAGCGGCTGCGATATTCGCGTGAAAGAGTCATGTCTGGAGAAAATCTCAGAAGCCCTCATGTATCAGTCCGTGGATATCCTGGTGACCGACCTGCACAGCGCGCAGGAAAATCTGCATGAAGGGCTGGATATTCTGCTAAATCTCAGCGAGCA
Organism: Rahnella bonaserana; assembly: GCF_019049675.1. Taxonomy (GTDB): domain Bacteria; phylum Pseudomonadota; class Gammaproteobacteria; order Enterobacterales; family Enterobacteriaceae; genus Rahnella; species Rahnella bonaserana. The sequence continues at coordinate 139,082 of NZ_JAFMOW010000061.1, read as the reverse complement.
ATTTCCCCGTCTGAATATGGTGGTCTATACGCTTTGCCATAACGGAAACGAACTGCGAAAGCTGGTAAACCAGCGCAACATCAGTCTGATTGCACGCGGTGAATCGCTGAGCGACACCGAGGATTATTTCAGACAGGCGTTTGCCCGAAAACGCGTCTTAAGCCCGCGGATCTGTTGCGACCTGGTGCGTCTGACCGAACAAAATATACAGGTTTCAGCGCGGATCACGCGCAGCGAAACGGAGGTGCTCAGACACCTGTTTAACGGCATGGACCTGCGGGAAATTGCGCAAGCTAAGCAACTGAGCATTAAAACGATCAGCGCGCACAAATGCAATGCGATGCGCAAACTGGGAGTGAAAACCGATGCCGAGCTGTTCCTGATGTTGAAACACATGTGCTGAACTGGGAAAGGGGCGCGGGCGGGGGAAATGCCCCTTTATAAATAAAGCGGGCATTTCCGTTTCGGGGCGCAGAACAGGATGACTATATATTGATGGCTCTGAACCGCTCCGCATTACTTGCCGTATAAATAACGGTGTTTTGAATATTCCTGTGACCGAGATAATCCTGAATCAGACGGGTATCACATCCTTTATCTGCCAGTGCAAACCCGCAAGCATGCCGGAGCATATGAGGGTGAACATTGACATTGATACCGGCTTGTTTTCCATAGTTGCGTATTAAACGGTAGATCTGCTGGCGGGAGATCTGACCACCGTGACGCGAGAGAAATAACCACTCAGTGTCTGAATCAAGATATTGTGAACGTACTTTCAGCCAGTCTTTAATTGCCTTAACCTCGCGGATTTGTAACGGGTGATGAACCGAAAAACCATTTTTCAGGCGGGCGATGTGAATTATATTCGTTGTCAGCTCAATGTCGTTTACCCGCAGCTTTGTTAATTCGCTGACGCGAAGACCGTGGATGAAACACATCAATAACATGCATTTATCTCTGACTGCGTTTTTCCCGAGCGCGGTTGCCGCGACCAGTTTCTCAATTTCCAAATGAGTGAGATATTTTCTCCCTGCCATTGTCCTAATCCTTTGAGCAATTCTTTTATTTTACAGGTTATTGTGCTTCATACGCGATGGTGAGCTATTTAAGCACTAGATTATACATTCAGCAAATGAATTATTCAGACTATGTATTATTCGCCGGCTTATGTAATTAAATTTCGGGATTTAGATCCCAAAAATATAATGTATTAAGGAAATAATTATGCATGAAATTAGTTTTTTCACCCGCGTTGTATAATTTAAAAGTTATTTAAACAGGCTTCTTAATTAATTGTTTTGATTATCAATCTGAGAGGATCCCAGGATTATTCCTATTACACGCGCCCCGTCTGATGCGCGGGTAAATCAAAAGCCCCCGGTGCGATGATATTTCCGTGGTTGTCACAAAATAGTCAAATGTAAATGTTAGCGCCGACGATTCAGCGCAGGGCGCCATTTTCACTTTCCTGAACCGGGCACGCTGTCCTGTTTGATTTAGGGAAAAGACCTCAAAACCCCCCTTTGTTCTGCCCATCGAACCCGCAGATGTTTGTCATGCTAAGGCTGAAATTGTGCCTGTTGCGTTCTTACGCGCGGGTAAATGCTGACAGGAACCGCCGGTGGCTGAAGAAAGCGATCTCGAAAAAAGTGAGGCCCCCACAGCACACAGGCTTGAAAAAGCACGTGAAGAAGGGCAAATCCCGCGCTCGCGCGAACTGACCTCCGTTCTGATGCTCGGAGGCGGTTTAACACTGCTCTGGATGTCCGGTGAATCAATGGCACGCCAGCTTGGTGTCATGATTTCTCAGGGGCTGAAATTCGATCACGGCATGGTCAGCGATGACCGTCAGGTTTTGCAGCAGATGGCGACGCTGCTCGGACGCGCGGTCTGGGCATTATTACCGGTGATCGGCGGTCTGGTACTGATTGCGCTCGCGGCACCGCTACTGCTCGGCGGACTGATGTTCAGCGGCAAATCCTTTGAATTCAAATTCAGCCGGATGGATCCGATTGCCGGTTTCAAACGTTTATTCTCCGGACAGGTGCTGGCCGAACTGCTGAAAGCCATTCTCAAAGCGTTACTGGTAGGCACCGTCGCCGGATTGTATTTGTGGCATAAATGGCCGGACATGATGCGCCTGCTGGCGCAACCCACCATCCCGGCGCTCGGTGAAGCCCTGAACATGGTGGTGTTCTGCGGACTGATGGTGGTACTCGGGCTGACGCCGATGGTCGGATTCGACGTGTTCTGGCAGATCTGGAGCAACCTGAAAAAACTGCGCATGAGTAAGCAGGATATCCGCGACGAGCATAAAAGTCAGGAAGGCGATCCGCACGTCAAAGGGCGTATCCGTCAGCAACAACGCGCCATGGCAAAACGCCGCATGATGGCCGATGTGCCGAAAGCGGACGTTATCGTCACCAACCCGACGCACTACGCGGTGGCGTTGCAGTACAGCGAAAACAAAATGAGTGCGCCGAAGGTTCTGGCGAAAGGTGCGGGTGAAGTGGCGCTGCGCATCAAAGAACTCGGCGCTGAACACAAAATTCCGATGCTGGAAGCGCCGCCTCTGGCGCGTGCGCTTTACCGGCATAGTGACATTGGTCAGCAGATCCCGGCGGCGTTATATGCGGCTGTGGCGGAAGTGCTGGCCTGGGTTTATCAGCTCAAACGCTGGAAGCGTGAAGGCGGGTTAATCCCGAAAAAACCTCAACATTTGCCAGTGCCTGACGGCCTGGATTTTGCAGCAGGAGAGAGTGATACCCATGGCTAATCTGGCCGCGATACTGCGTTTACCCGCCAACTTTAAGTCCGGACAATGGCAGGTGCTGGCAGGCCCCATTCTTATCCTGATCATCCTGTCGATGATGGTGCTGCCGTTACCACCGTTCATCCTCGACTTGCTGTTTACCTTCAACATTGCGCTTTCCATCATGGTGCTGCTGGTGGCGATGTTCACCCAGCGTACGCTGGACTTCGCCGCGTTCCCGACCATTCTGCTGTTTTCCACTTTATTACGTCTGTCGCTGAACGTGGCCTCGACGCGTGTGATCTTAATGGAAGGTCACACCGGCGGCGCGGCGGCAGGGCGGGTTATCGAAGCTTTCGGCCACTTCCTGGTCGGCGGTAACTTCGCCATCGGTATTGTGGTGTTTATCATCCTGGTGCTGATCAACTTTATGGTTATCACCAAAGGTGCCGGACGTATCGCCGAAGTGGGCGCGCGTTTCGTGCTCGACGGGATGCCGGGTAAACAGATGGCAATCGACGCGGATCTTAACGCCGGTCTGATTGGCGAAGACGAAGCGAAACAACGCCGCAGCGACGTGACGCAGGAAGCGGACTTCTACGGCTCAATGGACGGTGCGAGTAAATTCGTGCGCGGTGATGCCGTTGCCGGCCTGATGATCATGATCATTAACGTGGTCGGCGGCCTGCTGGTGGGTGTATTGCAACACGGTATGGATCTCGGTCATGCGGCAGAAAGCTACACCCTGCTGACCATCGGTGACGGTCTGGTCGCGCAGATCCCGGCACTGGTTATCTCCACTGCTGCCGGTGTTATCGTCACCCGCGTCGGTACCAACGAAGACGTCGGCGAGCAGATGGTTACCCAGCTGTTCCGTAACCCGCGCGTGATGATGCTGAGCGCCGGTGTTCTGGGCTTGCTCGGTATGGTGCCGGGCATGCCAAACCTGGTGTTCCTGATGTTCACTGCCGGTCTGTTAGCACTGGCGTGGTGGACGCGCGGACAGGAGCAGAAAAAACCTGCGGCGAAGGAAGCGGTTCCGGCTGCGGCTGAAAGCGGCAAACAGATGGTGGAAGCCAGCTGGCAGGACGTGCAGCTTGAGGATCCGCTGGGGATGGAAGTGGGTTACCGCCTGATCCCGATGGTGGATTTTGCGCAGAACGGCGAGCTGCTGGGACGTATCCGCAGTATCCGTAAGAAATTCGCGCAGGAAATGGGCTATCTGCCGCCGGTCATTCATATCCGCGACAACCTCGAACTGCCGCCAGCGGGCTATCGCATTCTGATGAAAGGCGTGGAAATTGGCACCGGCACCGCACATCCGGGGCGCTGGATGGCAATTAACCCGGGCAGTGCGATCGGCGAGCTGCCGGGCGAACCGACGGTGGATCCGGCATTCGGGCTGGCGGCGGTGTGGATTGAACCCGCCATGCGCGAACAGGCACAAATTCAGGGCTTCACCGTGGTGGAAGCCAGTACCGTAGTGGCGACGCACCTCAATCACCTGATCAGCCTGCACGCTAAAGAACTGTTTGGCCGTCAGGAAACGCAGGAACTGATGGAGCGCGTCACCAAAGAAATGCCGAAGCTGACGGAAGACTTCATTCCGGGCGTCATTTCACTGACCAACATGCATAAAGTTTTGCAGAATCTGCTTTCGGAGCGGGTCTCTATCCGCGACATGCGTACCATTGTTGAAACGCTGGCGGAGTACGCGCCGAATCAGCCGGATCCGAATGAACTGACCTCTGTGGTTCGTGTTGCGCTGGGACGAGCTATCACTCAGCAATGGTTCCCGGGTAACGGCGAAGTGCAGGTCATTGGCCTCGATACCTCGCTGGAACGCCTGCTGTTACAGGCATTGCAAAGCGGTGGTGGCCTCGAACCGGGTCTGGCAGAACGCCTGCTGACGCAATCGGAAGCCGCGTTGCAGCGTCAGGATATGCTCGGCGCACCGCCGGTTCTGCTGGTGAATCATGCGCTGCGTCCGTTGTTGTCGCGCTTCCTGCGCCGTTCGCTGCCAAATATCGTGGTGATGTCGAATCTGGAAATGACCGACAGCCGTCAGATCCGTATGACTGCCACCATCGGCGGAGAATAATATGCGCCGCCTGGTGATGTTGCTGCTGGGAACCCTGAGTCTGTCTGCGATGGCCGCGTCAGGCTCCTGGTCTGACACCCGCCACGGCGTCACGCTGCAAAATCGCGGCGTGATGATGTCATCAGCCGCACTGGCTGCTACCCGGTCCGCGCCCGTCAGACAGCGGACGTCAGCGACCATCACCAGCATCAGCTGGAAATATGAACTGTTCGGCGCAAGACCGGCGGGCTTACAGGTGCAGCTGTGTAATACGCAAAATCACTGTGTGATGCTTGATGCCGAAGGCGGAATGACCAAATCATTTTATGGTCAGGCTGCTCTTTCCCCGCTGAGATTCGTGTATTTCGTGCCCGGTTCCGGGGCGCTGAATACGCCGCTGCGGGTGGTGAGCAATCAGGTGATCGTGAACTATCAGTAAAGTCAGGCACAGTAATGCAGGCGCATTTCCGTGCGCCACAGCGTGCTGTCGCGCGTTCTCACTTCCTCTGCTGTGCTTTCTTAATCTATTTTCCTGAAATACATAGCGTTATTTCATGGTTCTGGCGGTGCCGCCGACACTCTACACTCGAAAAAATTGCCTTTTCACCTGTGGAGTATGACCTCAATGAAAGTCCGTGTTCCTTCCCTGTTATTTTTGCTCATGATGGCGGTTACCCGCGTGGACGCCGCAACGCCTGCGGATACGCTGGTGGTGGCCGGTTCTCTCGAAGGTATTATCAGCCTGGATCCGGCTGAAAGTTTTGAAACGGTCAGCTCCGGTAATCTGGTCAATCTGTATCAGCAGCTGGTGGCGTCTGACCGTCAGCATCCTGATAAGCTGGATCCCGATGCTGCCGCCAGCTGGCAGCCGGGGCCGGACGGACACAGCCTGATCTTTACCCTCAAGCCCGGTCAGAAATTTGCCAGCGGCAATCCGCTGACGGCAGACGACGTGATTTACTCGTTTACCCGCGTGGTCAAACTCAACAAAAGTCCGTCATTTATTCTGGGAGAACTCGGCTGGACGCCGGAAAACGTCGACGGCAATCTGAAAAAGCTGAGCGACGATAAAGTGCAGCTAAGCTGGCCTGCCGATATTGGCAGCGGGTTAGTGCTGAGTATCTTGTCCGCGCCCGTCGCCGGTATTGTGGACAGTAAACTGCTGAAAGAACATGCCGAACAAAACGATTTCGGCAACAGCTGGCTGCGTTCGCGTTCAGCAGGCAGCGGTCCGTTTGAGGTGCGTAATTATGTGCCTCATGAAGCGTTAATCCTGAAGCGAAACCAGAATGCGAAGCCTTTAGCAAAACTGGAAAACGTGCTGTTTAAGAACGTCGGTGACCCGTCAACCCGCCGGTTGCTGGTGCTGAACGGGGATGCGGATGTCGCGTATGATCTGGGCGCAGACCAGTTCAGCTCGCTGCAAAAAGAGAAGGGCGTGCATGTCGCGCAGTTCCCGGCGGCGAAAGTGTTCTATCTGGCGTTTAACGTCGGCGATACCACACAACCGGCGCTGGCGAACCCGGCGTTATGGGAAGCCGCCCGCTGGCTGGTGGATTATCAGGGGATTTCGACTGACCTGCTCAAAGGCCAGTACGGCATCCATCAGACCTTCCTGCCTGACGGTCTGGCCGGTGCCATTGATGACCAGCCGTTCAAATATGATGTCGCGAAAGCCAAAGCCATTCTCAGCAAAGGCGGTATCGCGCCGGGTACCAAAATCGATTTAATCGTCATTAACCAGCCGCCATATTCTGATATCGCGCAGGCATTACAGGCCAGTTTTGCCAAAGCTGACATCAATTTAGTGGTACATCCGCTGGTAGAAAGCGACGTGCTGACCCGTATGCGGGCGCACAAATTCCAGTCCATCTTCACATACTGGGGCGCGGATTATCTCGATCCGAATACCAACGCCAGCACCTTTGCGTATAACGTGCCAAACGGCCCGAAAACACTGGCGCAACGTATCCAGTGGGTGATCCCGGAAATCAGCAAACAGACACGCGCCGCTGCTGCAGAATCCGATCCGGAAAAACGCAAAGCGCTGTATGCCGATTTACAACGTGAGCTGCAAAAAAGCTCACCGTTCGTGGTGGCGTTACAGAGCAAATTGCTGGTGGCAATCCGTGACAACGTGAAGGGCGCGAGCCAGAACGTGGCGGGCAGTCAGCTGTATCTGGATACGGTGAGCAAGGAATAAATATCGGGTTATCTGCTGCCATTTCTTTTGATGTGTTACCGGTCGGATTTATCGAGCGGTCTGCACTATGACCAGCTGGCAAATCACCCCCGGAACAGGGCTCAGAACTCAGTCCCGGTACTAAAAAAATCGTGCTCCTGCCGCAATAATCAGCGGAAGGAGCACGTCAGTTTTTCCTGATGTTTTACCGGTGGTTAGCCGATGGTCATCAGGCTCGCATTCCCGCCTGCCGCCGCGGTGTTCACGCTTAATGAACGCTCATGCAGCAGACGTTCCAGCAGGATGTTGTCTTCCCCACGCGCAAAACCCTGTACCGAGATAATCGGCCCGGAACGCTGGGCGATGGTCTGACACAGTTCGCGCAGCTGATCGGCGTCACCGTGATAAATCACCGCATCAAACACCCGCGCGTCGTTCTGCCAGTCTTTGGTGAAATCAACCCGTTCCTGCACGGCTTTCGGCAGGGTATTGAACAGGTCGCGTTGCAGCGGTGCATCCGGCCACAGAATGCGACAACCGGTTGCAGTCACTGCCGCCATCTGGGTCAGCGCATCATCCTGATTATCGGCCAGCGCCAGAACACGTTCACGTGGCAGCAATGCGTAAGTGTTACGTTCGCCGGTCGGCCCCGGCAGGGTGCGCAATGTGCCGCCCTGACTGGTCTGAGCGAACCGCTCGCAAACTGCCACTAACTCCTCGCGATGTTTCTGCTCTGTTGCCCATTGTTGCAGGGCGCGGTGCGGTGCCAGCAGCGCTTCGCGTACGGACGTATCCAGCGGCAGCTCTCTGTCCTGACGCAGCAAGGTTTGCTGCACGGCATCCTGCGGACGGCTGCTCAGAAGGCGATACAGATACAGCGGCCCACCGGCTTTCGGGCCCGTGCCCGACAATCCTTCGCCACCGAACGGCTGCACGCCAACGACCGCGCCAACCATATTGCGGTTCACGTACATATTGCCGACGTGCGCCTGCTGCGTGACACGATGAATGGTTTCATCGATGCGGGTATGAATACCCAGCGTCAGGCCGTAACCGGCAGCATTAATCTGACCGATCAGCTTATCCAGATCCTGACGGGCATAGCGCACCACGTGCAGTACCGGCCCGAAGATCTCTTTCTTCATCTCATCGAAGCTTTCCAGCTCAATAAGCGTTGGTTTCACAAAGGTGCCGTGCGCCCATTCCTGCTGATCGGCGGCAAACTCCTGCGTCGCCTGATACACGGTGCGGCCTTTGGCGCGCATCGCATCAATATGTTTTTCAATACCCGCTTTGGCGTCGGCGTCGATCACCGGCCCGATGTCGATAGACAAACGTTCAGGATTGCCCATGCGGCATTCTGCCATCGCACCGCGCAGCATTTGCAGCGTGTGATCGGCCACGTCGTCCTGAATACACAGTACGCGCAGGGCGGAACAACGCTGGCCGGCGCTGTCGAAAGCTGACGCGACCACGTCCGTCACCACCTGTTCGGTCAGTGCCGAAGAATCGACAATCATCGCGTTCAGACCGCCGGTTTCGGCGATAAGCGGCGTCGGACGCCCCTGCGGATCCAGACGACCGGCAATGTTACGTTGCAGGATACCTGCGACATCTGTTGATCCGGTAAACAGCACGCCACGCACGCGTTCATCATTGACCAGCTGTGAACCCACGGTTTCGCCCTGACCCGGCAGCAGTTGCAATACGCCAGCCGGAACACCGGCTTCATGCAGAATGCCAACGGCGAGGGCGGCAATCAGCGGCGTCTGTTCAGCCGGTTTTGCCAGCACGCTGTTACCGGCGGCGAGTGCCGCTGCAATCTGGCCGGTGAAAATGGCCAGCGGGAAGTTCCACGGGCTGATACACACCACCGGCCCCAGCGGACGGTGGGTGTCGTTTGCGAAATCTTCACGGATCTGACCGGCGTAATAATGCAGGAAATCCACGGCTTCACGCACTTCGGCGATGGCGTTATTAAAGGTCTTTCCGGCCTCACGCACCAGCACGCCAAGCAGGTTTTGCAACTGCGCTTCCATCAGTTCTGCACCGCGTTGCAGGATTGCGGCACGCTCTTCGGGAGGCGTCGCAAACCAGATGGCACCGGCGGCGGCAGAAGCGTCCAGCGCACGGCTGATTTCAGCTTCCGTTGCTTCGCGCACGTACCCGACGATATCGCTGCTTTGGGCGGGGTTAATCACCGGCAGGAACTCGCCGTCATCAGTTTGTGCATCAATAATCGGCTGGGCTTTTACAGGATGACTGGCACTTTGCAGCAGGGCGCTTGAAAGGGAAGCCAGACGGTGCTCGCTGGACATATCCAGACCGGTGGAATTCACGCGTTTGTCACCGTAAAGATTACGCGGCAGGGCAATACGCGGGTGCGGCAATCCGACCTGACCTTCGCTGGCGGCCAGCGCTTCAACAGCCAGCACCGGATCAGCAACCAGTTCTTCAATCGGCAATGTGGCATCGGCGATACGGTTAACGAATGAAGTGTTAGCGCCGTTTTCCAGCAGTCGACGCACCAGATAGGCCAGCAGCGTTTCATGTGTGCCGACCGGTGCATAAATACGGCAAGGGCGGTTCAGTTTGCCTTCGGTAATCTTACCGACAACCTGCTCGTACAGCGGTTCTCCCATGCCATGCAGGCACTGGAACTCGTACTGACCCGGATAATAGTTATTACCCGCCAGCTGATAAATGGCCGCCACGGTGTGAGCATTGTGTGTCGCAAACTGCGGATAAATCAGGTTCGGCACCGCCAGCAGCTTGCGGGCGCAGGCCAGATAAGAAACGTCGGTGTAAACCTTGCGGGTATAGACCGGATAATCTTCCAGACCTTCCACCTGCGCGCGCTTGATTTCGCTGTCCCAGTACGCGCCTTTAACCAGACGGATCATCAGACGACGACGGCTGCGTTGCGCCAGATTCGTCAGGTAATCAATCACCATCGGGCAGCGTTTCTGGTAAGCCTGGATCACAAAGCCGATGCCATTCCAGCCCGCCAGCTCCGGTTCGAAGCAGAGTTTTTCCAGCAGATCGAGGGAGATTTCCAGACGGTCAGCTTCTTCGGCATCAATGTTAATGCCGATGTCGTAACTGCGTGCCAGCAAGGTCAGGGAAAGCAGGCGCGGATATAACTCTTCCATCACTCGTTCGTACTGTGCGCGGCTGTAACGCGGATGCAGGGCGGAAAGTTTGATCGAAATTCCGGGGCCTTCATAAATGCCGCGACCGTTAGACGCTTTACCGATGGCATTAATGGCCTGCTGATAAGACTGCAAGTACGCCTGCGCGTCTTTTTCCGTCAGCGCCGCTTCACCCAGCATGTCATAGGAATAGCGGAAGCCTTTTTCTTCGTGCTTGCGGGCATTGGCCAGCGCTTCGGCGATGGTTTCACCGGTCACGAACTGTTCGCCCATCAGACGCATCGCCATATCCACGCCTTTGCGGATCAGCGGTTCGCCACTTTTGCCGATAATGCGGTTGAGGGATTTCGACAGGCTGGCTTCATTATGTGTGGCCACCAGTTTACCGGTGAACAGCAAACCCCAGGTGGCGGCGTTGACGAACAACGACGGGCTGCGGCCCAGATGAGAATGCCAGTTGCCATTGCTGATCTTGTCGCGGATTAACGCGTCACGCGTCGGTTTATCAGGAATGCGCAACAAGGCTTCGGCGAGACACATCAGTGCCACGCCTTCCTGAGAAGACAGGGAGAACTCCTGCAACAGGCTTTGCACCATACCGGCGCGACCGTTTGCACTCTTCTGGTTACGCAGTTTAGTGGCGATGTCGGCGGCCAGTTTCAGCGCCGCTTCGCCGAGCGGGGCAGGTAAGCGGGCCTGTTCCAGCAGCATAGAAACCGCTTCAGGCTCAGGACGACGATAGGCGGCAGTAATGGCGGAACGGCTGACCGACTGCGGTAAAATCTGCTCGGCAAAATCAAGGAACGGCTGATGTATTTCCTGAACTACCGGTAATGCAGCCTCGTCGCTTTCGCCAGCAGTTGCGCCATTCAGCGCCGGGATCTCCGGTAACGCATCGCCATTTTCCAGACGTTCCAGATAGGAAAAAATCGCCTGCTTAATCAGCCAGTGCGGCGTGCGGTCAATTTTATGCGCCGCCTCTTTAAGCCTGTCGCGTGTGCCTTCGTCCAGCTTCACGCCCATCGTTGTCATACCCATGCGCAACCACTCCATATGAAAAGGTTCAGGTGAATTCATTATCTTTATGGCAAGCAATATCTTCTATGTTGCAACCTTGTGCAACCCTGTTAATGCACGAAGTATGCCTGATGTGATTTATTTGGCATTTTTAACAAATAGCAGCGTCTGGAAAAGCCAGTTTTATCGATGTAGCTATAAACAGAAGGGTTGCGGCGGGTGCAACTTTCACATTTGCAACGTGCAACCCGGATACAAAATAACTGTGATGAAGCGTGAATTTTAGGTATCTAAATTGTTAAAACAATTGAAAAGTCGTTGCCGCTGAACCAGTATCCGGCACGACAGGATTTTTGAATAACAACCCTACTTAAGACGCTGACTAATGACGCGTAACGATAAAAATATGGAGAGTAATGCTGAAACCCTGGCCGGTTTCAGCCATCATCTCGTCCCGGCAGGTTTTTGACAGTCCTTCACAGGAAGGGCATCAGGACAGACAGGTGCCGGACAACATCGCAAATAAGAAGAAAGTGGAGATAACAATGACAATGAACACACCGATGCTGGTGACGTTTTGTGTTTATATTTTCGGGATGATTTTGATAGGGCTCATCGCGTATTTACGAACCAAAAACTTTGATGATTATATTCTGGGGGGACGCAGTTTAGGCAGCGTGGTCACGGCGCTTTCCGCCGGGGCTTCAGATATGAGCGGCTGGTTGTTAATGGGGTTACCGGGCGCGATTTTTATTTCCGGAATTTCAGAAAGCTGGATTGCGATTGGTCTGACGATCGGTGCGTATCTGAACTGGAAACTGGTGGCGGGGCGCTTACGTGTGCATACCGAAGCCAATAATAATGCGCTGACGTTACCGGATTACTTCACCCATCGTTTTGAGGATTCCAGCAAGCTGCTGCGTATTATCTCGGCGATCGTGATTCTGGTGTTCTTCACCATTTATTGTGCTTCCGGCATTGTCGCCGGTGCGCGTCTGTTTGAAAGCACCTTTGGCATGACGTATCAGACTGCGCTGTGGGCCGGTGCAGCAGCGACCATCGTTTATACCTTTATCGGCGGTTTTCTGGCGGTCAGCTGGACAGATACCGTGCAGGCCAGCCTGATGATTTTCGCGCTGATCCTCACGCCGGTGATCGTTATCCTCGCCGTGGGCGGCATTGATACCTCCATGATGGTGATTCAGGCTAAAAACCCTGAATACACCGATATGTTTAAAGGCATGAATCTGGTAGCGATTTTGTCACTGCTGGGCTGGGGGCTGGGCTATTTCGGTCAGCCACATATTCTGGCGCGTTTTATGGCCGCCGATTCTCACCGCACTATCCGCAGCGCACGTCGCATCAGCATGACCTGGATGATTCTGTGTCTGGCGGGCACCATTGCGGTGGGCTTCTTCGGGATTGCGTACTTCAGCAATAATCCGGGCGAAGCGGGCAACGTGACGCAAAACGGTGAGCGCGTATTCATCGAACTGGCGAAAATCCTGTTCAACCCGTGGATCGCCGGTATTTTGCTGTCAGCCATTCTGGCCGCGGTGATGAGTACCCTGAGCTGCCAGCTGCTGGTATGTTCGAGCGCGATCACTGAAGACTTGTACAAAGCGTTCCTGCGCAAAGGCGCGAGTCAGCGTGAACTGGTGTGGATTGGCCGCTTGATGGTACTGGTTGTCGCGCTGGTGGCGATTGCGCTGGCAGCCAATCCTGAGAACCGGGTGCTGGGTCTGGTGAGCTACGCGTGGGCCGGTTTCGGTGCGGCGTTTGGTCCGGTTATCCTGATTTCGGTGATGTGGAAACGCATGACGCGTAACGGCGCGCTGGCAGGCATGATCGTGGGTGCCGTCACCGTTATCCTGTGGAAACAATACGGCTGGACTGAACTGTACGAAATCATTCCGGGCTTTATCTTCGCCTCGCTGGCTATCTGGATTGTCAGCCTGATGGGACGTAAACCTTCTGCTGCGGTGGAAGAGCGTTTCACGACGGCGGAAGCAGAATACAACACCATTTAATACGCGGCGTATCATGCCATTACAATAAGGCAGAACGGGGTCGTCTGACCCCGTTTCTCACTCCCTCCCGCCACACTTTTCCCCATACTTGTCACCACGCATCTTATTAAAGAAAGTCCCGCTCTGTCATTTCATGCGCATTTGCGTGGACGCCTGCAAAAAAGGGCCGGTTACCTCTTGTATTTCTTTTGGCAAGAATGATAATCACTATCGTTTCTTTTTACTTTTCTTTACAGAGCCCTTACAGTTTTTGCCGATCAACGGGGTCAGGAGTTATCGCTATGTTCGTTCCGTTTCTCATTATGTTTCGCGAAGGGCTGGAAGCGGCGCTGATTGTCAGCCTGATCGCCAGCTATCTAAAACGGACGCAACGCGGGCAGTGGCTCGGTGTGGTCTGGATTGGCGTGTTCGTCGCGGCGGCGTTATGTCTGGCGCTGGGGCTTTTCATTAACGCCACCACCGGTGAGTTTCCGCAAAAACAGCAGGAATTATTTGAAGGCATCGTGGCCGTGGTCGCGGTGTGCATTCTGACTTACATGGTGTTCTGGATGCGCAAAGTGTCGCGTTCTATCAAGGTGCATCTGGAAGGCGCGATTGATAATGCGCTCAACTCCGGGCGCGGGCAGGGCTGGGCGCTGGTGGCGATGGTGTTTTTTGCCGTCGCCCGTGAAGGCCTGGAATCGGTGTTTTTCCTGCTGGCTGCTTTCCAGCAAGACGTAGGGATCGCAGCGCCGATCGGCGCAATGCTGGGGCTGGGCGCCGCCATCGTGCTGGGTTTCCTTATCTACTACGGTGGTGTGAAACTGCATCTGGCAAAATTTTTCAAATGGACCAGCCTGTTTATCCTGTTTGTGGCAGCCGGTCTGGCGGCGGGTGCGATCCGCGCCTTCCACGAAGCGGGATTGTGGAACGGTTTGCAGGATGTCGCTTTTGATTTAAGCAATACGCTCTCCACGCACTCTCTGTTCGGTACCTTGCTGGAAGGGATGTTTGGTTATCAGGAAGCGCCAAGTGTGAGCGAAGTGCTGGTCTATTTCCTGTATCTGATCCCGGCGCTGTTCTTCTTTTTCATGCCTCAGGGAAAATCCTCTGTGGCCGCCACGGCCTCTGCCGGGCAAAAAACACAACGTTAATTGTGTGAAGTTCACTGTTTAAAGTTACTTGTATAAACCTGTTTATCACTTTGCTTTTGCCATGGAGTTGTACATGCCACATTTTCGCCGTAAAGCTTTACAGATTGCACTGCTGTCTCTGCCGGCTTTTGCGCTGAGCGCTAACGTACTGGCAACCGACGTTCGTCAGGTCAAAATTACTGTGAACGATAAACAGTGTGAACCGATGGCGCTGAGCGTGCCGGCCGGTAAAACACAGTTTGTTATCCACAACGACAGCCAGAAAAACCTGGAATGGGAAATTCTGAAAGGCGTGATGGTGGTGGAAGAGCGTGAAAACGTCGCACCGGGCTTCACTCAGAAAATGACCGCTAATCTGGAGCCGGGCGAATATGACATGACCTGCGGACTGCGGAGCAATCCGAAGGGCAAACTGACCGTGACTGCAGAAGGCGCAGCGGCTTCCGCTAAACCGGACGCGATGGCGCTGGTCGGGCCGATTGCAGAATATAAAGTGTATGTGACTCAGCAGGTTGGCGAACTGGTTTCCCACACCAAAGCGTTCACTGATGCTATTAAGAAAGGCGACCTGGCGAAAGCGCAGTCCCTGTATGCATCGACCCGCGTTTACTATGAGCGCATCGAGCCAATCGCGGAATTGTTCTCAGATCTGGACGGCAGCATTGATGCCCGTGAAGACGATTTCGAGAAAAAAGCGGAAGATCCTAACTTCACCGGTTTCCACCGTCTGGAGAAAATCCTCTTCGCAGATAAAACCACCCAGGGCGCGGCGCCTTTTGCTGACAAGCTGTATACCGACACGGTTGATCTGCAAAAACGCATCACTGACCTGACTTTCCCGCCGAGTAAAGTGGTTGGCGGCGCGGCAGGGCTTATCGAAGAAGTGGCAGCCAGCAAGATCAGCGGTGAAGAAGACCGTTACAGCCGCACCGACCTGTGGGATTTCCGCGCTAACCTCGACGGCGCGCAGAAAATCGTAAACCTGCTGCGTCCGCTGCTGGAAAAATCTGACAAGCCGCTGCTGGATAAAATCGACGCGAACTTCAAAACTGTCGATACCCTGCTGGATAAATACAAAACCAAAGACGGCTACGAGAATTACGAAAAACTGTCCGATGCAGACCGTAACGCCATGAAAGGCCCTATCACTACGCTGGCCGAAGATCTGGCTAAACTGCGTGGCGTACTTGGTTTAGATTGATAAGAACTTCTCCCCCTTCGCAGGGGGAGGAGCGTTATACCGAGGCATAACAATGAGTCACAAAAACAATAATCAGGACGACATTTCTTCTTCCCGCCGCAGCTTGTTAAAAGGCGTGGGATTGTTAGGCGGGGCATTTGCCCTGGGCGGCGCAGCGACTGCGCAGGCTGAGAAAACACCCGGAGCCAAAAAAGAATATACGCCAGGCACCGTTTCCCCCGACGAACGCTGGGGCAAGCAACCGTATTATGGCGAACATCAGGCGGGAATTTTAACGCCGCAGCAGGCCTCGATGATGCTGGTATCCTTTGACGTGCTGGCCACCAATAAAGCGGATCTGGAGCGTTTATTTCGTCTGCTGGATTCCCGTTTTGCTTTTCTGACCACCGGCGGCACCGCGCCATCTCTCGATCCTAAATTCCCGCCGATGGATTCCGGGGTAATGGGCGCTGAAATTTATCCCGATAATCTGACCATGACATTGTCCGTTGGCGAATCGCTGTTTGATGAACGCTTTGGACTGGCACCGCATAAGCCACTGAAATTACAGCGCATGACGCGTTTTCCGAATGACTCCCTCGATGCGAAATTGTGTCACGGTGACCTGTCATTGCAAATCTGCGCCAACAACAGCGATACCGTGGTTCACGCATTGCGCGACATCATCAAATACACGCCGGATTTACTCAGCGTGCGCTGGCGCCGTGACGGCTTTATTTCTTCCCATGCCGCGCGCAGTCAGGGCAAAGAGACGCCGATTAACCTGCTGGGATTCAAAGACGGCACAGCCAATCCTGATTCCAGAGACAAGCCGCTGATGGATAAAGCCATCTGGGTGACGTCAGATCAGGGCGAACCGGCGTGGACGCTCGGCGGCAGTTATCAGGCCACTCGTCTGATCCCGTTCAAGGTAGAATTCTGGGACCGCACGCCGTTGCAGGAACAGCAATCCATTTTTGGTCGCCATAAAGCCAGCGGCGCGCCACTGGGTATGGAAAAAGAGCACGATGTGCCCGATTACACCAAGGACCCGGAAGGCAAAGTGATCCCGCTGGACGCGCATATCAGGCTGGCGAATCCGCGCACCAGGGAAACTGACGACAACCTGATGCTGCGCCGTGGTTACAGTTATTCGCTGGGTGTGACCAATTCCGGCCAGCTGGAAATGGGGCTGATTTTTGTCTGTTATCAGCATGACCTGGAAAAAGGATTTCTGACGGTGCAGAAACGCCTGAATGGCGAAGCGCTGGAAGAATATATCCGACCGAATGGCGGAGGCTTTTTCTTCACCTTACCGGGGAATAAAGATGAAAGTCATTACCTCGGACAATCATTAATTGAAGCGTAATTTTCTTCCTTCCCCTTCGCAGGGGAGGGAGCAGAACGACAGCCTGTTCCTCAGCTGCAAATGAGGAACTCAATCCTGAAATCCTTTTTACGCCTGGTTACGCAATTCACGACCTGTTAATACTCCGCTTCATTCCTGAAAATCTCAGTAATGTCATGATGATAAATCGCGAAAATGATTTATCACGACGCCTTCTCTGAGATTGCTATGACCATCAATTATTCCCGCAGAAAACTGCTGATTTTCGGTATCGGACTGTCGCTGACGGCACCGCGGCTTTACGCTGCGCAAAAGGCGGTGCGCATCACCATGACGTCGGATGCCAGTCAGATCCACCTGGAATTACCGGCAGCGGATAAGCGTTGTCGCGTGTTTGTGCTCAGCGCGCCGGAGCGGGTGGTGATCGACATGCCGATGGTGTCGTTCCCGCCAGAACTGGAACATGCGCTTACTGTGGTGCGGCAGAAATTCCCGTGGGTGGCAGAAGGGCGCATTGCTCATTTCAGCCCGGAGGTGGCGCGTATTGTGTTGCAGGTGAAGGGTAAACCGGTGATTACGCGCAGCACGGAGAATGGCGTGCTGAAAGTCTCGGTCACTGAACAGAATGCCGCGCAAAATTTTCCGCAGGCAATCCCCGTTACGGCCACCACACCGCACGCAGAGAAACCCCTGCTGGTGATGATCGATCCCGGTCATGGTGGTAAGGATCCGGGGGCGATCGGTAACGAAGGCACTTACGAAAAACATGTGGTGCTGCACATCGCAAGACGGCTGCAAACGTTGCTGGACCAACAGCACGGTATTCACGCGGTGCTGACACGCCAGGACGACGTGTTTATCCCGCTGTATCACCGCGTCAGTCTGGCGCATCAGCACCAGGCGGACCTGTTTATTTCCATTCACGCCGACGGTTTTACCAACGATCAGGTGTCGGGCGCGTCGGTATTTGCCCTGTCAGAGCACGGCGCAGGCAGCGCGATGGCGCGGTATTTATCGCAAAGTGAAAACAGCGCAGACGTGCTGTACGACAACGATTTTAAGACGGATGATCAATATCTTAAAGAAACGCTGTTTGATCTCGACCAGCACGAAACCATTCACCGCAGCATGGAATTTGGCACTCATCTTGCCGAGAATATTGTCAAAGTCCATCACATGCACAGCCCGCATCCGGAGCAGGCAGGTTTTGCGGTTTTGAAATCGCCACGCATTCCCTCTGTGCTGGTGGAAACCTCTTTCATCACCAATAAGCAGGAAGAAAAACTGCTCGGGGAACCGGTCTTCCAGGAGAAAATGGCCCGTGCGCTGGCGGATGGCATTAACAGTTACTTCATCAATGAAAAGAAAAATAATCTGCTGAGCTGAGGAAAATTATGCGTGCCAGCGGAGGATCTGAAAAAGATCCGCGTGATCCTATTGACGTCAGCCACAAACTTTTTTACATTTTGGTAACGCAAATATTTCAGCTGTCATTATACTGAAATTATAAAGCGATACTTTTTAAGATGTACAAGACAAGTTTTCACAAGGTGTACGGCAGGTGCCGTTAATAACACTGCGGGGAGCGCGAATGGTAAAGTCCATGTTTGGGCTGGTGATCGAAAATAACATGTTTTACTCCTTCACTCGTTGTTGTCGCTTAAATGCAAACGAGGGCAAGGCCACCGACTCTCCAATATTAACGCCATCATTTTCAGTTTATTCCTACCGTTTTTTACAAAAAACATCATCCACGCAACTTCAACCCTGTTCTTTAACTGACCCTTCAAGTGTTGACAGAAATGATGTGAATATCACTGGCTTTTATCCTGGATATTTCATTTTATGGTTCAGCGGTTTGTCATTATTGACGACATTGACAATGCCTCCTCGTGAACAGAAAACAACCAGGAGATTATTATCCAGTCCCCGGGGTTTATTTTCCTCTTCACGTTATTCATTGGCTCTACTTGGTCTAAAAGGAGACCAAAACCTCATTTGTTAGTGAAACATAACCGTGCGGGCATTATGCCTTAGCGTTAAGTGAATCAAACTGTAAGGTGCCACTATGGGAAGACAGAAAGCAGTGATCAAAGCTCGTCGTGAAGCAAAACGTGTTATTCGTAATGATTCACGCAGTCACCGCCAGCGCGAGGAAGAGTCTGTGACGTCATTGGTACAGATGGGCGGTTTGGAATCGATCGGAATGGCTCGCGACAGTCGCGATACTTCCGTCATCGAAGCGCGTACTGAAGCTCAAGGTCATTACTTATCAGCCATAGAGAATAAGCAGTTAATTTTTGCCACCGGCGAAGCAGGCTGCGGCAAAACATTTATCAGCGCTGCGAAAGCGGCAGAGGCATTAATTCACAAAGAAATTGACAGGATTATTGTGACGCGTCCGGTATTGCAGGCCGATGAAGATCTCGGTTTCTTACCTGGTGATATTTCTGAGAAGTTCGCGCCTTATTTCCGTCCGGTTTACGACATCTTATTACGTCGCCTGGGCTCATCATTCCTGCAATATTGCTTGCGACCGGAAATAGGCAAAGTTGAAATTGCGCCATTCGCTTATATGCGCGGGCGTACTTTCGAAAATGCAGTGGTTATTCTGGATGAAGCCCAGAATGTCACGGCCAGTCAGATGAAAATGTTCCTGACCCGTCTCGGTGAAAACGTGACGGTGATAGTTAACGGTGATATTACCCAGTGCGATTTACCACGCGGCGTAGTATCGGGGCTCAGCGATGCAATGTCCCGCTTCGAAGAAGACGAGATGGTCGGCATCATTCAGTTTGGCAAAGAGGATTGCGTGCGTTCAGAACTGTGTAAACATACTCTGCACGCGTACTCATAATTCCTCCCTTGTTTCCGTAAAAAAAGCCCGGCGGCTGTCCGGGCTTTCCTCTGTGAAAATCACCAGCCAGCCCTATTTACAGCACTTTTTCCAGAAACCTGCGGGTACGTGCATGGCGTGGACGGTCGAGCACCTGCGCCGCGCTGCCGGTTTCCACCACCGCGCCATCCACCATAAACACCACCTGATCGGCCACCTGACGGGCGAAGCCAATTTCATGGGTCACTACCACCAGCGTGACACCTGACTGCGCCAGCTTTCTGATCACATCCAGCACCTCGCCGACCAGTTCGGGATCCAGCGCTGACGTGGGTTCATCAAATAACATGACTTTCGGATTCAGTGCCAGCGCGCGGGCAATGGCGATACGCTGCTGCTGTCCGCCTGAAAGATGGCGCGGCCACGCCAGTGCTTTTTCACGCAGGCCGACGGTGTCGAGCAGTTCATACGCACGGGCGATGGCCTGTTTGCGGCTCAGCAATCCATGCACCACCGGCGCTTCGATAATGTTATCCAGCACGGTCATGTGCGGGAATAAATTGAAATTCTGGAACACATACCCGACATGAGTGCGTTGCTTGAGAATGGCGCGTTCTTTCAGTTCGTACAGCGTGTCGCCCTTGCGCCGGTAACCGATGTAATCGCCATCAATCTGGATAAAACCTTCATCAACCCGTTCCAGATGATTAATGGTACGCAGCAGGGTGGATTTACCCGAGCCGGAAGGGCCGAGGATCACCGTCACCGTGCCCGGCTCGATGCTCAGACTGACGTTATCCAGCGCCTTGTGTGCGCCGTAATATTTACTCAGATTGCTGATGTCGATGCGCCCGACAGTCGCGCTGTGTGGTTTATGCACAAACAGGGGTTCTGCGGGAGCATCTGCCGGGCGGTTAACGAATAAATCAAAGGCTTCGGACATAGGATTTTCCCTTTACTGAGGACGGGCGACGCGCCACTGACGCAGACGCTGCAACGGAGTCGGCGCGACCTGACGAACGGTGCCGCGGGAGAAATAACGTTCGACGTAATACTGCAACACTGACAGCACGGTGGTGATCAGCAGGTACCAGATCGTCGCCACCATCAGCAACGGAATCACCTGCTGCGTGCGGTTGTAAATCACCTGCACGGTATAAAACAGTTCGGGCATCGACAGCACATACACAATCGACGTGCCCTTCGCCAGGCTAATCACTTCATTAAAACCGGTCGGCAGAATGGAGCGCAGCGCCTGCGGCAAAATAATACGGAAGGTGCGACGGTAAGCCGGTAATCCCAGCGCAGCGGCGGCTTCATGCTGCCCGTGCTCAACGCCTAAAATCCCGCCGCGGATAATCTCTGCCGTATAGGCAGATTGCACCAGCGAAAGGCCGAGAACGGCAACTGAAAACTGATCCAGCAAATCAACGGTTGGCGTGCTGAAAAAGGAGATTGTGGTGAACGGAATGCCCAGTGACAGGTTGTCGTACAGATAGGAAAAGTTGTAGAGGATGATCAATACCAGCAACAGCGGCAGGGAACGGAACAGCCAGATGTAGCCCCAGGCCAGCGCATTCAGCAGATAAGATTTCGACAGCCGGGCGAGGGCGAGAGCCGTGCCGAAAATTACGCCAAACAGGGTGCCGAGCAGAGTGAGTAACAGTGTCTTGCCCAGACCCGATAAAATCACCGGATCAAAAAACCATTGCCGGAACACGCCCCATTCCCAGCGGGAATTTGTCGCAATCGACTGAATAATCCCGAGCAGAATAAACGCCGAAAAGACGGCACCGGCCAGCCGCCACGGATAGCGTGCCGGCACCACTTTCAGCGGGGGATGATTCACAGATGAAGGGGCATTTTCGCTCATAGTCTTTCTCTTTCTGTTTGCTGCTGATTACGACACAGGAACGTCGGCGGTCAGTTTTTTGGTGAACGGCAGACGACCGTCATAAGGTGGTCTTGAATACACCTCCGGATCCAGTCGCGTATCGAACTGCGGCTGATAACCGTGAGATAAGTACAACCCGACCGCTTCCGGCTGGCGGAAACCGGTGGTGAGAAACACCTGACGATAACCGTAAGCGGCAGCGCGGCGTTCCAGTTCATGCAATATTTTCTGTGCCAGCCCCTGACGGCGCAGCGACCGGTGCGTCCAGATGCGTTTCAGCTCGGCGGTGTCGGCGTCGTACCGCTTATACGCGCCCATCGCAATGGGCGCGCCGTTTCTCAGCAGGACAATAAATGCACCGTCGGGCCGGGCGAACACGCTGTCATCCTCAGGTTCCTTGCTGGCAAAATAGTCGCCGTAACGTTCACGGTATTCGCCGAATAAACCCTGAATTACCGGCGCAATCAGCGGGTCTTCCGCTACGGTCTGGATAAATACGTCTTCGCTCATCGTGGCGTCCTCTGATTAATCGCCCAGTCCCGGCGGGTTAATTTCTGAATGATCGATTTTTTCGACGCTTTCACCCCAGCGATCCAGCACTTTGATATAAGCCCCGCTGGCAATGGCGCTGTTGAGCGACGCCTGCACGGCATCCACCAGTCCGTTACCTTTTTTCAGCGTCACCGCGATATTGGCCGTTTTCGGCCAGCCGCCCGGCACGGTGCCGACCAGTTTGGTTTTGCCGGTCAGCAATGCTTTATACGCACCGGTGACGTTTGGCCCGAAAGTGGCGTCGGCGCGGCCGGACTGGATCGCCAGCGTGGCGGCGGCGTCGTCAGTGACATATTGCGGTTTCAGCGCCGGTAATCCTTTAGCCTGATTCTCTTTGTCCCAGGCCAGCAAAACGGCTTCCTGATTGGTGCCGGAACCGACAATGATGCGTTTACCGGCGATATCCGGTGCAGAAGTAATGGACGTGATTTTGCTGTCGCTTTTCACGTAAAAGCCCAGCGTGTCCTGACGATAGGTGGCGAAATCAAACTTAGTTTTGCGATCTTTAGTGACAGTGATGTTGTAGATGGCGGCGTCATATTTCCCTGACGTTACGCCCAGCGGCCAGTCTTCCCATGAAGCAGGCACCACTTTGAGTTTCAGACCTAAACCATCCGCCACCAGCCGCGCGATGTCTGCTTCGCTGCCGATCACGGTTTTGTTATCACGGGCATACAACCCGAACGGCGGGGCGCTGCCGAGTACCGCCAGTGCCACGGTCAGTGTGCCCGGTTCGACAAACTTAAAATTTGCCGGGATCTTTGCCACGGCTTCCGGGCTTTTTGGCGTATTAATCGGGGTTTCATTCGCCACCAGATCAATACCTGGCGCGGCGTATGCTGCTGATGAAAAACTTAATATTGCCGCGATGGCGGTGGCGGTGATGGTTACGCTATGTTTCATCATTATTATTTTTACCCTGCATTCTTATTTTAAGTGGTGATGACCGTGAGGTGATGCGTTCACTATTCACGAGTGTTACAGGGATGTAAAACAACAAAATTAAATAATCAAATAGCTAAAATAGAAATGCCATGCGCATAAGACTACGACGAAACATAAGTGATAGTGATAAAGACCAGCAAGATTATTGATACCTTTTGGGTAAGCTTTTCAAAACGAAAAATAAAGAAGAACATGTTATTTTTGAGATTCACCTTAAAATATTAACATTTATCGGTATAGGTCAATCCACTGAAGCACGTAGAATAAACTTTCATTCGGAAGTGTTTTTTAAATTTCCCTGATTTTTTATTTATAAGGATATATCCCTTGAACGATGCCCAAAAAAGTCCAATCGTAAGACGTAAATCAACATTACTCTATGTGGGCAAGGTGCCTGTTGGCGGAGATTCACCAATAACAGTACAGTCGATGACCAATACCAACACCAATGATGTCGGGGCACGGTAAGCCAGATTAATGCTCTGGAAAAAGCAGGGGCAGATATTGTCCGTGTATCCGTTCCCACTATGGATGCGGCGGAGGCATTTAGAAAGATTAAAGAGCAAGTAGAGGTTCCGTTAATTGCTGATATCCATTTTGACTATCGGATAGCGTTGCAGGTCGCAAAATATGGCGCTGATTGTCTGAGAATAAACCCCGGCAATATTGGTAATGAAGCCCGTATTCGCTCAGTCGTTGATTGCGCTCGCGATAAAAATATACCCATTCGTATCGGCATCAATGGTGGTTCACTGGAAAAAGATATTCAGGAAAAGTATGGCGAACCCACACCGGAAGCCTTGCTGGAGTCTGCAATGCGACATGTAGATATTCTGGATCGCCTGAATTTTGATATGTTTAAAATCAGTGTAAAAGCGTCAGATGTTTTTCTGGCGGTACAGTCATACCGTCTGCTGGCCGCACAAATTGTACAACCTCTGCATCTGGGGATCACTGAAGCAGGCGGATTACGCAGTGGTTCCGTAAAATCGGCGATTGGACTTGGCATGCTGCTGTCAGAGGGGATTGGCGATACCCTGCGCGTCTCTCTCGCCGCTGACCCTGTCGAAGAAGTGAAGGTAGGATTCGATATTTTAAAATCTCTGCGTATTCGCTCCCGTGGTATTAACTTTATTGCCTGTCCAACTTGTTCCCGGCAGGAATTCGATGTGATTAAAACAGTTAATGAACTGGAACAGCGTCTGGAAGATATTACCCTGCCAATGGATGTTTCAATTATCGGGTGTGTCGTGAATGGTCCGGGTGAAGCATTAGTATCAACGCTAGGGGTTGCGGGAGGCCATAACAAAAGCAGTTTTTATGAGGGAGGAGTGCGTCAAAAAGAACGTTTTGACAATGATAAAATAATTGATCAACTTGAAAATAAAATACGCGCCAGAGTCGCGATGATGAATGAAAAATAACATCAGGGTTGAAGATATAGAGTATTCCCTGCAGTGAGTCTTATTTGAAAATAATGGATCAATTTAGTATACGGAGATTATATGTGTAAAAAATTACTGTCAACATTGTTTTTCCTTGCTGTTGCCACGCAAGTCTGTGCCAGCCCCGAAATAATAGCGCATCGCGGAGGAACAGGGGATGCACCGGAAAATACTGTTTTAGCCATCACAAAAGCGCTGCAAAATAATGCAGATGCTGTCTGGATAACCGTTCAGATGAGCAAAGATGAAATACCTGTATTGTATCGGCCCTCTGATTTAAAAACGCTGACTAATTATACGGGTCCGGTTTCATCCTTCAATGCAGATCAGTTAGCCACTGCTGATGCAGGGTATTACTATGGTGCACCTGACTTCCTTTACAGAAATAAAGGGATTTCTATTCCGACGTTAGAAAGTGTCTTAACGAAATGGCCAAAAACGAAATTCTTTATCGATATCAAATCTCCTGACGCCTCACCGGACACGCTTGCAAAAGCGCTGGGAAAGGTGCTCCGTGACACAAAAAGCTTGCAAAGAACCCGTGTATATTCAACGGATGAAAAATACCTGAATGCATTACCAAAAGATGTTCAGCGTTTTATCAGCAGGGATCACACACGAACAACGCTGGCCAATATTCTGCTGGCTCATCAGTGTGGTATCAGTTCAGAGGAAAGTGCGGAACGCTGGTATGGATTAGAATTGAAGCGTGAGGTTGATGTGGCTGAAAAGTTCACCCTTGGAGAAGGACATTCACCCTCTACACTCATCTGGGATGAAAATGCCATGAAATGTTTTCATGCCAAATCAGGAGCCCATATCATACTTTTCAATATCAATACGCCTGAAGATTATCAGCAGGCAGTACAGTTAGGTGCTGATGGTGTGCTGGTTGATTCTCCATCAAAATT
Organism: Rahnella bonaserana; assembly: GCF_019049675.1. Lineage (GTDB taxonomy): Bacteria > Pseudomonadota > Gammaproteobacteria > Enterobacterales > Enterobacteriaceae > Rahnella > Rahnella bonaserana. The sequence goes on along the minus strand of NZ_JAFMOW010000061.1, from coordinate 113,625 downwards.
TAACCGTAAGGTTAATCTGTAAATGACAATGGCATACGTGCCGCTGACAAATCCTTAAAATTTCAAATTCCTTTTAAGGCCTTCTTTTTTTAGTCAACCTGGTTAACGCAGAAATCGCCCGGAATAACCGGGCGAATCGCTGTTAAATAAAAAAGACTTTCTTATTTTTCGGTTAATTCATCCAGTGCTTTTTCAGCCAGTTGCTGGAAATATTCTGCCGCCGGATAAATAGCCGATTCGTCGGGATTAAATTGAGGATGATGCAAACCGAAATCACTGGCCGAGCCGATGCTGACAAACGCACCCGGTACGTGATGCAGGTAAAACGCAAAATCCTCACCGCCCATTTGTGCCTGCGCGACTTCGGTTTTATAGCCAAATTCGTCTGCCGCTTTCAGGCTGAACTCGGCCCAGCGCGGCGTATTGACTACCGCCGGCGGCCCGCCAAACCAGTGTAATTCGGCTTTAGCGCCGAGCGCGTCCGCGACACCCGCGATGACTTTGCGAATACGCTGCGGAATTTGCTCACGGATTTCGCTGTTGTGGGTGCGTACCGTACCTTCCAGCTCGACGGATTGCGGTAGCACGTTCCACGTATTGCCGCCTTCAATGCGTGTCACGCTGACCACCGCCGCCTCCTGTGCGCTGACATTGCGGCTGACCACCGTTTGCAATGCGGTCACGATATGGCTGGCGGTGACGATGCTGTCCACGCCTTCCTCCGGATGCGCAGCGTGCGCGCCCTTGCCGGTGACGGTTATCTGGAAACGGTCAACGTTGGCGTAGAACGCGCCGCCTTTGGTGGAGAAGGTGCCGACCGGTAATTCAGGCGCATTGTGCAGACCAAAAATAGCATCCACATTTTCCAGCGCACCGGCCTTAATCAGTTGCGACGCGCCACCAAACCGTTCTTCTGCTGGCTGGAAAAACAACCGTACGCGGCCTGGTAACTGGTCTTCCCTTGCTTTGAGCAGATGGGCGGCACCCAGAATTACTGAGGTATGGAAATCGTGTCCGCAGGCATGCATCACACCGGGTTGCTGCGAGCTGAACGGCACGCCGGACGTTTCTTCTATCGGCAGCGCATCGATGTCACCGCGAAGCGCCACCACCGGACCTGTTTCCGGTCCGATTTCCGCCACCACGCCGGTTTGCAATCCGAGGGATAAAATGCGGATCCCGGCGGCATTCAGCCACTGCGTGATTTTTTGCGTGGTGACAAATTCCTGATTGGATAATTCCGGATGCTGATGTAATTCACGGCGCCAGGCGATGAGTTGCTTTTCCAAATCTGATGCATTTGTTTGTGCGGTGTTTTTCGTTTCTTCGGCAAGTGAAATACTCATGGTGAAATAACCTTATTATCTGAGAATGAATGTTTTAAAGAAGCAGGTCATTTCATGCTAGTCAGACTGATGAGAATAACTAAATACTCAGTCGCTATAATTTATAGTCATTTTGCACACTCCTTTTTTCAGACAACCGCATAGCAAAATACTGACTATAGAAACGTGTTTTTATTATTTAGCTTTGGACGTATTTCATGGAACTCTTTTTGTCACAATGGATAAAAGGGATGCGCAGGTGAATTACCGACTGAGTTTATTAGATCAAAGCCCGATCAACGACGGGCAGACTGCGGCGCAGGCGCTGGAAGCGACGCTCACTTTCGCGCAAAAAGCCGAAGCGCTGGGTTATCACCGCCTGTGGGTTTCAGAACATCACGATACCGACAGGCTGGCAGGCAGTTCGCCGGAAGTGCTGATTGCCTGGTTGCTGGCGCACACATCCCGGCTGCGGATCGGTTCAGGCGGCGTGATGCTGCAACATTACAGCCCGTATAAAGTGGCGGAGAATTTCCATCTGCTGGCGTCACTGGCGCCGGATCGCGTGGATATCGGTATCGGCAAAGCGCCTGGCGGTTTACCGCTATCCACCAAAGCCTTACGTGGTCATGCACCTGCAGATTCCGCTCCCGGATTTCCCGCGCAGTTACAGCAACTGACGCATTATCTGACGCATCTTGATGACCATCTGGCCGGCAAGGAAGCCCGTGCGTTGCCGCGTCCGTCCGTGATTCCGCAGCGATTTCTGCTGGGTGCCAGCCCGGAAAGCGCACGACTGGCGGCATCACTGGGCTGGAATTTTGTCTTCGCCGGTTTTATCAATACCTCGGAACAGGTGATGACGGAATCCGTGCTGGCTTATCACGAATACTCTGCAGGACAAGGGCAGGCGCTGGTCAGCCTGGCGGTTCTTGCAGCAGAAACCCGCGAACAGGCCGCGGCGCTGGTGGCTGAGCAACATAATTTTCGTGTCACTGTCGGCGACCGGCATGTCACGGTGGGCACCCGCGAACAGTCGGAGGCCTTTGTGCAACAGGCCGGCGCTACGCATTATCAGATTGAGCAGCAGAAGCTCAGCGTGTTGCACGGCACGCCCGGCGATATCCATCAACAGTTGCGCGATATTCAGCGCCGGCTTTGCGTGAATGAATTTGTGATCCACACCCCACTGACAGATGCCGCGGTGCGTCTGAAGTCCATCGAATTGCTGGCAGGCCAGCATTAAGGAGATTTCATGAGCGATTCAAAGAGTATTAAGCTGGGTCTGATGCTGCACGGTGCGGGCGGACATATGAATTCGTGGCGACATGAAAAAGCACCTGCCGATGCCAGCGTGAACTTTCCATATTTCCGCGATTTAGCCTTGCGAGCCGAAGCGGCGGGATTTGATTTTCTGTTTGTCGCCGACGGTCTGCACATCAACGAAAAATCGCTGCCGCACTTTCTGAATCGTTTCGAACCGGTGGCGCTGTTGTCGGCGCTGGCGTCAGCCACGCACAGCATTGGTCTGGCGGGCACCATTTCAACGTCCTACAGCGACCCGTTTACCGTGGCGCGTCAGCTGGCGTCCGTCGACAATATCAGTCAGGGGCGTGCGGGCTGGAACGTGGTGACGTCGCCGCTGGCCGGCTCCGCGAAAAATTTCGGCAAAGATCATCCTGAACACGCGCTGCGTTATCAGATTGCGGAAGAATATATCAATGTGGTGCAGGGGCTGTGGGATTCATGGGAAGACGGCGCGTTTGTGCGTGACCGTGAAAGCGGCGTGTTTTTTGATGCGGCGAAGTTGCACAAACTGAATCATCAGGGGCAATTTTTCTCGGTGGAAGGGCCGCTGAATATCCAGCGTTCGCCGCAGGGACAGCCGGTGATTTTCCAGGCCGGTGCCTCTGATGCCGGTATCGCGCTGGCAGGAAAATCTGCCGATGCGGTTTTCACCAATGCCCGCACGCTGGAAGAAGCGCAGGAGTACGCCGCAAAACTGCAGGTGCAGGTCGCGAAAAATGGCCGTCATCCGGTGGGGATTTTCCCCGGCATCAGCCCGATAGTCGGCAAAACAGAAGAGGAAGCGGAGGCCAAATATCAGTATCTGCTTTCTCTGCTTTCACCCGATGACGCGCTGGCGTATCTCGGACGCTTCTTCGACCATCATGATTTCAGTCAGTATCCGCTGGACGGTCCGTTCCCTGAACTGGGGGATTTGGGTCAGAATACCTTCCGTTCTACCACCGACAGCATCAAGAAACTGGCGCAGGAACAGAACCTGACGCTGCGCGAAGTGGCGTATCAGACTACGCTGCCGCGCGGTGAATTCTTCGGTACGCCGGAACAGGTGGCTGACCGCCTGATCCGCTGGGTGGAAGAGGGTGGCGCCAGCGGCTTTATCATCAGCGGACCGGTGCTCACGGAGGCGCTCGACGATATCACCCGGCTGGTTCTGCCGGTGCTGGCGGCGCGTGGTTACTGGCATCCTTCAGAGGCGCAAACCCTGCGCGAGCGGCTGGATATTCCGTTTAAAACCAACCGTTACAGCGTGCAGGAAACCCGCCGCGAGACAGTGAACGAAAAATAGTTACAACATACAAATCAGTACAAAAGGCCCGCTCCGGTAACACCGTGCGGGCCTTTTGCTTTGCAGGGAAAATGGGACAGGAAAGACAGGTGTGCTTGCCTGTGAAAACGATTCGGCGTAGGCTTTCCGCAATTAATAAACGACCGGTCTAAATGATGAATGCTGACCTTACCGCAGATCCACAAACCCTGAACAAGCCGCGCCGCGGGCGTCCGCCAAGGAGTGAGCGCGAGTTTATTGATACCCGCGAAGCGCTGATCCGCTCCGGGCTGGAAGTGATCACCGAGATGGGATATTTGTCGGCAGGTATCGACGCGGTGATTAAAAATATCGCCGTACCGAAAGGCTCGTTTTATCACTATTTCAAAAGTAAGCAGGATTTCGGCATGACGGTGCTGGACGCTTACGGCAATTTCTTTGCTCACCGGCTGGATAAGTTTCTGCTGGACGTGACAATGTCACCTTTAAGCCGCATCGACGCCTTTGTACGACATGCCGGGCAGGGAATGGCGAAGTTCAGTTTCACACGCGGCTGCCTGGTGGGGAACCTGCTCCAGGAGTCCGCGCTGTTGCCTGAAGATTTTCCGGAAAAGCTGAAAGCTATTCTTGGCGACTGGGAAAGCCGGATTGCAGCCTGTTTGCGTGAGGCTCAGCAAAGCGGCGAAATCAGCGCCACACTCTTAACGCAAGCATCGCCGGAACAGCTGGCGCAAATCTTCTGGTCAGGCTGGGAAGGCGCGGTGATGCGCGCAAAGCTGTTTCGCTCCGCCGAACCGCTGGATCAGTTCTGGGCGTATTTCCGACGCAGTCTTCGTTCATAAATTCGGTTATTCCCAAAATTAGCTTTTTACATAACTCCAAAACAGCACCTGCAATCATTACGTTGGCAATCGCATGGCTGACGACAACACAATATCAATCTCCTGAAAACTAAAGGGAAAAAAATGAAAGCATTGGTTCTCGAACAACAAGACAACGCTACGCTGGCCACAGTGAAAGACATCGCACTGCCGGAAATGGCAGAAGGCGACGTGCTGGTGGATATCAGCTGGTCAGGGCTTAATTACAAAGATGCACTGGCGATCACCGGCAAGGGCAAAATCATCCGTCAGTTCCCGATGGTGCCGGGCATTGATTTCACCGGACATGTCAAAAGCAGCAACGATCCGCGATATTCGGCCGGACAGGCGGTGATCCTCACAGGCTGGGGTGTGGGCGAAAACCACTGGGGCGGACTGGCGCAGCAGGCCTGCGTCAAAGGTGACTGGCTGGTCGCACTACCGGAAACGCTGCCTGCGCGCAACGCCATGATCATCGGCACAGCCGGTTTCACTGCCATGTTATGCGTGATGGCACTGGAAGACGCGGGCGTCACGCCGGACAGTGGCACCGTGGTTGTGACCGGTGCCAGCGGGGGCGTCGGCAGCACCGCCGTGGCGTTGCTGCATACCCTCGGTTACACCGTCGCCGCCGTGACCGGACGTGGATCCACCCACGATTACCTGCGTAAACTCGGCGCCAGCGAAATTCTTTCACGCGATGATTTTGCCGAAACCCGTCCGCTGGAAAAACAGCTGTGGGCCGGTGCTGTCGATACCGTTGGTGACAAAGTGCTGGCTAAAGTGCTGGCACAAACCAAGTACGGCGGCTGCGTGGCAGCTTGTGGTCTGGCGGGGGGCTTTGGTCTGCCAACCACTGTGATGCCGTTCATTCTGCGTAACGTGCGTTTGCAGGGCGTTGATTCAGTATCTGTGCCCGCTGAACACCGTACGGCGGTGTGGGAACGTCTGGCCAGTACGCTGCCGGAGAGCTTCTATCAGCAGGCCTCAACAGAAATCACGCTGGAACAGGCACCGGCGTATGCAGAAGATTTTCTGAATAATAAAATTCAGGGCAGAACGCTGGTGAAAATCGGCGGTTAACCCTCTGCAGACCCGGCGTTTTCAGGATGCCGGGTTGTTTTTCCTGTTCAATTTTCCTGCCGCGCTAAAGAATTTCCCCAAAACAGCCGATAAATACAGTGTCCCTCTGAGATAAAAAGAGAACGGAATTCCTTATTTTCCGAACGACGCACAGCGCAAACACCGATAAAAACGAATAACGACAGGCATGGGGAAAGTATGGACAATTTTCAGAAAGAAATTGATGAGAGAACTAATCTCACTTCATCAAACCGGTTTGAGCTTTTGCTGTTCCGTCTTGGAACCTCGCCGGAAGACGAACAATCTGAACTTTTTGGTATTAACGTCTTCAAATTGCGCGAAATCGTGCCGATGCCAACACTGACCAAAGCGGCAGGAATGTCATCGCCGATGATGGGCATGGCGAATATTCGCGGGGAAATTATTCCGGTGATTGATTTACCTGCCGTGGTCGGTTGCGTGCCGAAAACCGGGCTGAACATTTTGCTGGTCACGGAATATGCCCGCAGCACGCAGGCGTTTGCCGTGGAATCCGTGGACGACATCGTGCGTCTCGAATGGAGTCAGGTGCTGGCCGCCGAGTCCGGCGTGAAGAGCCGTAACATCACCAGTATCGCGCGTCTGGATAACGATAAATCCAGCAACCGCCTGGCACTGGTGCTCGATGTCGAGCAGATCCTGCATGACATCATCCCTAACAGCAATATCGACATGGACAAGAAGAAAACCAGCGCGTTCAAACTGAAACCGGGCACTGTGGCGATTGTCGCGGAAGACTCGAAGGTCGCGCGTCAGATGCTGGAAAAAGGGCTGAACATGATGGAGATCCCGGCGCAGATGCACGTGACCGGTCTGGAAGCCTGGAATAAAATCCGCAAAATGGCGGAAGAGTGCAAAGCAGCAGGGCTGCCCATCTCCGATAAAATCTCCTTCGTATTAACCGATCTGGAAATGCCGGAAATGGATGGCTTCACCCTGACGCTGAACATCAAGCGTGATGAATTCCTGAAAAATATCCCGGTAATTATTCACTCATCCCTGTCCGGCAGCGCCAACGAAGATCACGTGCGCAAAGTCGGTGCCGACGGTTACGTGGCGAAGTTCGAAATCAACGAACTGGAAGCTGCGATCCATAAAGCGCTGGATGCGAAGAAGATCGCGCACATGTAGTGAGTGAGGTTTTGAAGTTCGCAATAAAGCCCGTAAAATGTGCGGGCTTTATTGTTTTGATATAAGAGCGTTTGTCGTTTGTTTACGTCGGGCACGCGTGTTCCTCTCAAGAGAAGACTGGCAGATGTACCCCAATCATAAATTTCATGCAAAGGGGTTTAACTGTCGGTTAAGTGCCAGGAGCAGACATTGCTCCCGCACAACATTATGTGTTGATCACTGGGGATCAGGTCGTTTTCTATGAGGTCTATACTTTTCTGAATACCAGTTAAACGCAAACGTGATGACTGGTAAGGGAGTTACTGACGTAGCGGTGAATCATCAACGCTGGCGGGTCATTCGCAGGAGGAGCGTTTACTGTTCCAAACCAGACAGGATTAGCCGGGCAAACGGAGCCACAAATGTAGGCAGGTATGCCCGCAAACGTACTCGCTATTGGTCTGTGGACATGGCCTGAAGCAATTGCGAGTAGTCTGGCCGGGGCGCGTCTAATCAAATCTTCCATCTCAGGCAGACCTCTGCACATCGTTTCGTCTAGCGTTGGTATGCCAGATGCAAATACGTGATGGTGCAGAAACAGCAATGATGGAGGGCAGCATGCGTCACTAAGTTGATTATCCAACCATTCCAGATGGTCAGTCACACTGCCGTAATCCTTATAATCAATCGTCGAATCCAGACCAATCAGACGAATGCCACTGGTGTTATGAATGAAGTGCAGGGCCTCTCCTTGGGCATCGTGCGCCCATTTGTTCTCAGCCCAAACGGAACGTACCAGACAGCGGTCGTCTGAGTTACCCGGCAGGACCAACGAAGGGTAATTCTGCTGATTCAGACGGTCAGCTATCTTTATATAACCTTCCTGCCAATGCCCATCTGTTAGATCACCTGTAACTACCAGTACGTCCGGCTGTAGATGCGTAAGCCAATTTAGTACCTGATCGAACCGAAACAGATGGTCATTTTCGGGTGAGGCGTGAATGTCTGAAACCTGCACTATCAGCATAAAAACCTCATACGATTATTGTGTGGGGAACAAGATCGTGATTCATAACCATAAATCCGGTTTCAAATTTCATGTTTTTCGCCACCATGGCAACAATGGACAGATTAATTAGGATCAGTAATTCAAAAAGTTGCGGCGAATCAGACTGGCTGCAAAGGCGTTCGGGAATTCACAATGAATCACTAAGTTCAATTCTGACTGCTCAGAGCCAATGTTAGCAGGGATGCGTAACGTCTGCTCATCGCTCATTGCGGACAATGCTCAACTCAGCTGTCCGCTTTGTGCCAGGCAGATGTCGAAACCGGAAATTCATAGTTTCATGTTGAAACAGATGACGGCTGATGTTCATTTTGCGTAAGGTATTTGATGATTTTAGAGACAAATGAGGGGGTAAACGTGAGCAGATTTGAGGGAAAACGCATACTGATTACTGGCGGTACAAGCGGTATGGGATTGGAGGGGGCTCAACGCATTGTCAGGGAAGGCGGTCATGTCGCCATTACAGGGCTCAATGAAGAAAGGCTGGAGCGCGCCCGCAGTCTGCTGCCTGACACATCGCTTATTCTGAAAAGCGATGCGGCAAGCGAAGCAGACATAAGCTCGTTGCAGACAGCCATAAGCGGCTGGGGCTCGCTGGATGGGTTATGGCTTAATGCTGGCTTCGCAGAAGTAGGCTCTGTGGAATCTGTAACGGCAGATGCGTTTAACCGCATGATGAACGCGAATGTCCGCGGCCCGATGCTACAGCTGGCAGCACTGTCCGATTCACTGAACCCCAACGCATCCGTTCTTGTCACCTCGTCTTCTTCTGTTTATGAAGGTGCGGCAATGACCAGCCTTTATGCAGCAACGAAAGGCGCCGTTGTGGCGATGGTTAAAAGCTGGGCATCTGCATTGGCTGAACGCGGCATTCGCGCCAATACACTGGTACCAGGTCCGATTGAGACCAATTTCAGACATTTTATGCCTGAAGAATCTCGTCAGCAGTTCGAGGATTTTGTGGTGAGTCAGGTTCCTTTGGGCCGAGCAGGAACAGCCGAAGAAGCCGCTGCAGTTGCACTCTTCCTCCTTTCCGACGATGCATCCTACGTGACCGGCAGCCAGTATGCTGTTGATGGCGGACTGGTTCATTACTGATTAACAATCAGAATTCTGAAAAGTTATTGGCCTTAGATCATCAGCTTTTTTAATGAAAGATCCGCTCCTCGCTCATAACCGCCGGTCAAAAAAGCCAAAAAACAAAAAGCCCGCTCAGGTTTCCCTGAGCGGGCTTCTCTAAATTTGGCTCCTCTGACTGGGATCGCCTTTGCCAGTAACTGGCTAATAAGTAAGCTAAACCTGAAAGCTCTCCCTGTCAAGACCACCAGAATGACCACCAATAGTTGCTGGTTACTAAAAGCAGGTTTAAATACTTCGCTTCATGTGTTGATCGTTCTACGACGTTCTCTGCAAAGGTAGGGGTGTTTGAACGAGCATTAAAAAGTCGGCTCTATGCGAGATTGTTTCCAAAGAGACATGACCGTCTACTCTGTGCCAAGAACGGACATTTCTCACCTCTATCTAAGTCCATAGACTAGTGGGCACGCTCCATATGCCCCTGTCATAATGACTCAGCCCGCAGCGACTAGAGCTTCCTTAGCTAAGCGTTGCATGTTTAATGATCGGGTGCTCAGACCAGCCTTGGAGAACCGATAGCGCATATAGGAGGAAATGTCATCCTCATGCGAGGAAACGATTAACTGGCGATTGCTGAACTCACAGCGAAGAAGATCAGTTAAAGAGGCGATATTCACCTCATCTAGCGACTGGGACGGGTCATCGATCAGGATCAGCGGCACGCGGGAGTAAACTTTATTCAGCGAGAGGAAAAATCCTAGGCTGAGCGCCGACACCTGCCCAGAGCTCATCGACAGAATCGCATCATATTCAGACTTCTCGGCTGTAAGAAACCTGAGCTCTTTACCATCTTTGCTTTCAATAAACAGACCCAAACCACGCTGATAGTTTTGGATAAGCCTTCCGCTATAAATATGGAAAATGAGCTCAACTTCAGCAATCGTTTGTTCCGAGTAGCGGCGTTCTGTTTTCTCCAAAGTAGCCTTTAGTTTAGTCACTTTGCCTTTAGCAATCTGCGCTGCTTCGGTTTCACGCTGAATGACCTGTAGCTCATAAAGGCACTGCTGGAGCCTTACGCTCTGGGCCTCGTTTGCTTTAGCTGAGATATACAGCTCTTTGTCTTTCAGCTTCTGAAGCTCAACAATATAAAAGTCCTGCAACTCTTTGAAAGCAAATGTGATGATATTTCTCCAATCTTGCGGCAGAGGTTCTGTCTCAGCTGCTTTCTGGCTTCTGATGAAAGCTGTTAGAGCCTGAATCCGAGTGTCCACTTCTTCATCATTCTCGGAGAATGAATGGTTTAATTGTACCCCTAAGGCTTGAAGCTGGGAGGCGAGTTGGTTAATCGCTGGCAACCGGGCTTTATCACGGAGTAGGGAGCTGTGTAGGGCACTGTTATAGCCAACGGATAACTGCGTTATCCGACCTTGTATTTGAGCGCCAATTTGGGCTAGTTCTGCAGACATTAGTCCAGTGAGATTTATCAGGGCCTGACCATCAGCATTTAGCACATTATTGATCTGCGTGGATCGGAACTCAATCTTTTGCAGCATAGCATCATGGGATTGCCAGTCCGCCCCACACAGTGGGCAATGCTGATCGTCAGGATAGAGTTTAGTATGCTCACTCACTAGTTCTGCTTTTAGACGATTCAGCTCGGCAGCAGCGTTGGTATTAGAGGTGCTCTTTTGCTGAAGCGAGTCACGGGTAACTATTTGCTCAAGGAACAATTCCAGACGTCCCTGGGGCCATCCCACAAGGCTCTTGGCCTCATGGGCCTTGATGACTGTAGCGCCACGTTTGATAATCCCTCCACATTTGAGCAGCTCGTTCAATTTTTTTTTGATGGATTCGAGACCATCCAGCTTGTTCAAATCATTGCCAAAACGAGCCAAGCTTTTTATAGAATCTTTGTTAAGTTCAATAAAATTTTCAATAGAATCATTTTTATCTCTGGTTTGTATTGCACTCTTTAGTAGAGTCAGTCTTTGAAGATTCTGGATGTTATCAATATATTCTCTATGAATTTCCGCAGAGTAGGTGGGGAAGGGAGTCTCATTATCCCAGCCTGGTTGTAGCACTGCAGTGGAGATTTTTTTATATTCAATTACACCCAAGTCAGCCTGAATCATTTTCTTGAGTGAATTGGCCTCTGTTTCTAACCTTGATAAATCTGCAGCACGCTTTGGGTCGCCGATGAACTTTGTGAGTCGCAAAGCGATAGCTTTACAGCTATCAGTTTCTGTTTTCACGTCACTAATATTGAAGAGGTTGTTTAACGCTTCTTTACGTTTGTCTACTCGTGTGTGCAGAAGCTGGTTTTGGCCCTGTTCCAAATAATTCAAGTAAGAAAAGTTTTCTTTGAAGTTTTCGCCAAAAAGTTCCTCAATAAAATTTTCGTTGCGAAGGTTTTCTGCTACATAATTGTTTGATGAGAATTCGGGTAACTCGTAAAGCTTAAGGTGGATAAATTGGTCTGCTCGATTATTTGATTTCTCATGAAAGTTTGACGCGGGAGTATGTCTTGCTAGAGTGAGCTTACGCGAACCATTAATAAACTCTATTTTGATAGTCAGGTCATTATTACCTGAACGGTTATTCCAAAGCAGATTGTCTTCGTAATTCGTTTTTTTGTTCATCATTAAATTTGTAAATAGATTACAAATTCGTTTTATTCTGCCGATTAGCAATAGTTCAATAGCATCGAATATGCTAGTTTTGCCAAATCCATTTGGTCCATCTAATGTCAAAAGTGATGAGCTACCGAAATCCAGATGAATTTGTTTGAAGGCTTTAAAACTTGAAATCTCAATTTTGGAAATTTGCCAGTTCATCGCTAATCAGCTCCTTTATCAGATCTTCTGCATTTAATTGGTCGTATTTTTGTACCGTTTCATACGTCTTAGTAAGGTCGACTTCTGCCACAGCCTCTTCAATTTGTAAACGGAGTGGAACTAGTTCAACTTTATTAATATTAAGTGCCAAGAAAGGCAGCTTAATGAATATTTTGGCAGCTGCGCTGTACTTAGTGGCTGATGTGGGTTCTTTTTTGTAAGCATCAAATTGTTTTTTATCAGAAATCAATTCGTTTAGCTTTGCGAAGTTTAGTCCTTTAATGGCTTCAACTTCTGTATCGCTATAGTAAAGTACGTATTTTTTGTAGAAGTGAGGGTCTTCTTCGATTTCAAAAATCTGTTCTTCAGAATTTTTGAATTCGGCCAACTTGTCGAGGTGATGAATGCAGATTAAATCGCAATTTTTTTTAAATGCGGGATCAGCTGTAAATGCCACCGGCGCAGACTGGTTGATGGTTGCGTTAAGATCTCCAGGCTTCATCAAATTATCTAACCTGTGCAAAACGGCAAATCGGATCGCCGTACCGTTCTCTCGAACATAGAAACTTGTCGTGTTGTTCTCATGTACTTTGGAGAAATTGTGTGCATCTAGAGCTTGGTGTATGAGGTCAATAATCATTTAAGTCGAGCCTCTGCGTCGTCTTTTGTTAAAATGCTGATGCATAAACTTTTGGTGATGTTGCTGTCGATGCGGTTTTGATCGTCAGTGGAGATTATATCGAAGCAGTTTGTATACTTGGTGTCAATTATGAAGCTCTCGCTAGCCTTGGCTGCAATAAGATTGTTGAATTCGAACAACAGCCTACCTAGATCGTCGTTGTTTTTTATTTCAGCGATAATTTCAGAGGTGCAATATTTTTTGTCTGTTGGTTCTGGCAAATATAACGCCGTCGGTGCGTAAAATTTATTGTTACTGTCTAAATAGTGCGGTAGTCGTTTTAAAATTGGCTCAACATTAATGGTGTGTACGAGGTTCGTGTATCGACGTATATCTGAGTTCTGAATACGTGAAAACTTTTCTGAGGGCTTCATCAATTGGCAGAGTGTTTTGAAATCGCCACCCTCAGAGATTCTTATAAGCTCGTAGATACGTCTTGCTCTTTCGTAGGCTACGTCCGACATACCCGGGAGTGATTCAGCGAGTCTTTCTTCCAGGTGGGTGTAGAGGCGCGCCTTTAGCTCAATCGCGTAATAGTCCTTTCTTTCGTATGGATTTGAGTCTGTTATGTCTGCAAGAATACTTTCTTCAGTTACACGGTATTGATAAGCTGCTTTACGTTGAGCGTCACCATCATTTTGTATTTTTGTATGAATGGCTAACGCATGTGAGCTAATTTTATCTGATAGTAGACAGTAATTTGCATCTATAAGGCTATCATCAAAAACCATGGCCTGACGGGAATAGATTTCTTTAATAATCTCTTTCGTTAGCTCTTCTATCTTGTCGAGTTCGCAGTGTCGAGATTCACCATATACATAAAACTCAACTCGTTCGTGATTGTCATCTATGTAATCACTATGGTCGTTTATGGGTTGGGATATATGAAAATATCTTTTTATCCCTGCTATTCTATCTAATTCTATTGCGGCCGATTTTTCTAAAGCGTCCTTATAGTTACTGCGATAATCGCCGATTTTTGCTTTAACCTGATGGGCGCTGATGAGTTTATCATCTTTGTAAATCGCAAAATCGTCTGTGCTATCCAGTTGTAGCTCGAATCCACTATTACCTGCATTAATTAATTTGAGGCAATGATAGAGCGCCACTTTGCCTTGGTAGACGAATCCGCTCCAAGTGGAAATAGCGCTATGCGGATACTTTCTTGCTTCCTCGTCGCTCACGTTGACTCCTTTTGATATCTTCCCAATATCGATGCCAAGTTAAATCAGAGATTCCGACCTTTCACCATACTGCCTCGCTGTGCTTGGGTACAGAAATGATATCACAGAGCTATCTTTTTTTGCTTGCCGATATTCTTGCTTCGTAGGTAGTCGCTAGATCCGGCTAGTCCTCTATGAATGAGGTGTCGCGATGATCTTTGAGCTATTTCCTCAATATGGCAACGAGCTACTCTCAGTTTGCACCCACAACAGGAAGACATGGGGCAGTCAGCGTATGCCAACCGGTACAGGTAGAATATTTCGACCTTGCGAAATAACGTCGTTGATGCAGCTTTGAAATTGCTACCCCGATTGATCACCTGAGATTGGTTCAGCCATTCTGAGTTGTTACACATATATGTACCATTCTCGTTTACTGCTGGCACTGTTATGACCCTACCCCAAGATTCTGCTCCACCCAAAACTGGAAATCCGGCATGATAAAACCATTCCGTTGACGGAGGTGATGCCGATGAAAAAGTCCCGTTATACCGAAGAGCAGATCGCGTTTGCGCTCAAGCAGGCCGAATTGGGTACGCCCGTACCGGAAGTGTGCCGCAAGCTGGGCATTTCCGATGCCACATTTTACACCTGGCGAAAACGATTCGGCGGCCTATCACCTTCTGAATTGAAGCATTTACGGCAACTGGAAGAGGAGAATACCCGGCTGAAGAAACTGGTCGCCGATTTGAGCCTCGACAAAGCCATGCTGCAGGATGTGCTATCAAAAAAAGCATGACGCTGGCGCGGTTACGTGAATGGATCCTCGACTTGCAGACGCGCTATGGAGCCAGTCAGCGTCAGGTATGTGGTGCGCGCTCAACGCCAGCCGCAGTTCAGTGCGATATCGTTCGGTCGCACGTGATTCAGGTGCCTTATGCCTGCGTATCCGGGAGATTGCCGAAACGCGCGTCCATTATGGCTATCGACGGGTGCATATCCTGCTCAGGCGTGAGGGTTGGCGCGATAACCATAAAAGAATCTATCGCCTGTATCGGGACCAGGGGTTGTCATTGCGGCTTAAACGTCCTCACCGAAATAAATCAGCCCGTTCCCGCCAACCAGTACAGCAAGGGAACCACCCAAATCATATCTGGGGCATGGATTTTGTCTCAGACGCACTGTATGACGGCCGTCGCCTGAGGTTGTTAACTATTATCGATCTCTTTACTCGCGAATGTCTGGGGATCTGCGTGGGGCAAAATCTGCGGGCAGGCGATGTTATTGATATGCTGAACACTATTGCCTTCAACCGTCCATTACCGCTGATGCTGAAAGCTGACAACGGTAGCGAATTTGCCGGTAAAATGCTTGATAAATGGGTTTACGAGCGTCAGATAAAGATAGATTTCTCCCGTCCCGGCAAACCGACGGACAACGCTACTGTAGAATCCTTCAACGGCCGGCTACGGCAAGAGTGCCTGAATGAGAACTGGTTTATGTCTTTGGATGATGCCCGGTGCAAAATCGAGGCGTGGAGAGTATTTTATAATCAGAGCCGACCCCATTCTTCCCTTGGGTGGCAAACGCCGGTAGAATATGCCCAAAAATCCGCCGGGTCAGAGCAAAATGACAGATCAAACGAACCGGTAATTTCTAATAATGGGCGGAGTTAATACGGGGTTCGGGTCAAACTGCCGGTTATTCCTGATTATGAATGGATCACATACGGGGAGCGGGTCATGCTTACATCGGGGTTAGGAGGGAAATGCTAAAATCAAAAAAGGAAGTGAGAGAGAAAATACATGGCGTGATAATTATTTTGTTGGTATTTAGTTGGTTGTGAGCAGACGCTTTTATGGCTAAATACAATGATTGGTATGAGCGATAAGTTTGTGTCTAGAGGGGATTGTTTTTTATAGAAATATCATATGTGGCATCAACTGGAGTTTTTTTTTGGTAGATTTCATATAGTAACATTAAGGGACTATTTTCTTTCATATCATTTATACTCCGCATGGAATGAATCTTTGTTGAACTATTCCAATTATCTTGTATTTTTTTCGAAATGTAATAAAGTGAACAGCTCGCTGAAGAATGTGTTATTTAAGCGGTTGCAGGTTTTTAAATATATGTTATTAGGGGAGTGTAACAAGTTATTTAAATGGGGGTTTTTAGGGTGAGTTCGATGCTGAATGTAATTTCATGTGGAGTTATAGAATTGTGAGAATTGAAAGGTTGAAACTGTATGAACATAAAATGTTTATAGATACTGAAGTGATTGTATCTAATTCTGAACAGAAAGGAAATTTAAAGACAGTCGTCATTGGGCCCAATGGTGCTGGAAAGAGTTCATTTCTCTCTTGCATATGTGATATTTTTTTGTGCGAATTAAGCGCGAATGCCGCTAAAAAGAAGAAAATAATTAGCACAATCGGATTTAAATATGAGTTAAAATTAACTAATGGGCGGATAGTATCAGAATCAAGCGATAACGATTATTTCAAAAAAAATAAAATACTTGCCGTAACTAATAGTTATAAGGATAAATTTTATTTCCCAACAAAAAATGGAATTAGAAATTCACCTAATTACATATATCTTGGGCTAAGAAGTGCGTCTAATAATATATTCTTTTCCAATGTCAATGATGATATGCTGAAATACTTAATCACCATATTATTAGATGAAAAGAAAAAAGACAGTGCTGTAAAGGTTTTGAATGAATTAAACTTCAAAAGGTCAGTGGGAATAGTTATAAAGAAAGGGAAGAATTATAATAAATTTTTTGAAAAAGATAACGTTCGTTCTAGTCTTAGTGATGGATCTCTGAACAGATTTTTGTCTTCTGAATATTATATTGGCAATGAAAGTGACATCTTTTCTATTTTATCTGATTTTAATCAGAGTAAATACGCTGATCTTAATTTTAATTTAGGTAATGACGACGATAATAGTGATGTAAATACTTTAGACATAGTATTAAAACTTGTTGATGCACGTATTCTTTCGGTTGAAAGATTATCTCTATTTTCGCATGATGGATATGATATTAATGAAGCGAGTTCAGGCGAATTTAATATACTTAGGGTGATGTTATCTATCATAGCCAACATTGACGATAACTCTTTAATTTTGATCGATGAACCTGAGATAAGTTTGCACCCGAATTGGCAAATTGAGTTTTGCAGGCTTTTAGATTTGGCGATTGAAAATTTCACAGGCTGTCATACAATTATAGCAACTCATTCACATTTTATTCTTTCAAATTTATCTAAGTTATCATCGACAATAATTTCTATGCAATTAAGTACCTTAAATAGGAAGGTATATTTGCAAAATACTTATCCTGAATCCTTTGGGATGTCACCAGAAAATACGCTGTATACGTTTTTCGGTATAACCGGATACAATAATAAGTATTTTGAACAAGATTTGAGAATTTTATTTGATTACATGACTAACCACAATGTGGAAAACTACTCTCTCTTTGAAAAGGCTTTTTATCGATTAAATAGATTTGATTTTGATGAGTCAAACCCTATAAAAAACACACTTAAAGCTGCTGAGGAAATTGTAAAAAAGGAAAATTTATGAGGGGAGACTTTAAAGAGATTGAATCATTTAATTTTAAAATATATCTCTCTAGAAAAGAAAGAAAATTAATAAATGCCTTGATTAGATCTGATCTTGAGCATTCACAGATCTGGGATGGTTCTATTAGTTCTCTAGGTTTGATTAGAAAGGAAAGGGATGATTTAAAAAATAAAATTAAGCAACATTTACTCAAGTTACAGGATGGTTTTTGTCCATATTGTGGGTTTAAGTTTTCTTATCGAGTTGGAGAAGCGGGAGACAGAAACATACAAAGAGAACATATAGCGCCTAAGTCAGAGTATAAAATATACACATTTACCACACGAAATTTAGTTTTGGCTTGTTCGATATGTAATGGGTCCGATTATAAATCAAACAGTGATACCATAAATCAATTAGGGGATACATACAGAAATTGTGATTTTAAATTAATCCATCCATATCTTGATAAACGTTCAGAACATCTTAAATTAAATCATAATACTGGTGCATACGATCTAATTGATGGAAAGCCTAAGGGTAAGTTTACGGTCGATCTTTTTGGTTTGAATGAAAGATTTCATAGAGAGAATAGACTGATTCATTTGAATTATGAAAAATACAATGTCAACTCTTTTGAAGAGTTGATTTGTCTTCTTTCTTCTCAAAACCATTCTGTAAAATAAAAATACATTATTTTTAATGAAATGTCGATGAGGATTTTATGGATAATACAGTTGAAATAATAAAACCTGCTATTTTTACGGATAAAAACTCTTATTGGGCAATGCATTATTGCGCAATATTAGAAACTATCTATGAACAAAAAACGCTTAGTCACGGATTCCAATCATCATTTATGTCTGGGGTTGAGCCTACATTGGGTAATCTAGTAAATAAGGCAGGATTCGGTTTTTTAATAACATTCAACAATCTCTACAAAATTTTGGCCTTCAAACTTTGATATGTCATTTCCTGACTAGTAGTGAAGGTCATGAAGTATATAAAAATATCGTATTAAAAATATCAGAGTTATATAACTATGACTTTTTGAGTGAGACTCAACAGTACGGAGTTTTTGTAAGTGGTAAAGATTTTTTAAGCGGTTTAAGATTTGCACAGCAATATAATCCTGAATTGATCGGCTTTAATAAAATTACATTACAAGAAGCTGGTCAGCATGTTTCCTATGCGGATTTGTGCATTGTATTGAAAGGCGAAGAAAAAAATTTCGGTCTTCTGGGAGAGGTTGAAGGAAACTATGGAGAAAAGTTGATGTTAGAAAGCTTTTGGGGTAAAAAAAAGGGAAGTTTTTATAGTTTTGGGATAGGTGTGAAAACTCGCGTATTCCGTCATCTTGATCATAATGCACTGCCTCCTAATATTACTGGTCAATGGGTTGAAACAAATCAGGGAACAAAATATATCGTAATTATTGAAAGTGACCATTGGATAATTAAGGATTTTCATAATGCAATTGGCACGATGAAAATATTTATGACTCTAGGGCCCTTACAACGCTCTAATTATGACCCAACGCTTTTGCCAGTTATTAATAAAATAAAGCAAAGTTGGGATTTTAATGTATTGGATTTAATGGCTGATCTTAGGGTTTTAATTAACCCTCATAGCCTTTCTAGTTTAGGTACTAATAAACTAGATGTAAAAGTGATTCCGACAATAATTATTTAATTCACTTATAATTATGTTGAATGAATAATTTTTTAGGCGCAGTAAGGCTTAGTTGAATAAATCAGATTTGGGGTAAATATTCCCGTAGCCGGTGGGGTTTTCAGGCAATTCGCTCGTTTCTGGCATGCCTGCCTTTGTCATCTTGTTCAGTGCACGTACCATGGCCAGAGCCTCTGCAACCTGACCATCGTAGGAGCCTGTCTGATATCACTGAAGGCTCATAGTTGATAGCCCGTCTGATTAACGGCTAGCACAACGCGCCGGGATAGATTGCTTTAAGCTGTGTGTATCCCGGCAGTTTATGATGAAGAAATGCTCGTGGTAACTGGTCGAAAAGTGCCATAAGCGGTCGTAGGTAAGGCCAATGATTGCATAGAATGGAGTAGCAGAATCTTTCTATCTTATTTGAATTCTAATTCACAAAAAAAATATCTTATTCTTCCTGATATAAGTTAAAATCGAACAAGTCTCAATTCTTGATGATTGCTCATATGTTCAACCTTAGTCCTGGTATGCAAGGATTTCTTGGTGGCGCTGCTGCTGTGGGAATTCCACTTTTTTTTAATTTGGTCAAAGAGATAGTTTTTGATAGGAGAAAGAGTAAAACAGAACGCACTTACATCAGCGTCCAACTTGTATTCCTTCTGGATAAATTTGTCAGTGAATGCGCTGAAGCTTCATGGGATAGAGGATTTGATGAAACCTTTCAAGAACCTGAATCCCCTGAATATTTAAAGACACAAGTCGCCCCTCCCACTTTCGATATGAGTACGGTGAAAGGTGAGCACAAGTATCTTGAACCAACACTCATTTACAGGTTGCAATCCATCGACATTGATTTATTGAAAATCAAAAATAAACTCCGAGAAATGACTGACAATCCAAATTTCGGCCCAATGTTTATGGGGGATTATATCCTGTTGAGGCGTGAGCTTTATATGGATTTAGGATTGAATGTCGCTCAATTATCTGAGAATGTCCGTGATGAATTGAGAATAGACGCTGATCATGGATGGAAACCTAAAGAAATATTACTTAAAAGCAAGGCAGACATTACTCGTATCAAATCAAGGGCGGCTTTCAACAAGATGGTAAGAAAAGCAGAACGAAAGATGAGGTCGACACAACAGACATTCTGATTAAGTATTAGAATTTAAAAGGTTCACTCGTAAATATTAGGCCACCTACGTTGCGTCAGCTCCTCGTTCGTAGATGACATCAATATGGTTACTCAATGCTTCGAATGACCGGAACCCCGCATGGTAATTTATGGTAAAATCCTACACCCGGTCATAATTTATCAAGCTAATAGACCATTCTATAGCCCTCGCCATAGAAATTCGAATACATCATAAAATTTCTGTATTGTTGAACCTATCCTTCCTGAATACCTCAGTTTGATTAAATGACGCCTCTTCCATAGCCTCTTTAACAGGTGTTATGTAAGCATGCCAACGTACAGGATTAAATTTCCTGATGATACTTAGCACTGAATACACTATGTCATGCTGGTGATAGTGCATCAGCGTATCTCCGCGCTTCAAAACAGCAGAGATACGCTTATAATAAGCGTGATAATCTACTAAGTCATCAACAGCCTTGAACTTCATTTTCTGGGAAACCTCAATAATGCGTAGCGTTTCTGAAATCTCTTTCTTAATATGCCAAATCTCGATACCGATTCCACCCTCTTGATCACGCTTACTCCTCTCTAGGAAAGAATTCAATTCTGCAAGGCGAGTTTCGAAGTATTTATTGACATGCTCTTCAGAAATCTCGTCCAACCACTTTTTGTGATTGTACTCCGGTATTCCTTTTGTTTTTTCCGGATGGTCTGACAATTTAAAACTTATCAGACTCTGCTCTATTAAAGATAGAGTTTCTTTTATGTGATCAGGTGCATGAGTTCCACGATGAGTTTCCTTTATGACCTTCTGAAACCAGTCAGGCGTTATATCTCCATCCGTGACGCACAAAACCTCTAGAAACCTTGTGTCACCTGTCTCTTGCAGATGCCTTCGATAGAAGTACATTCCATACAATAGAGTCGCCATATTACCCCAAGCCCCTGCGGTAACAACCCTATATGAACCCTTAGTTTCCGCATTGACTAGATCAAGAACTTTCGCCGCAATTGCATCTTCGCAAACCACAACCACAGAAGGTATAACATTGCTTTTTGAAGCACCTCTCTGCGTGATGGTTATAATTTTAGAGCCCTGATCTTTCCTTACCTCGATGGAAGTTGTACCAATTATTCCAATCATTAAAAATCCTTGTGCTTACCGGTTGTCATTTAACAATGCTTTTGCACTCTCACCGGTGAGTGCAACGGAGAGAAATTATTGAGATTTTCTGTTCAGCGAACGCTATGTGCGCCGTGAGCTTCTGGCGCTGCCGTTTCTACTAAGTATAGACCTCTAACTCGTGGTTATGGTACTGTGCTCGCTGGTCGGTGCGCACACAATAGAGAGCGGCTAACTCTTACCTAGCCTGCCGGTATTGGGTTTCCTAGTACGTCTGGATCAGTCTGAGAGTGACGCACCGATCAAGTTTTTCCTTTACGCCTACCGGGCTCGTACACGGAATAGAACCAAGTTTTTGTTCCTATAACTCTAATACCGCTCTTTGCGCTAGAGTCTTTGGCTATCAGCTCTTCACTTAGGGTAGTCTCACGCTTAAGTATCACGATTACCTCAGATGCTTCCCGCGCAGGCCACTTTACTAACGCAGAGACCCCCACGTAGTCGTATTCCGCCCATGAACCGCCTGGAAACTTTCGAGTCTTTAGACCTCTTCGAAGCCTATGCCATGTATCGACTGTCTCAATAATACGCGCGGCGGTAGGTAACAACTCAAAGCTTGCGATTATACGTGCAAGTGGTCGTTTTACACGCGTAATGTGAGACCAGCCCGTTCTATTAACTATGACCTCACCAAGTGTGGGATGCGTGGCACCTGCGGCCTTCCACAATCTATAAAAATCCCAGGCTGCAAACTTAATTGGTTTAGAAAACGAATTAATACGAGCAGGTAGACTACTCTTCTGCGTCATGTCAATTTCCACGAGCCCCTGCGCTCGATGCTGGCCGGTAGCAAGTCGTGAAAATGGTCGAATGCACTCCAGGCCCGATTGGAATCTGTTTTTTAGCTGGACGATCACCGTGCCCCGTTTAGTATAGGAGTCCGCTCGCTTGAGATCTGCCCACCAAGCTTGGCTTACAAGTTTTCCCGGCGATGCTTCCTTTACATAAACCAGCACAACAGGCAGCGGTGATTTGCTCCAAAGATCTCGCTTGACTTCAAGATTTGGAATTCTAACTTCGAGAAAGTCTTCACCCGTATAGTCCACGTAGCTTGCCCCACTCTTCACCTGGACTTGGATTAGGCCCCCAGTAAATTCATGTTTCCATGATCGGCGATCTTTTGGTCGGTCTTTATTAATCCTTTTGCTTCGCAGATACACTAGCCCATCAAAACCGTCATCATCGGCCTGTCCTACCTCTTGCCATGACCACCCCCACGCACGACATACTGCATCGACATAGGCGGTGCTTGCAGCGGAAATTCGATTTGACTCAGAGGTCACTTTTTGTTTCCCATTTAAGCGTTCAAAAAGGCAATCTATCACATGACACCTCGATATGGTGACATCCACTTTCGAATGGCACTCGTACGGGGATGCTTACAGTGGCGGCAGGTATGGTAGAGCTGATAAGCTATGAATAGAGTTAAAAATTCATTTAATCGCGAGATAACAACCAAATTATGCAAAGAATTATTCCTGATAAAAATTGGTGGGATAACGAGAGTCATAATCGAAATGCGGCAACAGTATGCCCATACGCGAATTCGCATAGCTGCCCTCGATACCATGACAGTGTAGTTCTGCTTAAACGTAGCAAAATGATAGCGGGCATAACGGATACAAAAGAAGAGGAGTTGAGTGAGTATTGGGAAAGAACTAAATTTTCATCTTTATGTGATGAAGAATTACCCTCAGTTTATTCAAATGAAAATGGAGGTATTTCATCGATCAGTAATTTTTGCCCTGAAATATCATATAAGTATTTTTACTATTATGCTGATTACATGTGTAAATATGTCGATGAAATAGATCAGGATACAGGTGTGCGTATTGCGGCAAATGATAATATAAAAAATGACTGGAAGTATTCATGGATGACTGTTACTCCTAGGTTTTATTTGGATTGCGATGTCTTTAGTCATGTTAAACAGTTCAATGAAAATTTGGGGAGTGATTACTTAAAAAAATTGCACCCCAATATTGTTCAGCAAATAAGTAGAATGAATAATTGTTTAGATTCCAATGACCCGGCAGGAGCGTTGCACGCCGCCTCTAATATTTTAGAAACAATGGCGAAAGATATTTCTCAAAACCCAAATGTATCAAATCAATCATTGGGTGGTTTTTTTGAACAGTTCAAGAAAAAGTCAAGCTTATCTAATAACCTTATTGTTGCGATTAAAGATATTTATGATTTGCGTAACAAATTACCTACTGCTGGACACGGAAGCCTAGACAAGCCTGAATTGACTATGGCAGATGCTATAGCTATTGCGGCAATGACAAAGGCGATATTAGAAATTGAATATCGAAGTAAGGCCATCTAATAAGTCAAATTCAACAACGCTTCAATTCCCCAGCGTTGTTGACGTTAGCAACAGCTCACCGCTGCTATGGCGACAAAGAACGCAACCACGCCGGTGGGTTTGCTCAACCTTTTACATACCCGACAAGGATTCCCGGATACGCCCAGGGCTATCAGTGAAACCCGGAGCCGCAGCTGGGGCATGTCCATGTCCGCATGGCCAGTATCAAATCAGCATTGAATTCACCGCAAGAACAACAGAGTTTACTGCTGGGTTCCCACCTGCCCACTTTCAGTAGCTTCACCTCGTGCCAGGCGCATTTGTACTCGAGCAGCCAGAAGAACTCACCGAGACCGGCGTCGGCCAGGGAACGACTGAGTCCGCACTTTCTACGACCGTTTTCAGGAACACGCCCG
Organism: Rahnella bonaserana; assembly: GCF_019049675.1. Classification (GTDB taxonomy): domain Bacteria; phylum Pseudomonadota; class Gammaproteobacteria; order Enterobacterales; family Enterobacteriaceae; genus Rahnella; species Rahnella bonaserana. The sequence continues at coordinate 89,519 of NZ_JAFMOW010000061.1, read as the reverse complement.
GATGTTACGTACTATAGTAGACCAGAATGACCGACTGCTTAGTGCCAGAAGCGGACGCTTTCTCTCAGCCTGAATCTGATCAAATGCCAGAGGTTATATTTTGTGCGCTGCAAAACGGCTTTCTGGTAATCCGGCAAAAAAAGGTGACCGAATGCTGAAAAGCGCACCGTCATAAGCGGTTGGCTCTGCGAGGCCTACCCGGGCACTGGTACATGAAAGTGTGTGGAGTGACGAACCACCAAGCACCGGGCAGGTTGTCTGGAGGGCTGGAGCAGAAAGAATACTGTGTATTTCTCCCCCCGGACTGTATCGGACAACCCGACTGCCGCCCCATTCTGCGTTCCACAGATAGTCCTGTGCATCAATGCAGGAACCATCAGGCGCGCCGCCGCCTTCGATTTTGGTGAACACGCGCTGGTTTTGCAGCGAGGGGTAATCGCAGCACATAATCCGACCCTGCATCGAGTCACAATAATAAAGCGTGCCACTATCGGGGCTGAAACAGATGCTGTTCGGTATAGCGACATCGGGCAGTGCAAGCGTCTCAACAGTCAGCGTCGTCGCGTTGAGCCGGTGAAACTTACCGATGCCTTTAACGGGATAACCGTCATCCATCGTTCCGAAGACAAAATTACCGGCACGGTCGCACCGTCCATCACCTATGCGGGTACCGGTGTTTCCTGGTGAAGCGGCCACTGTGGTAAGCAATCCGCTGCTGAGATCATAGAAAGCCAGCCTGGACGCGAGTCCCATCAGCAGAATGTGACTTTGTTCAGTCAGGGAAAAGGAGCAAAGGCGTTCAGGCAGCGACCAGCGCATCACAGCATCATTGCCTTCTTTTATGGCGAGCAGTTCGCTGGCTTCAATGTCAGTCCAGTAGAGCCTGCGGGTTCTTTCACACCACAGCGGGCACTCTCCTAGCGTATTTCTGACATCAGCTGCAATTGAAAACATGTTAATCCTCCGGATAAAAAAGTCTTACTGCACGAGGGCAAGTGGATAACGCAGTTACTGCAGAAAACGTGCAGAGAGCCGATCGCCGAAAAGCATGACGGCAAGTCCGATCAGCATGACAACCATTCCCCCCAGCCTGAGTAACGAAACCGGACGCCGCACAGCGCCCAGCAAGCCAAGATGGTCAATCATCAGCGAGGAAAGTAACTGTCCGACAATCGCGAGCCCGAGCAGCGCTGAAAACCCGATTTTCGGCGCCAGCACGACATAACTGAACAGGGCACATGCGCCTATCAGCCCGCCCGCCAGACTCCAGAGGGGTTGCGACGGGAGCGCCACTAACGATGTCATCAGCCCACCCCGCAGCAGCGCGTAAACTCCCAGACTGAACGCGCCCGCCGTGAAGGAAAACAGCGCCGCAGTGACCGGGTCGCCGCCCAGTCCCTTTGCCAGCTGGCTGTTCAGGGTCGTCTGCAGGGTGATCCCCAGACCTGCGGCAAAGGCGATTACGTAATAGATCATACCCATGCTTTTCATCCCGTTCAGTCTTCCTGCTCCAGCGGCAGGAAGGCGTCAGCAAAAATGTTACTCTGGTAGCCAGAGGCGGCAAACAGGTGCTCACGCGATTCATCAATCGCCGCACGTAGTCGCGCGCTGTCTACGCCCAGCACCTTACCGTTCTGTTTTACGATGCGCCCGCCGATCATGACGGTGTCGATGTTGCTGCGCTCGGCAGCATGTACCACCGTGCCAAAGGCATTGCCGGACGGGTAAAGATTGAGATCACTGGCGTTAATCAGCACCAGGTCGGCTTGTTTGCCTGGCGTCAGGCTGCCCACTTTGTCCTGCAGCCCTGCACAGGCAGCGCCATCAAGAGTCGCGGCTTTAAGGAGTTGCGCCGCCGGAAGCGTTTTCAGCGCATGTTCGGAATCGCAGCACTGCTGCTGATGCATGCCCATCACGCGCTGCAGGTAAAAGGCGACGCGCATCTCCATAAACATATCGGTGCTGTACGATGTTTCATTGTCTACGCTCAGGCCAGGATTTATGCCATGACGCTGCGCGGCCGCTATGGCGAACATTCCGCTTTCGATGCCATAGTGCGAATCTGAGCGCGGGCAGACGTTCACCCGGACACCCGCTTCCCGCAGAATTTCCCATCCCCGGTCAGGTAGCGCTGTGCAGTGATTGAAAATATTGTCCGGACCCAGCAGCCCCTGCTGATGTAGTGACTCAAGTTCAGACCCCATCTCAGCGCCAAAGAACTCAGTGACAATCGACAGTCCCAGCCTGCGGGCCTCGGCCCACAACTCCGGCTCCAGCTGGGCCATGACGGCGAGAGAGACAAGGCTTTCAGGGTTGTCGGTGAAATACTTATCCTGCAGACGCTGCCAGTTTCCCGGCCAGTGCGCTTTATCCCATTCGCCTGCTACCGGTGCGCCGGAAGCATGAATGGCACGAATGCCGGTATCAAGCAGGGCCTCGACGGCGGCATCGGAATGCGCTGCGGTTCGGCTGTTGTGCGAGTTATCGATCATTGTGGTGATGCCCGCATCAATAGCGCCCAGCGCCGTCAGCAGGTTGCCGACATAGATATCGGCAGGACGGTAATATTTAGCGAACGAGAAGTGTGTGGCGTTGCTGTAGTCGTCCAGGCAGGTGGCGTTTGGATTAATGCGGCGCAGCTGTCCTTCCCATGCATGACGATGAGAATCGACCATTCCCGGCATGGCAATCATATTGGTGGCATTAATGATATGCGCACCCGGCACATCAAGGTTCTGGCCCACGGCGGTAATCGTTGAGCCGTTGATGAGAATATCACCACGCTCAATGTTACCGATGTTCTCGTCCATGCTCAGTATCGTCGCGCCACGAACCAACGTAGCCTGTGAAGTGACATTTTGATTGTTAACAATATTTCTGATGTAACCGGCCATAAACTTGCCTCTTTCCTGATCAATGGGGAAACGATACGCCACGTCATTAGCCCGAAAAAGATGATTAAAGCGTTTTCATCATTCATAATTCGCGAATAATCAGACTCACTTTTACCCAGGAGCAGGACGATGGATCGGATTCAGGCTATGCAGGTTTTCACGCGGGTTGCTGAAGCCGGGAGTTTTGTACGCGCGGCAGAAACACTGTCTCTGCCTTCTTCCACCGTTACCAGTACGATTAAAAACCTGGAGAAATACCTGCAGGTGCGTCTGCTGAACCGCACGACAAGACGAGTCAGCCTTACTCCTGAAGGCCTGCAGTATCTGGCACAATGCCGGGAGATCCTGTCGCTGATTGAGCATAGTGAATCCAGCCTGACCGATTCCGTCAGACGCCCTCAGGGGCGGCTGCGGGTAGATATGCCTGGTGGGATCGCCCATTTCATCGTCATGCCCAACCTAAAAGACTTTTTCCTGCTTTATCCGGATATTTACCTGATGATTGGCGTGAGCGATCGGCAGGTCGATCTTGTTCAGGAAGGGGTGGATTGCGTCATACGAACCGGTGAATTAACTGACTCCACGCTGGTTGCCCGTCCGCTTGGCCGGTTTCGCTGGGTGACCTGTGCCTCGCCGGACTATCTCAGGAAGTTCGGTGTCCCTGAGACGCCTGAAGCGTTGTCACAGCATCGGGCAATTCATTACTTTTCCGGTTCGGGAAGACGCGCTAATGAACTGCGTTTTACTCGAGGCACTGAGACCTTCTCTGTTTCGGTTGAGGGGGATGCAGCCGTTAACGAAACGGGACTCTACATTAGATTGTGTCTTGAGGGTTTTGGGCTGGCGCAGCTTGCTGAGAATGTGATTTCGGAGAATCTGCAGCAAGGCAAACTGGTCGAGGTTCTGGCGGACTGGCAGCCCCCCTCCGTGCCGGTGACGATGCTCTATCCGCATCAGCGTTTTCTCTCTCCCGCCGTGCGTGTTTTTGCTGAATGGGTCGCCGGACTTTTCAACGAGGGCGCAGGAGAGGAACGGTCTTCCCGGTAAAAGATGCCTCCGGTAACAGGAAGACTCTTCAAAACGACAATTAATAGCACCCTCAGCAGAGGAACTGAGCTTTCCCCTGCTGTATCTGTGAATTCAGCCCGGCTGCAGTGCAGGTTCCAGGTGAGCGTTTCGTCCGGCAGCCATTCCGGTGCAGGCGCCTGCGACTGCGATTGCTGCGGTCATCAGTAATGGCACCGTCCAGCCTCCGGACAACTCCTGTACTTAGCCCAGCAACAGCGGACCCATCGCCGCCATCAGATAACCGACACTCTGCGCCATGCCTGACAAGGCGGCAGCATCACCCGCGTTTTTAGTACGCAGCCCGATGAATGTCAGACCCAGCATCATGCTGGCACCTGAGCCGAAGCCGAGAAGCGCGGCCCACAGCATCGCCATACCCGGCAGATACAGGATGCCGATAAAGGACACTGCGGTTAACAGGCTGACGCCAGCAGCAGCTAATTTCTGATCGTTGAGACGACGCAGCGTGGCCGCCAGAATCAGGCCGGGAATGGCGGTGGTCAGTTGAAGGATGCCGTGTACCTCGCCAGCCTGAGCTGAGGAGAGTCCACTGTCCGTTAGAATAGCTGGCAGCCAGCCGACCGCAACATAAAACGGCATCGCATTCAGGCCCATAAACAGGGTGACCTGCAATGCCAGAGGCGAGCGCCAGACCGCGACGGTCGCCACTTTTTTCTCACCCGCAACTGGCAGCTGATGCTTATTCGTTAACTGGGGCAACCATAAAAGCAACGCAAGGAGCGGTGCAATAACCAGCATGGCTAACGCGATATTCCAGCCCCAGCTCTGCGTCAGAGGAATGACAATGGCAGAGCCAATGGCACCCGCAGCGCCCATGGTGATGGAATATGCCCCCGTCACGGAAGCCACCCTGCCAGAAAAGTCACGCTTGATAAGGCCAGGCAGCAGGACATTGCCCAAGGCAATCCCGATACCTATCAATACTGTTCCGCCATAAAGCGTCCAGATACTGCCTGTGGAGCGAAGCAGGATGCCCGCTGAAATTACGGCCAGAGCACCAAAAAGGGTGCGTTCCAGACCGTACTTGCGGGAGATGGATGCGCTCAGGGGAGAAAAGGCGGCAAAGGCCAGTAAAGGCAGCGAGTTAAGTAACCCAACTGCAGTAATACTTAGCCCAAAATCATGGCGGATAGACTCTAAAACGGGTGCGATAGCGGTAAAAGGAACACGCAGGTTAATGGCGATAAAAAGGATGCCGGTCACAAGTATGATTGAAGACCACTTGTTCGTAATGTGGGACATAAATTTTGCTTTCTCTGGAAAAAAGAAAGACTTTAAAGAACGCATGAGTTACAGAATATAGATAACCTGACAACATATAGCTAAATCATGCCAGTTAATAAAAAACCGGTGACCTCGCCGGAGGAGTTTAACGCCGATGCTTTCAGTCAGGCTGCTATTGCCCTGCATGTATCATCGTCAGGCGAGTATGCCGGTCAAAGTCCGCACGCTCATCGCAAGGGGCAACTTATTCTCTCTTTGCGCGGTGCAGTGAGCTGTAAGGTTGAGGATGCGCTGTGGCTTGTTCCACCGGGACATGCAGTCTGGGTTCCGGGTGAAGTCCCTCATAGTTGCCGGGTCACGAAGAATGCAGATACCTACTTTCTGTTTATCGAGCCCGGCGCGGCGGTGATGCCGGAAATCTGCTGTACCCTGGCGATTACGCCTCTGGTCCGCGAGCTTGTTCTGTATCTTGCAGAGCAGGGACAGGTTTATTCTCCTGACAGTAAAACCGCCAGGCTCGCAGCAGTGCTGCTGGAACATATTCCAGATGTGCCGGTTAAAGCGCTCCATCTTCCCGTATCGGATCATCCTAAAATCCGGAAAATGGCTGAGGCACTTTTTAATGAGCCTGATGACCGGCGAACGTTAAAGCAGTGGGCTGCTCATCTGGCCATCAGCGAGCGATCTCTGGCCAGACGGATAAAAGAGGCAACAGGAATGAGCTTTGGTCGCTGGCGTCAGCAACTGCATTTGATGATTGCCCTGAGCCATCTGGCAGAAGGTCAGTCCGTGCAGCGCGTCGCCGGAATGCTGGGATATGATTCGGTCAGCGCGTTTATTACGATGTTCAGAAAAGCACTGGGTAAATCACCGACGCAATATTTTTCGTCTCTAAACTAATGCAAAACAACACAAACCGGATTTTTATAAAGAACGCCAGGGTCCGCTTTTCGCTCAAAGCAGAAAGTCAGATTTGAGTGTGTTCTACCTCAGAACACTGCTATATCAGGTCTAAAGTTATACAGTTAAATTCAATTTCTAAACCACAATTTTTAACCCATTTCACCACTGCGAAGTAAGGGGCGCTACGCCCGGCTATGCAGGGGCAGTTTTTTCTCCCGTGTGCTTTCCGTTCCCGTATCAGCTTCCGGCTAATCGTTTCCCAACTCAACCCGTCCCTCAAGGGTAAATAGCACGCATGCTGCGCCCTTGCGGGACGGAACGATGTCGGCAAAGCGAACCGTCAGGCGATACGAAGACGAAAATCACACCACTGACGGAGAAAAACCATGACTATTTCCCTGCATACCCAGACTAGCGCCCCTAACACCGCAACGGCGACCAGCGTATCCCCGCTGGAGCAGTCAGGCTCCTCAAAAACGAAATGTTCCAAAACCAAAAGCGATATTTATCAGACAGTCACTGACAGCATCATTTCTGCCCTTGAAACAGGCGTTAAGCCGTGGTCCTGTCCGTGGCAGGTCAGGATTACCTTCAAACTACGCGACTGGTGCTGCTTACAGTGGAATGAATATCATGTTGTTGTGGTACAGTGCGTCAGAACAGGGATTCAGTGATTCGCGCTGGATGACCTACAAACAGGCAAAAGCGGAAGGCGGGCAGGTACGCAAGGGAGAACACGGCACTACTGCCATTTTCTATGCGACCTTGGAAAAGGAAAACGACGCCGGAGAAGTTGAACATATCCCGATGCTGAAAACCTTCACCGTGTTTAACGTTCAGCAAATCGACGGCCTGGCCCTGACAACTGAAACAGTCAGCCCGGAAGCAACATTTGACCCGTTGCCGCAGGCTGAGAACCTGTTACGGAAGAGTGGCGCAAACATCATCGAGAAAGGACAAAACGCCTTTTTCATCCCGTCAACCGATGAAATTCACTTACCGGAACGATATCTTTTTGCCTATGCTGCCAATTTTTACGCCACCGGTCTGCATGAACTGGTGCACTGGAGTGGTGGTAAAAGCCGTCTGAATCGAGAAATGAAAGGGAAGTTTGGTAGTGAAGGTTATGCGTTTGAGGAGTTGATCGCCGAGCTTGGAAGCGCGTTCCTGATGGCGGACCTGGGGATTGTCGGAGCGGTTCAGCATGAAAGTTATATTGCTTCCTGGCTGAAAGCACTGAGGAACGACAAACGCTATATTTTCAAGGCCGCCAGCTCGGCATCCAAAGCGCATCGTTATTTGATGGATAAAATCTGAGCAGGAAGGAGTCACAACGAAATGCGGCTTTGCGTGTAGGGCCGCTTAAAACAGTAACGCTGTAGGGACACGAGTGAGGCGGAGCGCAGCCAGGCGAGCACCGAACAGTCATGTCTCTACAGTGGAATAAAGCAAGTCACACGGACAGGGCTGAATATGCAGCTATTCCAGGTTACCAGCAACTACCTGAAGCGCAAGTAGCCGCTGTTCCAGGCTATCCAGTCTTTCTTCGAGGCCATGACTCTGCTGCTCAATATCTTCCAGTGTTTCTGACAGAACATCCCGCAGCAGCACAAAATTTGCTTGTAAGGCATACACAAAATCGCTGCCGCGAGTCAGTAATGCTTCGCGCGGTATGTCCTGTAATGCGGAATGCGTCATCCATGTCACCAGCGCTTTTGCGCTCATTTCGGTCAGTACGTCCGCAAGTCGGTCAGTTTCTCTGTTCATTCTGGTGTCCTGTCTGTTCTGATGATGGGGGAGTATTTCGGTAGGGCATTACTTCCGGTCGTTGCGCTGCTGGTGGGCGGGTTGGGGCAGTTAGTGATACAGAACAACTATATGCAGTTGCCTAAATCCAGCCGTTGCAACTCGTCGAGCGTGTAGATGCGGAAGACATTTCGGTGGCGGGTTTCCAGCGGGATGTGCTGATGGTTAACGATGACGTGCCTGATGTTGTCAAAGAGCCGTTCAAGACCGCGTTTTTTCTGCGGGTCCGGCACGATATAAAAAACGTAAATCCAGTCTTTACGGGTCCGGGCCAGTAAATGGCTGGCGATAATCGACTGATAACGGGCTCTGGTTTTCATGCGACGCTCGGTCTCAATGGCGATCACGGTGCCGCCGGGCAGGGTAATCAGCCCGTCAGGGCGGTGACTGACCTGATAACGGCTGAGGAAGGTTGTGCGATCCCCGTTTATCCACCCGGATGCGCCTTTTTGCTCAAGGATGATCCGGGCCGCCTGATTATCAAGGTGATGCTCCAGCGTCCAGCCGGTGATTTTTGAAGGCTCAAACCGCGCCGGGAAAAGCGCATCGTCTGGTGTTAATACAACGGCCAGTCCGTCACTGGTTATGCCCCATAATGAAATTTTCATCGTCCGCGATATCAAGACGTGCTTGTGAATTAAGCCCATGCCCTCGACTTTTGAAAGCAGGGAATACAGTGATTTATGATCTCGGAATCCGAACAGCAGCATCAGCGTTTTAAAGTCACTGTACGTTTCTTCCTTCAGAAAATTCAGCAGTCGTTGTATTTTTTCGCGGTGTCGCGTCTGGCGTTCGCTGTATTCGGTGATAAGCATCATTCCCCCCTTTAAAAATCCAGCAATGACGGGTTTTCCTCTTGATCGGCATTCGGTATTGTCGTGTCTTTTTCGCCCGTCTCATCAAAAAAAAGATCGGGCCGCGTTGTGGTGATATTCGGCGTTGATGCGGGGTCGGGGGATGTTTCCTCCTCGCTAAAATCCAAGGATATGTTAACCGTTGCGGCGGTGGCGGCAATCGCGGGCGACACGGCACAGATCTCCAGTTCGCGTTTTTTCACCCTGATGGGCGAAATCAGCGAAGCAGCCGGGAGTGTTTTTGTCGTGAAGATGAAGCTGACGAAATCGGGTAGGTTCAGGATCATATTGCTGTCGGTAAAGAAACGCTCCGCCTGCCTGATGGTGCGTTCATCGTCGATAGTCTCTGTCAGCACGGCATCGGTTTTCGCTTTGCGGACCTCATCATCGACTAATATAGTGCCTGACATCCTGGCCACCCATTCAGCGGTGTCCGGATCCATGACACGATAAACCAGTTTGAATTTAGCGTTCTCAACGACTGCGCCGACAACAGCGTCACCTTTCAAATCGGCCGGGCAGTCTTTTAAATCGGCAATGGACTGGTGATCCATAATAATGTGTACACCTTTATCCCGTGCCGCGCCTAAACCTTCCAGCGCGGGCCTGGATAAATGGTATTTCAGTTCGGAAAGATAAATAGCAATGGGGTGGGGCACGTTTTTCACTCGCTCGCGCCTTTCTGCCAGCTGGTACAGGCGAACCAGCAGCATACGCTGAGCGGTAATGATTTTGCTGTTGCGCATCGAACCGATGACATAACAGCAACCGCCTTCCTCAAATATCGTATTAAGCGAAAATCCGGTGGGGGCATTAATGGCATTGAGCAAAGCCAGCTCTTCAATTTTTCCGAAAAAGGCTTTTATCTTATCGGCAATACCCTGAACGTAGTCTCCGTTATAAACATCCCGAATGGTTGCGGTAGTATTCTGGGTGACAAACTGCGCGGCTATCCGGGCCGCTTTCCGGTCATCAATGCGATAAAAATCCGATTCCTGACCTTTCTCTGCCAGACTGAACCCGGCAACGAAAAGCTCTTCCAGTTCATCGGCGGTGATTTCTTCAATCAGGTTTAACTGGTACTGGGGTTTTCGCAGGTCAATCAGGGCAAAAGGTTTGCCTGCATCCTCGCAGGCTTTCCGGTAAAGGTGGGGGGCCCATTCATCATCCTTGGGGTCCATAACAAATACGCCTTCACCGGCCAGGATACTTTGATAAAGTAATATCCCGGTGGCAACGCCCTTACCAGCTCCTGTGGTGCCGATAATATCCGCGTGTTGTTTTTGCCAGTCTTTTAACGGCAGGTACATCGGCTGAATATCGCGGTCCATGCCGATAAATAACCCTTTGTTCAGGTCAATATAATCCAGCGGGTTATAATGCAGTGTTTCCGGCAGCAGGGATTTCACCGTGCGCACATCGGTGCGTAATTCCCGTTCAAGCGTGGTTTTCCTGACGAGGCGTTTCTTTATTTTATCTAACTCAGGTGTTAATACCCTGCGCAGCAGAATATGCAAAATAAAACCCGTCAGGGTAAAGGTAATTAGCACCGGCCATGCCAGAACGGGAATGCTGGCGACTACTTTGTCTTTATAAAACCACTGGAAAATCCAGATAACAACCGGGGCCATCGTACCGGAAAGAAAACACAGCAGGGAAAAAGCAATAATCAGCTTTTGCCACAACGGGGCTTTTTGCCGTTCATCGCTTTTCATCGACATGAAAAACGGCATCGTCAACCCCGATAACAGCGCCAGCATCAGCTGATGCTGTTGCATAAAAGCAATGAAGCTCAACGCGCCATTCACTATCGGCGACAGTGAAACGGCCAGCTTATTCAAAATCACGATGCCTCCTTCGTCAGCAGTTCGCCCCACGACATCGCCCCATCAATTCGCCCAACGGTATTGGGCGAAAAGGCGGGGCGAGCGTATGGGGTAAAGAAGGTGGCCGCGTTGCGGCCATATGCAGGGAAGCATGCTTTCCTGCATTAAACGGCGTGCGCCACTACATGCGGGCTGGACGCCCTTATTGCCTGTCGCATGGGGGTAATGTCGCGGCTGGACGCCGTGCCAAAACCCCCAACGTCAACGGCGGCACACCGTCGCCCGCTACGCGCGACCACCCCCTTTAAGACGGTCGCTTTCGCCTTTTTATTCCCTTTGCTCGTTCCTCGCAGCGTGAATAAAAGGGAAGCTGACCTTTAAAGAGGGTGGTCGCGCCACGCTACCGGCTTTTGGCCGGAGACTTAGCCGCGACGGTGTGCGGGGCGATGCCCCCCAAATAAAGCGCTGTCGTGGGCGACAGCTTTTCGCTCGCTGGGGCGGCGAAATTTATTCGGCTCCCCCCGGCCGGCAAAATCCGCGTGGGCGCGGCTGTTTGCCGGTGAGGCGCGGTGCCTGAACTATTTTCGCTCCTTAACCCGCGAAAATAATTCTGTCCGCTGCCTCATTTTTACGGCCCGCATTTCTTCACGCCTTAATCCGCGAAAAATGTGGGGCCGTAAAACCTGAAAACCGCCACGCCTTAAGCCGGACTCGGCTGAAATATTTTGGCGCTATAGGGGACCTGCGAATAAAATTAATACAGGGATTAATAGAGGCTCTCGCGGATTTCCCTGATGATGTCAGAATAACACTGACGACTTTCTTTAATGCTGGTTTCATCCAGCGTAAACCCACGCCGGTTGGCTTCCTCTGTCAGCGTTATTCTGTCGGTGGCGTTCAGCGTTTGCAGCATCTGCAATAACCGGCAGACAACCCGGTAGTGATAAATTTCATAATAAAGGCCGCATCCGTGCATCGCCTCATTTTCAATGTGCTCAATAACACAGGCTGCGCTCATGGAATCTCCGCGCTGACGTGTCCATGGATGCTGAATAAAACCCGGTTTGGTCATAAAGGTAACCTCCGCTAATTAACCACGCACGCGGCCAAATTTATTGATAATCTGGCTGATTATTGCCGGGTCTGCTGAATCACATTCAAGTAAGAACGATTTTCTGGCATCGGCAGTATGGTCCGGCAGAAAACCGTGCTTGTTCTTTTTCACGATATTAAAGAATGTACGTTCAGCCGAATGACATTCATTGCCGCCGCCGTTACCGATGGCTTTACCGTACATGCATAACACCACTTCACAGGCGTCAGCGGCCATGACGGAGGTTGAATATGACGCCATAATGCAGAGTAATAATGCGGAGAATATTGATTTTTTCATTTCGGTCACCTTCATATTTAAACGAGGGTTGCGTAATTCGATAAGTTATTTACTTGAGCCCTTTGCTGAATACACCTCTCATGCCATTGAGATGAAGGGGTTTAAAATAAACATCACTCATACGGCGTATGTCACCGTGAATATCAATGCTGACTATCACATCAACGCTCTTAAGCACCTTGCGTAACAGCACGTCGAAAGGCATGTTCCGGCAGTCGGGGTTTTCATAGCAGCGGTCAATTAACCCTTCAATACATTCTTCCGGGCTGCCCGCATGCAGGGAGGTCATCAATCCCTCATGCCCGGAACCGACGATTTTCAGCGCATCCCAGGCTTCTTGTCCGCGAATTTCAGCCAGTAATATCCGGTCAGGGTTCATACGATAATTAGCGCGTATCAGTCTGCCGGGCGTGACAATGGCATTATCCCCGGCGTCTGCCGGATAAAAGAGATGGACATAGTTGGTGTGGTGATAAAACCGGATTTCGGGATTATCCTCGATGGTGGTCAGCCTGAGGTGCCGGGGAATAGAGTGCAGCAGCGTTTTCATATAGGTGGTTTTACCGGAGCCGGTTTCACCGACGATAAAAATCGTCTTGCCGTATTCCACCGCTTTTTCCATAAAGCGGGAAATATCCCCACCTTGATAGTAGCGGGTCAATTCAACATCTTTGCCTTCCGTTCGCTCCTTACCGCTTACCCGGTTATAAAATCCCGCATCAATCCATGACTGATGCGTTTTCTGCCCGAATGAGGGTTTGCGCAGCGTAATAGACACGGTATTACGCTCACAGGCCGGGGGAATAATGGCCTGAATGCGCTCGCCTGATTCAAGCGTGGCGGAAAGGATCGGCGAGGTGTCGTCGATATTATCGTCCTGCCAGGACGCCAGCGCTCTGGCAAAGGCGTAACACTGGCGCAGCGTAATCGGGGCTTCATGTCTTCGCCATTTCCCCCGGATTTTGGTATGCAGTTCACCCGGCCGGTTAACGGCAATTTCCGTCAGGCCGTCCTGCGCAATAAAATCACCAAACAGCTGGTTTTTCATAAAATCCAGCGACAGGTTTTCAGCGTTCATACCACCTCTTTTTCAGTCGCAGCTGCCAGACGGATGAGAAATCAATGTCGGTGCCGGTCATGATCCCGATGACATCACCCTGATTCAGGTAAAGGGTGGGCGGGATATTGATGCTGTTGTCCAGCGTCGTTTTCGCCATTTCCGCCGTGGCAGCGCGGGTGTTTTCGGTGTAGTCGGTATTGCGGTCTTTCCCCGGGGCAGCATCCGACGCCGCCGCTGCCACGTCCTGCACGGTACTGAGCATCAGGGCATTGCCGAAGCGCTCCCAGAAATGGTTGTCGATCCAACCTGAGATCCCCGCCTCACCGAGCGGGCCGCTGGCCTGCGTATCAGTTAGCGGGATTTGCAGGCTGCCGGGCTCAGGCGTGCGCAGCTCCGTCCACAGCACAAACATCCGGCTGCGTCCGTGTTGCAGTGCCCCGGTGCGGTAGATACCACGGGCGACCGTTCCCGCCGGGATCAGCGTCACATGGTTGCTGGCGCTGTAAACATCTTCACTGATCAGACAGGAAATATGCCCCCCGACATCGGACACGAAGCGCCACATCATCGAACACGGGATATAGCGGTCCACCGGGATATAGAGATCAGGATCGAGACCCAACCGTCTGACGCCGGTGACACGGGCGACGTCTGGATTGTCGTTGTTACCCGTTTCCGGCGCGGCAGTCTCCGGGCAGCGCAGGCGGCCATCCTTACCTCTGGTCAGTACTGACGGACAGGATGTGTATGTCGTGGATGATGACGGACTGTCGGACGTTTCTGCGTTGCTGCGAAGTTGGCCCGGGGACGTGCGTGTATTATCGCCCGGCATTGGTCGGGCGTTGTTCAAGCCGTCAGCCAGCGCAACTGCCTTGTTCAGGTCGGGTGGGGTTGGTGGCAGGGTGGGTGCGGAGGAGACGGTCTGGCTGACAGGGGCTGTTCCGTCCTGTGTGTGCGGCCCGAACAGGCCAAACGGATTACTGTCCATCCCCAGATTTTGACGCTCATGAAACGTCTTCCCGGCGGAGGGCGGCGGCGCGGTGTCGGCTTCTTTCTCATTACCCCCTTTCAATGCACTGAAAAGACGATCGCCGCCGGATGCCAGGACGATCACCAGAGTCAGACTCATCAGGCTGACGATCAGCGTGCGGCGACCGGATACCTTACGAAAACGGGTCACTTCCGGCTGGCCGGGGGGTGTTCTTTGCTCCGGCTCCTGATACGCCATTGCCGCACGGGCGCGTTCGCGGGCTTCCGCTTCCCGCTCTGCGATGGTTTTTTCCGGTTCGTCCGGGACAGGTTTATCGGTCATTTAGCCTCCAGCGTAACGGACGGTGAAACAGTGTCGCTGCGGGTTATCGGGATGCGCCCGAATCCGTCGTTTTCGATCCCCACGACCGAGGTGCCGTAACGCAGCACCAGTTGTGGTGATGCCGGCACCACCATCACGATGTAATTACCCTGCTTAACCGTCCGGGGCGTGACTGCCTGCTCCCGTCCGTTAACCACCCGGGAAACGGAAGGCAGGGTTCTGAGGGGGGAAAAACCGATATAGGCAAAATGACCATCATCCCAGGCAAAATCCGGTGCGATGGAGGTCGAACCGGCGGCGACCCGTTTGGTGTAGCGCCAGTTGCGTGGCATGCTGGCCTGTCCGAATGCTGCCGCTATCTGCTGCTTCTCCTGTCTTTCACGCTGCTGCGTCTGATGCTCGGCGCTGGCGGTGGCGGATTGCTGGCGAACCTCGGCCGGATAGTGGTAACGGATAACGAACGCCTGCGCGGGGGAATCGTGGTCCAGCACGTTCAGCTCCAGGCTGTAATCACGCATTGATGTCACCACGAAGAGGTTGGTCTTCCAGTCCTTTGCCGTGGGCAAAAATACCTGGCTGACGTTGTTGCCGCTGGCGTCCGTCACCGGCTGGGTGATGGGGTTCGGGCTGACGTCCACCCGGTTATCACTTTTCGTTACCGTCCAGCCTTTGGGAAAGCCCGCTTGCGCGTCAGTCACGGTCTCATCGTCGTCAAACAGCAGCGTGGTGACGTAGCCAGGGCGGGTATTGACGACCGTGGCGTTCTGGCTGTTATACGATACGTTCTGCATCCGGCTGTCATAGGCGCTGCCGCGCGGGGTGGCGGTGCCCCATGCCGCGCATGACGCGAGTAAGCCCGTCAGGAGCAGGATGTTTTTCAGCATCATTCGCTCCTCAGTTCTTTATCGCGCTGGTAGCTGGTGACGATAAAGCCCAGCGGGTTCACTTCACGCTGACTGTCCGTCAGTTGCTGATGCGGGACATAACGGTAAGTGAGGCGGATATTCCAGAAGTCCGTTTTCACTGAATTATCAGAGATACGGCGGAGGGTGCGCTTAATACGCAGTGTGGCCAGATTATCCGGCCCGGTGGCAGGCGCATGCACATTGGAAATAATGTCGATATAGACGACATATTCGGCTTTATTAAAAACAACATCCGGTGCCTGGTCGCCGTTAAACCCGTCCAGATAATCCCGGTTCACGCTGTTGCTGTTAAATAACTGCACGTCGTCGTAATCACGCTGGAGGGAGAAATAATTATATCCCTCACGGAGTCTGACATAGTGTGCCGCCAGTGAATGGGCCAGCGCTTTTTCAGACGCCATATCCCGCTCTTTAATGCGGGTCATATACTCATAACGACCTGTTTGTTTATCCACCGACCACAATTCAATGTCAGTGGTTTTCAGCGGCAGCAGAATAATCATGGCCGTAATTGCCAGTGCAGCCAGAATCAGCCCGGCAGCGGCCACCCGCCAAGCGGTTTTGCGGGAACGCTCTTCCTTTTCCAGCAGGATGGATTCAAAAGAGCGCGAGACATTAATGATGCGCTGAATATCAGACATGGTGAGTCAGCTCCTGAATGATGGCGGGGGAATTAACCGGCTGGGGATCGCCGGACACCGGCGGGAGGTCGCCCTGATGCTGCGCGCAGCCCGTAAGCGCGCACAACACCAGAAGCAAGATGCTGAATTTCATGGAAGCCTCTTATCGGATTAATGCAGGAAAGCCGCACCGCTGGCAGAGGCCACGGCGTGACGGGGGAATGAGATTAGCGGTCGGGAGGATTAACGGTGACGCTGCTGATTCTGGCGTTTCATGCTTTCAATGGCGGTGGCACGTTTCTGCCAGGCGCTCACGGTTTTTCCCGCCCCTGCGGCAATGAACCTGCCGGTTGTCGCTGCTGCGGCCATGCCACCTTTGGCGGTCAGTCGGCCCCCTGCCTTTATGCCGGGTCTGGCTACGTCGGCAGATTTGCTCGCCAGCCCGTTCAGTCCGCTCATGGCTGCTCCCTGTAACACGGCCTGCACGGCGGCACCGCTCAGCGCAGTGGCTATTTTCGCTGAAAAATACACCACGACGCCTGCTGCAATCCCGGCCAGCAAACATTGCGCCGCCAGGGTCACCATATTGCTTTCAGCAGACGTTGCTGTGGCGGCATCCAGTATTGTATTCAGGTAGTTGATGGCGATCCGGACAGACAGGGCAGAGAACATGATCGTTAAGATTGCGGTAAATATTGTTTTCAGCCAGTTATCAAACATGGGTTTAAGAAAACCGTACAGCAGGCAGAAAATAAAGAGTGGGGCGGTGGTGGTCATTAACAGAATGGTGATTTCGGCGAGCAGGTTGACAAAGGTTGCAGCCAGTAACAGAACGATTGCACCGGCCCAGACCAGCACCTCGGCAAAACCGCCATTCACTTTAACGTAGGTAGAAGTGTCCAAATTGAACAGCGTTTGCCCCAGCGCTTGTGCCTTTTCCCACACCGTGTCGAGCAGTGCCCAGACATTATCATCGCCACTGATGCCGTCCTTAAGCCCTTCAATGGCCGCAATGATGGCATTTAGCCAGCCATCGCGGTTTAAAACGAAAGTGGTGATCAGCAACATGCGCCCCACATCCCAGACAACATCTTCAACCGGTGTCTGGAGTTTGCCGCCAAGCGTCTGATACCCGCGATACGTAATAAATAGGGTGAAGGAACTGACGATAATCACACTGATTAGGGTGCCGTAGGTAGAAGACTGACCTTCTAACACGGCATTGAGTCCATCCATGATGTTTTTGTCCATACCAACAAAAATACCACCGGACATGGTGCCTCTCATTAGTCAGGAACAGACAGGGGATAAAAACAGGGAGGGATCCCTGTTTTTGTTGGCGGGGATCTTACTGAGTGACGGATTTTCTTTTTTGGGCTTCCTGCTGAAACAGCGTCTCGAATTTTTCCCTGATGCCGGGTTTCCCTGTCTGGGCAAACATGAGTGCTGCCCGGTGTGCAAACTCGCAGTTGTCGCTTGCCTCACCATCCGTGAGGCATTGCGTATAGACTTTATAGGTTTCATCGGGATGTTCTTTATACCAGGCTTCTGATTTCGTCTCTTTACAACCGGATAAGAAGAGAATGCCTGACATGACGCATAAGGTTAATCCGGGGTTTAACATGTTAACCTCCCTATAAAGAGTTCAGATCAGCAACGGGCGCAGTTAATTGCTGTTGCTCAAAGGCTTTCTGTTTTTGCTGTTCCAGCAGCGTTGCTCGCTGTTCAGTTTGTTTGACTGACATCTCCCACTGGCTGGTCAGCGCATTCAATTGTACGCTTTTGGCCGCGATGGCGTTAGCCAGGTCCTGTGACTCTTTCGAATCCTGCGCATTAGCAATACGGTCTGATAAATCTGATATATCGT
Organism: Rahnella bonaserana; assembly: GCF_019049675.1. Classification (GTDB taxonomy): domain Bacteria; phylum Pseudomonadota; class Gammaproteobacteria; order Enterobacterales; family Enterobacteriaceae; genus Rahnella; species Rahnella bonaserana. The sequence continues at coordinate 71,745 of NZ_JAFMOW010000061.1, read as the reverse complement.
CGAGCGTGCCCGCGAATTTATTTTCAACCTCGGACGTATTTTCTATCGCTACAGCCTGATTCAGGATCGTCTGTTTGCAGCTGTCCAGATAGCGTTGTGAAGCGCTGGACGGGTTACAGGTATCGAACGTTTTATATTTGTTATACAAGCTATTAAGTTCAGACGAATATGACCCGCTTTGGTTGCTCAGCAGGTCATCCAGTGAAATACCGTTTTGACGAAGACTATCGATATCGGCTTTCAGACTTTTGGCCTCGCGGAGAAATGCCTGAACGTCCCGCACGCCCGTTGCTGTGGCTAATTGCTGCTTGTAGGCATCGAGTTCACTTCTATAGTGGGTGACGGTTTCCTGCCACTGCTGGAGTTTCTGGATCCACTGATTCATGGATTCGGTATTCTGTACGGCGTCGAATACCGGTATTCCGGCGCTCATCGCCTGGGTGGAAATAAACAGCGATAACGCCAGTATGATATCTCTGAACCGCATTTTCATTACCTCCGTCAGGATTATTACAGGGCTTGTTCAAGGAAGGCGGCTTTCCAGTCATCAGGCTGCATACCTTCCTGATAAAGGGTGTCGAACAGTTTCAGGTTGTCTTCGCTCCCGCTCAGCATTTTGGTAAGTTTCCCGAGACCCGCTAAATCCATTTTCGCCATCGCCACAAACGGTCGGGTTTCACCTCCACGTAACGGCGTTTTCAGAACCACCATGTCGCGCTCACCCGGATCGAGGTTTCTAACGATGTCGTACACGCTTTCCGGCACTTTCATCTTTTCCACGTAATCCGCCCGGCTGGCCTTCGGGTTGGCGAGAAAAATCTGCGTGCTGCACTGCTCGATAATCGCCGGGGCAATCGGGTGTGTGACGATTTCGTCAGGCGACTGGGTGGCGGGGACGAAGATGCCGTTGAGCTTGCGGATCACTTTCAGCATATTGAGCGAGAAGCGGGAAAATTCGACATCGGCCAGCCATTTCCAGAACTCGTCCATGAACATCACCAGCCGGCGACCATCCAGCAGGCTGGTGACGCGGTACAGCAGATAAAACGTGATGGGGCCGCGAATATCGTCATCATCGAGAAATTCCGTACCGTCGATACCAAAATTTTCGACGTCGCTGATGTTGAAGGTGTCCTCCTCATTGTCGAATACCCAGCCGAACTCGCCGCCCTGCGCCCACTGTTTAAGGCGAATACGTAGCCCGTTGATGCGGGCGTCGGGGGTTGGCGGCTCCGGCAGGACTTCCAGCAGCCGGGTGATACCGAACTTGCGGTATTCCGGCGGGTAGTCGAGCATAATGGTATCCACGGCGGCACTGATGCGCTCCTCATCGCGCGGATCGAGCGGCTTGCCGTTGCGGCCGCACAGCATGCGTACCAGCCGTTTGATAAAGCTGATATTCCGCCGGGTTGGGGCCAGCGAAAACGGGTTGAAACCGGTAGGCACGCCGGTGCGAATACGAAAATAACGCCCGCCCATCTGACGTATCGCCATCTCCGCCGCCCGGTCCTTGTCGAAATACACGGTAGTCAGTAGCTTAAGAGGGGCTGATTCAGAGAACGTCGCCGGATTGCGGTACTTCTGCATCAGTTGCTGCATGACGGTCATCAGCATCGTTTTCCCGGAGCCGGTTTTCCCGATAATCGCTGTATTACCCGGCGTTTTTTCGTTGAAGTCATCCCGCCCGCTCTGGCTGTCGTGCAGGTTCAGGTAATACCCGCCACCGCCAGGGGATTTGAGGATGGCGATGGCATCGCCCCAGGGATTGCCGTTCCGCTTGTGGGAATGAAAGTTGTGCAGGCTCGCCAGGTCGGCAAAGTTCTGGCTGCTGACGACCACCAGACGGGGGCGCAGCGTATACACCCCCGGCAGTTGCGCCAGGTACGCGGCGGGCAGCGACAGCGTGGACAGCGTTGTCATGATGCCGAGGTCGGCGAAAGGCTGCGCCAGCGCGTTGGTATCCTTCACCACCTGCTCGGGGCTGTCTGAAGATACCAGCAGGGAGAAGTGGTATTTCCCGCAGGACACATGCCCGGACTGGAGCAGGTCACGCAGGACAATCAGCTCTTCACGCTGTGAAATGGCGTCGTCATCCGCCGAATTCAGGCGCTTTTCCGCCAGGCGAATATGCTTCTGCGCCTCATCGCGGGCCATGCAGGTGAAGGACTGTGTCAGCACATACTCGCTTTCGGCATACAGCAGCGCGTCCAGCAGGCCGGTCGCGGTTTCCGGCGAATAATCTTTGATTTCCAGACTGCGGAAAAAACGGGAGCCGCCGACTGTCTGGCACTCGGCGGTGTCGGTGGTAAAAAAGACATCCGGCGTGCTTAATGTTTCATAAAACGGCGCACGCGTGACCGCCACCTTTTGCCACTGGCCGGTGAGCAGGCGGTGATAAAAGGACAGCTGGGCGGAATACACCCGTCCGTTGTCTTCATACATCCCCATCGGCGTCGCCGTATAGCGGGACAGCGCGGAAGCCAGTGCCTCCCGGTATTCCAGCATCACTTTCAGGGCATCATCCAGCGCCGCTTTGCGTTTACCGGACGGCTGCGCCTTCATGGCCTTTTTCTCCAGCGGAGAGAGGGGCGCGTAGCAGAGGGTGAAAAACAGCCGGTGCCGCCAGAACGGTTTTTCGCTGATCGGCTGGTAATACAGCCGGGTCACTTCATCAGAAAAGGGAATGCCTGAATTCGCGTCAAAGACATCGTGGTACTTTTCCCGGATACGGTGAAGATAGAAGGTAACCGGCAGACCTTCATACCCACGAATCACGTTATTGAGATGCGTCGCCATTAACGTCAGATGATGTTCGTCCTCGCATTCAAAAATGGTGCCCTCCAGCTCCCAGCTGGCTACCAAATCACCCTGGCGGTTTCTGATGACGTGCGGGTGAAGATGGGAGGAATACGGAATGTATTTATCCAGCGTAACGTGCTCGTTTAACTTCATTTTTTCAATAAACTCCGAGACGTCGACGGCGTCATAGCGGTTTGCCAGCAGGGCATTGGCACCAAAATGTTTATTGGTGCCAAAACGGCCACGGGTTTTAAAGGCCAGCCAGAGCAGCCCGAAATAGTGAATATCGGTTCTGGCCTTTCCCTTCATCTCCAGCCAGGCGGGAATAAGCAGTAATATCAGGTAATAGCTGACATAGACCGCCAGCAGGACGATGGCCCCGCTGACCATCACGAACGGCACGAGGGGAATGCCGGCTATGGCGGCAGGTCGCGTCAGCGCTTTGTTCAGCGTAGCCATCGTTACCTCCCTTATGACGCCCAGTAGGCACCGAAACCTGATGCACCGACGATAAGGATGGCGCCAATGATGACGTTGCGCATGTCATGCAGGCTCTTGCCGTCAAATAAGACTTTGTATCCTACCCACATGGTGGCCAGCGTGATGGTGACGGCGGCCAGTCCGAGCAGGCCGGTGGAGGTGTTACTCAGCGTCTCATTGGCTTTATTAAATCCGCTGTCTGCTGCCAGCACCGGGCTTGCCATTAACAAGGAAGAGAGGACGGTCCAGTCATACTCTTTTCTTTTCATCATTGTCCCTCCTGGGGGCCGGGAATGGGTAACGCGCCGCGTATAACGGCATTGGGGTAGCGTAGGGATGTCAGAACTGGCGTGGCGTTATCGGTAAGCTCGCCACGCAAGACGGCGGTGGGGTAATGGATTTCCGGCACGAGCTTTTCGGCGGGAGGTAGCTGCCGGTCTTCCTGCGTTGACGGCACGGCGTAGCCGATGCGCTGGATGTAGCTGGTCTGGTTAAATGTAGATTCCGGCTGTTGGCCGGTCGTGAAATTTCCTGAGTAGTAGCAACTGAGCGCACGTTTGAGGGAACCGCCGCGGCGGTAGCAGTCGGTGAGGATGTGCTCAAACACGGACAGGTTGGTACAGGGGGCAAGAAGGTCACGGGCGGTCACGCCGTAATGACGGAAATTGGTGCTGGTGATTTGCATCAGCCCGACCGAATAACGTCGGCCCTGTGCCGCCAGCCGTCCGGTGAGACTGACGGCCTCATCCTTGCTTGTGGGGAAATGTGAAGTCACGCCTTTGCCACCGGGCAGAATTTCAGCGATGGCATACGGATTCAAACCGGATTCGACCCGCGCCACATCGAGTGCCGTAGACGGGTGAACGCTGGCGGCGCACTGCATCGACAGCGTAAGAAAGGCTGTGGTGGATAGCATGGTGGTCTCTTAACAGTCAGCCCGGCGGGTGTATACCAAGCCCCTGCCGGAGGAAGGTCAAAAGCGGATTAAGCAGAGGCGGTATCCTGCGAAATGCCGCTATCTTCTCTGGGTTCAAGCAGCACCAGCTTGCCGGAGACAGCAATACCGGGTGTCAGCATGATATTCAGGCCAGACTTACCGTTATGAGCGAACGCCACGCCAACCCTGGTCCAATACGTGTTTATTTCGCCCTGTGCATCGGGTTGACTTTCCTGGGTGACAAATACGTGATAAATGGGTTTTCGCATGTGGCCTCCTCTAATAAAAACAACGATGAGTTAAATAAATGTCACATCCCAATTCTGCATTCCGGTTTTAACGGGTCAGCGAGAACATTCAGCGGCACCCTGAATTGTGGTTATGTGACAGCCCGAACCTTATTTTTAAAGAACAATACCCGTTCCAAGCGAATTAACGTCAATACGGGTAACTATTATGTAATGACGTCTTCATGATCAGATATCCGGGGCGGTATATAAACGATAAATTCAAATTTAAAATGAGAGATAAATTAACGGTGGAGAGGCTAAAAACTCTGCGAGGAATAAAAGGAAGTGAAATAGTTAATAAAGACGACTGTGGATTTATAGTTAATGATAGAGACATGCAGGGGAAATATTCCTGCATGTCTCTGTGACCATTATTAACGTCTTCGGCGTTCAAGTTTTTCCTGACATTCCGTGCAGGTGGTTATGCCCGGCAGTGCCTGCCGTCGCTTTTCAGGAATGGGCTTTCCGCACACACGGCAATTGAATAATGATGGTGTAGACCCTGGCTTAAAACGACTCTGTTCAATCATCTCTTCCAGTCGTTGCTCATTAAATTCCTGATCGCGGTCGATCTCATCCGGCATGTGTGGCCCTCCGGTCTGACGCCTCCTGTTCGCAAAGTGCGATACGCTTCCAGACGATGGTCAGTGATAACCCTTCGACTTTCGCCAGCAGGGTTTGCGTTACCTGCATCATGGCGGCCAACGCATCGGTCGATTCCAGGTTGGCCACCCGGCATTGTTGCCATTGCCGCCAGATGGCCGCATCCGTCTCTTCGTCCGGTTCTGGCGTCCGGCCATAAGGCACACGGACGCCCAGTAACCGGCGACGAAGGCAAACTTCGTTGGAGGTGAGGCCAAAATACTTATTGAGGAGCGCAATTGACCCGCCGAGCCGGATGGCATGATTGATACGTTGCTGCTGCAGAACCTCCTCACGGGATTTAGCCAGAAGCAGGTGTAATGCGTCGTGATGAACCGTCACAGCCAAAAACTGCGCAGACTCCCGACTGATGATAAACAGCTCGTCCAGTGATAATTGGTTGAGGGCATTCATTTCGTCGAAAGTGAATCCTAGCGATTCACAGTAACGAATGTTGCCATCCTTCAATGCATGCAGGGCATCGGTTAATACGGCGTAATTAAGTGATGGGATAATCATGGTATTTTCTCCCTTCAGCCTATTGAGCGGCGGACTAATTTAATATTGATCCATTCGTCAATTTCCGATTCGAGCCAGGCGACACTGGCCGGGCCAATCTTGATTGAGCGGGGGAAGGTGCCGTCTTTCATATACAGATAGATTTGAGAGCGCTTCAGGCCCGTTTTTTCCTCAACCTGTTTCAGACGTAATAACTGATGAGATGTCACGTTATTCTCCTGTGGCAGATATAGCGCTAGCCGGGAGATAACACGACAACACAAAGTCGTGGTGTGGAGAAAGTTGATTAGCCCGTATTACGGGAAATACAATCCTTAATACGGGTTTTCATAGCGAAGGGCATCATCTTACTTTTGTGTTGGCAGGGAAGGGGGCGAGCCGCGCTCAAGCGCAGTCTTGAGCGTGTCGCCACTGAATCGATCGGTAATGCCTTCCTCAGATGCCCATTGTTCAAAAATGGACAGTAGTTTATACGGTTGCATGATTAACGGACTGATAGTTTCATTATTTTTGCAGGCAAGCCAGAAGAGGCGTGATAGAGGGGTGGATATCCGAGTTGGAGACGGTTGAAGTATTTCTTTTTCGATCGGTTTGTTGATCAACTTATCAAGTTCACTTTTTCTGAGGACAAAGCAGGCATCACTCGGTAATTCAGGCATAGGAAAATAATATTTATGCGAATCTTTCTTTGTAGCGTTTAGTATTATATCTTCGTAATCATCTGATGAAATATCTTTAGGTAGCCTTTTTACGTGTCGTTCGATTCTTTCATGCCATGTCATCTTTTCGAAAAGTTGAAACGATTCCCCCAATAAACAGACGGTAATACCATAATTATTCGACTTTGCTCCTGTTACAGGTGATGGTATCTTTAATGAATGTGCAAGTAAACGCTGTATAAGGACATATTCATAGCCGAGTAATGTTGTGTCAATGACTCTTTGTACAGGGTGGATATATCTTCCTTCAGTACTGAAAGTTAAATTGTTCTCGTTGACAAAGGAACTTTCGGCAGGCATGAATGATTTCATCGTTGACGAATTTTTTATTGGTCTTAGCTTTAATTTATGATTTCGTGATTTAATTTTCCTCAATATTACTGGGGATTGAAAATATATTGAAAACCGAATTTTCCCTTGCAGAGCAAATCGATAAAAATCACTTTTTCTTATTTTACACCCATTCAATGCATTGAGAAGTCTTACCGCCTCCCTTATAGTTATCCAGTCTGGAATTCCATCTCTAATGTTTAGGCAAGTTGGATTGTCTGACATAATACATCTCCTTTCACACAATGATATTGCTGATGAATTTCGCTGTGTTTTTGAAAGATGTTTAAAATTCTGATTGATATGAAATAGATCAGAATGACATGGGCTGATTTTATAAAATAAAAAATAACCTATGTTTGGTTGTGACATTTTTCAAAGAGGTAAAATAAAATGGCTCAGTGATTTGGTGTTCACTGAGCCATTTTAAATGCTATGTGTACTATCAGGAGTAATCGGAGGTGGTGCGTCTTTTATTAGAATTTATTTGTAATAACATCCATAAAATACCAACGATTACTACTCCGCCTCCAACCCAAGTAGGGCTTGTAAGACCAGTAACATCCAGTGCTACCCCCCCCAATAGCGACCCTAATGCAATTCCTCCGTTAAAACCGGCAATATTCAGTCCTGCTGCCACAGCTGGAGCTTCAGGTGCATGTATGTGAGATAGCCCTATCACTCTTGCTTGCATTGAGGGGACCGCTGCGTATGTCAATGCTCCAAGCAACCCAATAAACAGTGCCATTAACATTAAGGATGAGACAGAGAACCACATAGCAAAGAGGACGATCGCCAGACCAATAAGAATTGTCATCACGGCACGATCTGCACCTTGCTTGTCAGTCAGGCGACCACCCCAGACATTCCCGATAGCGGCCATCACGCCGTAGACCAACATAAGCAAACTACTCGTACGCTCGTCTACATGCGTTACCTGAAGTAGAATCGGGGAAATATACGTATACAGGGCAAAAGATCCTGCATAGGCCAAAACTGTAATTCCTGCTCCCGCAAGCAGTAGTGGGTTGAACATGGCTTTTAAACCGTCCATGGCATTTGCTTGCAAGGAGGGATCATTTTGATCCGTGGGCATCAGCATTGCCAATCCAATGAAACCGATCGCTCCACTTGCCGTTACTGCCATGAATATAGACTGCCAACTCAACAGACTACCGATGTAGGTACCAAGTGGTACGCCTAATGCCAACGCAATTGTAAGACCGCCAAAAACGACCGAAACAGCGGCGCCAGCACGATGTCGCCCAGCCAGTTGGGTTGCCACACTTGAAGCAACAGCAAGAAACACTCCGTGCCCTAAACCGGAAGCAAATCGTGCAATCAACATAGGCGTTAGGGACTCAGACGCACCGACGATACCATTGCCAACTGTAAACAGGCCCATAGCAACAAGTAATAATCTTTTACGAGGCCATCGTGTTGCCAACGCAGTTAATCCCGGAGCACCAATTACGGCACCGAGGGCGTAGGCTGTCACCGCTGTACCTACATGACTGACACTGACGTTTAGATCAGCTGATATCCTGGAAACTAAGCCGATCGTGACAAATTCAGTGAATCCCAAAGCAAAAGCGCAGAGTGCAAAGACATATATAACAAAAGGCATGCGTTCTTTCATAACTCAGGCTCTTCTATTTTCAATAGAAGCCAACAAAGGCAGCATTGCCTCAGCGACTCCTTTTGCGGAAGCGGGATTCTGTCCGGTCACTAATCTCTCGCTGACAATCACCTGTGGCTGAAAATTTGCGGCTGCAAGATGCTCAGCACCTCTTTGCTTCAGCGTGTCTTCAAGTAAGAATGGAACAATGTCGTACAACCCTACAGCACGTTCTTCATCGTTGGTAAAAGCTGACACCTTTTTGCCCGCAACCAGATATTCATTATCGGAAAGCCGAATATTCACCAATCCGGCGGGGCCATGACAAACCGCAGCGACAACGCCACCCTTTTCATAAATTCGTGATGAAACACCCGCCAACTCTATATTGTCAGGGAGATCCCACATCGTCGCATGCCCTCCTGCATAGTAGACGGCGTCATAGACGTCAGGATCAATCTGCGAGGGTTTTAATGTGGTTTTAGTTGCCTCGCGTAAGGAATCATTATTCCAAAAGGAGGCGTTAACCGGATCGCTGAGGTCTAAACCGTCAACATGTGTCTTGCCTCCCTTGGGACTCACGAAATCAATTTCATATCCTTCTTTTGTGAGTACATCGTAGGGGTGAGACACCTCAGAAAGATAGAAACCACTGGGTGCGGCATCTTTACTCTCGGCTTGACCTTTACGGTCATGGCTGGTCAATACAAACAGGATACGTTTGGGCATTTTAACTTCCTCTATATGGGGGGACTTAAAGCAAAATTCTTCTGACTGCATGCGACATAACAGACTTGTCATATTGAGTCTTATTGTGGAACAATCTATTTATCCTTTAAATAGACCTAAACGGACAAACACTTACCCCAAAATGAACAAAATAAACTTGAGAAATGACGACCTTGAAGTGTTTTTACACGTCGTCGACAGAAACAATTTCTCTGCCGCAGCACGAGACCTACAGATACTCCCCAAGATGGTGAGCAAGCAGATAGCCAGGCTGGAAACTGCACTTGGCACTACACTTTTTGAAAGAAACACCCGTAATCTACGTATTACAGACGAGGGCAGAGCTATAGCTGAGAGGGCTCGCGTAGCGTTGGCCGTTCTGGATGAGATGAAGGAACTTTCCCGAGGGGATAGTGAGGAGTTAAGCGGAAATATTCGTTTGACTGCGCCCGCACCGTTTGGCCGAAAATATGTTGCTCCTGCGATCGCTGCATTCTGCCAAGTACATCCGAGGGTGGGCTTTGATTTAAGGTTATCTGACCAAATCCAGGATCTTTACAGTGGTGATTTCGATCTGGCTATTCGTATGGGGGATCTGGCTGATTCTCGCCTTCTGGCCAGAAAAATAGCAAATAATAGACGTATTCTCATCGCATCGTCCGAATATCTGAAGAATCATCCACCCATTGAGCGACCAGAAGATCTTTTAAATCACAACTGCTTAGTATTCGCTTACCCGGGTTTTTTACACAATTCATGGACGTTACGTAAAGCCGGTCATGAAAGAAGCATCAGCGTTACTGGCAACCTTATCAGTGACAACGGAGACGTATTGCATGCCTGGAGTTTGGCGGGGCTTGGCATATCTCTTCGAGAAACTTGGGATATTCATGATGAATTGAGAGCTGGGAAACTTTGCCGAGTTCTGCCTGATTGGGAAGCAAACACATCTCAGATCAGTGTTGTCCGGGCGCGGCGAGAACCAATACCCCGTAGGCTAAGTGTATTTATTGATTTCATGACTGAAAAATGGAAACGGGCACCATGGGATGATGATTAATGTTCCGAGAGGTAGTCCGAACCGGTCTAAAAGAAGCTAACCGCTTCGCTGACCAACGGAATTTGTGATAACTCGATTTGAGTTGAGGTTGTCAACGTTAATAGATAAAAATACAATGATTGTTTAGTCAATTTAAAGGTTTAGCGACTATCACTCCCCAGAGTATGTAATAGAAGACAACACGCCAATCCGAATCTCATGGCATGCTTGAAACCTTAATGCCAACCAGTATAACGCACGTTAAATATAGCTATATCAATGGGTTATCTTGATATGTTCTATCCTTGCCCTATAAAATCCTTTAATTGTTAAAATAAGTTAATATGTATAGAAGCATTAACGGAACATGTTTATAACATAATACTGTGCAGGCTTTCGATTTTATGTCGTAATCGGAGAGCTTCAGGCTCTTAAGGATGCGCAGTATGAGCTATCTGGTTCAGTTACGAAGTTTTGTTGAAGTATACAAAGCTGGTTCGATTTCAAAAGCGGCAATGCGGTTGGGCATAAGCCAGCCTGCAATGTCTGCCCACATTCATTCACTTGAGGCTTTTACCGGGTGTGTTCTCTTTACTCGTCGTTCACATGGTGTGGTGGCTACAGTGGATGGGGAGGAATTGGCGAGATTGGTGGCTTCAGATTTAGAAACGATTGAACTGAAGTTGTCGATGCTTAGATCACGTACAAGAAAGTCCTCGGGGACAGTATCTTTCATCGGGCCAGCAGAATTAATGTGGTCAAAATTACCGTACTTGGTGAAAATATTATTCAATGAAGGTATTAAATTTAAAGTTTTGACAGGAAATAGGAAGCGCATATACAGCTGTCTTCTGGACGGAAGTTGTCAACTAGGTTTCACAACTTCTATGCCGGATAAACAAAAATTTGGATATGCTGAAATTGGAATGGAAAAGTTAATAGTTGTGGTAGCGTCACTCATAGCAGACAACTTCAAAGAAAACGAGGACGTGATTGATACGCTGTCGAAGCTTCCTCTAATAGCTTACGATGAACAGTTACCCTTGATAAGGGAAGTTTTCCAGGATTCTTCGCGATTTTTTGCACTGCTTCGTCCGTCTATTACTGTACCGGATTTGCGGATTTTAGAAAGAATGATCCGAGAAAATATTGGTTGGACTGTGATGCCTGAGTATTTATGCGCCCAAAGCATAGCAGGAGGTCAGATCGTTGAAGTGAATGTCCATGAGAGACTCCCTATAAATTCAATCTATTTGGTATGGATTGATAGCTCATTACGTAACCCACTCGTTTCAGGAATAAGAGACAGAATTCTCGAACTATCAAAAAATAGCGGATTTATGGTTTGAGATACATAAAACAGGCAGCCTCATCGGCTGCCGTGTCATTATTTTATCCGTGGAGATCGCTTGGCAAAGTCATCTGCAATGTCATTCAATTTTAGGAATTTCACCCCTGGATGACCAAGCATATGAGTTAAGAGGCGTTCGAGCATCATTAATACGTGCGGGCGTCCAGATACGTCCGGGTGAATCGTAAAAGTAAAGATCGCATATTCATGCTCACGGTAGACCCAATCGAATTGATCTCTCCACAACTGTTCGATGTCCCTGGGATTCATGAAACCTTGGCTGTTGGGTTTTGTTTTCATGAACATGAAAGGAGGAATATCGTCGATTGTCCAACTGGCGGGTAATTCAATAAGGTCCGTCTCTTCTCCGCGTACCAGCGGTTTCATCCATTCGGTCGGTGTCTTGGAATAATCTATCTTGGTCCAGGAATCACCTTTCCTGACATAATAAGGCTGATGATCATGATGCATTAGTGAATGGTCATATTTGATGCCATTTTCTAATAGAAGATCTGTGGTTACAGGAGAAAATTCCCACCATGGAGCGACATACCCAGTAGGTCTCTTCCCTGTTAATTTTGTGACCATGTCAATGCCTTTTAGAAGGACTTCTCTTTCTTGGTCAGGCGACATAGATATTGGGTTTTCATGACTGTAATTATGAACCCCTACCTCATGTCCAGCATTGACAACTGCTTCCATTTGCCGAGGAAAGGTTTCGATGGAATGACCAGGCATAAACCAGGTGGTGGGGATATTAAACTGGTCAAATAGATTCAGAAGACGTGGAGTACCTACTTCGCCAGCGAACATACCGCGAGATATATCGCTTGGAGAATCTTCTCCCCCATAAGAAGATAGCCAGCCTGCAACGGCATCTACACCCACTCCAAAACCACATAGTATTTCTTTCGCCATGAGTTATTACTCCTCATACAGAAAAAATTGAAATAATATTGCGTTAAGAGGTTTTCTTGACTAATTTCAAGAGATCCTCGGTATCTAATTCATTAATTCCTTTTTGAAGTGCCATTAATTTATGCTCAGGGATGTTGTATCCCCAATTAGCCCAAAATGATTGAATGCCATGATCTAATGCATCAATAACATTTTGGATATTGTCATCAATAAATAGAATATCCTCGTTTTTATCGAAGGCTATTGATTTTAGCAAGGTAAGAGTCTTGTTTTTGTCAGTCATCCTCCCATATATTTTATTCGCGGGTATGTTTAAACCATATTTACTTAGAATGTATAATATAGACTCTTCATCCTTTCCTGATACAATATAGATATCATTAGCTGTTTCAAATAAATTTGAAACATCCAATAGCGGACGGTGTAGTTCAGCCCAAAAATCAGGGTAGAGACTTCTTGCCAGCTTCCTATAATGGATGAACTTATCCCTGAATATTTTCTTATCTTCAGTTGGAATTGATTCATATATAGCAGTGAATCTGTCATTATCTATAGCTTCATTACCAAATTCAGTGAATGAGGCAATAAAGTGACCGTCATGGCGTACAAAATTCCTTAATTTCCTGAATCGTTTAGCCATCAGGCGTGGGATGTTTTGAAGTACATCTTGGTTAAAATCACTGAGAGGTTTGTCATGTAATACATTCCATGTAATTAGCATGCATTCGTCTACTCCATCAACCACGACCCCGTCGAAATCCATTGCTATTAACATCGAATTATACCACCAGCGGTTCTTTAAGAGTTTCGCCGCGCTTCCATCTATCTATTGCATCGAATGTCTGACGCATAAATTTTCCACATTCAGCATAATAGGAGCAAGTTATGATATTCCCGTCGACAACTACATCTGCTTCAATTACATTGGCGCCGGAATTAACCATATCGTCTTTCAGACCAACATAAGCGCAGGTGAGTTTGTCTCTTAGAATACCGGCAGAAATCATAATCCAGGGACCATGGCAGAGCCCAGCCACAACTTTCCCCTGTATTACCATCTGCTTTAGAAAATCTTTAACTCTCTGATCTTGGCGAACTCTATCAGGCGCTTCATGACCGCCAGTGAGAATAACAGCATCAAAATCAGTGGCGTTGAGTTGATCAAAATTAATATTGTCTTTGGATCTTTTATCCATAGGAACAGTGATGCCATATTTCCCTGTCACTGCACTTCCATCCTTTGTTGCAATAGATATATCGTATCCTTCCTCTTTAGAACGATAGTAAGTATAAACTACATCGTGATCCTGAAAACCTGGACCAGTGATTATCACTACTCGTGTCGGATTAGACATGTTATTTTCCTTCTTATTGCGTTACGGGACGTTAATTAAAAATACAGTCTGACCACAGTACATTTCTGAGATGGCATCTTTAGCTCGTAGGATATGGATCTTTCCCATTAGATGGCTTTTTACATCTAATGAAATAAAAATAAAATCATCCTCGTCATTCAACATTTTTCTATCAAGATTTTTGACGGAAAAGTATGCTAATTTGTGTAGGTCATGTTCTCTGATCAATGTGCCTGCAGCTATCTGTTGCAAAGGAGGTAAAAGATCATGTTCCTGTGATTTCTTTTCATATGCCATATTTTGCCGGCCATAATTATCTTTAAGTCTGAGTAAGTCGAATTTGTTTCTTGGATTTTCAACTTCGATTAATTCGATGCCTGATTTTCCCGAAATAGTCTGATGGAATACACCTTTTGCAATATATATGCTGTCCCCAGATTTTAACGCCTGATGTGTACCATCAAGAAATCTGGTCTCGCCATCACCATGTAGGCATATAAGGACGGTGTCTTTGAGTATATGACAATGCATTGACGTGGATTGATTCTTTGATATATGAAGGCGCCATACATCAAAAATAGAATCACAATAAACTCTATACTCATATCCCCATGGTTTTTCTATGAATCCATTGAGATGTAAGTCTTTCTCAAATGACTCACCATTATTTGAAGTTGAAAGTAGAATTTTGTTTATTTCAAGCAAGTCATATACATTTGGAGTCCGGTTGTGGATTTCCATATGGTCGCTCCCCCGCTAATTGAATTGCTGAATGTTGATTTCACTTCGGTCAATCGTTCTGTGATTTCAGTCTATAACGGTTATTTAGTACGAGAGAAATAACTTTTATGATGATTGCCTATATTGTTTCTTTTGATCAGTCCTTCATACTCAATAATTACTGAAAACTATGCTTCTATACTTGGGTACTGTTAAAGATGCATAGATTCTATGCCGTCAGGAGGTCATAGCTCACAAGCGATTAAGATGCTTAGCAAGATGCCGAACTCGGACGTCAGCACGATACATCGCATAATGTAGATATCGCAGCGTTTACGTCCCTGTTTGTAGCTCTATCTTAAGAAGTTGCCCCCATAGTGGTAGACAACACCTCAATCTTAAAGTAATCTACCATCTAGTAGGTTGATTGCGTTTGGCACCAACCTTATCTTTGAGATCACTCGACACTTCAGGAGTTGTCATGACTAATTCAAAAAAACCTTTTGCTGACGCTAATGTTATTCGCGGTACACGAGAAGCTATTCGCCAGCAGCCAGAGCTGGGCAATCTCACCTTTAACATGAAGAGTAAATCCAACGGTGGGGTATCCGTCCGTGTGGAAACTCATGCGACTATCCAGAACGGCCAGGTTGATACCAGTCGCTCCGGAAAATTTGCTAATGTTGGCGATGAACCTGCTGATTTATCGGGTACTGATAGCGGTATGGGCCCAGCTGAGTACATTTTGCAGGCACTTGCCGGCTGTTATACCGCGACTCTGACTGTGATGGCGGCAGAAAAGGGCATTGAGCTTGATGGTATTGAACTTGACCTGAACTTCGACATTAATCTGAACGGTTTCCTGGGTCTTGACGAAAAAGTTCGCAACGGGGCGAAAGCGATCCGTGTTGGCGTTAAGCTCTCCAGTCCGACCGCCAGCCGTGAACAGCTTGAAGAAATGGTTCGTGCACTGCCAGAAAGCTCGCCGATCCACGATACGTTGGCGAACCCGGTCAGTATTGATACCCGGTTGGTGTAGGTAAACCTCAGAGAGGGAAATGCCTGATGGCTATTAACCCCGACCAAAACGCGTTATCAGAGAAGGTTAAATCGCTGTTGTGAACTGATGTCCCCTTGCAGGGAACAACAGGCGCAGATAATATCTACCAACTAGTAGATTATAATTGTGAGGATTATATGTCAGTCATGACACGAGAAAGGCTTCTGAATGAAGCGGACCATCTGATGCGCGAACGGGGTTACTCTGCATTCAGCTATGCTGATTTGTCAAAGAGCATTGGTATCACCAAGGCCAGTATTCATCACCACTTCCCAACAAAAGACGTTTTGGGCGAACAAGTGGTGATTCAGGCCCATACCGATACCAAAAACCGATTTGAACAGATTGAAGCGACGGAGAATACGGTTGCGCAGATGCTTACCGCCTATGTAGAGCTTTTCATCGAAAGCTATCGCACGTCGCGTATGCCGCTGTGCTGTGCTTTGTCTTCGGAAATGGCCAATCTGCCACCGAATATCAGAGTACAGGCGACCGAATATTTCGATATGCAGATTGCCTGGTTGACCAAGATTGTCAGCCGTGGTGTTGATGCAGGGGAGCTGACTGCTGACCTGCTGCCATCAAAAATGGCTCTGCTTATTTTGAATTTATGCGAGGGCGCTAGCGTTGTTTCCCGGGCGATTAATAAGCCTGAGCTTTTCAACGATACGCTTGAACAGATCCTAATGATTGTTAAAAGAAAATAATTCTGGAGATGACCCCATGTTAGATTGGAATGAATACCGCTCAGAAGTGATGCAACGTGTTGGTGATCTGGGTAAGTTGACCCCGGAAACACTAAAAGGCGTCATGGCTTTGGGCAACGCCGGCAATAAGACCAACCTCCTGGGCGCGAAAGTGCGTGAACTGATTGCACTGGCTTGTGCGGTGACGACTCGCTGTGATGGTTGCATCGCCGTCCATGCCGAAGCTGCCGTTAAAGCTGGCGCCACAGAAGAAGAAATTGCTGAAGCCCTGGGTGTGGCAATCAACCTGAATGCAGGCGCTGCCGTTGTCTATTCCGCACGTACGCTGGATGCGATTAAGCAACTGAAAGCGCAATAGTTATCGCGTTGAAAATATAAAAGGGCATGACTGCCCTTTTTTCACTTCTGACATACATTTTCATCATGCTCTCTGGCATTAGGTCTGATATGGCTTACATTGCCCTTTATCAGAACGAAAACAGACTTTATTCCTCGTTAAACACATTTCTTACCCATTCGGCCAAAGCCTGAACGCCCGGTCGGTTAAGGTTTTCTCGTGGCATAATGAGGTCATATCCTCGCCCGGCGGGTATTTCTATTTCAAAAGGGGCAATCAGTCGGCCCTCATCGAGGTAATGTCGAATGAGTCGTTTTCTGCCCATGATGATACCGCCGCCATTGAGTGCCGCTTCAATAGACATCTGACAATTGTTGAAGCTCAAAAAATTATCTTCAACAGGCAGGTTTTTGCCAGACTCCCTGCACCATTCTCGCCATTCGGAAAAAACATTCTGGGAGTCAACGGATTCAGACGTATGAATGAATGGGACTTCAGCTAACCAATGGTTTGCTTGCCTGATTTTTTTTGCAAGAGATGGAATACAGACGGGAACCAGCGTCTCTTCAGATAACCGTTCGCAGTAGAGATCGGGGTATTTCAGATTACTGTAGTAGATAGCGACATCTACCCGTTCAAGATTAAAATCTACCAGACCGGCTCTCACTCTGAAATTGATATTCAGCCCCGGCCACCGTTCGGTAAATACCGGTAAGCGCGGCATCAGCCAGAGAAAAGCGAAGGTAGGTGGAAGGCCGACAGACAAGGTTCCTCTCAGCCCCTGCACGCGAATATCTTCTATTTCATCACTGATGCGTTTAAGTGAAAACGCGAGTACGCCAAGTAAACGCTCCCCTTCATCGGTCAACTGAAGCTTTCTGGTCATTCTAATAAACAGTCTGAATCCGAGCATGGATTCAAGAGAACGAATGCGTTGGCTAACGGCCCCTTGCGTCAGATTGAGAGTAGTCGCCGCCTTAGTAAAGCTCATATGCAGTGCTGCCGTTTCAAACGTATGCAATAGTGCCAGTATGTTCTGTTGAGCGAGCATTCATCATTTTCCTTCTTAATTTTCTCTTATGCATTATTTACAGTAATGCTTACCCCGGAATTGATCGTTTGTCCACTAAGCCCCTTGTCCTCTTTAATTGGCCCAACAGACGTCCTGACAACAACGATGAGGGGAATATCTAATGAAGGGTCTTAAGTTAGTGGTTATTGGAGCGGGTTCAAGCTACACACCTGAACTGATGGAAGGCATTATCAAGCGTCAAAATGAATTTCCGATCCGCGAGTTATGGCTGGTTGATATTGAGGATGGCCGTGAAAAAATGGCGATTATCGCGGGCCTCACCCGACGGATGCTGGAAAAAAATGGGCTGGATATACCGGTTTATGAAACCCTTGACCGCACAGAAGCACTGCTCGGTGCCGATTTTGTTTGTTCTCAGTTCAGGGCCGGCTGCCTGGACGCACGGATCAGCGACGAAAGGATATCGCTGAAATACGACATGATCGGTCAGGAGACCAATGGTCTGGGTGGATTTGCCAATGCATGCCGCACTATCCCGATTGCATTGGCTATAGCGAAAGAAATGGAACAACTGTGCCCGGATGCCTGGTTGCTGAACTTCACCAACCCGTCGGGAATGGTCACTGAAGCGATACTGAAACACAGCACAGTCAAAACCGTAGGGCTGTGCAACGTGCCTGTTATTATGCAAAAGGGTATTGCCAGTGCTTTAGGTGTCAGCGATATCAATGAATTTATCATGCAGGTCGCGGGACTTAATCACTTCATTTTTGCGCGCCATATTTATCATGAGGGTAAGGATAAGCTTCCTCAGGTCATTGAGCTGATTTCAGAGGGGAATGATCCGTTGGTGCCTAAAAATATTCCTCCTTTCAAATGGCCGGATCGGTTGTTGGCGAATATGGGAATGATACCTTGCCCCTACCTGCGTTATTACTACATGAGCGACGACATGTACCGTCAGGAGCTTGGCGAAGCACAAGGGGAAGGGACTCGTGGTGAGATCGTAAAGGAGCTCGAAAGAGAACTATTCGAAATTTATCGAAACCCGGAACTCGCCGAGAAACCGAAAGCGCTGGAAGGTCGGGGAGGGCAGTACTATTCGGATGCGGCATGTGAATTGATGAGCGCAATATATAACGACAAACGCATCATCATGCATGTCAATACGCGAAACGATGGTGCGATTGCGGGCCTGCCGGATGACTGTGCGGTTGAGGTCAGTTCAATGATCACCCGTTCTGGACCGATACCACTGAATGTCGAACCTTTCCCGGAAGATGTACTTCGTCTGATTCAACTGATGAAAAGCTTTGAGCAATTGACCATTGAGGCAGCCATCAGTGGTAATCGGTATACGGCATGGCGTGCCTTGGTTATTAATCCCCTAGTCAAAAGCGGTCAACTGCTTGAAAATGCATTGGATGAAGTGATCGAACATAACAAAGCGTTGATGCCGGCCTTCCAACGCAATAAATAACGCTAAGCAGACTGGTCGGTTATTTTATAACAAAGCGGTTATCACTCTGAACGAGAGGTAACCGCTTGCCGATGATGCATCAGACCGCTAAGAGACTTTTTTAAACATAGATAAAAGGGCATCACTGCCCTTTTTTCAGCTCTGACAATGCTTGCTGATAAAACCCTGCCGATTTAACACCCGGTATACGCTGGACCAACTGCCCATCCTTGAACATCAGTACGGAAGGCAGTCCCCAAATTTCATATTTGGTGGTCAGTACCGGTGCCAGATCCACATTCACTTTGCCGACTTTGACGTCGCTTTCTATCTGCTCGGCAAAATGGTTAAAAATGTCTTCGCTCATCTGACAAGGTGGGCACCAGGGGGCAGAGAAGCGCACCACCGCAACCCCTTCATGCCTCTCGATTTCTCTAAAATTATCTTCATTGTAAAGGGTTAATTCACGCATCATTCACTCCTGCAGGATGTAACTTGATAGTAATTCTACCTACTAGTTGGTTTGTTTAATTAACATAAAAAGCTATCATCGATAGAAAGGTGCTTAAGCGAAGATAATGCCATGTTTTATCAATGGATAAGCGTCATCTTATGTGGACGGCGTGCTGAGGATTATGATATTTCACTCCATCTGAATGAGAAAACTGACGTATTGTAAAATCGGGATTACTTTATAAAAAAGCAAGCCCATCCATAAAGTGTCGGCCTACAGGGCAGGCCTATTCCTTTTCGTAAGGCGATGATGGAAAGAACATTATCCAGTCGTATTAATGTGGGGAGTACAGCGCATGTGCTGCATACGCAGCCCCTGATGATGTGCCATATCACTATAGATGAACCCACAATCATCCTGGTCCGCCATGGCAGGAAAATAATCCGCTGGGCGCAAGAGGAGATAACGCTGGAAGCGGGGGACGCGGTGGTCATCGGGGAGGGGCACTCTTTTGATATCATCAATACACCATCACCTTTAACGGGTACGTACGAAGCATCATGGCTGAGTTTTTGTGCCGATTTCGTCCAAAACTACTGCTTCATGCATGCCCCACGTATGAGCATGAACGAAGCAAATAAAATGGCAGAGCCAGGCAACAGTTTTCGCCAGGCCTTTTATCACACTGCGGAGGCCATTACAGATACTGAAAACATACCTGAAAGTATCGTGGCCAGGCGTATGGAAGAGATGCTGAGTTGGCTGGATGAATACCGAATTTTCTTCGCGCTGAAACAACATACCGGACTGGCGATAAAAATCCGCAAACTCGTTGCAGCAGACATATCACAAGACTGGAATACTGCGCAGGTGGCGGCTGAATTGGGTATGTCGGCCACCACCCTGAGACGCCATCTGCATGCCGAAAATACGTCATTCACCCATCTGGTGACTGACATTCGC
Source organism: Rahnella bonaserana (assembly GCF_019049675.1). GTDB lineage: Bacteria > Pseudomonadota > Gammaproteobacteria > Enterobacterales > Enterobacteriaceae > Rahnella > Rahnella bonaserana. The sequence goes on along the minus strand of NZ_JAFMOW010000061.1, from coordinate 51,286 downwards.
ATGTGCCGCGCCCTGACACTTTTGCAGGTGACCGATCTTTCAGTCACCCGCATATCCCTGGAAGTCGGCTATGAAAATCCGTCTAAGTTCGCCGCCAGATTTCGAACTCGCTTCGGATTCAGCCCCAGCCTGGTCCGGGTTTCCGGCCAGGCTATCGGCAACCTGGCTGCGGTTAGCGGCCCTGCGTAATCTGAAGATGGGCTTCGCCCAGTGAGTTCGCTTTTGCCATAAAGCCGACCAGGGCGGGCGTCGAGTCCGCCGTTATTCCCGGAAGTTTGTCGACACGAAGTGCCGTCAGCGTAATCTCATAACGGTGCGTTTCACCCTTCGGCGGGCAAGGGCCGCCATAACCCGGGATACCGAAATCAGTCCGGGTCTGAAGAGCCCCTTGCGGGAGATTTTTGTTATCCGCCGTTATCCCAGCCGGTAACGAGTGAAGAGATGAGGGAATATTCACCACCTGCCAGTGGATCCAACCGAGGCCTGTCGGCGCATCCCTATCATAAATTTTGAGAGCGAAGCTTTGAGTTCCTGCCGGCGCGCCACTCCAGTTAAAAGAGGGGGCAAGGTTTCCACCGCTGCACCCAAATCCATAAGGTGAACTCAGGGTCTGAGCTGCGGGGAAACGGTTTTTTTCAAGCTCATGACTTGTCAGCGTAAAACTGGCTGAAAAAGCGACCTGGCTCGACAACGCCAGGCATAATGTACTGATAACAGTAAGGTGAAGTTTGGACATTTACTCTTCTCCATCGGGGTGATTAATATCCCAATGATAAGGGGAGAGAAAGACTCCTCGCCGCCCTGAACCGGCCAGTCTTAGCTCCATAACGCTCAATAATGATATTTGTAATTCCCTGATTTCACAGGATGACGACCATCTCACCGACGGGAGCTCACCTTACACAGCATTCCCTGTGCCTGTCTCCGGTGACAAAAGGACAGCATGATTTGTTCTTTTACCTATTGACCAATCAACTAGTAGGTAGGTATAGTGCAGCCATACGCTTAACCGGCATCAGGAAGCGATCGTCAGCTCCCCGGCCCGCTAAGTATTAACTCCGGCCCCAGCGGGGCTTTTCTCACTTTCGCCTTGCGAGGTATACGATGAGTAAGTTGTTCACCCCCTACAATCTGTCAGGCATGCAGTTAAAAAACCGCGTGGTCATGGCCCCGATGACCCGCACCCGCACAATGAACGACGTGCCGGATGACGTCGTTGCACTTTACTACGCCCAGCGCGCCTCTGCGGGGCTGCTTATCACCGAAGGCATGCCTGTTTCTGAAGAAGGGCGCGGCTATCTGTATACCCCGGGGATCTACAACGCTGCACACGTTCAGGGCTGGCGCAAAGTGACCGATGCGGTACATGCGAAGGGCGGTCGTATTTTTGCTCAGTTGTGGCATGTGGGCCGGATGTCTCATACCTCAATTCAGCCGGGCAACATCGCGCCAGTTTCCGCCGGTACCGTACAAGCGGTTAACACCACCGTCTTTGCACTGACCAGGTCTGGCGAACCGGGGCCTGTCGTTCCAAGCCAGCCGCGTGCGCTGGAAACCGCAGAAGTTCGACGCGTTACCGCTGACTTTGTCCATTCAGCGCGTCTGGCAATGGAGGCCGGGTTTGACGGCGTGGAAATCATGGCGGCTAACGGCTTCATTTTCGACCAGTTCCTCAGCAGTGAACTGAACCCTCGCACTGATGAATACGGTGGCTCTGTGGAAAACCGTCAGCGGTTCCTGCTGGAAACGGTTGATGCCATCTCTGCGGCTATTGGTAGCAATAAGGTGGGCTTGCGCATTTCACCGTTCGGGCGGATTTACGACCTGGCGCCTTATGAAGGTGAAGAAGATATTTGGGCAAGTATCGCTGCGGCCCTTGGCCAACGTGAGCTGGCTTATGTGCACCTCTATTATCAACCTGTTTATACCCAGGCACCGGTACCTGCCGGTTTCAAAGCCGCGTTCCGTAAAACTCTGGGGGGCACCGTTATTGCCGCCGGCGGCTTCACCCGCGAGATTGCCGAAACCGCACTTGAGACAGACGAACTGGATCTTGTTGCGTTTGGCGTGCCGTACATCGCCAACCCTGATCTGGTCGAAAGAATGCAGAACGGCTGGCCGCTGGCTGAAAGCGATCGCACGACGTATTACGGCGTGACGGGGTCGCCGGAAAAAGGCTACACCGATTATCCCGCCTGGGAAGCCAACTAACGCCACGAAGCCGGTGGTATTTGCGGTGCCCACATAAAGAGGCACCGCCAGACGACATTAATGGGGGATTCAGGAGCCAATATGCAAACCCTTAAGCCGATTATTACGATAGATATCTGGTCAGATCTGGTCTGCCCCTGGTGTTGGATTGCCAAAAAGCGTTTCGAACAGGGCCTTGCCGCCTTTGAACACAAGGAACAGGTCGTGGTCCGCCACCACAGTTTCCGTATTTCCGGCGACCGGCCTGCCGTGCCGTTCCGCAAAGCCCTTTACAAGAAGTTTGGCGGGGAACATGGGGCGGAACTGATGATGAATCAGGTGGGCACGGCCGGGAAGGCAGAAGGGCTCCAGTATAACTTTGACACCATGCTCTTTGGCGATACCGAAGATGCCCATACGCTGCTCGCGGCTGCACGTCACGCCAATATGGGCGACGCCATGGCAGAACGGTTTTATCGGGCCAGTGTGACTGAGGGGCGTTCCATTTTCGATCCGCAGGAGCTCATTGCGTTAGCTACCGAAGTGGGCATGTCCAGAGCCGACGCTGAGAGTGCCCTTGCCAATGAGGCCTTCCGTGCATCGGTGGCCGAAGATGAAGCCCATGCCCGGTCGATCGGGGTCAGCGGTGTCCCGCTGTTCCTGCTCAATGAAAAATATGCCATCAGCGGCGCGCAATCTGCGGACAACTTCCTGAACGCGTTGAAGCAAATCTGGGAAGAAAAAGCGGCTGAATTGGCAAAAACCGACGGCCAGACCTGCGGCGCTGACGGTTGCAGCATCTGAAATCTGAACGAGCTGGCTGCTTGACTGCCGGCAAATCTACCCTGCAAATAACGGAGTTCAAAATGAGCGATTACTTTAAAGGCAAAAAACTGCTTGTCGTGGGTGGCACCAGCGGCATGGGTCTGGAAACGGCGCGTATGGTGCTGAAAGCCGGTGGCAGCGTGGTACTGACGGGCAATAAAAAAGACAAGGCAGAAGCGGTTCAGAAAGAGCTGAGCCCACTGGGTTCCGTGTCCGTGATTGCGGCAAACCTGATGACCGAAGAGGGCATGAACGCCATTCGTCAGGAGATTAATGCTAATCATCGCGATATTAGCCTGATGGTCAATGCGGCCGGGATCTTCATGCCGAAAGGCTTTACCGAGCATTTGGAAGCCGATTACGACATGTACCTGATGTTGAACCGGGCAACCTTCTTCATCACGCAGGACGTGGTGAAGAATATGCTGGCCGACGGCCGTGAAGGGGCGATTGTGAACGTGGGCTCCATTGGCGCGCAAGCCGCACTCGGCGACTCACCGGCTTCCGCGTACTCCATGGCCAAAGCCGGTCTCCACGCCTTGACACGCAACCTGGCCATTGAGCTGGCCAGTGCGGGTATCCGCGTGAACGCGGTCTCGCCAGGGATCGTGCATACCCCGATTTATGAAGGCTTCATGGCGAAAGAAGACATTGCCGGCGCAATGCAATCGCTGAACGCTTTCCATCCACTGGGGCGTGTCGGCACGCCGGAAGATGTGGCCAATACCATCTTCTTCCTGTTGTCCGACAAAGCCTCTTGGGTGACTGGCGCAATCTGGGATGTCGATGCCGGTATCATGGCCGTTCGCAGATAAGCTCGTCGTAACCTCGCAAAGCCGCCCCATGATGGGGCGGCTGATAGGCATCTTGCTTGTAATTCAACCATTCTTAAAGTTAACATAATGAAAAAATTGAAATTTACCTTCAAAAATGCAGAAGGTGAGGAACTTGCCGGGTTGCTTGAATTGCCAGAAAATCCAAAAGCCTTTGCCCTGTTGGCGCACTGCTTTACCTGCGGGAAGGATCTGAAAGGTGCTGCACGCATTGCCAGGAAACTGACAGAAAATTCAATTGCGGTGCTTCGCTTTGATTTTACCGGGTTAGGCAACAGCGAAGGCGATTTTTCCAATACCAATTTTTCCTCGAATATTTCTGACCTGCTGTGCGCGGTCGATTATCTTCGTCGGGAATACGAGGCTCCTTCGCTGCTGATTGGTCACAGCCTTGGCGGTTCGGCAATCCTCTCTATTGCAGCCAAAGTGCCTGAAGCCAGAGCGGTCGTAACCATAGGTTCGCCAGGCGAATTGACGCATGTACAGCGGTTGTTCAAAGACAATATCGAAGATATCAGGAACCATGGCGCTTTCCCGGTAGAGCTTGCAGGCCGGGTATTCACGCTCAAAAAGCAAATGCTGGATAACATTCAGGAGCATAAAATAGCGGAGAAGGTATTTACCATGAACAAGCCGCTGCTGATTTTTCATGCTCCCAATGATGATACCGTGCTGATTGAACAGGCAGAGAAAATTTTTAAAGCCGCCAGACACCCCAAAAGCTTTATCTCACTGGGTGAAGCAGATCATCTTCTGACGCATCCTCAGGATGCGGAATATGTTGCCGGGATTATCGTTGCCTGGAGTTCTGCTTACATTTAAAGGGCGTGTAAAGCTTCGTGAAGCTGCAGGTGCTGTCGTTGGCCACTGAATAAATGGGCGTAGCATTTTGGTTGCACATACAAGACTGCGTAGCATGCTTTCTTTACGCGAAAAAAGCCCTGCTTAGATGCAGGGCTAAGGGCATTGTTGCTATGGTTTATTTTTATAATTTCCCTGGCATTGCTCAACTTCCAGGTTTATTACCTTCAAGTTGAGATTCAATTAATTTAACTTTAACGCTCTCTTATTTTCCTGGAAAAATTGAAGTCAATTCGCGGGCGGTATCGACCAGAAGCTCACCGTTTTTGTAACTCTCGCTCACTTCTCCGTTCTTGCCGATAGCGGTTTTAGGCCGTTCAATAAACGGCCCCAGCGGAGTCGCGTTCTCATCCAGTACCACTGCAAACGGAATTTTGACTTTATCGACACCAAAGTGTGCTTTAAAGACGGCTTCGGCCTTGTCGCGGGTGATAATACCCAGACGTATTGCCGGCGTTGACGCGGCAATGGCATGGATTACAGGCAAGTTTTTATGGCAGTCGGGGCACCACATTTCAGCAGCTACCAGAATGCTGTACGAACCCGGAAGTTGCGAGAGCTTACTGATGACATCGTCAGGTAATGCCTCGTTCGCAAGCCCCTCAAAATGCCGCAATGCGTTGCGGTCTTCTTCTGCTCCTCTGCCAACAAATTCGTTATAATCTGATGCTGCTTCGAGCAGTACGTTGAAATCTTGCATATGTTCTCCTTTGTTAGTAACGGGTCTACGGCTTCACATAAATCTGGCAATGATAAAGGCCAATGCTCCGGGCATGACCTGAAAAGGCGTACCATTTTAGTGTCTGGCTGCCATAAGTAGATATTGCCATCCTACCTACTAATTGATAGATTATCACGTAATTTGTTAATTTTGAGGCGTCACGCTGATGGGGCGGTCTGTTGGATTCAAGATAGTGATAGCAATGATGGCATTCGCAGCCAATTCCGTGCTCTGTCGGATTGCGTTGAAAGGCGAACATATTGATCCGGTGACGTTCAGTGACCTTCGCCTGATGAGCGGGGCGGTGGTCTTGTTACCACTGTTGTTGAGACGTGAGGGGAAAAAGCAGGGCGTCTGGAGCTTGAAAAGCGGGTTCTTTCTTATGGCCTACGCCCTGTGTTTCTCCCTTGCCTATATCCATTTGGATACAGGAACAGGTGCTTTGCTCTTGTTTGGCGTTGTGCAACTGGCGATGGTGGCTCATGGCCTTTTCCATGGGGAAAGGCTGTCTTTTTCCAGAGCAACGGGGCTTGGGCTGGCTGTAGCCGGCATGGCTGCTCTTCTCTTACCTGGTGCCAAAGCGCCCCCCTTGGGCAGCGCTGTTCTGATGGCGCTTTCAGGCCTTGCCTGGGCGGCTTATACCCTCTGCGGAAAGCGCTCTCCTGATGCTGCGCAGGCCACTGCGGCAAACTTCATCCTTGCTGTACCTTTTGCCTTGGTGTTGTCGCCGTTCATTAGCCAGGGAGCGCACTTCGACGGTATCGGAATTGTCCTGGCAATACTCTCTGGTGCCGGTGCTTCTGCCGGAGCCTATGTACTCTGGTATTCACTTTTACCTCGTCTTGAGTCTGTTGCAGCCAGTACGGTTCAGTTGAGTGTGCCCTGTCTGGCGATGCTGGGAGGCGTAACATTTTTGGGCGAGTCACTGAGCCTCAGAATGGCATTTTCAACGCTGGCAGTCCTTGCGGGCATTCTGTTGGTGATCAAGGCACCGGGTCAGAAAATACGGCACTGATATCAACGTGCCAGTCATGACTTGATCACTCTACAAATGGTTTTTTAGGTTTTAAAGCAATGGAATATCTAATCGTTAGCAAAATCAGTGACGCTGTGACCTCTTTGGATAAACTAATCGGGTAACCTCTATGAAATACGATTTTGATGAAGCAGTGGACAGAGCAGGGACAGACAGCTTAACCGTCGACGGCTGGCGTGAATATATGTTTGGTGCCCATGAAGGCCCCGCGCCGGAAGTACCGGCCAATGGTTTTATAAACCTCTGGGTAGCAGACATGGCTTTTTCCACCCCCGAGCCGGTGCTTGAAGCCATACGTTCCCGGTTAGATAAAAAAATTCTTGGCTACACCCGCGTTTATGACAGGGACTACTATGAGATTTTTGGGGCCTGGTGTGAAAGGAATTACGGATACCGGTTTAAGGAAGAAAGCATTGTTTTCTCCCCCGGTATTATCCCTGCACTTAACCGATTGGTGCCGTTACTCACCCACGAAGAAGATAGCATCCTCATCCTGACCCCTTCTTACGCACCGTTTAAAAAAGCCGGAGACTATAGCGGTCGTCGCGTCGTCGATTGCCCGCTTAGAAATAACGAAGGCCACTGGGCGGTAGATTTTGAGGCAATGGAACAAGCCCTGAGCGATGACCAGCAGCGAATTAAAGCCTTCTTTCTCTGTAACCCGCATAATCCCACCGGGCGAGTTTGGCGACGTGATGAGTTGCAGAAAATGATAGCGTTATGCCTTAAACATGATGTGTGGGTTATTTCTGATGAAATCCACTGTGATTTATCCCGCTCGGGCGTCACGCATATTCCCGCCGCGTCAATTTTTCCTGAAAATCATAAAATTATCACCTGCATGTCGACCAGCAAAACGTTCAACCTGGCGGGTAACCTGCTTGCAAACATCATGATCCCTGATGCCTCAGTGAGAGCCGAATGGCTTCGCCTGCATGATGATTTTATCTCTCCGCTGAGCCTGGTGGCTAACAAGGCCGCCTGGTCCGAGTGCGATGAGTGGTTGACTCAGGTCAGGCACTACATTGACGAGAACTTCCGTTTTCTGCAGGACTACCTGGGGACATATCATCCGCTGGCCCGTTTTATCATTCCGGAAGGGACTTATCTTGCCTGGATTGATATCTCTCGTCTGGTAGATGTCAGTAATCAGGAAGAAGTAACCCTCTTTTTTGCCAGACATGCGGGTGTATTGCTTGAAGGGGGGCAAATGTTTGTCAGTAACGGCGACGGGCACATCCGCCTTAATCTGGCTTGTCCACGCGCTATGCTTGCTGAGGGGCTCAACCGTATAAGCAAGGCATTGAGTGCGAGTTCTGGCGATGCTACCTGAACGATGACCGCAGCGATGCTGCCTGGAGAACAAAATGACGAAACACTATGACTATATCGCGATTGGTGGTGGTAGCGGTGGTATCGCCTCAATCAACCGTGCGGCGATGTATGGGCAGAAATGCGCTTTGATAGAAGCGCGGGAGTTGGGCGGGACTTGCGTCAATGTGGGGTGTGTACCGAAAAAAATAATGTGGCACGCTGCGCAAATCGCAGAGGCCATTCATCTTTATGGCCCAGACTATGGCTTCGATACCACATTAAACCGCCTCGACTGGGCTAACTTGCTAAAAAACCGCAGTGCCTATATCGATCGTATTCATACTTCATACGAAAATGTGTTGGGTAAAAACAAGGTAGATGTCATCAAAGGTTTTGCCCGTTTTGTGGACGGACATACGGTGGAGGTCAACGGGGAAACGATTACCGCTGATCATATATTGATAGCCACCGGTGGTCGCCCTAGCCATCCCTCTATACCGGGGGCGGAATACGGAATTGATTCAGATGGTTTTTTTGCGCTTGAGGCGCTACCGGAGCGCACTGCAGTTGTTGGTGCAGGCTACATTGCTGTTGAACTGGCAGGTGTTCTCAATGCATTGGGGTCAAAAACCCATTTGTTCGTACGTAAGCATGCGCCTTTGCGCAGTTTTGACCCGTTGCTCTCAGAAACACTGGTTGAAGTCATGAACGTCGAAGGCCCAACGTTGCACACCCAAGCGATCCCCACTGCAGTGGTCAAAAACCAGGACGGCAGCCTGACACTGAAGCTGGAAGATGGTCGTGAACAAACGGTTGACTGTTTGATCTGGGCGATTGGCCGTGAGCCAGCCAATGACAAGTTGAACGTTGAGATGGCGGGTGTTGAACTCGATGAAAAAGGGTACGTCAAAGTTGATAAATATCAGAATACCAACGTGCCGGGTGTTTACGCGGTGGGTGATAATACCGGTGCGGTTGAGTTAACACCGGCAGCTGTTGCTGCGGGCCGTCGCCTTTCAGAACGCTTGTTTAACAACAAGCCGGATGAGTATCTGGATTACAACAATATCCCCACAGTCGTCTTTAGCCACCCAACAATAGGTACCGTTGGCCTGACTGAACCCCAGGCGCGTGAGGAATATGGTGATGATCAGGTGAAAGTTTATCAGTCATCTTTTACCGCCATGTACACCGGCGTGACGCGTCATCGCCAGCCATCCCGCATGAAGCTGGTATGTGTGGGGTTGGAAGAGAAAATCGTCGGTATCCACGGTATCGGTTTAGGCATGGATGAAATACTGCAAGGTTTTGCTGTTGCGCTGAAAATGGGAGCAACGAAGAGAGACTTCGACAATACCGTGGCAATTCACCCAACTGCGGCAGAAGAATTTGTCACGATGAGATAATGGTGAGTAGTGCTATTTAGCACGTGACGGGAGGGCCGGAGGTTTGTTAGACAACGGCCCGTAATGAGTACGTATTATACTGGGATAAGAATGAACAAATACATCCTCGCGTTATCTGCTGCACTTATCGGCTCGCAGGTTCAGGCAGCAACGCCCGCAGCGCTTCCCGCACCGATCAAGCAGTTGGAAAAACAAGGTATAGAAATAATCAAACCCTTCACGGCTCCCGGTGGGGTTCAGGGCTGGTTGGGAAAATATCAGGGAACGGGGGTGACAATTTATCTGACCCCCGATAAAAAACATGCCATATCAGGTTATATGTACGATGAGAATGGAAGTAACCTCAGTGAACAGGTCATAAAAGAGGAGATTTACATCCCTGCTGGCCGCGAGATGTGGAAAACACTGTCCAAAGCTGCCGGTATCACGGAAGGCAGTAATAATGCAAATTGTCAGATTGTCGTGTTTGCCGATCCTTTCTGTCCTTACTGTACAAAATTCAGACAGGAAGTGCAGCCCTATATTAAGGACAATAAAATCGCTATGAAAACGCAGTTAGTGGGTGTCATGCAGCCCGACAGTGGCCGTTACGCGGCTGCGATATTGTCTTCTGAAAACCCCGCGAAGGTCTGGCAGGATTTCGAGTTGTCGGGTGGCAAAAACAAGCCTGCACTTTTGGAGAAAACGCCGCAGCCGATTTTCTCGCAGATCCAATACAACCAGAAATTGATGGAAGATGTGGGGGCAAGCGGTACGCCAGCAATTTATTATCTTAACCACGCCAACATGCTTCAACAGATCGTCGGTCTGCCGGACCAGGAACAGATGGCCAATCTTATAGCGTGTAAATAGTTTCTGAGTCACTGGCTGCGAAATGGGTAAATTCACACATGGATGTGGGGATTTTATGAGTACACCCCTTAAAATCCTATTTTTATCTTGTGCTTATGTGGCTATCAGATCTTTTCGCTATGTGTTTTGTACTGATTTAGAATGGCGCAGCGCAAAGTGAACGGATTGAAATGTAAATCAGCTACCCTAACTAACGAAACCCGATGCAACCTGGAGAAAAGACATGAACAGAGCTCAATTGTTTTCTTATCTTTTTTTAACGGGATTTTCCGTTATAGCCTTTGCCTGTCAGGGAGGTGAAGGCGGGAAAGGCGGAACTGGAGGAAAAGGGGGATCCGTGGTAATCGGTAATCAAAACGGTGGAGCTGGTCTTAATGGAAAAAACGGAAAATCTGGGATGAATGGTTGTCCCGGTGGAACTCAGGCCGCACCCGATGGGCATTTTTATCTGCGAGGAACACAAGAGCAATGTAACCCGTTTCACGCCAAAAAACAGAAATCACAGGCCACAGCGTCACTGATTCAGAGCACATAATGTAAAGCCTTGCCACCGTCTAAAAAACTCTGGTCTCTTCACCCATTATCATCAGATGTGTCAGCTATCACACCGCCAAAAGATAAGACTCATTTGCTCATGTCAAAAGAGCAGGTAAAAGTGTACTCTTATGAGTAAATTGCAGGGGTAACAGTTTAACTCAGCTGATATTGTCTTTGGATGAAGATGGAATGCTCTATGCCTAAACGTATAAAAAACAGCCGCTGGTCAGGTTACGATCCCCGCTATATCTATTCTCTCGTCGTCCGACGTTACTTTGTTGAGATGAAGACCAAAACTGAGATTGCTGAAGAACTCGAGATTTCGAGATTTAAAGCGGCGCGTCTTATCGATGAGGCAATAAAGGAAGAGTATGTGAAGTTTCTCTTTCCAAAGCAGCAACTGCTTGACGAAGAGATCGCACTTAATCTCTGCGGAAAGTATGGTCTGCAGAAGGCAATCGTGCTTTCCGTGTCAGAATCCTGGTCCAATCAGGAAGAACTGAATGAGAAGCTGGGGGGTATCACTGCAAGTTATCTCAACAATAATCTCGCTGAGGGAATGAAGGTTGGTATTGCCTGGGGACGCGTTTTATCCAGCACAGTGAGTCAACTCACCAGCTTGCCTGCATTAGATGTTGTGCAGCTATCTGGCGTTCATCCGGGCATTGAATTTAGCCAGGGCCCGATCGACCTTATCCACAGACTGTCGACTATCTCTCAGGGCAAGGCACATCCTATGTATGTGCCGATGTGGGTGGATGATGAAAGCCTGGCCCAAAAACTGGCCAGTGATCCGGCTGTGGTGGATACCCAACAATATTATTCTCAGCTGGATGTTGTCATCACCGGTATTGGCGCCTGGAAAACGGGCTCATCCAGTTTGTGTGATATTTTTCCCGAGTCGTGGCAAAAAAATCTGTTTGAGAAAGATATCGCTGCGGATGTCTGCATTACTCTCGTTAACAGTAAAGGCGAGATCCTTGATAGCCCGATGAGCCGTCTTGGGTTTGGTATTTCAACCGAACAATTGCGTAACACGAAAACCGTGATTGGTGTGGCGGGGGGAGAACAGAAGTATGAAGGCATCGTCGCTTCCCTGAAGTCAGGCCTTTTAGATGTGTTAATCACTGACTTCGATACTGCGGTGAAGCTTGTCAATTCCTGATTGAAATAGATCCCGGAACATCAGCAACAGGGGCGTAGCCCGCGCCCTTGACCACCTTCCTCTCAGGCATGCATTAGGCACTGCTATCAGTCATTCTGTAAACCCTCATGACTTAGATCAGAGCATGGCCAAATCCTCTGACATAGGTCAGTTCGCATATATAAACCTTCAAAAAATCTATTATCCGTCTGATTTATAATAAAAATTCTACTTCCCCTCTCCGGTTGACTTGATTGATCTAGAAGATGAATTACTCGATATTGCTCATATGAGCAATTATTTGCGTGCACTTATGCATTTATTTTGTGATCAGCTTATAACTTTTGCATGTTTTCTGTTTGCGCGGAAAATTGGCATGTTATAACTGCTCATGTGATCGATAATGTTTGCTCTAATGAGCAAAAAAGCGAGGTGAAAAGGTGAGTACAGTCGCTATTAATGTTGCAGATGGTGCAGCATTCAAAAATTACGATGAGGTGCTGCAGCACATCCATGAAAAGCTGTATTCAGAAGGGATAGTGAAAAAGACCTATCTGGCAGCACTGCGCGAACGCGAAGCCATGTATCCAACCGGTATTTTGCTTGATGGTTATTCTGTGGCGATCCCACATTGCGACAGCAACCAGGCCAACAGCCCGTCGATTTATATTATTCGCTTACCTGAACCGGTTCAGGTTGATCAGGCTGATGGCGACGATAAATTGTGGGTCAAACTCATTATCAATCTGGTCGTTACCGATCCGGCTAATCAGTTGCAACTGCTGAAGGCCCTTTTTAGTAATCTTCAAATGGAAGACTTTTATCAAAATTTACTTGAGCTTCCTGCCGAGAAAGCGCAGGCACTTTTTATTTCCACCGTCATGCAATAAGAGTTCAGGAGCATAATGATGATTAATATCCTCGTAGCCTGCGGGAGCGGTGTCGCAACGTCAACTATCGCTGCTGATGAAGTGAAATCCGTGTGTACAGAATATGGCATTACTCAGTTCAAAATAAATAAATGCAGCATGTCAGAACTTCCTTCTGAATTACAGAATGCTGATGTTGTGTTAACCACGAATAACTACAAAGGTGATATCGGAAAACCGCATATGAGTGTGGCCGGGTTTATCACCGGGATTAATGAAGCTGTGTTACGAAAAAAATTAGGGGATTTATTAACAGAGCTGGCTAAAAACTAATAAGAAAACACAGGGGATGACAAGATGGACATGTTAAAAAACATAATGCTAACGATAACAAGCATGGGGGCAACGGCAATCCTGCCACTTGTCATCTTCATTTTGGGTTTGGTTTTCCGCATGAAAGTCGGTGCTGCCATTAAGTCTGGTATCACCGTGGGTATCGGTTTCATTGGTTTAGGTTTGGTTGTTAATCTGTTGAGTACGTCCCTGCAGCCGGCAATTGCCTACTATTCAAAACTGGGAAGCGGATTCACTGTGGCTGATATCGGATGGCCTGCGGTGGGCGCGGCTGCATGGGTGGCACCCTTTGCCGCTTTAGTTGTTCCAGTGGGTATTATTCTTAATTTGCTACTTGTTCGTCTTAAATTAACCAAAACGCTGAACGTTGATATCTGGAATTATATGCATTTCCTGGTTCCCGGCGCGCTGGCCTATTTCGTGTTTGACAGCTTCTTTATCGGTTTTGGCGTGGCAGTCGCACTTAGCGTTATCGCTCTGTTTATTGGCGATTTAATTGCTCCCCGTTGGCAGAAATATTATGGCCTGGAAGGGACGACCTGTACCACCATGATCCATATAGGCTGGACATTACCTTTTGCACTGCTGGTCAATAAAATTATCGACCTGATCCCCGGCCTGAACAAGCTCGACGTTGATTTGGAGAGCGTACAGAAACGTCTGGGTGTGTTTGGTGAACCCGCTATCATCGGTGTCATTGTAGGTTGTCTGCTTGGACTGCTGACGAAACAGCCTGTGACCACTATTGTCCCGATGGCAATGGGGGTGGCTGCGGTAATGGTGCTCCTGCCTAAAGTGGTGGGTGTCCTGATGGAAGGACTGTCTCCAATTGGGAAAAGTGCCAAAGAGATTATGCAAAAGCAGATGGGTAAAGACGCCGAACTGAACATCGGTATGGACTGTGCCCTGGCACTGGGCGACCCAGCGACCATCACCGTCACCGTTATCACCATTCCGTTGACCATGCTTTGCGCACTGATTTTACCGGGGATCATGATTTTCCCCATCGGCGTTCTGATGTCAATCATCTATATGACAACCATGACCGTAATGGCCAGCAACGGAAACGTCATCCGCTCAATTATTTCAACCTTACTGTTCAGTATTGTCGTGATGTATTTAGGAGGGTATGTGGCTCCGGGTGCAACCCAATTCCTGCATGGCGCAGGCGTCGGCTTGCAGGGGCAGGGTACTGACTTTGTACTGACTGGCCCGTGGGAAGTATTGACGTATTGGTTGAGCACTGTATTCCATTGATTTTAAAAATGAGGTTTGCTTACCATGGCACAGATTTTACCATCAATTTTTGGCGCGAATATCTTAAGTCTGCAAGATGAGCTGCGTTTTTTAGAAGAAGAGAACACTGAAATATTGCATGTTGATTTAATGGATGGAACCTTTGTAAATAATATTGCCTTTGGGCCGAATCAAATTTCTGCAATGAAAAAAGCCAGCAAAATGACTTTCGACGTACACATGATGCTGGCTAACCCTGAAAGACATATTGATGATGTTATTAATACCGGCGCAGAAATGATCTCAGTGCATTATGAATCAACGCCGCATGTGCATTTTATTTTACAGAAAATAAAAAAGGCCGGGCGAAAAGCCGGTGTGGTCATCAATCCGGGTACGCCTGAAAGTGTTCTGGAATATTTGTTGGACGATATTGATTACATCCTGATTATGACCATTAACCCGGGGCAACCCGGGCAGACTTTCATCGAGAAAAGCCTCGAGAAAATTAAGAAAACCAGAGAAATGATTGCTGGCCGGCACATTCAAATTGAAGTCGACGGTGGCGTTAATCTGGAAATAGCGAAAAAAGTACAGGAGGCGGGTGCTGATTTAATTGTTGTCGGTGGCGCATTATTTAATGACAACCCTAAAGCAAGCTATCAGGCATTAAAGTCTGTCATGCATTAAGTATCCAACATACATTCACGCGCTCTTAATTGAGCGCGTAATCATTATGTAGACCGCAGACGTGGGGGATTTCTCTCACGTTAAGTACAAAGATTCAGGAGAACAACCGATGAGTCATTTTGAAGGTAAAGTTGCGCTAATTACCGGTGGTGCGCATGGGATTGGTAAAGGAATTGCAAAACAATTCGCCGAACGCGGTGCGCATACCGTCATTGTCGATTATAACGAGGCTAATGGCATCAAAACTGCGGAAGAACTGACCTTTGGCAATGTTAAATCGCTCTTTGTCAAAACGGACGTCTCTGATCCGCAGGCACTGGCTGAAGTGCGCAGAAAAGTTATCGAGGCTTATGGCCGTATCGACATTCTGGTTTTGAACGCAGGTGTCGCTTTTGCTAATAAAGTCAAAGACATTACTTTCGAAGAGTGGAACAAAACACTCTCAATCAACCTGACGGGTTTATTCAATACGGTCAAAGCCTTCTACGATGACTTCTTAACTAACCAGGGTTCAATCGTTTACATCTCCTCAGGTTCTGCGCTGTCAGGTACCGGCGGGGGGGTGAGCTATCCGGCCAGTAAAGCGGGGGGTGAAGGTCTTATTCGTGGTCTGGCGAAGGAGTTGGGTCCAAAAGGTGTTAACGTCAACGCTATCGCGCCGCGTCTTATCGACACCGGCGAAATGATGCGTGTTAATTACCCGACGCAGGCAGATTTAGACGCAGTACTGGAGAAAATTCCGGTCCGTCGTCTGGGCACAATCGATGATGTCGCAAACCTGGCCATCTTCCTTGCTGATAAGTCAAATTCTTACATCCAGGGACAGACGATCCTCATGGATGGTGGCCGTACAATTGCCTGACCGGAGGAAAAGAAAATGGGTGTTCAAGAAAATACTGTGAGTATTCTCAGGGAACTAGAACAAAACGCGCTCAATATCGACAATGATCAGGCACAGCATTTTATCGGGAAGATCCGTAATGCGAAGCATATTTTCCTGCAAGGTGCAGGGCGCAGCGGTATTGCCATCCGCGCGTTCGCTAACCGTTTATTGCATTTAGGCTTTTCGGTCAGCGTAGTCGGGGAAATTTCATCACCTCATACGAAAGCGGGTGATTTGTTAATTATTGGTTCAGGCAGTGGCGAAACAGGCAGTCTCAAGAGCCTTGCGCAGAAAGCCGTTGAGTGTGGTGTCGACGTGGCGCTGGTCACCATGAAGAAAGACTCTGCGATTGGCCAGTTGGCCAACTGCGTGCTGGTATTACCGGGAACTGTCAAAACTGAAAACGATCGCACTCTGGGCCAGTTTTCGCAGCCAATGGGTTCCTCTTTCGAGCAACTCTGCTTTATCACCTACGATGCCATCGTGCTTGAACTCATGGACCAACTGCGTGAAACCAGTGAAACCATGTTTAAACGACACGCTGATTTTGAGTAATGACACTGAGCGCTTCGCCGGAAGCGCTCATTCGTTTATAACATCACATCATTAAAATTAACGTGCTGAATGTGTTGCCCTGCATTGTCTCTGCGTATACCCGAGATGTAAAAGTCTGCCATTTTTTTTGCCCTCTCGCCGCTGGCACGTTAATTAAACGCTGAAACAAAAACGGCCAGCTAAGCTGGCCGTTGGAGATGCGTTCTGTTCCGGGGAATGAGTGCCCTAAGCCTGGGCTTCAGCATGCACCCATGCGGCTTTGCGAAGATCTGCGGGTTTAAGGTCGCGTGCAGGAATGATCACACCATCGCATTTACCCTGTCGGAACACCGTAATGGTATCTGCCACGTCCAGCAATTCCTCTTCCTCGCTCGATACCACGATGACGCAGCAGCCTTTATCTGCCAACTGATGGATGATGCGATAAATATCCGCTTTTGCCCCAATGTCGACGCCTTTGGTCGGCTCATCCAGCAATACCAGATTGGCGTTTTGCGCAATGACCCTGGCGAGCAGAACTTTTTGCTGATTGCCTCCGGAAAGCGATTTAATCGGTCCGCTCAGCGTTCCCAGCGTATTCATCTTGCTCAGCAACTCAGCGGCGGCCTGCCGCGCAGCGCTGTGACTGACAAATCCGCCAGAACGGAATTTTTTCAGAACCGGCAGCATGGCGTTGGCATAGCTCGACATCTGAGGAATGAAGCCATCTTTTTTACGTTCTTCTGTCAGGTAAGCAATCCCCTTATCAATGGCTTTTGCCGGTGAAGAAGGATGGTATTCTTTGTGACCCAGCCGGATGTCACCACCGGTAACGGTTTCCAACCCAAACAGCGTCTGGCACAAGCGCGTTCGCCCTGCGCCGGCCAGCCCGTATATACCCAAAATTTCCCCGCGATATGCCTCAAGGTTGATGCCTTTCAGGCGATCAGTCTGCAGGTTGGTGACCGAGAGCCAGGGTTTGCCCATCGCGCCGCGTATCAGACTACGGCTGTTAGACGGCGCCTGATAGGCATTTGCGTCGCCCACAATAGCGTCAATGATGGCGCTTTTGCTCAGCGTCTTTTTGCCTTCGTTGTAAATCACCCGGCCGCCGCACATGACGGTCGCTTCATCACAAACACCCAACACTTCGTCTAATTTATGAGAGACCAGCACTACGCCAATCTGCTTTTCGCGTGCGATACGTTGTACTGCCTGCAGCAGTTCTTCTGCCTGCGCACCTTCCAGCGCGGTTGTCGGTTCATCGAGGAAAAGAAAACGGGCGTCGCGATCAAGGTTAGAAACCACTTCCAGCATCTGCTTTTCAGGATGTGACAGATTTTTGACCAGCGCGGTAGCGCTGAAACTCAGATGGTAATCATTTAGTACTTTCTCGGTATGCGCGATCATACTTGCATCATCTATAAAGCCACTGCCTTTACGACATTCACGTCCGAGAAAAAGGTTTTGCCAGACGCTCATGCCGGGAATGAGACGGAGTTCCTGATACACACAAGCAATACCTTTGTTGAGTGCATCCCGTGGCGAAGCAAGGTGCACCGGCGTTTCGCCGATCATCAGCTCTCCACTATCCTGCGTGTTAACGCCCGCCAGGATTTTCAGTAGCGTTGATTTACCCGCTCCATTATGGCCAAAGAGGCCGTGGATCTCGCCAGGCTTTACGCTGAAATCCACACCGTGGAGAACCTGCACACCCGAAAAACCGATTTTGACCTGCTTCGCCACATAATTCATCATTCTTCGCCTTTCACTTAAGTCAGTATGCTGAACCCATTACCGATGCTGCGTTGTCTTTGGTGACCAGCAGCGGTGGGTTGTTGATCATGGCTGGAACCTGTTCACCGTTCAGACTCTTCCTGGCATTTTCAACCAGCAACTGAGCCAGTTTAACCGGCTCCTGAATCGCACCGGCTTTCAATATGCTGTTGTTCTGAACGGCTTTGACGCCTTCTTTATCCACAAACGCATACAGCTTCACTTTGTCACTGACCCCCAGTTGCTGGATTGCCGCCAGTGACCCGAGCGCGGAAGGTTCGGTGTCTGAGTACACGACGTTAATTTCTGGCCTGCCCTGCAGCATTTCAGTGGTGACTTTCAGGGAGGTTGTTTCTTCTACTTTGCCATTGACCAGCGCGACGAACTTAATGTTTTTGTTGGATGCCACGGCTTCCTTGAAGCCTTCATCACGTGCATTTGCGGCAATGGATGTTGGTTCTCCCACGATACCCACTGTTGCAGTGCCATTTTCACCAATGTCTTTCAACAGCTGCTGGCCAATGAGCTTGCCGCCTTCACGCTGATCGGTCTGAACACCTTGAACCAGCGTGACGTTTTGCTGCTTCATCCCCTCGGTATCCGGAAGGATGTTGATGGCAAACGCCGGAATTTTTGCCTGATTAAGCTGGTTTATGATCGACACGCACGGGCCTGAGGAGACGCAGTTCACTGCGACCGCATCCACCTTCTGTTCAATGAAGTTCTGCACCTGCGAAAGTTGCTTGGCGTCGTCATTATCAGCAATCGAAATTTTTACGTTCAAGCCCTGTGCCGCTGCATTGTCTTCAAAGCTTTTTTTCATGGCAACGTAATAAGGGTTGGTGAGGTTCGGCAGCGTAACGCCCAATGTTTTTTTGCCGGCACCCACGGTGCTTTCAGTATCCTCACGGTTACAGCCGGCGAGCATGCAGGACAGTGCGACTATCGCTGCACCTGCGGTGATTGTGGTACGGAGTTTCATGTTTATCTCCTGGATATAGGTAGGTCAGGGTTTAAGAAGCGTTATTGTTGTGTTTTGCGTGACTTCCTGACTTTGAGCCAGGGGATCACGATTTTTTTCGAGGTACGTAAGGTATCGAAGGTGACGCCGAACAGGATGATCAGGCCGATGACCAGCGGCTGCCAGTAGGCACTGACGTTTAGCACGTTCATCAGATTCGATATTGAGGCAATAAGCATGGCGCCAATCATCGCGCCGATAAGGCTGCCAGTGCCGCCAAACAGACTGACGCCACCGACCACCGCACCCGCTATTGAGAAGAACAGTTCGTCACCACGGCCCGCCGTCGGATAGCCCGTCATCAGACGCGATCCATAAATCAGGCCGCCGCATGCCGCACAAAGCCCGGAAATTGCATACACCAACAGGGTGATGCGTGGAATGCTGATCCCCGATAAGCGTGCAGCATCTGCGTTACCGCCTACCGCATAGATGTGAGTCCCGGTGATGGTGCGGCGCAGGAAGATGACACCAATAACAATAGCCAGCAGCAGCGCTATGACAGGGAACGGAATACCCAGCGGTTTTGACTGACCGATGAGGCTGTAACCAATTTGCGTCACGCGTATCGATTCGGCGCCGGTGATAATTTGTGGTATGGATGCCGCAACCCCCATCATCGCAAAGGTGACAATGAATGGCGGCACGCCGGTGCGTTCGATTATCAGACCATTTACCAGCCCACTCAGCGCACCCACCGCCAACACGATGGGTACGGCAAGCTGCCACGGAATGCCAAATTTCTCCATCAGCAAAGCTGCAACCACGCAGGTCATCGCCACGATGGAGCCGCAGGAGAGGTCGATACCCCCGGTCAGCAGGACAAAGGATTGTCCCAGGCAAAGGAAGCCGATGACCGCGCCGTTCAGAAGCAATACCATCATGTTCGAAACGGTCAGGAAGTTAGGCGTGGCGATAAACCCGCCCAGCATGACCAGTAAGAAAACAACGGCGATACCCGCTTCTGCAGGGACTTTGAGCGGCTGCTTAGGTGGTTTGATTTTTGCAGGGGTAGTTATTGAACTCATTGCAGCTCTCCTGATAATGCATTGGCATAGGTAACGTAAGCGTCCAGGACATGGCGCGCATCTTGTTGTGGCTCGGCGACTTTCTCGAGCGGCACACTCCAGCGATCGGCCATTTCAATATTTGTGCATCCCAGCACGGCAGCGGCAGCCTGAATGGCTGCACCCGCGGCTGCCGTTTCACCCACCGGAGAAATCCAAACGGGCTTGCCCGTCAGGTCAGCCAGAATCTGACGATAGGCTCGTGACTTTGCGCCGCCGCCGGTGACAATAATGCGACCGTCGTCAGTGAAACCGTGTTGTTTCAGTGCCAGACCGCCCGCCAACAGACCGCACAGCACGCCTTCCACGGTGGCGCGAGCCATATCCTGCATCGTTGTGGTGGTACGTAATCCGCGCATGTGTCCCGTGGCGTCAGGAAGGTTGGGCGTGCGCTCGCCGTCCAACCACGGAACAAGCTGAAGACCGTTGGCGCCGGGTGGTGAACTCAGCGCGAGCTCGTCGAATTCGTCAGGGGTAACGCGCAGCATTTTGCGAAACATATCGGTGACTTTGGCGGAGTTCAGTGTAGTAATCATGGGGATAAAGCGATCGGCCGCATCGGCATAACCGTTGATGGTGCCGGTGCTGTCGGTAATCCCCTTATTGGTGATGCCATACAACGTACCGCTGGTCCCGATAGAGATACCGGTATCACCGGTTTTCAGGTTCATCCCTAACGCGGCAGACATGTTATCGCCGGTCCCGACACCCACGATTGCACCCGCCAGTTCCTCCAGCTCAGGCATCAACTTCACCACGCCTGCAGGTTGATGCGACGGGATGATAGTGGGCCAGCGGGAAATCCAGTCAATTTGACTGTTAACCACCGCTGCCAGCTGTGGTTCCCAGCTATTGGTGAAGGGGTTGAAGTAACCCGTACCGGATGCCCCGCCGCGCTCGCACACAAAGCTACCGCTCAGACGGTAAACCAGATAATCAAACGGCAGCATGATGCGGTGGGCTTTTTCCAGCAGCCCCGGATAATTTTGTTCTGTCCAGGCCAGTTTAGAAATGGTCATTGCCGGCCCCGGAACGGAACCCGTCAGGCGTGCCCATTCTTCCGGAGCAATCTTCTCGCACAATTCACGCGCCTGCGGTCCAGACTCCGTGTCATTCCACAGCTTCGCAGGACGCAGCGGGCGATCGTGATTATCAAGCATGACGAGGCCGTGCCCCTGACCACCGACAGCCAGACCTGCAATACGTGGCCACCATTGTTTTAATTCAGTGAGCGCGGAGACTAATGCATCCCACCAGGCTTGCGGATCCTGCTCGCTACACGGCGGTGTGGTCGGTGGATGCAACTTACGAGCCTGTGCGATCACCTTGCCATTTTCAAGACTACGCAGCATGACGGTACAAGACTGGGTGGAGGAATCTATACCGGCAACAAGGTCCTGTTTCATTGAACTACCTCTGAACTATCGTTAAGAAATGACAGAGCTGAAAGCGATAACTGAATGACAAGCAAACTGGGTTATGGTTTTAGATACTCAGTTTTTGCTCATATGATCAGTTTTGTTTGCTCGTTTGTAAGATATAGACAATACCCACGGCAAAACATTCGTCAATTGTCGTGTTAAGAGAACGTTACGCAGCTCTCACTTTTAGTTTCAGAGAACAGCGTCATTAGCCAGCGACGAGCTATAAGATTTGTAAAATTCCTCATAAATCTAACTTCAATGTGGTCGATGACTTTAATTGGGAAATATTGGACATAGAGATCGATCTTAATCTGTCAGCGCAACGCATAGTCAGAGCCTTGGAGAGGGTAGGAATAAGTCGTGGCTACCCAGCCATGATCCGCCTGGATAATGGGCCAGAGCTTATCTCTCAAACCTACCGCAATGAATTACTGGATTTTTTTCTGTTCAGAACACTGAATGAAGCACGGGAAATAACGGAGTGCTCTCCTCCCTGAAAACAAGCCCGTCTAGGCCAGATGTATGGGATTGGTCTCGGTGCGAAGATGGATTTAACTCAAGCCTATAATTGGACTGCGTTGGCTGCACAGCAAGATTATGCGTTCTCCCAGGCAGAGTCCTCGGTGTTATGTATGCCGAAGGGTGTGGCGTCAAACAAAACCAAGTATTAACTAAAGAATGGATTAATAGATCTTGTAAAAATGAAAAAAAATTAAGTTTCTGAAATTAGTGAAAATAGGTTTCAGTTGCCTGGATCTCCGGGCAGTTGTGCTGCAGAACCAAATTGACACATTCCTGCTTGAACTCATGGGTGAACGTTTTTCTTCGCATTCTTTACTCGTTAGCGTTGCCCATCATATCTCTAACAAAGTATACGGCTTGATTAGACCATTACATCTTACAGGCAGCTCGGTGCCAGGAGCAGACATTACAAGCATTGCTTGCATTAGTCGGTCAGGGACAAACAACCCGCCTTCCACTCCAACTGAGAATCAGTTTGAAGCTCCGGTCTTGGCAGACTCTTCTCAGAACACATAGTCAAGAACGGACTTATGTGCTCGCTTTCTTTTTTGGGTCGAATCTTTGAGCCTACACTGATAGCATTCGGTTGCTTCTGAGAAACAACACTGTTTTTTGTAATGGGTTAAAATGGTTCATAGGGTTCAATTAGGGTATACGATGATGGAGCAGAACACTTTTGTTGACCGATTTTTCCACAGCAGCTGTGAGCTCACAGATTTCAGGAAAACTGGTGAGCGTGATATTAATACATTATTCAGCTTTCTAAATAATTTACACTCCTTACAGGACAGAGTCCGTGAGCAGTTTGGAAAAACTATTTCACAGCACCCAGAGTTTAAATTACTGCGAATAATCAGAAACTATCATCATCACGTCGGCGACGTTGATGAATTCAGAGTTTTTAATACTAGGAATGAATTTTCATTTAGCCATTCTGAGATGATTATTATCCCGTTATTCGTAGTTGCTAAAGCGATTGTTAACGCAAAAAAAAGACCTATTGGAGAAAAGGAGATCAAAGCAATATCAGAGTTCATCGATAACTTTGAGCATATTTCAGAGAGGGATTCTTTTTTTTCTGAAGAGCGACATCTCATTAATAAAGGTAAAAAATACTATCCAGGGTTTGACATTTATAAATGCGTTTATAACATTACAAATATTATTGCTGACATCTGTCGTGACATACCCGAGCTTTCGATCAAAGAATGTATTACTACTTTAGATGAAACATATACCAGTGCAAATAATATAGATAAACTCAATCTATTCTGTCATGCCGGAGAGGTTCCATTTCTCACTACTGAAGGTTATATAATAATTTCACAAAACTGAATATATTATGAGGCCCACATGCTTAAAAATTTAGCGAGAATGAAACATGCCCTTACGGAATGGGCTATCAAAGAGAGCATGCTTGATGATGCTACTTTTTTTACTCAGAAGGAATGGAACGACCGTGGAGAAAAACTCCATAACGATGCACTACTGGTCCTAGTGATTGACGGCAGCGGGTTATTTAGTTTATTGAACAACGGTTGTGACACAACCGAATTTGAGGATCTAGTTGAGTCCTTTGGCTTCTGGTATGAACAGGGGTATAGCTGGAGCCTGGGTTTTTACCCTACTGACAATTATGATTACAGCAGGCTAAGTGGTACCTACACATCCAAACTTCGGGATCCGAGATGGTTAAGGAAAGCAGTCCTAGTTAAGGATGAGGCTGGACACCGGTGCGAGGATTGTGGAGCGCGTGTATGTCTCGAAGCTCATCACTGCTATTACACGACGATGAGTCTGGGTTATGAGCCATGGGAGTATCCACTTAGTGCATTTCGGGCGCTGTGTTCTACCTGCCATATTACACGTCCTATTCCTGAAATAAGGGCACGGGCTTTCCTCGCGCGACTGAACCAGTCCCAGCTTTCAAGGCTGCTTGATGGGTTGGATAATGGTTTCAACCGATTTGAAGCCGATTCCTTCATTGAGTTTATGCGGAAGGCTAACTTTCATAAGAAGCATATGGATGAAGCTCTTTTGCTTCTGAAAAAAAATACCGATATATATGACTGACTGTTTCATTTGAGCTATAACGGTGCTCAATGACAAGGAAGGCCGCTACAATCAGTTGCTACACGTGAAACAAGTCATGTCGCATCTGGAGGAATAGGCATCTAAAGTAACTTCCGCTTCACGCCCTGAGACATTCGACAAGTTTTTTACGGCATCAGTAAGGGCGATTTTCGCTCTTCCAGTGCCAACAAATATTTCGCTTCGTCATAGCGGGTTCTGGTCTTCCAGCAGTGGTAAATGATCCTTAGCCATTTGAATGCCAGAGCCCGGATCGCGGATTGATGAGATTTTCCCTTTTCTCGCTGCCCCTGATAATACAATTTGGCCCAGTATGATGAGTTAACCGTCTTGGCAGCCCATTCAACAAAGGTCTGCCTGACGAACTTCGCACATTGCCATCGCCAGTGAACCCAGGATTTCTGGCCACTTCGTTCTGTCACCGGTGCAATACCTGCGTAGTTTTGAATTTCTTCAGCGCTGTTAAACCGGTCTCGGTTATCACCCAGTGCAGCAAGCATACGTGGGCCCATACACGGCCCCATGCCCGGAAGTGATTTGAACAGCCCCGCATCTGGCAATGTGTCAAACAGCGTTTCGATTCATTCGTCATAGGTTTTGATGATTTCACTCACGACTTTAATTTGTGTCGCCAGTGCGGTTGCCATCAAAGCATTAGCCTCTATAACACTCGGGTCTGTCGTCAATGGGATCGCGTTATCAATACTCGCAACACGCTGCTCGGTAAGGGCCATTGCGCGGCCACCTTTGGCATTCAGAAAGTTGCGGATCGTGTCGCGCCTGGCGCGTTTAAGTTGTTGCAGACTGGGCCATCGTATAATCAGTTCACACAACAGTAAGCTACCCCGATGTGAGAACCACTCCAGGGGCTGAGGGTAATACTGTTTAAGCGTGTTGATTATCCGGTTCACAAAGCGGCGTTTATCTTCAACCAACTGACGACGCTGCTCAACCAGTTGCTGGAGTAACCGGATATCCGCATTGTCGGGTTCAATAGCTTTTATTTTTTGGGGATAACGCAGCATTAACTCTAATGCCAGTTCTGCATCCTGCGGGTCATCTTTAGCGCCGCTGGGCGAGAAGGCTTGCCGGTAACGAGCCGGTGACAAAGCGTGGACGGGGAAAACGGTGATAAAGGGATATTTTTGAAGAGCATATACCACGGGGCCCTTCTTCAGCTCAAGGGCGATAGCTATTTTGCCTTTCACCTGTTTGTGCAACGCGTTGAGCCAGGCATCAAGCGCTTCTGCTGTATGTTCAATCACATGGAATGTGCGTTCGCCGTTTTTAAACTGAACGCAAACATCATGCTTTTTATCCGCCCAGTCCAGACCAACATGAGCAGCAAACTGATCTATCGCAGTCATAACCAACTCCTTTTCACCGGGGATTGGTATGCATTCCACGCTCTTCGAAAGAAATATAGTCAGCAGTTTGTCTGCATGCCCTGAGTATTCGTTAGCGAACGTGGAGCACTTACTGGCTCGGAAGCAAAGCGGCAATCATCAAACCATATGATTCTGGCACAATATTCGTAACCAGTAAGCGCATACCCTGAATCACTTAAAAGTGTAACTCTCAGGGTTCGAATGACTATACCTCGCTCTCAGCAGACCTTCAGCGTCACGTGTTTGTCTGCTGCGTGCCAGAAGTGGACATTTTGTAACATTGGATATGCACTATCGGACAGATTACCGTCTTCGTATAAGGCACATTTGTTAATTCTGCGAGGTCATATGAATCAGGCCGACAAGAAATTTTTAAGAAGAATGAGTGGATATTTTTTTCGCACTGTACGCATAGATAAACTGGCTCATGTCCTTGATCTGCCAGAACCAGAAAGTAGCGGACGGTATCATCGCCCTGGACAGCCTATACTCTACATGAGCCCGGAAATAGAATGGTCAATAAGGGCTGTGTCCGGGTATATGCGGGCTGACGGAATTCGACGCGTAGTTGTTCCACTCTATATCGACGAGGCGTTTGTCTTGGATCAGAATGATGAACTAGCTAGTAGTGTGTTGGGGATTGATCCAGAGCTTTCAAAAAAACCTTGGATACCTGCGCTACAGGAAAATCGTGAACCTCCATCATGGAAAAACTCTGACCTTGCTCGTAGATATGGTGCTGATGGCCTTATTGATTGCTCAAGATTAATACCGGGCGGCTGGCATCTTAATCTATTTCGATGGAATGAACCTGGTGCTCCAACTGTACACATTTGCGGAGAACCTATTGAGTTCAGGCTATCTGTGGAAGGGAATAAATGGGATCTGTAACAAAAGAATCAGCCTCATGAACCTCACCATTACAACATTATGAAGATAGCACTCTGAGATGTGAGTAAGGTGCCAGAACCGAGGAATAAAGTCGCGAAAGTGGTTTTTTACGGCGATTAGCATGATTGCTGGGCTTGAACATTCTTTTCTTCGCCAACGTCAGCTCCTCGCTCACAACTGCCCAAAGAAACCCATGCGGGCAGTTTAGTGCCAGGAGTGGACGCTATCCGGGGAGATTACCGTATCACATCAACTCAAGCAGAGACTCTCTGAGATAACCCTCTAGCAGAGATGCGCAAATTCGCGTTTCATATGACATCATGCCTGCCGGTGGGTGGAGCAACCAGGCGCTAAAAGGCGGGATCTGGTAGTGGCTTAAAAGGGGGATTAGCGCTCCCTTTTCAATTTCGTTTCTGCAAACCGGAAATTGCAAAACACCAATGGCATGTCCCGCTAATAAATAGGAGAGGACACTTCGCCAGTGCGTGGACTGAAATTTAACGTTGACGGGAACATTAATGAGTTGGGTTTCAGAGGTGATCATTGGAATGCGATTACTGGCAAATACGCTAGAAACAGCGGCAAATGGATAACCAGCCAGCGCATCTGGAGAGTGCGGATAACCCATTTTAGCCAGCAAAGCAGGGGAGGCCAGTAACACTCTTCGCACGTTACCAAGTGGACGTGCGACAAAAAATCCTTCTGAGACCTCTCCTAGCCTCAATGATAAATCCACACCCTCAGTGACAGGATCGATGACACGGTCGTTAAAAATGACATCGACCTGCAGCCCCGGATGTTCGTTCTGAAGCTGTAACAATGCAGGCATCAGTAAGCTTTCCCCGGCAGAATAAGGCGCCGCAATACGGATTTTGCCTTGTAGGCCCTGATTTTCTTCATTCACAGACAGAGCGTGCTCTGCCGCCTGAATCGCCGCTTTACTTCTCTCATAAAACAAATTACCGCTCTGCGTCAGAGACATGTTCCGCGTATTGCGCCTTAGCAAACGCGTACCAAGATGTGCTTCCAGTTTTTCTATTCTTTCACTGACGGCGGGTTGGCCAATGCCGAGATCGCGGGCTGCAGCCGACATGCTGCCCCGCTCAACCACCCTGATAAATATGCGCATTGCTGAGAAGAGATCCATTTGGCGATTATATTGGTTTTACCGATAAAAGTAATTCGATACAGGTATCTACTGTTCTTCTGCGAGATGATGAAAACTCAACGCTCAAGTAAGATTTAAGCAAAATATGAATCTATTTTATTGATTTATTGGTGGGAGATAATTATGTCAGATATCAAACTTTTCATGTTCCAGTCAGGAACGCAGCATTGTAAATATCACCATATTCGGATGAATCAGGGAGTGGGAGAGAGTTATGAAATTCCGGTCCCTTGGTTCCTTCTGACACATCCGGATGGTTTTACCCTGATTGACGGTGGTCTGGCTGTAGAGGGATTGAAAGACCCCTTTGCCTATTGGGGAGGCGCTGTAGAGCAGTTTAAACCGGTAATGTCAGAAGAACAGGGCTGTCTGGAGCAGCTTAAAAGGATTGGCGTCGCACCAGAAGATATCCGCTACGTGGTACTGTCCCATTTGCACTCTGATCATACTGGCGCGATTGGTCGCTTCCCACATGCCACTCATGTGGTTCAGAGGAGAGAGTATGAATATGCCTTTGCTCCTGACTGGTTTACATCTGGAGCCTATTGCCGATACGATTACGATCATCCTGAGCTCAACTGGTTTTTTCTAAACGGGTTGTCTGAGGATAACTATGACCTTTACGGTGATGGCACGTTACAGTGCATTTTTACGCCAGGGCATTCACCCGGGCATCAATCTTTTCTTATCAGATTATCCAGCGGTACAAATTTTACGCTAGCGATTGATGCGGCTTACACCTTAGATCATTACCATGAGAGGGCGCTCCCTGGCCTGATGACGTCAGCCACTGATGTCGCTCAGTCTGTCCAAAAGCTGCGCCAGCTTACCGAGCGATATAACGCGATATTAATACCCGGTCATGACCCTGAAGAATGGGAAAAAATCAGGCTTGCTCCAGCCTGGTACAGTTGAATCATTGCTCACTCATTCTTTTAAAAACGGACTGACCGGAATGGCAAAACGTGACCTACTCTCCGTTTACTAACACACGGCAATGCTAGCAATAGCCAAGGCAACTCAATTTCCAACGTCCGCTTTTCGCTCATAACAGACCTAATACGTTTCCGTGGATAGTTCTGTATGAGAAGCGGACTTCACACTTTCGATTCACGCAGGACAGTCTGGCTGACGATGCTCATAACGGCTTAACAATTTATCCGCACTGAAACTAGAAAAATAGCCGTATCAGTACAGACTGATACGGCTATTTTTTGGGTTTTATTTTGCCAGGCCAGTTATCCCATTGTGCAACTGATTTCCTTTCCACAAATATAAGGTGGCACATACACTTTCCGGCACATATCCAGATAATCCGACCACCATTGCATCATCGCTTTACGGGCATCGAGATATTCTGCTTTATGGACGTAGGCTGCTCGAACGCTATTGCGTTCCTGGTGACTCATCTGCCGTTCAACCGCATCCTGTGCCCATAGGCCAGATTCCATCAGGGCACTACAGGCCATTGCCCGAAACCCGTGGCCGCAGATTTCATCTTTTGTGTCATAGCCCATCAGGCGTAGCGCCTTGTTGACCGTGTTTTCACACATCGGTTTATACGGATTGTGATCGCCGGGGAATACCAGCACCTGATGACCGGATATTTCCCGTATCTGTTTCAGAATAGCGATGGACTGACAGGAGAGTGGAACGATATGTGGAGTACGCATTTTTGCACCACGCCCAGAGTAACGGACACCGGGGATGGACTCGCGAGTGGCAGGAATGGTCCAGATTCTATTTTTGAAATCGATCTCAGACCAATGGGCGAAGCGCAGCTCGCTGGAGCGGATGAATAGGTGAAGGGTAAGTGATACGGCCAGGCGGGTTAACTCTCGTCCTTGCTTGTAGTCCTCAATGCGTGTCAACAGTTCCGGCAGTCGCTCCAGCGGAAGGGCAGGGTAGTGGCGTTTAACGGGAGGGACGATGATACCGTCCAGATTTGCTGCAGGATTATGCTCTATCAACTCCTGATGTACGGCATGACGCATGATGTTGCACATATGCTGCCGGGTACGTGCTGCGACTTCCAGCAGACCTTTTTGCTCAATGCCTTTCAGCAGGTCGATAAAATGGCGAGGTTTCAGTTCAGTTACCGGCAAGTGTCCAATCACAGGAAATATATGATTGTTCATGCTGGCAAGCAGACGGGTTGCATGGTTCTCTGACCATGTTCGGTTGCTGTTATGCCACTCCAGTGCCACATGTTTGAAGGTTTTTTCTGGTGTGGAAGTGGTTCTTTCAGCAGAGCGCTGTTGTGCTGGATTGATATTTTGCGCGAGGAGTTTACGGATACCATCACGCTGTTGACGAGCATCAGCCAAAGACACGTCAGGGTAGGCGCCTAAGCCAAGGCGAGATTCTTTTCTATTGATACGATATTTGAGATACCAGAGACGTGAACCGCCTGGATTGACCAACAGGTACAGACCATGGGAATCGGAAATTTTGAAGGGTTTAGCGGATGGTTTTAAGCTGCGGATTTTTGTGTCGTTAAGAGACATTTGGGGGTCACTCCGTCATCGAACCAACATGACCCCAAATCTGACCACCAAATTCTCCCGATGCGGAGGGAAAACTGAAAATGCATCGGGAAGACTTTTCACGCTAACTCATTGAATTCGAATCATATAGGGATTCGCAAAGTGGCATGAAAATAAGAATTTGGCTCCTCTGACTGGACTCGAACCAGTGACATACGGATTAACAGTCCGCCGTTCTACCGACTGAACTACAGAGGAATCGTGTGAACGGGGCGCATAATAACGGGGGATGAAGTCGGGAGCAACGGTTTTTTTACTTCTGCGTTTCGATGGGAGAGTTTTTGTTCAGGTTATTAAAAAATAAGCAGAAATGCCCCATGTCCTTCAAATAAACTGAACCGCTTTGTTAAACAACTGATATTTATTCTCATCCTGAGGCGCGTAAAGTAAACGTATCACTGCGTCAGTCCTCAAAAGAGCGGGCTGGCACATCGCTTTGCACTTTTAGGATGAATTTACGATGAAAAAAATTGGGTTTTTATCATTCGGTCACTGGACGCCATCCCCTCAGTCGGGCACCCGCTCGGCGGCGGATGCTTTGCTGCAATCTATCGATCTGGCAGTCGCTGCAGAAGAACTGGGCGCAGACGGCGCTTATTTCCGCGTGCATCATTTTGCCCGTCAGCTCGCTTCACCGTTCCCGCTGCTGGCAGCGGTCGGCGCGAAGACCAGCAAGATTGAGATCGGCACCGGCGTGATTGATATGCGTTACGAAAATCCGCTGTATATGGCGGAAAGCGCCAGCGCGGCAGATCTGATTTCCGGCGGGCGTTTACAGCTGGGTATCAGCCGTGGTTCGCCGGAACAGGTGATCGATGGCTGGCGCTATTTTGGCTATCAGCCGGCAGAAGGGGAGACGGAAGCGGATATGGCGCGGCGTCACACCGAAGTGCTGCTGGATGCGCTGCGTGGTGAAGGTTTTGCGAAACCGAATCCGCAACCGATGTTTCCAAATCCGCCGGGAATGCTGCGTCTGGAACCGCATTCTGAAGGTTTGCGTGATCGTATCTGGTGGGGCGCGGGTTCAAACGCCACCGCTGTTTGGGCGGCGAAACTGGGCATGAATCTGCAAAGCTCGACGCTGAAAGATGACGAAACCGGCGAGCCGTTCCACATTCAGCAGGCGAAACAAATTCGCGCCTATCGCGAAGCCTGGGCCGAAGCGGGACACACGCGTACGCCACGGGTGTCAGTCAGTCGCAGCATTTTTGCCCTGATGGATGATCGTGACCGCGCCTACTTTGGTGGCAGCAGTAACGACGGTGATAAGGTCGGTTTCCTCGATGAGAAAACACGGGCAATTTTCGGGCGCAGTTATGCGGCTTCTCCGGAGTTTTTGATCGAACAGCTCAAAAAGGATGAAGCGATTGCCGAAGCCGATACATTATTGCTCACCGTGCCGAATCAGCTCGGGGTGGATTACAACGTGCATGTGATTGAATCGATTCTCAAACACGTTGCGCCTGCAATGGGCTGGCGTGAGTAACCGCTGAACAAAGTTTTAAGAAAACAAAAGCCCGCCTGGGGAAACTCAGGCGGGCTTTTTTCATTTTGCGACACTGACAGAGAAGCCGCTGTGATTAAGTGGCTATTCTATAATCAGAGTGGGAATTAATCCGTGCTAAAAGTATTTTGGTGATGAAGCCCGCAAAAATCGCGCATAAGTCCGAAGGCAAAGTCTATCAAATACATAGGGTGATTCAGATGTGAGTTGTTTAAAACCGCGTATAGAGTAGCAATGAGACTACATAACAGGAGTGTGAGCATGAGCAGTTCTATTGACGAAGAAGCAAACGACGCAAAGCCAATTGTTGAAGCAGACAGAGAAGCCGGTGCCGGTAAATGTCCTTTCCATGAAGGAAACACCAATAAAGCTTCTGGCGGCGGGACCAATAACCGTGACTGGTGGCCTAACCAGCTCAGGGTTGACCTGCTGAACCAGCATTCAAATCGCTCAAACCCGTTGGGCGAAACTTTTGATTACCGCAAAGAATTCGCCAAATTAGATTACTCCGCATTAAAAGCCGACCTCAAAGGGGTGCTTACTGCTTCGCAGCCCTGGTGGCCGGCGGACTGGGGCAGCTACATCGGTCTGTTCATTCGTCTGGCGTGGCACAGCGCCGGAACCTATCGCTCCGTTGACGGGCGCGGCGGCTCTGGTCGCGGCCAGCAACGTTTCGCTCCACTCAACTCCTGGCCGGACAACGTCAGTCTGGATAAAGCACGCCGACTGTTGTGGCCGGTGAAACAAAAATACGGTCAGAAAATTTCCTGGGCCGATTTGTATATTCTGGCGGGTAACGTGGCGCTGGAAAACTCCGGTTTCCGCACCTTCGGTTTTGGTGCCGGGCGTGAAGACGTCTGGGAACCGGATCAGGATATTAACTGGGGTGACGAAACCACCTGGCTGGAACACCGTCATCCGGAAGAACTGGCGAAATCACCGCTGGGCGCAACGGAAATGGGGCTGATTTACGTCAACCCGGAAGGCCCGAATCACAGCGGTGATCCGGCTTCCGCTGCGCCGGCTATCCGTGCCACATTCGGCAATATGGGCATGAACGATGAAGAGATCGTCGCGTTAATCGCCGGTGGTCACACATTGGGTAAAACGCACGGCGCAGGCCCTGCCGATCAGGTGGGTGTTGACCCTGAAACTGCACCGATTGAATCACAAGGTCTGGGCTGGAAAAGCAGCCACGGCAGCGGTGTCGGTGCAGATGCCATCACCTCCGGTCTGGAAGTGATCTGGTCGCAGACCCCGACGCAGTGGAGCAATTACTTCTTCGAGAACCTGTTCAAATACGAGTGGGTGCAAACCCGCAGTCCGGCGGGTGCGATTCAGTTCGAAGCCGCCGATGCACCGGATATTATTCCTGACCCGTTCGATACGTCGAAAAAACGCAAACCGACCATGCTGGTGACTGACCTGACGCTGCGTTTTGACCCGGAATTCGAGAAGATTTCCCGTCGTTTCCACGGTGACCCGCAGGCCTTCAACGAAGCTTTTGCCCGTGCATGGTACAAACTGACCCACCGCGATATGGGGCCAAAAGCCCGTTATATCGGGCCCGAAGTGCCGAAAGAAGATCTGATCTGGCAGGATCCGTTACCGGTTCCGGTGTATCACCCGACGGGGGCGGATATCGCGCAGCTGAAAGAGAAAATTGCCGCGTCGGGTCTGAGCGTCAGTGAGCTGGTGTCAGTGGCGTGGGCGTCGGCGTCGACCTTCCGGGGCGGCGATAAGCGCGGGGGCGCCAACGGTGCGCGTCTGGCATTGCGTCCGCAAAGAGACTGGGACGTGAATGCCGTGGCAGCCCGCGTGCTGCCTGCTCTGGAGTCTGTCCAGCAGTCATCTCAGAAAGTGTCTCTGGCGGACGTGATCGTGCTGGCCGGTGTGGTGGGCGTTGAAAAGGCGGCGAAAGCGGCGGGCGTTGACATAGAAGTGCCATTCACGCCGGGGCGTGTGGATGCGCGTCAGGATCAGACAGATATTGAGTCGTTCGAATTGCTGAAACCGAAAGCGGATGGTTTCCGAAACTACCGTGGTGAATCAGCCAATACCTCGACGGAGAATCTGCTGATCGACAAGGCGCAGCAACTGACCCTGACTGTGCCGGAATTAACGGTGCTGGTCGGCGGATTACGTGCGCTGGGTGCCAACTACGACGGCAGCAATCTTGGCGTTTTCTCGGAAAAAACCGGTGAACTGAACACCGATTTCTTCGTGAATCTGCTGGATATGCGCACCGAATGGAAACCGACTGATAGCTCCGGTGAACGTTTCGAAGGGCGGGATCGTGTCAGCGGAGAAGTGAGGTTTGCCGCCACGCGTGCCGATCTGGTGTTTGGATCGAATGCCGTATTACGTGCCAACGCTGAGGTTTACGCCAGCAGTGACGCCAAAGAGAAATTCGTGAAAGACTTTGTCGCGGCCTGGACCAAAGTGATGAATCTGGACAGATTCGAGCTCTGATCTTAACTCATCGTTTGAAAGCAAAAAGCCCGCTTAATATTGTTAAACGGGCTTTTTTTCATTCATTCAGTCAATAAAAGAGGATTGTTATCTAATGTCATGGTGTCGCGGACATCCCAGCCACGCAGCTTGCCGGGGTTGAGTAATCCATTGGGATCAAGGCAGTTTTTAACCGAAACGACGTCAGGTTTAATTTCGCCCTGTTTGCCATCTTCAATTTGATAAACATGCGGGTTATTTATTTTTACGTCATTATCACGGAAGATTGTCATTATTTCGTTCAATCTTTCTTCGGTGGAATAACGTACTAATTGTAAACCACTGGCGGTTATATTTCCGTCATTATCGCGCAGGAACTCAATATGCGAAATAACTTCATCGCCAAATAAATTCGCCATGTCGATAATCTGCTGGCGATAATTCGAATAATTAAACGCCGTCTGTAAATAGGTCAGGGTGCTGTCAATTTTCAGCGCATGAAGTGTGGTGTGGTTCCAGCAATATTCCATCAGCGACGCATTGGCTTCGCGTGCTTCAGCGGCGGACTGGCGCACGGCGCTGTGGCCGCGGTACTTTTCCAGCAGATGGGCACAAAACCCTTCGCTCTCCTGCGCAATCACGCTGATCACTGCGTGCTGGCTGGCCCGATAATGTCCGTTCAGATGGCTGAAATATGACGGAATTGGCGCGGCGAAAAGCGCCAGCTGGCGTTTGACCAGCCCCGGTGAGCGGGCAAAGGCGTTGGCGTAATCCAGTGCATCGGTAAAATCATCGAACACGTCCAGCCGTTCGATCCACTGATGAACCGGTGCCAGCGCCAGTTCCACCTCAAGCACAATGCCGTTGCTGCCGTAAGCGTGATGCAGCAGCAGCGCCTGCGGGGCTGGAACGTGCAGAATGCGCGGTTCGGCTTCCATGGTCATGACTTTAACGCTGAGCACGTTGCCCGGCGCGCCGAGCGGGCCGTAGTTGATTGAGCCGATACAGCCGAAACCGCCGCCATACAACCCGCCCAGACTGGCGAGCCGGTAAGTGGAAGGCATACAGCGCAGCTCCCAGCCTGCCGGACGAGTCAGGGTTTCAATCTCCGCCAGCCGGATCCCCGCCTGGGCACGCACCACGCCGTCAGCCATTTCGCAGACCTGATTAAAGCCGGTCATATCCACCAGAATGCCACCTTCCAGCGGCACCAGCTGGCCGTAGTTGCCGGTCGCGCCACCGCGCAAAATCAGCGGTAACCGGTGCCGGACGCAGGCTTTCACCAGCAAAATCAGCTCTTCTTCGCTGCGCGGTCTGACCACGGCATCGGCCTGTTTATCTTCCAGCTGCTGTTTGAGCACCGGACTGAACCAGTGAAAATCGCGCGAAAGGCGTTTGACCTTGTTCGCCTGCAAAGTCCAGTCGAGATCGGGAAGCGCCTGCTGTATCAGGGCGAGCGCGTGTTGACGTTGTTCACTGTGCATATTCTTTCTGCCTGAATTGAATGAAGTTAATGAGACTGCACGGCTTCACTTTCATGCCACGCGCTCAGGACGCGTTTTGAAATCCACGACATCACGCCAAACAGGGCGATACCGGTGAGTGAAATGAGCAGCAGCGCGGCAAACATCAGCGGAATATCCAGCTGATATCCTGCCTGCAAAATCTGGTAGGCCAGACCGGTATTGTTGCCGCCGGTACCCGCAACAAATTCAGCGACGACTGCACCGATCAGTGACAGGCCGCTGGAAATGCGCAGCGCGCCGAAAAAATACGGCAGGGCAGAAGGTATGCGTAAACGGATGAGAATTTGCAGGCGGCTGGCGTGGTTCAGCTGGAAATAACTCAGCAGGCCCGGTGACACGCTGCGCAGCCCCTGCGTGGTATTGGAAATAATCGGGAACACTGCCATCAGTGTCGAACACACCACCAGCGACAGCGTAGTGTCCTTCACCCAAATAATGATCAGCGGCGCGATGGCCACAATCGGTGTCACTTGCAAAAACACGATGTACGGGAACAACGCCGTTTCAACAAAGCGGTTTTGCACCAGCACGAAAGCCACTACCGAACCGATGACGATCGACAGTAAAAACGAGATCAGGGTGATTTTCAGCGTAAACAGCAGCGACATCATCAGCGAACCCAGATTGGTCCACAGGCTTTGCAGCATTACCACCGGTGACGGCACCAGAAACTGAGGGATTTTGAAATAGCTCACCCAGCCCTGCCACAGCAAAATCACCACCACGGCGACCACTGCCGGGTACAGCACTTTGCGAAACGTGGGGTTGTTGATCCACGGAGAAGCTTTTTGAGTTTGCATACCGTTACTCCATACCCGATTGACTGGCTTGCAGCAGGCTGTCCTGCAACTGTTTCGCATAGCGTGAAAACGCCGGACTGACGCGGAAATCTTCATTGCGCGGGAAGGGTTCGGTAATGGCGATATCTTGCACCACGCGCCCCGGACGGGCGGCCATCATGATCACCCGCTGCGACAGAAATACCGCTTCGTGGATCGAATGCGTGACGAACACCACCGTCAGCCCCTGTTCACGCCACAGGCGCAGCAGATCGCTGTCAAGCTTGTTGCGGGTAATTTCATCCAGCGCGCCGAAGGGTTCATCCATCAGCAGCAGTTTCGGACGCGTCACCAGCCCGCGGGCAATCGACACCCGCATCTGCATGCCGCCCGACAATTCACGTGGCAGGACGCTGGCAAATTTACCCAGACCTACCAGTTCCAGCGCCTCACTGACGCGGGTGTTGGCTTCGGCGCGTGGAACACCGGCGAGATCCAGCGGTAAACGCACGTTATTTTGCACATTGCTCCACGGCATCAGCGTGGCTTCCTGAAACACGAACGACAGCGGCACCTGCGCTTTTTCACGGCTGTCGCGCCGCCACAGCACCAGCTTGCCGTCGCTGGGCTCGACCAGACCTGCGACCATTTTCAGCAGTGTACTTTTGCCACATCCCGACGGGCCGAGCAGCGTCACGAATTCGCCCTGATTGATGGTCAGATTGACCGGTAAAAGAGCGCGCGTGCCGTTGCTGTAAATTTTCTCCGCCGACAGCACTTCGATAGCCGGTACCGGCGGAGGATTGGCGGAGCGGACATCGCTCATCACGGTCAGTTTTGGGGCTGAATTCATGGCATTACCTTCGCGTCTTTGATCATGTCGAGGGTATAAGTCTGCGCAAACGGCACTTTATCCGCGTCGATCAGTTTGTTTTTTACCAGCATGTCCCAGGTCTTTTTCAGACGTGGTTCAGTAATGATGCCGATACCGCCGGTTTGCGCGTCGCCACCTGTCACCAGCTCATACTTCTTCATCTGCGCAATGCCGAAGGCAATCTGGTCGGCACCCATACGCGGGTTGGCCTGGGTAATAAGCTGGTTACCCGCAGTCGGATCCTGCAAGTATTCCTTCCAGCCCTGCATCGAGGCTTTCACGAAAGCAGCCACCGCGGCCGGACGTTTTTTAACGGTATCCGCCATGCAGATAATCGAGTTACCGTAAGGCGGATAACCCCAGTCACTGAGCATGTAGACGTAGAATGGCTTGCCGCCTTTTTCAACTGAGAAAGGCTCGGAGGTAACATAACCCTGTTGCACCAGATTATTGTCCGCCAGGAATGGCTGCACGCTGAAGGTGTAAGGGCGGATTTTGGCGCTCCCCAGCCCCAGTTCACTCTTCGCCCACGGCCAGAAAGAGGTATAAGCCTCAGTCGCCAGCAGGAAGGTTTTGTCTTTCAGTTCCTGGCCTTTTTCCACTTTGTCATGGCTGATAAACACCGTCGGCGAATGCTGGAACACTGTCGCCACAGTCACCGCATGCACGCCCGCCTGCCAGGTTTCCAGCGCCTGACCGTTGTCGCCGAGTGTACAGTCAGCCTGTCCGGCGGCCATCAGTTGCATCACGTTGACCTGCGGGCCGCCCATTTTGATGCTGACATCCAGACCGGCGGTTTTGTACAACCCTTTGGCCTGCGCTTCGTAAAAACCGCCGTGCTCCGCCTGCGCGTACCAGTTTGTCAGGAAGGTAAATTTCTCTTCCGCCATGCTGGTAGCAGAAACCCCGGCCAGCAGCAGGGCCAGCAGGCTGTAAGTGAAGGGACGCTGTGTTTTCATCGGGAGAATTCCTTTATTCAGAGGCCAGAGAAGACGAAGAAGGAGAAGGTGTGAAGCTGGTTTGCACAAAGCCGTTCCAGTGGTGTTTTCCCCAGGTTGGCTCGCTGCGGGCTTTCCATTGCATGTGATGGATTTCGGTGATCGCCTGCGCCCAGCTTGCCGCCAGCGAATCGAGGATCGCGTGGCCCTGTTCGGCGGTCGCCCCGGTCGGGTCGCCGATCACGCCACTTGGGCCAAAATCATAGGAAGCCCAGGCAGCAGCAGGGCGGCCTGATGACAGCGTCGGGCATGGGAACTCAGGGGGATAATTGGCGACCGCGTGTTCGATGTGCACACATTCCGGTGCCAGCGCCAGCATCACCGCGGTTTCGCTGTGACCGGCATGCATCGCCATTTTTTGCTCCAGCGGACTCAGGAACTGGTTTTCAACATTCGGCACGCGGAACACGTCGTGCGGGATCATGATCATGTCGCCGTGACGCAGGCGCATTTCCCGCGAGGCCATTTGCAGCACCTGCGGTTGTCCGCCATGACCGTTAATCATCAGCAGCTTACGGAAGCCGGCGCGGTACAGCGATTCGGCAATTTCTAAAACCGTCTGCAACAGCGTGTCGCCGGTTAAGGTCAGCGTACCGGGGAAATTCAGATGTTCGTCAGATTTGCCGTAGGTGATCGGAGGAATGGCGTAAGCCGGAATATCTTCCGCCAGCCGCGCCAGCGCGTGACCCGCCACACCGGAGGAAATCACGCTGTCCACCGAGCACGGCAGATGCGGCCCGTGCTGTTCGATCGCGCCGGTCGGCAGCACGATCACGGTATTGGCTTTGTCGGGCAGGGCAGCGATGGCTGTCCAGCTCAGAAAAGGGAGAAAACGCGATGCAGGAATATAACCGTTAATCATGCTGTGCCTCGTGTCTGACATTATTGGGTTAGCGGGACTGGGGTAACCAGGCGGTGGCTTCGACTTCAATCAGCACCCCGGCATCTGGCAGCATTTCACTGACCTGCACCACGGTGGAAACCGGCGGCTGTCCGGGGTAAAAGAGTTTTCTGACCCGGCTGTAATACGGGAAGTGATCGAGATTGCGAAAATACTGCACCAGCTTGATCACGTCGCTCATTTGCCCGCCCGCGTCTTCGATGGTGTGACGGATACTTTCCAGCACATACCAGCTCTGGGCGAGGATCGGCCCCTGTTTGGCATCGGTAGAGAATTCGCCGGTTTCGCCCAGCAGCAGGCGCGCTTCGGCGGGGATATCCTGAAAACCGCGTACGATGGTCGCGCTCTGCGGATTGACGGGAATGATGCCGGAGAGAAAAATGAAATCCCCGGCGCGGCGCCACGCGGCATATCTGGCGAGCGGTTTACCCGCTCCCGCTTCAAGACTCATGGGATAACTCCTGATTCCAGGTGCGTTGGTGGGTCAGCCTGCCGTGGCGGATAACCAGGCGGGCTGCGCTGTGTAAAGGCCAGGTCAGGCTGTCGCTGCCCGGAAAGAGAACCAGACTCGCATCGCTGCCGGGTGTCAGCGGCAGGTCGTTCTGAGGCTCACCCGTCAGTGCGCCGGCATCGCAAATAAGCCGTGACTGCTGATCAAAAACGTCATCCAGCTGAAGCGCAAACAGGGCGCAGCTCAGCGTATCCAGCGGGTCGTAACTGCCCGCCGGACAAAAGGCGTCCTGTACGTTATCGCAGCCGAGCAGCAGCGGAACGCCCGCCGCCTGCGCTTCTTTTAACAGGGTGATGCCACGCTGGCGCGGCGTGCGGCCGGTGACCGCATCCTGTAACAGCAGGTTGGTCATCGGCAGCGCAATCAGAGTGACGCGCTGTGCCGCCAGCAAACTGAGAATCTCCTGGGCCTGATGTTCACTGCCCGAAGCCAGCGCACAGCCGTGGCTGCAACAGATGTGGCCGCTGAATTTGTTTTCAGATAACGCATTATCTGCAAGATAACGCGCCAGCCAGCTCAGGCCGTGTGCCACCGGCGAAAGCTCCTCGTCGATATGCAAATCCAGATTGAGTTTCCAGCGCGAGGCGCTTTGCATCAGATTGCGCATCGCCGCCGGATCCCAGTTTGATGAGTGAATAAATCCGCCCAGCAGACAATGCTTTCCGCTTTCTGCGACCGCGCGCGCGATGCGGTCAGCCGCACCGGCATCTGCGAACAGGCTCAGCGGTGCCAGTGCCACCCGTTCCAGCGTGACGCCCGCTTGCGCGATGTCGGCCAGCTCCAGCCAGGCCAGCGGCGGAACCACGTCAAACCAGTCAATGTGGGTACGCAAACGGACCACCCCATTCGCGGCTGCCCACGCCAGTGCCTTACGGGCACGCTGACGCAGATCACCCGCTGTCCAGTGCTGGCGATCCTGATGCATTGTTTCGATCGCGACCAGCAGACCGGGTTTCGACGGGCGGCTGCGGGCAATGGTGAAGGTTTTATCGAGATGTGCGTGAGGCTCAATCAGGCCGGGCAGCGCCAGTGTGCCCCGGGCGTTCCACAAATCATTTTGATCTGGCTGATAAGGCGTCACGCTGGCAATTTTGCCCGCCTCAAAACGCAGATCTGCCGTGACCGGTTCGCCTGCCTGCAAAGGCCATCCGGCGCTGAGCAGCCACGCGGGCAGACGAACGTTGGTAATGCCGTTCAGCGGTGTTGCGGTATCGGGTATGTTCATCTTATGGCTCCGCGTGGGCATTACAGGTCGAGGACCAGAACGGGACTTTTGGATCGCGAACAGCACAGCGTTATCTGCGTGTTCTCCGCTTTCTCTTCTTCGGTCAGCACGCAGTCGCGGTGATCGGGAATACCGTCGATGACATCCGTAATACAGGAACCGCAAATACCCTGTTCGCACGACAGCATAATATCGACTCTGGCGCTTAATAAGACTTCGGCAATGCTCTGTTTCGGGCCGACTAAATAACGTTGCCCGGTGGAATTAAGCTGGATATGAAATGCCTGACTCTCTTCATCCTTATCCTGATTCACATTACTGAACCGCTCGAAAGATAATTGATTTTCCTGCCAGTGATGGGTCTGCATAATCTCTGCAAGACGCTGAATAAATCCGTCCGGGCCACAGGCCAGCACCCGCGTATTCTCATCCGGCTGGCATAAACTCAGGGGCGTTGCGTGGCGCAGGGAATCGTTTGCGCTGCTGTTATGCAAAAAGACGTGTTTTGCTAAGGCAGGCGCGGTTAAACGCGGCGCAAACGCTATGTGTTCGCTGTCTGAAACAAAGTAATGCAGTTCAAATTCAATCTGTTGCTTTGCAATGTGTTCTGCCATTGCCAGCAGCGGCGTGATGCCGATACCGCCGGCAAATAAGAGGTATTTACCGGCGTCGGGCAAAGGGAAATGATTACGCGGTGCCGAAATCGTCAGGCTTTCACCGGGGCGAAAATGATGATGAATAAAGTGCGAACCGCCGGTGGAGTTTTCTGCCAGTTTTACGCAGATTTCGTAATATTCCCGGTTACCGTTTTCACCGCAAAGAGAATATTGCCGCGGCCCGGCTTGCGGAATAAAAACGTCAATGTGCGCGCCGGGAAAATAAGGCGGTAACAGACTGTTGTCCTGCGCAATAAGTTGCAGGGAAATATTCCCCGCACCGTTTATTTCCACAGTTTTAATGGTGACAGGAAGTAATCCGGCATCTTTCATCGTTATTTACCGTATTTTCTCTGGTGAATCATTCATAAAAAGGGGAGTCGATCCGTTCACCGCATAACCCGCTGTCTTAACGCGCATTACTGCGCAGAGCGGGGCAGATTAGCGGTGAAACGATTGTTCCCGTTGCATTGAAAGCTACGTTATTGTTATAAAACTGTTGCGTCCAGCGCTTTGATTCGCACATCCCGTTGCATAAAAGAGAGCACTCCTTATGTTCGCATTCTCCCGATTTCTGCTGTACTTCACCGAGGTTGCCCGTCAGGGATCGTTTCGTA
The DNA here is from genome assembly GCF_019049675.1 of Rahnella bonaserana. Taxonomy (GTDB): domain Bacteria; phylum Pseudomonadota; class Gammaproteobacteria; order Enterobacterales; family Enterobacteriaceae; genus Rahnella; species Rahnella bonaserana. The sequence continues at coordinate 9,065 of NZ_JAFMOW010000061.1, read as the reverse complement.
AGGCGTCCGAAACCTTGCATGTGGCCGCATCGTCAATTGACCGGCAGATATTGCGGGTTGAAAAAGAACTGGCGATGCCGCTGTTTGAACGTCATCCCACAGGTTTACGACTGACCGCAGCGGGTGAGCTGTTGCTGCATGCTGCCAACAACTGGAAAAAGGATTTCTCGCGCGTCTGCGAACAGCTTGACGATCTGCGCGGGTTGCGGCGCGGGCACGTGCGGATTGCCACCATTGATGCCATCAACCGGCAATTTTTCTCGTCGATGCTCAAAAAAGTGCACGTCGATTATCCGAATATTTCGTTCACGCTGACCACCATGAACAACGTGGATATCCAGCAGGCGCTGATGTCCGGCGATGCTGACTTCGGACTGATGCTGAATCCGCAAAGCTCCCGTGAGTTACAGGTGCGCGCTTTCGCCGAAATCGAGCTGGGCATTGTGGTGCCGAAAGGGCATCCGCTCGGCGGCAGAAGCGGCGTGCGTTTCAATCAGTGCATGGAATATCCGTTTATCCTGCCCGCCGCGCCGCTGATGCTGGCCGAACCGGTGCAGGCGCTGATGAATATCAACGGTGACAGGGTTCGCGAAGTCGCGGTATCCAATAACATCCACATGATCCGTTCGCTGATTAAAGAGAAAATGGGCATCGGCATTCTGTGCTGGCTCGATATTATGGATGAAGTGAAAAGCGACGAGTTGCAGTTTATTCCGCTGACCGATCCGCAATTAAAAACCTTCACGCTGTCCCTGTGTGTCGCCCCTTCACGCCAGCTTTCCCTTGCCGCTTCGATGATGCTCAAACAACTGGAGATGTTATTCAGCCAGATCCAAACGGCGGGGCGTGAGCGGCACTGATTGCACGCTTTTGGTGCCTGACGCTCTGTGATGAATCAAAGGTTGCAGAGCGTGAGACTGATTTATCCCGGCAAAGCGCGGGGAAAGCGGATCTGCGAAGTTGGCATCGTTTTTGTATAGTTAAAAGTGAGTAGAAGCGGTCAGTGCAGGCAACTGCGCGGGACATTGCTCAGCAACCATTTCGCGGTTCATTTTGAGCCGGTCAGGGGGGCTGAGCCGCGTTTGCTTATCCTCCCTCCGGCGATGATTAGGAGAGGAGCAATGAAGTCAATTTCCCGCATTCCCCTGTCTTGCTGCGTGCTGAGCACGCTGATCACTGGCGCTTTCTCAATGTCAGCGCAGGCCGATGAGAAAATCGCGCTGCTGACTTCCTGGTACGCGCAGGCTGAACAGGGCGGCTATTATCAGGCGCTGGCAACGGGTATTTACAAACGTTACGGGCTGGATGTCAGCATTCAGTCCGGCGGCCCGCAGATCAACGGCATGCAGTTGCTGTTATCAAAACGCGCTGACGTGATCATCGGTTATGACCTCCAGTTGCTCGAATCGGTGCAGCGCGGGTTTCAGGCCAAAGCCATCGCGGCGCCTTTCCAGTTCGACCCGCAGGGTTTACTGACCCACGCTTCTGTGACGTCGCTCGACGGCCTTAAAAACAACACCATTCTGGTTTCCAGCTCCGGGCAATCGACCTGGTGGCCGTGGCTTAAAGCACGCTACCAACTCAGCGATACGCAGGTTCGCCCGTATACCTTTAACATCCAGCCGTTTGTCGCCGACGACAACGTGGCCCAGCAGGCGTATGTCAGCTCGGAAGTTTTTCAGGCGCAAAAGGCGGGAGTGAAATCCAACTTCTTCCTCTTCTCGGAACACGGCTATCCGCCTTATGGCGGAATTCTGATCACCCGTCCTGACCTTATCAGCAGCCGGAAAGACGCGATGGCGAAATTTGTAAAGGCATCGATGGAAGGCTGGGTGAGTTATCTGCAAAACCCGGCGGCAGGCAATGCGCTGATCAAAAAGGATAATCCGAAAATGACCGATGACCTTCTGGCCTGGGGGGTTCAGCAGATCAGGGAACATCACCTGATTGACGGCGGCGATGCAGCGACGCAGGGCTGGGGCACCATGACCGAAGCCCGCTGGCAGAAAACCCGTGATTTCATGGTCAACGCCAAACTGCTGAACGCGGATACCGACTGGAAACAGGCATATACCACCGAATTTGTTGAGCACATGCAGGTTAAACCCTGAGGAGCGTTGCGATGTCATCTGACTCTTTACTGATTAAAAATGCACACGCAATTTTGACCGGTCTGCCGGGAGACGCCGCGCGTCACACCGGGCCGGATATTCGTGTGTGTCATGGCGTGATTGAGGCGATGGGCACCCTGACGGCATTGCCGGGTGAGCGGCTGGTGGATGCCCGCGACTGCGTGGTGTATCCGGCGTGGGTCAATACTCACCATCATCTGTTTCAGTCATTGCTGAAAGGCGAACCTCAGGGGCTGAACAAAAGCCTGACCGCGTGGTTAAGCGCGACGCCTTATCGCTTTCGCGCCACATTCGATGAATCCACATTTCGCCTCGCGGTGCGTATCGGCCTGACTGAGTTGCTGCGTTCCGGCTGCGCGACGGTGGCGGATCACAACTATCTCTACTGGCCGGATATGCCGTTTGATACCTCGGAAATTCTCTTCAGCGAAGGGGAAGCGCTGGGCATGCGCATTGTGCTGTGCCGGGGAGGTGCCACGCAGGGGCGGGCAATTGAGAAAGAGTTACCGCAGGCGCTGCGACCGGAAGGTTTCGCTGATTACATGGCGGACATGGAGCGGCTGGTGGGGCGTTATCACGATCCGAAACCGACATCGCTGCGCCGCGTGGTCATGGCGCCGACCACCTTGCTGCATTCTGCTCCTGGTGCGCAGTTGCGCGAAATGGCGAAACTGGCGCGCAGTTTAGGGATCCGGCTGCACAGCCACCTGTCGGAAACGGTGGATTATCTCGATGCGGCGCGCGCCAAATTCGACATGACGCCGGTGCAGTTTTGCGCCGAACACGACTGGCTGGGGGACGACGTCTGGTTTGCGCATCTGGTTAAGTTGTTGCCGCAGGAGATCGCCATGCTGGGACAAACCCGCACCGGCATCGCGCATTGCCCGCAAAGTAACGGGCGGCTGGGCAGCGGCATCGCCGACCTGCTGGCGCTGGAACAGGCGGGCGTGCCGGTTTCGCTTGGCGTGGACGGCGCGGCATCCAACGAAGCCGCTGATATGCAAAGTGAAGCGCATGCTGCATGGCTGTTGCAGCGCGCCAGAAAAGGCATGCTGGCGAAACCGCGCTATGACGGCGGCACCTTTGAGGGCGGCGGCGATGCGGCATCTATCGAAGACGTGGTGCGCTGGGGCAGCGGGGGCGGGGCGCAGATCCTCGGACTGCAACAGAGCGGCACCGTTCAGGCCGGCATGCTGGCAGATATCGCCATTTACCGGCTGGACGACCCGCGTTATTTCGGCCTGCACGACATGGCAATCGGCCCCGTGGCCTGCGGTGGTCGTGCCTCACTGAAGGCGCTGATGATCAATGGCCGCATCATTGTTGAAAACGACGTCATCCCCGGACTTGATCTCGATGCCATGCGCCATGACGCGATGTCTGCCGTCCGTACCCTGCAACAGCGCGCTGCGCGCTAACCTTATTGATTAAGAAGGATAAGAATAATGACGCAATCACCTCAAACACAGTCTGCTCAAACCGCAGGTTATGTATTACAGGAACTGGAAAAAGAAGCAGGAATGGGCGCGATGGGCGAAGAGACGTTTGCCCGTGAAGTCCGTTGCATAGACTTGTCAGATTTCGAAAACCGTAAAAGTGAGATCGCGGACGAACTCTGGCGTGCAGCCGTTGAAATCGGCTTCTTTCAGGTGAGCAATCACGGTATCGCGCTGAGCGATATCCGTCAGGCATTCAGCATGACGGAAGATTTTTTCTCGCTGCCCGACGAGGTAAAAGCGCAGTATCCGCTGGCGCGTAACGCCGGCTGGGAGAATAAATCGCAGGTGCGTCCGTCAACCCGAACGCCGGATCAGAAAGAGTCCTATCAGATCACCCGCCCGCTGATGGCATCGCTGTGGCCGCAAGAAGAGGAGCTGCCGGCGTTTAAAGACACTATGCTGAGTTTTGAATCGCAATGCTGGCAACTGGGCATGAAATTGCTTTCCTGTTTTGCGCTCAGGCTGGGTTTCCCTGAACACTTTTTCGAGCAGGCGCATAACCCGGATCAGCAAACCTACCAGAGCACGCTGCGTATGCTGCACTACTATGCCACCGAGCAGTCGGAGCAGGGCATGTGGCGCGCCGGTGCGCATACGGATTTCGACTGCCTGACGCTGCTTTTCCAGCGTCCCGGTCAGGGGGGATTGCAGGTTTGTCCGGGCAAAGACCACGAAAGCCAGCAATGGACCAGCATCGAGCCGCGCGAAGAGGTGATCACCTGCAACATCGGCGACATGCTGATGCGCTGGAGCGATGACCAGTTGCCGTCAAACTTCCATCGTGTCAGAAGCCCGTTGCCCGGTGAATATCAGGGGGCGCGCTACAGCCTGGCGTTTTTCTGTCAGGCCAACAAAGACGTTGAAATTCTGGGGCCGCAGGCGAAGTATCCGGCCATCAGCGCCGAAGACTATCTGCAACAGCGTATTCAGGCCAATTTCGCTAAGGGATAAGGAGATCTGAGAAGCAAAAAGCCCGTCAGGTTTACTCCGGCGGGCTTTTTTAATGGGCATAATTCGACAATAAGGGATCTGACTGACAGCGTTCGCAGCTGCGGCCTGTATAGGCTTAAAAATTACGGTTATAATCCCTGAAATTTTTCAGCGGATTTAGAAACAACGATGTCAAAACTCACCTTACAAGAACAGTTGCTGAAAGCGGGATTAGTCAGCAGCAAAAAGATGGACAAAGTACAGAGAACGGCAAAAAAATCACGCGTTCAGGCACGTGAAGCCCGTGCGGCTGTGGAAGAAAATAAAAAAGCGCAGCTTGAGCGTGATAAGCAGCTGAGTGAAGAACAAAAGCAGGCAGCGCTGTCTAAAGAGTATAAAGCGCAGGTGAAACAGCTGATTGAAATGAATAAAATCGTCATTCCGAAAGGCACTATCGATTTTAACTTCACCGACGATAAACTGATTAAACGTATCGCCGTGGATAAAACCACACAGGCGCAGCTGATCAGCGGGCGTCTCGCGATTGCGCGTCTGCTTTCTGAAAAGAGCGGCGAGAGTGAATACGCCATTATCCCCGCGAGCGTCGCCGATAAAATCGCGCAGCGTGATGCCAGCAGCATTGTATTAAACAGCGCACTGAGTCAGGAAGAGCAGGACGAAGACGATCCGTATGCTGATTTCAAAGTGCCAGATGATTTGATGTGGTAAAACAAAAAGCCCGCCTGAGTTTTCTTAAGCGGGCTTTTTTAATTTAGCTCAGAACCAATTACGGCAAAAACAGTTATTTTTTCACGTCAGCAACGCGCATACCCTTAAGTTGTTCATCGGTGATGGTGTTACCTGCTTTAAAGTAATCAATCACCGCGTTGTAAACGTAATAGCCGCCTTTGGTGTTACGCGCATGTCCCTCGGTAAACGTGGTGAAGCCGTCACCACCATCAGCAAGGAAGTTTTGGGTAGCGATGTGATAAACCGTCGCATCCTTAATCGCCTCACCATTAAGTGTAAACTTCAGGACCCGTTGTCCAGCGGGTTTACTGCTGTCGTATTTCATTTCCAGGCCTTTTGAGACCTGCAACACTCCGTTACTTAAACTTGCGCCATGTTCCATCAGACTGCGTAATTGTTTACCGGTAAGATCCATGGTGACCAGCTCGTTAGGGAACGGGAACGTACTGATAACACCGCCCATCGTAATCGCGCCAGACGGAATTTCGCTGCGGATACCGCCCGAGTTAGTTAAGGCTAACTGTGTGTTTTTACCCGCAGCGGCCAGCAAAGCATCCGCCGCCAGGTTGCCCAGTGACGCTGATTCACCATAGGCACGTGTTAATTCAACCGGCGACTGCGCCACTGTCTGTCCTACCACTTCATCGAGTTTCTTATTCCAGCCGTCGATCACCTGTTTCGTTTGCGGGTCGGGTTTCCACTCATCTGCGTAAATGGTTTTAAGTTCGAAATTCTTCATCGTAAAGCTATGTGGCTTCCTGTAGTCCAGTACCAGTTTCCCCACATCGATACCGCCGCTATCCGTCGAGAGGATGAGCGTATTGCCTGCTTTAATCGGTTCCGGCGTACCGACATGCGCATGTCCGGTAATCAGAATATCCAGACCTTTTACCTGACTTGCGGTTTGAATATCTTTGTCCAGCGCACGACGCACATCGGTACTTCCCAGACTGGACTGCCGGGCAGGTGTGCCTTCATGAACCAGCAATACGGTCAAATCCACTTTGTCTTTAAGTTCATCGATATAATGCTGTAACCATTTAATCTCATCCCGCGCTTCGATACCTACGCGTGTCGCTGCGGAAACGGTATCATTGAAGGCAAATACGCCGTGCAAACCGATAACGCCAATTTTCACGCCCTCTTTTTCAATGATGGTATATGGCTTGTCCCAGAATAATTTATGGCTGTTCTGATAAAATATATTGCCTTGTACAATAGGGAATTTCGCCTGACTAAGTTGTAATAATGTATTATCCCAGCCCTGATCAAATTCATGATTGCCCATTGTGACCGCATCAAACGGCATGGTATTCATTATATCAATGATCGCCTTACCCTTCGTTAAGCTGCTGATATAAGGGCCGGTAAAATAGTCACCTGCATCAAAAAACCAGGTTGATTTATTTTTGGTTTTTTCCTCTTTTACCAGAGTGGTGATATTTGCCCAGCCACCAATATCCCGTTTACCGTCAGCAATCCATGGCACTTTATAAGGTTCCACATGAGCATGGAGATCATTAGTATAAATAATGGTGACATCTTTGGCGCAGGCCCAAAATGGTAACGTCAACAAAATACCCGCAGCAATTAACTTTATCTTCATAATCAATTCCCTTCAGTTATATAAAGATTCGCTACTTTACGTTCTGAAAGGTTTTTTTATGGGGGGCTGCTCACACAATTACGCAAGAGTTATGAGGCAAAATCATCGACCTAATGAAATCGTTGGTGACTAATATTGACTCTGTTTACGATTAATACCTGCAAATCGTTTGGTTGCCGCAATTTAGGGCTGCCAATATCGGCATCTGCAGATTACAGTTGGCCAGACTACAGACTGGGATATCCGGCATTGCACTGCCGGGCATGCGGAAGTTATCCCCCTTTGTTTGATGAACAACAATTTAATGAATGGCTGTCTGCTCACTTAAGTGCATATGCCTCAGAAAACGGTCATTTTTGTCCTGAATGTTATTGCAACAAAACTATTTGCTATGGTCATAACCCGCGGGGAACACAGCGCGTTCAGTGCCGTGTCTGCAAAAAAGTCTGGACACCCAAACAGCAAAACCAAAGAAAAATAGTTCCCCCGGAACGCATTGAAACGGTTCCACTCATTGTGCCGTTCCAGGGGAGGAGTGCAGAACAGAAACTGTATGTTTTGCTCAGTTTCGATGCCGCCAGCGGTAATATTCTTCATATTTCCACAAATTTTACTCAGCATTATATTGGTGAAACTCTGCGGTATCGCTGGCGCGGGAATATTGAGCCTGATTTGCATCATAGTAATATCGTAACTCGCGTTGATATGCGCGAGACGCAATTTCTGCGCCGGAGCCAGTTTGACGAAATTCAGTATGGAAGTGCGGTTCTTAAACGTAACGCCAGAGGTGCGATCTTGCGTCCGGTTATCGCGGCGCACGGGCATTTTCGGGTACTGAGCCTCCTTTTTCCTGACGTAAAGAGACATGTTATTTCACACGAATGTTTTCTTCGTGGAGCAGTCATTACTGTTTGGGCAGATCTGTTTCGTCAGCGGCAAGGTGAGCTTTGGTTTTTAGAAGAAGAAATAAATGACAGTGATATTAATATCCCCTGGAATTTTCAGGGAACAACACAGCATGGCTGGTGGCAAGGTCAATGGCAGCTTTGGGTGCAGAAAAAAAATCGTAAGATGGTTTGCTCATTAACGGGCGGGGTTAGCAATAACGCTGAAACGCTCTCTTTAACGGCCAGCAGGCACTTTATCCAATGGCTATACCAGCAAACGATTTTTACCCACAGCGCGCAATTATCTGCAGGTCGCGTAACGCAAATACTGCATTCCCTGGCGCATGACTATAACGAAAAACGTGTAATAAAAGAAACAGGCTGCGGGAGTCAGAAATAGAATTCACCTCCACTGATTGCGTCAAAGCCATATAGATCCTGGCACCAGACATGAAAAACAAAAAGCCCGCTTAAGTTTCCTTAAGCGGGCTTCTCTAATTTGGCTCCTCTGACTGGGATCGCCTTTGCCAGTAACTGGCTAATAAGCAAGCTAAACCTGAATGTTCATCCTGTCAAGACCACCAAAATGACCACCAATAGTTGCGGATTAAATAAATCAGGTTGAGCAATCCTCGGAATGTGGTGATCGTTACTATGGTTTAACCCTAAACGTTAGCATAACTAACGAGAGCATCGAAGAATCTATCCTAAGAGGGCAAAGAGGTCTAACAGTCTGCACATACCAATGACCTGCCCCCAGGATTAGATACAACCTTCAGTAAGTAATGTCGGTTGGTTTTTCTTCATATTTCCCGTTTCGCCAGCCAGCTGCAAATTCAGCTGGAGTCTGGTTATTCAGCGATGAATGAGGACGGCACTCGTTATAATCTTGTCGCCAGTTATTAATGATTTTCCTGGCGCGAACAATATCGCTGAACCAGTGCTCATTCAGGCATTCATCGCGAAAGCGTCCGTTAAAACTCTCAATAAATCCGTTCTGGGTCGGCTTGCCCGGCTGGATAAGTCGCAGCTCCACGCCATGCTCAAAGGCCCATTGATCCAATGCGCGGCAGGTAAATTCCGGCCCCTGAGCGGTTCTTATCGTCGCCGGATAGCCGCGAAACAGTGCAATGCTGTCCAGAATACGCGTGACCTGCACGCCTGAAATCCCGAAAGCGGCGGTAATCGTCAGGCACTCTTTCGTGAAATCATCCACGCAGGTCAGACACTTGATCCTGCGACCCGTGGCCAGTGCGTCCAT
>NZ_JAFMOW010000062.1 GCF_019049675.1 Rahnella bonaserana | reverse complement strand
CAAACACAAGCAGCCCCCGATAATCGCGCCCCTATATTCCCCCCCAACAATCCGCCAGTTTGAGAACCAGCAAATTTACTGTACTCAACAACTGTCATTTTCTTACACTCTGACTCTCTACCAACTGTACAAGCATCATAAATAGTATTAGTCGTGTTTGCAAAATCTAGCGTTATACCCACATATCCCAATTTCTTCATTGCTTTAATTAGCTTTGCTGATTTTTCTATATAAGTTGCATAACCTTCTATATCTGTAACGCCAGTCTGCGACCAATGTCGCATTATGCTTCTACTTGATAGACCTAATGCACGTCTAATGTCAGAATACTCATTCATACCCAATTTGTATTTCATGAAATTATTAAGCAACAAATTGAGCTTTTTGAAATGAATCTTCCTTTGGGCATAGAATTGCTCACCAATTAATGCACCTCTTGTAATATATGCATTTTTGTAAGTATCTTGTATTTCTTTTAATACCTTTTCAATTTCTTCAAAATATTTTCCGCCGACTTCTGATGCCATGCCAGTAATACCACTTCCAAAACCGGTGAAAGTATCTATTGTATCTTTGTGTTTATGCAAGAAACTGGCTTCTTCCATTGTTAAATCACTTAATGCAGTATCAACTTTTGCTTTTGCTTTCTTCAAAGTTTCGATTTGTTTTGGATCTTGCTTCTCAGGATCAACTAATAAAAGAATAGACGCTGATTTTATAGGCCCACTGCCGTTGAGTGTATCGTATAATTCTCTTGCACCTGCTACAGGGTTATAAAATAAATAGTCACCAAAATCTTTTACATTCGCTGGTAGGTCAACAATACAGAATCCTGCGTCCACCGGCACTCGTGGGACTTTTTCCTCTTGCTTGATAGGTGCTGGCGCTGGTGCTGGTTCAGCAACCTGTTTCTTTGCCGCCTGTGCGTGTTGCTCAGGTTCATTGACAGTGGTTTTCTTTGACGCCATTTTCGGCGGTTCAGGATAGTAACTGGATGAAAATTCGCTTGCGAATAATCTCGCCTTACAAGGACAACTGCTAGAACTCTCAAGCGTACCAATGCAGGGCAGACCGTCGCTTGTATAGTTACTAATTCCACCCAATAAGACAAACACACCTTCATTTTTACCGCATGTAACTTTGTCACCAAGTCGAGCTAAATTTAAACCGTGGTGTATAATACGACTTGTTGCACTTACCACTGTACCGCCGCATGAGGTTTTATCGCCTAAACGTATAAAATATCCAACCGCCATTTTTATTTTCCTTTAATTAAATGAAATAATCCATTTTTGTTTGTCTATTGAATAATGTGATATGCAGTCACAGTCATTAACTTTATTTATTTTTGATAGGTTCATTTTCTTTATGGCTTCTAACGCTATTTAGCGACTACGTACATATCAAGAGGGGCAAGATGGAAATGATCACCGGGAGCATAGAAGTAGAGACGCTTTGTCGTGTGAGGCATAATGATTACCGTTCTGTTGAGAAAACGATAATATACACCTATGTTATTCATGGGAATAATGCAAAATATCTATTAATACAGTAACATAAATTTTTGTAGTGAATTGGCTAATCGATTAACGCTTGAACTATTTGTGTTTTTCTCTTTAAAACTGAAATTATTTTGAATCGAAATTTTTGCAGGATAAAAAACAGGATATAACTTAATAATAGAAAATTAATATCCTTAATATCCTTAATATCCTTAATATCCTTAATATCCTTAATATCCTTAATATTCAATATGATGTGTGGGCTATCCTCTCCCTTCGCAGGGGGAGGAGTAAAGATAAAAACATTCCGCCGTTGAATATAAGATCGTGCGGGCGATTCAGAAATCTTGCTGAGCGGAGCGGCCTGAAGACCTCAGGCTTCAGGACCGAGAGAAGGCACCGCGCAGCGGCAAGATTTCCAGCCAGTCGCTGCGGCACCTGAAACATGATTCACAAGCGGTAGCGCGCAGTGAAAAGACGGGAGAGATCCAAGAGAGGCCCGTCCTGGCCTCTTTTGGGCGGTTTCGGCGCGAAAGACCGAGTGATAACCGCAATTGAGAAACCGAAATAATCTCGATCAAACCTTAGTGGTCAGCGAAACGCGAGATTAAACAACCCCCTGTTTATAAGCATCTTCCCCCCATCTCACCATCCCCTCGAGCAACTGCTTCAGCAACACCTGTAATTCAGCCGCCTTATCAGGCGCAAAAGCGAACGGCTCGATCTCCTCCATATAGTTCACCTGCGCCAGTTCCAGCTGAACGGCATGAATATCCAACTCCGGCTGGCCGTAGGCACGGGTAATGTAGCCGCCTTTAAACCGGCCATTCAGGACATGACTGAACCTGTTTTGCTGATTACAGGTGCGCTCGAGGATTTCGCTCAGCGCGGGTGAACAACTGGCGCCGCTGTTGGTGCCGAGATTTAAATCGGGAAGCTGACCGTCGAACAGACGGGGGATCACCGAGGCAATAGAGTGCGCATCAAACAACAGCGCATAGCCAAATTCCTGTTTCATACGGGCCAGTTCGGCCTGAATTTTTTGATGGTAGGGCTGCCAGATCTGATCAAGATATTGCTGGCGCCTGGCATCCGTTGGCGTCATACCCGGTCTGAACGTCGCGCGGCCATCAAATAACGTATCGGGATATAAACCCGTAGTGGCGGTGGTATACAGCGGTTTATCGTCTGAAGGCCGGTTCAGGTCGATAACAAAACGCGAATACTGACCGACCAGGACGCTGGCACCGATCGTCCGCGCAAAATCGTACAACTGCGGAATATGCCAGTCGGTATCTGAAAGCGGCAGTGCCGCATCACTCAGGCCGCTGGCCACTTCCGGCGTCAGGTGCGTACCCGCATGGGGAATGCTGATTAACAGAGGCACGGTGCCGGACGTAAACTGGTAAGGTTCGGCGATAACAGTGTCGGTAGACAGGCTCATGAACGAAACTCTCCTCGGACTTCTCCACGAAAGACAACGGTGCAGGGCAGCTGACCGCCCAGCCAGTAAACCAGTTCAGCAGGACGCGACAGCGGCCAGTGTATGAAATCAGCGACTTTTCCTGCTTCCAGCGTGCCGTGCGTATCCTGTAAGCCAAGCGCACGCGCACCGTGGCAGGTGATCCCGGCCAGCGCTTCTTCTGGCGTCAGGCGGAATAATGTACAGCCCATGTTCAGCATCAGACGCAGGGAAAGTGCAGGGGATGTCCCCGGATTGGCATCACTGGCCAGTGCCACAGGGACGCCGTATTTGCGAAACTCATCGACCGGCGGACATTGTGTCTCGCGCAGCAAATAATAGGCACCGGGCAGTAAAACAGCGACGGTGCCGCTGGCGGCCATCGCCTGTGCATCTTCGGCAGTGGCGTATTCCAGATGATCGGCAGATAACGCATGGTGCTGCGCAGCCAGAGCGCTGCCATGCAAGGATGACAATTGTTCGGCGTGTAATTTCACCGGCAAACCCAGGGCTTCGGCGGCGTTAAACACCCGCTCAACCTGTGCCGGAGAAAAGGCCAGATGCTCACAAAAGGCATCCACCGCATCGGCCAGATTTTCACCGGCAACCACCGGCAGCAGCGTGTCGCAGATAAGATCAATATAGTCATCGGCACGCCCTTTGAATTCGGGCGGCAGGGCATGGGCTGCCAGACAGGTGGATTTCACTTCGACCGGTAACATAACGCCTAGTCTGCGGATCACCCGCAGCATTTTAAGCTCACTTTCTACGCTCAACCCGTAACCGGATTTAATCTCAACACAGGTCACGCCTTCGGCCAGCAGCGGCTGTAAGCGAAACAGCGCCTGCGCGAGCAGCTCGTCTTCGGTGGCTTCGCGGGTGGCGTTGACGGTCGATAAAATCCCGCCACCGGCTGCCGCGATTTCCGCATAACTTACACCGTTCAGCCGCTGCTCAAACTCCGCGCTGCGATCTCCGCCGAACACCAGATGGGTGTGACAATCAACAAAGCCGGGCGTGATGATGCCGCCCTCGAATTCATGCACCTTTGCAGCGGGAAAATCCGGGCAATGGTCGGCGCTGCCGGTCCAGACGATTTTTCCGTCAGTGACAGCAATCACGCCGTTTTCGATCAGGTTGTAATGTCCGTCCTGCATGGTAACCAGCGTGGCGCCGCGCCACACACTCTCGCAGTCGGATGGCGGTTCGCAGGAAAATTGGGGGGAGAGGACTACCGGCATGACAGAGACTCCAGGCTGAATTCATCTTGTATAGACAACTAAAGTCAACCTAACGCATAACCCGCAAACCGGCAAGGCAGCCAGCAAGAGTTTTTTCTTATTACGAGACGTCTTCCAAAATTTGAACGAAGATTTGTATGACGAGATAGCGGCGGTTCAACGCCGCTATTAAGGTGTGCGGGGATCAGCCGTGGCTGGTGAAACGTCCGAATAACTGATAACGGGAACCCGGATAAATCAGGCGTGCGGAGGTGACTACACGACTGCCGCTCCAGGTACGGCGGTGGATCAGCAGGCAGGGCTCGTGTTCTTTCAGTTGCAACAATTGGCGTTGCTCGTCACTGGCGCTGATTGCTTCCACGCGATGTTCACCCGCAGTCAGCGGCGCGATGTCCATCAGATAGGTATAGGGTGACTGCTTGTTCAGCACCTGTTGCAAATAATCCGGCGCGGTTTCAGGATTCACAAACCGGTCTTCAATTTGCACCGGTACATTGTTTTCGTAATGCACAATTTGTGAATAAAACAGCAGGCTACCAGTTGCGATCCCTAACTGAAGCGCCTGATCGGCATCGGCCAGCCGGGCCTCACACACCAGGATTTTGCTGTCATGCTGATGCCCGCGTCGGGCGATTTCATCGGCGATGTTATGCACTTCCAGCATCGGGGTATAAGCCTTGGCTTCCGCAACAAAGGTGCCCACCCCCTGCATGCGGATCAAAAAGCCTTCGCTGGTCAGTTCGCGCAACGCGCGGTTGATGGTCATACGGCTGACGCCAAGCTCGTTCACCAGTTCGCTTTCAGAGGGCACGCGCTGGTGCGGTTTCCAGACACCGGTACGGATCTGACTGATAATCGCCTGTTTCACCCGCTGATAAATCGGTGCGGGCGCATCGCTCATGGCGTCCGCCAGTTCTGACAATGTCTGCCGGGACACTCCCTGTTGCGCGGCACCCGTCTGCAATAGTGGTGTGGTCTCCGACATGTCATTTACCTCACTCAACTTTTACCTCACTCACTTTTGTCTCACCCGACTTTTATCACATTCAACAAGTATCCGGGCATGTCGTAAACGTTTTTCAGTCTGCACGTTAGTTTCTTGCGGAAGAAATTAAACAAAAAAGGGCGTGACGGAAAACTAATTTTAAAAAAAAAGGATTGTTGCAAGTTTACAGCGCAATCAGGCATATGTATATGTATAGACAAGTCGCTTAAAAGTGTCGCAATTGTTTCATGAAAATTGCGTTTATGTTTTTTCTTGCTGACCAGGAACGCTGTTATGCCTGCTTATTTTGCTTCTCGCGCCTTACTAGCCCAGGGCTGGGCACACAATGTACGCCTGGACGTGGATGTTACCGGAATTCTTTCTGCGGTGACGCCTGACAGTGATCCGCATGGTTGTCAGCGCCTTAACGGCCCGGTCGTGCCGGGCATGCCGAATCTGCATTCGCATGCGTTTCAGCGGGTGATGGCCGGGCTGGCAGAAGTTGCAGGGAATCCGCAGGACAGTTTCTGGACCTGGCGTGACCTGATGTATCGCATGGTGCAGTGTCTCACCCCTGAACAAACCGGTGTGATCGCCCGCCAGCTGTACATCGAAATGCTCAAGGGCGGGTATACGCAGGTGGCTGAATTCCACTATCTGCATAACGATATTAGCGGGCAGCCTTATGCCGATCGCGGTGAAATGACCGCGCATCTGAGCCACGCCGCTGCGCAGGCAGGCATTGGCCTGACGATGCTGCCGGTGCTTTATAGTTATGCCGGTTTTGGCGCTCAGCCCGCGCAGGCCGGGCAAAAACGCTTCATACAGGATGCCGACAGTTATCTGAAGCAACAGGAAATTATCCGCAAACAGCTCAGCGGCAATCCATTGCAAAATCAGGGGCTGTGTTTCCATTCCCTGCGCGCCGTGACGCTTGAGCAAATGCAGCAGGTGCTGAAAGCCGGTGACAAAAATCTGCCGGTGCATATTCATATCGCTGAGCAGCAGAAAGAAGTGAATGACTGTCTGGGCTGGAGCGGTCAGCGCCCGATCAGCTGGCTTTATGACAATCTGGATATTGATGCCCGCTGGTGCCTGATCCACGCCACCCACGCTGACCGCTTTGAACTGGCGAGCATGGCAAACAGCGGCGCGGTAGCGGGGCTTTGTCCGACCACAGAAGCGAATCTGGGCGACGGCATTTTCCCTGGTGTGGATTATCTGATGCACGCTGGCCGCTGGGGCATTGGATCTGACAGTCACGTTTCACTCAACGTGGTGGAAGAACTGCGCTGGTTTGAATACGGGCAGCGTTTGCGTGACCTGCGCCGCAACCGCCTGACCACTTCTGCACAAAACTCAGTGGGCGACGTGTTGTATACCCAGGCATTGCGGGGCGGTGCGCAGGCGTGCGGGGCGGCTATCGGCCAGCTTTCGGCAGGGTATCGCGCTGACTGGTTGGTACTCGACGGCAACAGCCCTTATCTGGCTGCGGCAAAAGACCATGAACTGCTCAACCGCTGGTTGTTTGCCGGTAATGCCGGACAAATCCGTGATGTCTATGTCGGCGGTATCGCACGTATTACAGACGGGCAGCATGAACAACAACAGGTTGCGGCTGCGGACTTCCTGAATCTGCTGAATCAGCTGGCAGAGGACGCAGTATGACGGACTGGCAGCATTTCACTTTTGACACTCTGCCGGTCAGCCCGTGGCGCAACGGGGGAGGTGAAACTCGCGAGATAGTCAGCTATCCGCCGGGTAAAAGCGATTTTGACTGGCGTGTCAGCATCGCCACCATTGCGCAGGACGGGCCATTTTCGGCGTTTCCGGGTGTTGACCGTTCGATCACTTTGCTTAGTGGCGATGGGGTGCATTTACAGGCATTGCCGGACATCAACCATGCGCTCACTACCCCCGGCGAACCTTTTTCTTTCAGCGGTGATATCGCTCTAAACGCCCGTATGGCGGGCAGTGTGACGACGGATTTCAACGTCATGACCCGCCGTACGGTTTGCGCCGCGCGGGTCGTGCCTGTCAGGGAAACCCTGTACCTCAGCCATGAAAAAGGCGGGGTAATTTATGTCATCAGCGGGATATGGCAACGTCAGGATGGCACGCCGATCCGGGCGGGTGAGGGTTTTTACTGGTCTGAACTGGCACAACATCGGAGGGAACCACTGACTCTGAAACCCGTTGAACCAGTTGACGGGTGCCTGTTGTTGTGGGCATCGATGATTTGACCGGAACACGTTTCTGTACCGTATTTTTTAGCATTGTCATGAATACATAAACACCCGGCAGACTGTGTTGTTAGCCGGGTTTACTTCCAGTTTAACTTGTCTATACAGGAATAGATTATGGCTTCTTCATCCACTGAATTCACCCTTTGCCGCCTGCAACCGGGTCACGTTGACCTGAGGATGCTGCGTAAAATTTATCAGGGCAATGTTCGCCTTGAGCTGGCTGAGGAGGCGCGTGCAGGCGTGCTGGCATCGCAGGAAACGGTCACCCGCATCGTGGAGTCTGGCAAAGTGGTGTACGGCATTAATACCGGCTTCGGTAAACTGGCACAAACCCGTATTCCGGCAGAGCGTCTGGCGGAACTGCAACGCAATCTGGTGCTGTCGCACAGCGTGGGTATCGGCAAAGATCTGGCTGACAATGTGGTGCGACTGGTAATGGCCACCAAGGTTTTAAGCCTGTCACGCGGCCATTCCGGTATCCGCATTGAGGTGATTGATGCGCTGATTGC
The DNA here is from genome assembly GCF_019049675.1 of Rahnella bonaserana. Lineage (GTDB taxonomy): Bacteria > Pseudomonadota > Gammaproteobacteria > Enterobacterales > Enterobacteriaceae > Rahnella > Rahnella bonaserana. The sequence goes on along the minus strand of NZ_JAFMOW010000062.1, from coordinate 251,616 downwards.
GTTGTTTAACGCCGGCGTTTATCCGTGCATTCCTGAGAAGGGTTCCGTCGGGGCTTCCGGTGACTTAGCGCCGCTGGCGCATCTTTCCCTGATGCTGATTGGCGAAGGTCAGGTGACGGCGAAAGGTGAAAAAATGTCAGCCATCGAGGGGCTGGCTACTGCCGGTCTGAAGCCTTTTGAACTGGGACCAAAAGAGGGGCTGGCGCTGCTCAACGGTACGCAGGTGTCTACCTCGCTGGCACTTTCCGGCCTGTTCGAAGCCGAGCGTGTCTTCTCCGCAGGACTGGTGGCGGGGGCTCTGTCACTGGAAGCCATCAAAGGTTCAGTTAAACCACTGGACGCGCGTATTCATGAAGCGCGCGGACAGGCAGGGCAAATCGCCGTAGCGGCAGCAGTAATGACGTTGCTGGAAGGTAGTGACATTGTCACGTCACATGCGGATTGTAATCGTGTTCAGGATCCGTATTCCATCCGCTGCGTGCCGCAGGTCATGGGCGCGTGCCTCGATAACCTGCACCATGCCGCGCGCATTCTGCGCATTGAAGCTAATGCGGCGTCCGATAACCCGCTGGTATTTTCTGAAAACGGCGATGTGATTTCCGGTGGTAACTTCCATGCCGAGCCGGTGGCATTCGCTGCTGATATCATCGCGCTGGCGGTCGCCGAAATCGGTGCAATATCCGAACGCCGTATGGCACTGCTGCTCGATACGGGACTTTCGGGCCTGCCACCTTTCCTGGTCAACGACGGCGGGGTGAACTCCGGATTTATGATTGCGCAGGTGACGGCCGCAGCGCTGGCATCAGAAAACAAATCACTGGCACATCCGGGCAGCGTGGACAGCCTGCCGACGTCGGCGAATCAGGAAGACCACGTTTCTATGGCGACCTACGCCGCACGCCGTCTGGGCGACATGTGCTTTAACACCAGTGTCGTGGTGGGAATTGAAGCAATGGCTGCCGCACAGGGGATCGACTTCCATCGTCCTCTGCAAAGTTCGACCACGCTGGAAAAAGAAATGCAGGCCATCCGTGAAAACGTGGCGTTCCTGGAGAAAGATCGCCTGATGGCCCCGGACGTGGAAATGATGCGTCTGTGGGCTTGCCGTGAACACTGGCCGCCGGCGATTGAAGCGTTGCTGCCAAGCTTTGCCTGAAACTAATTCTGAACCCGGATTGAATTTAAGAGGAAACAACATGAACGCTCCACTAAAAACGGCTGTTGTCCGCGCTCCGCATGGCACCGAACTGAGTTGCCAGAACTGGCTGATTGAAGCAGCTTACCGCATGATCCAGAACAACCTTGATCCGGATGTCGCTGAGCGCCCGGAAGATCTGGTGGTCTACGGCGGGATTGGTAAAGCAGCGCGTAACTGGCCGGCCTTTGAAGGCATTCTTGAGAGCCTGCGCAAGCTGCGCGAAGACGAAACCCTGCTGGTGCAGTCCGGCAAACCGGTCGGTGTTTTCCGTACACACACTGATGCGCCACGCGTGCTGATTGCCAACTCCAACATTGTGCCGCACTGGGCTAACTGGGATCACTTCCACGAGCTGGATAAAGCCGGTCTGATGATGTACGGCCAGATGACCGCAGGTTCCTGGATTTACATCGGCGCGCAGGGCATCGTGCAGGGCACGTATGAAACCTTTGCGGAAGCAGGGCGTCAGCATTACAACAGCGATCTGCGCGGCAAATGGATCCTCACTGCCGGTCTGGGGGGCATGGGCGGTGCTCAGCCACTGGCGGGTGTGCTGGCCGGCGCCTGTGTGCTGGCCATTGAATGTCAGGAATCGCGCATCGATTTCCGTCTGCGCACCCGTTATCTCGATTACAAAGCGCACAGCATTGATGAAGCCCTGGCGATGATTGAAAAAGCCTGCGCAGAGAAGAAAGCCATATCTGTCGGCCTGCTGGGAAATGCCGCCGAAATAATGCCTCAGCTGGTGGCGCGAGCCAAAGAAGGCGGATTGCGTCCTGATATCGTGACCGACCAGACTTCTGCTCACGACCCGCTGAACGGCTATCTGCCGGAAGGCTGGAGCCTGGAAAAATGGCAGGAGTCACGTAAGTCAGACCCGCAATCGGTGGTAAAAGCCGCACGCTCGTCGATGGCAAAACACGTTCAGGCGATGCTGGATTTCCATGCGATGGGTATCCCGACCGTGGATTACGGTAACAATATTCGTCAGGTCGCAAAAGATGAAGGCGTAGCTAATGCCTTTGATTTTCCGGGTTTTGTCCCTGCGTACATCCGTCCGTTATTCTGTGAAGGTAAAGGCCCGTTCCGCTGGGTAGCGCTTTCCGGCGATCCGGAAGATATCTACAAAACCGACGCCAAACTGAAAGAACTGTTCCCGGATAACGCCAACCTCATCAACTGGCTGGATATGGCACGTGAGCGCATTGCATTCCAGGGATTACCGGCACGTATTTGCTGGCTGGGACTGGGCGAGCGTCACATTGCCGGTCTGGCGTTCAATGAAATGGTGCGCAACGGTGAACTGAAAGCGCCGGTGGTGATTGGACGTGACCATCTGGACACCGGTTCTGTAGCCTCGCCAAACCGTGAAACCGAAGCCATGAAAGACGGCTCTGATGCGGTATCCGACTGGCCGCTGCTTAACGCCTTGCTTAATACCGCGGGTGGCGCAACGTGGGTGAGTCTGCATCACGGCGGCGGCGTAGGTATGGGCTTCTCGCAACACGCCGGTATGGTGATTGTGGCCGATGGCACCAGAGAAGCGGATGCACGGCTTGAACGCGTGCTGTGGAATGACCCGGCAACCGGCGTTATGCGTCATGCGGATGCGGGGTATGATCAGGCGCAGGCGTGCGCAGAACGGAATCATCTGAACCTGCCGATGATCTGACTTGCCTTCTCTCAGGTCAAGGTCAAGGTCGTGGGCGTCGGCCCACACCGACCAGAGACCCGGTAACGCGCGGGCCTCTGGACTCCGCGCTTTTTAACTGCGTGCTCCGCTCGCTGGCTATGTTTCAGTTACCACAGTGACAGGCTGGAAAGCTTGCCGCAGCGCGGTGCCTTCACTCGGTCCTGGAGCCTCTTGTCTCCAGGCCGCTCCGTTCAGCAAGCTTTCTGAATCGCCCGCACGATCTTAAAATCAACGGCAGGCTGTTATTCATCTTTTATAAAAATGGATTGGCGTGCTCAAAATTCAGCTGAACGGAGCGGCTTCAAGACCTATGGCTTGAAGACCGAGAGAAGGAAGTGCGAAGCACCTGGATTTACGCCACTCACTGATGCACCAGAACATGTCCATCGTACCTGTGATAACGCGCAGTGAAAGAGCCCGGGGTTCTTAGGGGTGGCGGCGATAAGCCACCCCTAAGGCCAGTGTGGGTGGCAACCCACGACCTTGACCTTTGGGCCAGTGTGGGCGGCGAGCCCACGAAAGATTTCACTTGTTCAGCTTTGTAAGCTGGTGTCAAATCAGATGATTAGCGTCCTGACGGGCAAGACCGTTAAATAAAGGAAATCATATGACCCAGACCCTCCGCGCAGGCCTTGTCGGCTACGGCTTCGCCAGTAAAACTTTTCACTCCCCCTTAATTGATGGCACACCGGGCCTTGAGCTGGCGGTCGTTTCCAGCAGCGACGCGGGTAAAGTTCACGCCGACTGGCCGAATGTCGCGGTGGTCGATTCGCCGGAAAAGCTGTTTGCTGATCCCTCCATCGATCTGGTGGTGATCCCGACGCCCAATACCACGCATTTTCCGCTGGCTAAGCTGGCGCTGGAAGCCGGTAAACATGTGATCGTGGATAAGCCTTTTACCGTGACGTTGGCCGAAGCCCGTGAGCTGGATGCGCTGGCGCGTGAAAAAGGCAAAGTGCTGTCGGTGTTCCATAACCGCCGCTGGGATTCTGATTTCCTCACGGTAAAAACGCTGATTGAAGAAGGCGCGCTGGGGGAGATTGTGTATTTCGAATCCCATTACGACCGCTATAAACCGCAGGTGCAGCAGCGCTGGCGTGAAAGCGACGCGCCGGGCAGCGGTATCTGGTTTGATTTAGGCTCTCATCTGCTGGATCAGGCGCTGCAACTGTTCGGATTGCCCGAAACCTTGCAGGCCGATCTCGCCGTGCTGCGTCCCGGCGGTAAAGCGGTGGATTATTTTAACGTCGTGCTGACGTATCCGCGTCGTCGGGTCGTGCTGCACAGTACGGTTTACGCGGTGGCGGAAACTGCTCGTTTTATCGTTCAGGGCGAAAAGGGCAGTTACGTGAAATTCGGGCTGGATCCGCAGGAAGACCGTCTGAAAGCGGGTGAGCGCTTGCCGCAGGCTGACTGGGGTTATGACATGCGTGATGGCGTGATGACATTAAGTCACGACGGTGTTCTGGCGGAGAAATCGCTGCTGACCATTCCGGGTAATTATCCGGCCTATTATGCCGGTGTGCGCGATGCAATTAACGGACAGGGCGATAATCCGGTACCCGCCGCAGACGCTATCCGTGTAATGGAAATGATCGAACTGGGAATGCAGTCCTCAGAACAACAGGCGACGCTGAAAGTCATCAAGAACTAATGAGTCGTCTGCGTTTATGAAGTGTCACTTTTGTGGCACTTTTATATTTCATTTGTTATTCACTTTGCAAGGAAGGTTCATGTCCTGGTTACAACGTCTGAAAATCGACAAGTTTTTGCTGATTCTGGTGTGTGTTGTCGTCATCGCTTCATTTTTTCCGTGTGAAGGAATTTATAAAACCTTCTTCGGCTACCTGACCACCGCCGCTATTGCGCTGCTGTTCTTTATGCATGGCGCGAAGCTTTCCCGTGAAGCGATTATGGCGGGGATCAGCCACTGGCGTTTGCACGTGGTGGTGTTCCTCAGCACCTTCGCGCTGTTCCCGCTGCTCGGTCTGGGCATGAAATGGCTGGTGCCGGTGGGTATTTTGACACCGACGTTGTATTACGGTTTCCTGTATCTCTGCGCACTGCCTGCGACCGTGCAGTCGGCGATTGCTTATACTTCGGTGGCGGGCGGTAATATTCCGGCGGCGATTTGCAGCGCGTCGGCCTCCAGTATTCTCGGCGTATTCCTTTCGCCGGTGCTGGTTGGCTTGCTGATGCATACGCAGGGCGGAACCAGTGACACCTTGCACGCCATCGGATCTATCGTTTTACAGCTGATGGTGCCGTTTATTATCGGACATCTGTGCCGTCCGCTGATTGGAGCGTGGGTGCAACGTCATAAAAAAATCGTCAATATTACTGACCGTTCTTCGATACTGTTGGTGGTTTATGTGGCATTTAGCGCTGCCGTGGTTGAAGGGATATGGCATCAGATCGACGGATGGTCACTGCTGGCGATCCTCGGTTGTTCGATTGTGCTGCTGACGATTGTGCTGATTATCAACACTTATGTGGCGCGCCTGTTTGGTTTCAATACTAAAGATGAAATCACTATTGTTTTCTGCGGCTCGAAGAAAAGTCTGGCGAACGGCATTCCGATGGCGAATGTGCTGTTCCCGGCGGCGGCTGTGGGCGCGATGGTGTTGCCACTGATGATTTTCCATCAGATCCAGCTGATGGTCTGCGCAGTGCTGGCTTCGCGTTATGCCAAACGCGTGGCGCGTGAAGACGCTGAAGCGGTAGTGAAGAAGGAAGAAGTGAAAACGGTTTAACCCACTGAATAAAAAAAGAAAAGGGCGGGAATATGTTCCCGCCCTTTTTTGTTGCTTAAAACACAGTTACGCGGACACTTTATCGCGGATAGCTTGTTTCTCAGCCTCGGTCAGGAATGCCATGGTCAGGCCATTCTTTTGCGCCTGACGGATTTCTTCCTGAGTCAGGCCGGCAGCTGGCGCGGCAATGTTATATTCGTTGGCAATCTCGATACCCTGAACCGCCGGGTCATCCGTATTGATAGACGCAAGCACGCCGTGGCGCAGGAAGACTGCTAGCGGGTGGTGTTCGAAAGAGCCGACAGTGCTGGTCTGAATGTTGGAAGTCAGACAAGATTCGATACCAATCTGATGCTTCGCCAGGAAGTCCATCAGCTCAGGGTCTTGCGCGGCTTTCACGCCGTGGCCGATACGTTCTGCACCCAGTTCACGAATAGCCTGCCAGATGCTTTCCGGACCTGCGGCTTCACCGGCATGCACGGTAATGCGCCAGCCCGCGTCACGCGCACGGTTAAAGTGACTGAGGAACAAGCTGCCAGGGAAACCGAGTTCATCACCGGCCAGATCCAGCGCGGTAATGCCATCGCGGTGCGCCAGTAAACCTTCCAGCTCCTGCAGACAGGCGTCTTCACCAAAAGTACGGCTCAGAATACCGATCAGACGCACATCGATATCATGATGTTGCTGACCTTCGCGGATCCCTTCAATCACTGCTTCCACCACGCCCGCCACCGGCAGTTTGTGGTTCATCGCCATGTAGTAAGGAGAGAAACGCAGCTCAGTGTAATGCAGGCCAGCGCGGGCGGCATCTTCGACGTTCTCTTTAGCAATACGGCGGCAGGCATCCAGATCGCCCAGCACTTTCACGCCCCAGTCGAGTTTTTGCAGAAAACTCACCAGATCCGGCTCGGTGTGCATCACCTGCACGTGCGGACGCAACGCTTCGAGTTCATTGGCAGGCAGGGTCAGATTAAACTGACGGCCTAAATCGAGAATGGTTTGAGCGCGGATGTTGCCATCAAGGTGGCGGTGAATGTCGGTCAGGGGAAGGCGTGTATCGATCATGGTGTGCACTCATTATTATTGAAATGTGCGGGGCATTATAACTGCAGAATCACCCTGAATGAAATGTTGTTGCGCAACTAAGCTCCTCCCCCTGCGAACGGGGAGGAGCTGCACGGTTATTGCTGCAAGTTTTTTATCGCGCGGACCAAAGCCTGCACACCCGTCTCCACCTTCGAACGCGGGCACCCGACATTAAGGCGCAGGAAGCCGTTGCCTTCCTGGCCGTAAGTATAACCCGGCATGATCGCGACTTTTTGATGCTCGATCAGCTCATTTTGCAGTTGTTTGTCGTCAAGCCCCAACGGACGTAAATCAATCCAAGCCAGATAGGTGGACTGCGGCGGTTGCCAGTTCAGCGGCGGGAAGGCGGCATTCAGCTGGTCTGCGACATAACGCAGGTTGGCTTGCAGATATTCACGCAGCGCGTCCAGCCAGGGTTCACCATGGTGATAGGCTGCCACATGGGCGTGAACCGCCAGTACCGCCGGAGAAGACAATCCGTCGCAGGCTTTCAGCTGATGCAGATAAGCTTCGCGCTGTGCCTGATGGCTGATCAGCCCGTAAGCGCCGGTCAGGGCAGGAATGTTGAAGCTTTTTGAGCCTGATGTCAGTAACGCCCATTCGCCGCGCGCCACTTCATTCCATGGCGTATGCTGATTTTCGCCCCAGACCATATCCATGTGGATTTCATCACTGATCACCCGCACGTTGTGGCGTTCACACAGCAGAGCGATCAGCGTCAGCTCCTGGCGCGTCCAGACTTTACCGGTCGGATTGTGCGGACTGCACAGTAACAGTAATGAGCAGGCCGGTTGCGCCAGCAGGCTTTCCAGATGTTCTGCATCCAGGGACCAGTCGTTACCCTTTTTGATCAGCGGACAGCCCAGCATCTGGCGCTGATTGCCGTCAACGACTTTGAAGAAGGCGTCGTAGGCGGGCGTGAATGTCACCACGCCGTCACCCGGCTGGCTCCACTGGCGGATAAGTTGCGCAACCATGTAAATTACCGACGGGCCATACACCACCATGTCAGTATCAATCTGGCTGTTGAAACGCTGCTGATACCAGTGTGCAACCGCACCGAGGAAATCGTCATGATGCCAGCGGCTGTAACCGAGAACGCCGTGTTGCAGGCGTTTTTGCAGCGCATCGAGAATGCACGGCGCGGCGGGGAAATCCATGTCTGAGATGGTGAAGGGCAACAGGTCAGCGCTGCCAAAACGGTCGGCAACATAATCCCACTGAGTACACCAGGTGCCGTGACGGTCGGTCACGGTGTCGAAATTAAAAGAAGCTGAGGACATTCGTTTCACTCCCTGAATAAAGCAGAAAAGGGCGACATAAGTCGCCCTGTTAATCAGAATTTTACGCGGTGACCGGTTCCGGTGCGCTGTGACTGGCCGCCGTACGGATCAGGTAATCCAGTTCATCTTTGACTGACTGCACCTGCGGGCCGATAACCACTTGCAGGTTATGCTCGTTAAGATGCACGACACCAATCGCACGGTTAGCTTTCAGCGTCGCATCGTCTACCAGCGACATATCCGCAACCGAAAGACGCAGGCGGGTGATGCAGTTATCCAGTGAAACGATGTTACCGGCACCGCCCAGTGCGCTCAGGATCACCGGCACGTTGTAACCAGATTTGCTGGAAGACGGTACGGCTGCTGCGGCTGGCATATTCTCGGATTCACGCCCCGGCGTTTTAATGTTAAAGCGCATGATGGAGAAGCGGAAGATTGCGTAGTAAGCCGCGAACCAGATGGCTGCCACAACCGGCACCAGATACCACTTGGTCGCTGTACCGTGCAGAATACCGAAGACCACGAAATCGATGATGTTACCGTCAGTGTTACCGATAGTCACACCCAGAACCGACATAATCGTGAAGCCCAGACCGGTCAGCAGTGCATGGATAACATACAGAACCGGCGCAACAAACAGGAACAGGAATTCGATCGGTTCAGTCGTTCCGCCGACCACACAAGCCACGACGCCGGAAATCAGCAGGCCTTTAATTTTATGACGGTTTTCAGGTTTCGCGCAGTGGTACATCGCCAGTGCTGCACCCGGCAGACCGCCGAGGAAGGCTGGCATTTTGCCCTGTGAGAGGAACTGTGTCGCACTTTCAGAGAAGCCGTGAGTGGTCGGGCAGGAAAGCTGCGCCTGGAAGATAGTCAGAGCGCCGCTCACTTCGCGACCGCAGACATCCAGCGTGCCGCCTGCTTCAGTGAAGCGGATCAGCGCAACCAGAATGTGATGCAGACCGAAAGGTAACAGCAGACGTTCGCCGGAACCGAAGATCATCGGACCAAACACGCCCGCGCCCTGGATCAGACGGCCAAGACCGTTGATCCCTGCGGCAAAGAAAGGCCAGATAAGAGGAATAATCAAACCGACCAGACCCAGTACTACGGTCGTCACGATAGGGACGAAGCGGGTACCGCCGAAGAACGCCAGTGCATCCGGCAGACGGATGGTATTGTAACGTTCATGCAGGATATAGACGATGATACCTACGATGACCGCACCCAGAATACCGGTGTCGATAGACTGGATGCCGAGGATCATCTGAATGTTGTTGGCTTTCAGAATCGCCGGATCCGCTGTCGGCAGTGTACCGTTGGCAGTCAGGAAGAAGTTGATGGCCAGGTTCAGCACCGCGAAACCGACAAAGCCGGAGAACGCTGCCACACCTTTGTTTTCACGCGCCATGCCCAGCGGGATAGCGATAGCAAACATCACCGGCAGGAAGCTGAACGCGAACGAACCGACTTTGCTCATCCAGACGAAAATCAGCTGGAGAATGGGATTACCTAAAGCAGGCAATAACGTCACAACGTCATGGCTGCTTAACGAACTGCCGATACCCAACATGATGCCGCAGAACGACAGCAAGGCGACCGGCAACATGAAGGTTTTCCCTAAGCTTTGGAAAAATTCCCAAAGTGTGATTTTTTGTTTTTTAGTGGCAGGCATACCCGCTCCCTGAGTTGTTTTATTAAGCTGTGTTTTGATGGCGGCTAAGATAAAACGTTTTACCTAATTAATACGTGTTGTACTTCACAATATTCGATCATGCCTGCGCGACATGGGTGAAATGAAGGTTAAACGTTTTACTCATTAAGCCGAATTAGGTATAACTGTCTGACCACGCTAATTTTTCCTGCGGCAGCATTCAGGGGGATAAAGCGGACGGGAAAGGATCCCGTTTCATGGAGTTTGATATGAACGACAATGTCTGATGAATCATAAAAAAATTACCATTATCGATGTGGCGCAGCATGCCGGTGTTTCGGTCACGACGGTTTCGCTGGTACTCAGCGGCAAAGGGCGGATCTCGCAAACCACGGCAGAGCGCGTTAACCGCGCCGTGGATGAACTGGGTTTCGTGCGTAACCGTCAGGCCAGTACGCTGCGTGGCGGTGAATCCGGGGTTGTCGGGCTGATTGTGCGCGATATCTGTGAACCGTTTTATGCCGAAATGACGGCCGGTCTGAGCGAGATGTTTGAAGCGCAGGGGAAAGTGTTATTTCTGCTGCAAAGCGGTTCAACCGGCAAAGGGCTGATGCGCTGTTTTGAAACCTTACTCACGCATGGCGTGGACGGCATTGTGATTGCCGGTGGGGTGAATTCAGTCGCAGGTCTGAAAGAAAGAGCCGAGGAGCAGGGCGTGCCGCTGGTTTGCGCCGCACGTTCGGGCGGAATTGAAGGCATCGACGTTGTGCGCCCCGATAATATGCTGGCCGCAAAAATGGCCACGGAATACCTGATCAGGCATGGTCACAAACAAATTGCTTACCTTGGTGGCGAAAGCCATTCGTTAACACGCGCCGAACGTCTCGGCGGCTTTTGCGCCACGTTATTACAGTACGGCCTGCCATTTCGCAGTGAATGGATTATCGAGTGCGACTATCAGCAAAAATGTGCTGCCGATGCGGCAGAAACTTTACTGTCTCACTACCCGAAAATCAGCGCGATTGTTTGCCATAAATCGTCTGTCGCTCTGGGCGCTTACTTTGGTGTGTTACGCACCGGCGCTGAAGTCGGCGGCGGGGCGGTGGACAGTTTTTATCAGCAGAAAATTGCTCTGATCGGCATGGAAGATGCGCCCGAATCTGAACTGACCGAGCCGCCGCTGACGTCAATTGCTAACTCAGCCCGTGAAATTGGTCATGCCACGGCAAGGCGTTTGCTGCTGCGGATTGGGGGACAAAATCTGGAAGCACAAAACATTATTGTGCCTCCGGCGCTGGTCGAAAGGGAATCGGCCTAGCAGGTTGAAGGTTTATGTACGTCTGCCAAATCTAATCCTTCTGCAATCGCTGCCGCAAACGCATCGATTGCAGGGATCTGACTGGCCGGGACATTGGGATAGATAAGCCATAACTGGCTGCGCGGCGCGAAATCCTTCAGGGCATACAATTCCAGCTTATCGCGCAGCGCGTGGTGTTCAACCAGGGCGCGGGGCATCAGTCCCAGTCCGCGACCTTCGGCAATCAGCGATAGCTGCAACGTCGTCCCAAACGCTTCGAGATTAATCAGCAGCGGCAATCCCTGCTCGGTCAGCGCCCGTTGTAACGCAGCACGAAAACCACACCCCTGCGGATTCAGGATCCATCCACGCTGATAGCAATCCTCCAGTCTCTGCGGCAATGCCTGCGGATCCTTTGGCCCGACGACCACCAGATCCACTGCGCCCAGCGGTTGATTTTCCACACCTTCCGGAAACTGTTTACTCAGCGGGAACAGCACGACGGCGGCCTCAAGTTCCTGGCTCTGCACGCGCAATAACAGCTCCTCGCCCCAGCCGCTCGACAAACGTGGCTGAATCTCCGGAAACTGCGACGACAGCTTTTTCAGCGCGGGCAGCAGACTGCTTTCACTCAGGCTTTGTGGTACCGCAAGACGCAGCAGGCCGGACGGCGGGCTGTCGGCAGCAACCAGATCGGTCAGGGCATCTACTTCGCGCAAAATATGACGGCATTGCTGATAAACCCGGTTGCCCATCAGCGTAGGTTTCAATGGTTTAGTCTGGCGGTTGAGAAGGGCAATGCCCAGTGACTCTTCGAAATTCTGTACCCGGCGGGTAATGGCGGGTTGCGTCAGCCCCAGCTCATCGGCAGCGAGGCGGGTGGATTGCAGGCGAATTACTGCCACAAAAGCAGTCAGGTCTTCAATTTTCATCGGCACTCTTTTTATTGGCCACTTTACGGGCAATTTCCTGCCCGAAATCGTCATGGGTCAGTCAGGCAGAATAAATCAATTTTAAACGTGAAGCTGGATCCTGATGCACATTTTTATGTGTGATTTGCATATTAGCTTATCCATAAAATGAATTTTGGTTGTGTTTCGCCGGTGCTAGCCTGTGGGAATAACGGTGCTGATAAGACTCTGATGAGACAAAGAGAAGAGGAAAGCGATGACAATATTACAGGTCGCGCCGCTGCGGCAATTCCTGGCGGATTTCACGCGGCTGGTACAGGAACCGCACGGGCAGACAGAAATTCTGGCGCAGGGAAGTCGTCTGCTGGGCGAACTTATCCGCCATGACGGCTGGCTGCCCGATGAGTTTGCACAGCCGCATCTGGAGCATTATCAGCAATATTTGTTGTATGCCGACCCGCTTTCACGTTTTTCCGTCGTCAGCTTTGTCTGGGGGCCCGGGCAAAAAACGCCAATTCATGACCATCGTGTCTGGGGGCTGATTGGTATGCTGCGCGGCGCGGAAATCAGTCAGAACTATGCGCGTCATCCCGACGGCACACTGCAACCTGAAGGCAAACCCGTCACCCTGCAACCGGGTGACGTCGAGAAAATCGCGCCGGATGTGCTGGATATCCATCAGGTGAGCAATGTTTACAGCGACCGGGTGTCGGTCAGTATTCATGTTTACGGCGACAACATCGGTGCGGTGTCGCGCGCCGTCTATCTGCCTGACGGCACTGAAAAAACCTTTATCTCCGGCTATTCCGGTTCCTGTCTTCCCAATATCTGGGATCTGTCTAAAGAGAAAACTCATGACTGATTTGCATGCGTGGCCATTGCGCCATTTTTCCGGGCTGTATGAAAGCCTGCGCGAAGGGCAGGAAGTCGCACTGATTGATGTGCGCGAGGAAGCGGCATTTGCCACCGGGCATCCGCTGTTTGCCGCGAATCTTTCACTGTCGAAGCTGGAACTGGACGTGCTGGATCGTATTCCAAATCGTCGCACAGCGATCACGTTGTACGATAACGGCGAGTTTTACGATGAAGTTTGCGGTGAGCGTAAAGCGGTGCGTGCCGCAGAATTTCTGAAGTCGCTGGGTTATCAGGATATCGCTTTGCTGGCAGGTGATCTGGCAGGCTGGTGTGAAGCCGGCGGCGAAATCTTTATTGATGTGAATGCGCCGAGTAAAGCCTTTGGTGAATGGGTGGAACATCATTACCACACGCCGTCGCTGACTGCAGAACAGGTGCAGGCGCTGCAAAATCAGGGTGCAAACATTGCAGTGCTGGATGTCCGCCGCTTTGACGAGTTTCAGGCCATGAGTATTCCCGGTGGCGTCAGCGTTCCGGGCGGTGAACTGGCGCTGCGTCTGCGCGATGTGGTGCCGGATGAAAAAACACATATTGTGATCAACTGCGCCGGACGCACCCGCAGCATTATCGGCACGCAGTCGCTGATCAATGCCGGCGTGACTCAGCCGGTGACCGCTTTACGAAACGGAACCATTGGCTGGACGCTGGCCGGTCAGTCCCTGGCGAACAATCAGCTGGCGCATTTTCCTGAGCTTAGCGAAAGTGCCAGAACGTTTGCCCTGAAAGGGGCGCAGGCTCTGGCAATTCGGGCAGGCGTTCGCTCAGTGACGTTGTCACAAATTCAGCAGTGGCAGCGGGATGATTCACGCACGCTGTATCTGTTTGATGTGCGAACCACGGACGAATATCGCGCCGGTCATCTGGCCGGATCACGCCACGTCCCTGGTGGTCAGCTGGTTCAGGAAACCGATCACACGGCGAGCGTGCGGGGCGCCCGTATCGTACTGGTTGATAATGACGGTGTACGCGCACGGATGGCGGCTTCGTGGCTGGCGCAGATGAACTGGGAAGTGTATGTGGCTGATGTTCAGCCGGATGATTTGACTGAGCAAGGCGACTGGCAGGCACAGATAGCGCCTGCTCCGGCGGTCGAATCCGTCAAACCCGAGCAGTTGCTGAACTGGCTGAGTGATGGAAACACCGGCGTGCTTGATCTCACCACCAGCGCAAACTTTCTGAATCGCCGCATTCCCGGTGCCATCTGGACGACACGTGCTGACATCCCGCGAATCATCGCGGCAGCACCTGAAAAACATCGCTGGGTGATCACCTGCACCAGTGGTTTACTGGCACGTTACGCTGTCACGGAAGTGGCGGCGCTGACGGGTAAAGAAGTTTACTTGCTGGAAAAGGGAACGGTAGGCTGGATTACAGCCGGATTCCCTCTGGAACGCGGCGAATCAGCGTACATCAAAAATGCGCAGGATCGCTATAAACGCCCCTATGAAGGGACGAATGTCAGTCCGCAGGCCATGCAGGATTATCTCGACTGGGAATACGGTTTAGTGGCGCAGCTGGAGAAGGACGGGACACACGGCTTTAAGTTATTAGCCAGCTTAGCGGTTTAGGGTAAGGCTGATGCCTCTGCGTGAGAAACGCAGAGGCTGCATTAATGCTTAACGACGGCCGCGCGGGTGGGTACGGGCTGTCCAGTCATAGGTTGCGGAGGTGCTTGGCACGGCTTTATTACGACGCTTTTCAGCACGGGCTTTAGCAGCCACTTTTTCTTTTTCTTCCATCAGTTTGTCAATGTAATCATCTTTAATCCGGTTATTTTCCGAATTCGTCAGCTCACGGCCCTGTGCTTTGCGGGCTTTATCCAGCAGAGTTTTCAGCTCACGCTGCTCGCTTTCCGTCATATCTTGTTGGGTCAGTCTTTTCATGGTTACTGCATCCTGTGAGGAAAGTGGCTACCAGTGTAGTCGAATTACGTCCCCGAGTCGCTGCAGGCGCTGACTTTATCTCTGCTGATGTTCCGTTTTCGCACATTGCGACATTAATCGATAATCATTATCATCTCAGCCTTTGTTATTGATCCCGCCGTTATTGATCAAGAGGTGTTATGCGCAAATTCAGTACGTCACTGTTGGTTTCCTGCCTGTTATTTGTCGGACAAGGGTTTGCAGGACTGGCACAAGCCAGAACGGTAACGGATATCACTCACAGAACGGTGGAGGTGCCGGATAACCCGCAACGTATCGTAGTGGGTGAGAGCCGGATGCTTTACACGCTGGCCCTGATTCAGGATGGCAATCCGGCGCAATACGTGGTGGGCTGGCCGGGCGATATGGCGCAACTTGATGCGCAGAGCTGGGCACTGTACGTCAAAGCGTTTCCGCAGATTGCCCGGATCCCGCTGCTCGGTCAGAACAACTATACGCAGATCAATGCCGAGCAGGTCATTGCCCTCAAACCGGACCTGGTGATCCTGCCGGTGTATGCAAAAAAACAAACCGATCGTGACCAGATGGAAATCACCCTGACCCGCGCGGGGATCCCGGTGATCTACGTCGATCTGCGGGTTGATCAACTGCATAACACGATCCCCAGCGTGAAGTTACTGGGTGACGTACTGAATCATCCGCAAAAAGCGGCGCGTTTTATTGCTTTTTATCAACAGCATATGGACCGGATCCGCGAACGTATTACCGCCTATCAGGGGAAGCGGACGAGCATTATGTTGCAGTTGCATCTCGGCAGGCGTGAAGGCTGCTGTACCACCGTTTCGCACGGGAATCTGGCCGATCTGCTGACCTTCGCGGGCGGTGACAATATTGCTAAAGGTGCTTTTCCGGGAGTCTATGGTGACCTGAATGCTGAGAAAGTGATCATGGCCAATCCGGATGTGTATATCACCACCGGAATGGCGGGCCCGGAAGGGAAACGGGTCTCCAATCTGATGCTCGGGCCGCAGGTGACGCAGCAGCAGGCAGAGCAGAGTTTCCGTGAGGTAATGGATAAGCAGCCGGTGTTATCCACGCTGAAAGCCGTGCGGGAAGGGCGTGCTTACAGCGTCTGGCATAACTTCTACCTGAGCCCTTACCATATGGTGGATGTGGAAGTGTTTGCGAAAGCGATGTATCCGCAATTATTCGCTGATGTGGATCCACAGCAGACGATGAGAGATCTTTATCAGCAATTTCTGCCGATACCTTTCAGCGGCACGTACTGGGCAACGTTGCCCGCCAGAACATCCCGATAACGCCATTCCCAAAAGCCGGCACATTACTGTGCCGGTAATGAGAAAAAACCGGCAGTGAATAAATCAAAAAGTCTTAGAAATCAACGGCGGCTGACAGCACCACATTGCGCGGCTCACCTTCAATGACCCGTAAGTTGCCCGCACTGGAAGAGTAGTATTCTTTGTCGAACAGGTTGTTTACGTTCAGTTTGATCTGAGTACGTTTGCCCAGCAGCTGATTATCCCAGGCGATAAACGCATCCGCCACGGTGTAATCTGGCATAGTGAAGCTGTTTTCCGGATCCCCTGCACGGCTGCCAACATATCGCGCACCGCCTCCCACACGGAAATCTCCCGGTAATATCTGCCAGCGCATCTTATGGCTCAGATAGAGGCTGCCCATATGGGTAGGCGCATTCACTAAACGATTGCCGACGTTTGATGAGTTAACGTTATCTTCGGTAATTTCAGTTTTGTTGTAACTGTAATTAGTCGTGATATTCCAGTCCTGTGCAATTTCACCGTTCAGTTCCAGTTCCGCGCCTGTTGACCGGGCTTTTGGAATGTTGCGGGTAACCCCATTGATATAGACCGACATATCCTCTTCATCAATACGATATACCGCCAGCGTGGCATCCAGTCGCGGCGAAATCTGCCATTTGGTGCCTGCTTCATAGGTTGTGCCCAGCTCAGGCTTGGCCACATTCCCGTCGTCGTCAGTATCCGTGGAAGGGGTGAAAGACTTGCTGTAGTTGGCGTAAAACGACAGGTCATCCGTCATTTTGTAAACCACACCGATCTGAGGCAGGAACTTGTTGTCGGTATCGTCCAGACTTTGTACAGGCGTCACGAAACCTGACGTCTGTTTCTGGTTGTAGTGCTGGTAACGGCCACCGACCACGCCGATCCATTTATCCGTCAGATGGATACTGTCTTTGAGATAAACCGATTTGTTGTAGAGCGTGTTGCGCAGATTACTGTTGCTGTCCGAATAGGTGCTGCTGTTGGTGATGGGCTCAACGCCGTACACCGGATCGTACATATTGAAGGTGCTGAAGGTTTTCCCGCGATAGGAATATTGCTTATAGGTTTCGTTTTTCTCGTAATCGACGCCAATCAGCAGGTCATTCATCATGCCGAATATGTCCTGATTACCTATCCAGTCCCATGACGTGTAGCTGGTCTGATGGTTGAAACCACGGTTAGCATCGGCACGACGGGTGACGGCACCGGTTTCGGTATTCACGGCGGTGGTGCGGACTTCATTGCTGTCGTAGCGGCGCTGCTGCCAGGCGTAGGTCAGACGGGTTTTCCAGTCATCACTGACCTGATATTCCCAGGTCGTGTTGAGTCGTTTGGTTTTGCCCCAGGCATGGTTGGCCAGTTCGTCGAGACGGCGGTTATATGGAATATCCACCGGCTTGCCGTTAATAAACGCCGTACCGCGGTCATAAGGAATGTCGTATTTATATTCCTGATAACTGATATTGAAACTGGCCTTATCGCCATACCAGCTTAAAGAGGGGGCCAGCAGGGTATGCGAATCACTGCCGAAATTACGCCAGTAATCTTCATACTGGCGCTCTGCAATCATACGAAATGCAAAACCGTTACCGAGAGGGCCGGTGACATCCAGGGTGCCCGCGCCACCGCCAAACCCGCCTGTACGTCCACTGACACGGGTATTCCATTCATACTGAGGTTTTTTGCTGATCATGTTGATCACGCCGCCCGGATTTTGGATCCCATAAAGCAGGGAGGCCGATCCTTTCAGCACTTCGATATGATCGATGGTCGAATCAAACCCAAGTCCCTGATTACTGCGCACGCCGTCAATCAGAATCGAGCCGTCGCTGTTGGCACCAAAGCCGCGTTTAACAAAGCCATCTTCCGTACCACCCAGCGTATTTCCCTGCGTCACGCCACTGACAAACTTCATCGCGTCATCCAGCGAGGTGACATCGTAATCCTGAATCATCGATTGCGAGACAACGCTGACTGACTGGGGTGTCTCATTAAGCGGCGTGTCACTTTTACTGGCGGTTGAGCTTTGCGACGCGCTGTAATCGGTCGTATCCAGGCTGTTTGTCTGCCCGTTAACGAGTATCGATTCTTCAGATGCGGGAGTGGACGCAAAGAGTGGTGTGCAGTGGAGAATTGCGAGTGCGAGTACGGATTTTTTTAATCCGCAGACAGTCCTGCGTGGGGCTGTATGAGAAGACATGTGACATTTCCCTGAAAATAAAATCAATAAATGCAAATGATAACGGTTTGCATTTTAATTTACATTTTTACAAAGGGAAGCAAAATCCGAGGTTTTATTACTTACAAAGGATTAACTCCTCCCCGGTGACGGGGAGGAAGAGGCTTATTCAACGGTGGAGTATTTCACATAATGGTTGGAACAGTTGAAGTGCGCCACATAACTCAGCGTGCCATTCGGGCCTTTAGCGCTGAAGGGAATGTTGTAAGTCCCTTTATTTTCTTTCACATCATCGCTGATAAAGTTCAGAACCGGCACGGAAGTGCCCATATTGTCTTTATCATTACCCCAGTTCGGGATGCGGTTTTCCATATAGTCACGGGTCACCGTATCGATAGCGTTGTCTTTGGTTATCTGAGCACATGCGCCTTCAGTTGAACGCTGCATCCACCACGGATACACATAGACGGAACCCAGCATTAAAACCATCAATACGAAAATGACTGAAATGATCCCGATTAAAACGACTTTACTCATAATGCTTGTTACTCCTGAAAATTATCAGTCAAATCATAAGCTGCCCGGATAAAACCCGGTCACGCCCGGGCATGAAAGCGCGTATGTTACGCCACTTAGACTGCATAGGTTAAGTAATATCAGCCTTTCTGTTGCATTCGCTTACAGAACCCACTATCGCAGCGAAGACCTCTGATGTTAGCCTTTTTATATTAATGATTGTTCTCAAAAGGAGTAAGGCATGAGTCAGCAAACTGATTCGCAACAACCTGTCGTCGCAGTGCTGGGTCTGGGTGCAATGGGGCATGCATTTGCCGCGAACCTGATTAAAAAAGGATTCACCACCCGCGTGTGGAACCGTACGTCTTCCCGTGGCGATGATTTAGTGGCCGCTGGCGCGGTGCGCGGACAAACCCCACGTGAAGCAGCACTTGGCGCGGATGTGGTGATCACTATGTTGTCTGACGGGGCAACGTCGCTGGAAGTGTATCAGGGCGATAATGGTCTGCTTGCCGGTCTGAAACAAGGCGGGATTATTGCTCAGATGGGGACGCTGGGTGTGGAAGGCACCGAATCCCTGATTGAACTGATTAAGGCGCAACGTCCGGATGTCGTCTTCTTTGACGCACCGGTTTCCGGCACCAAAGCGCCCGCTGAGCAGGCGCAGATTGTGGTGCTGGCCAGCGGCGATCGCGAAAAAGGCGCTGCCATTGAGCCGGTCTTTGCCGCTATCTCTAAGGCCACTAAATGGCTGGGCGAAGCAGGGCGCGCCTCAAAAATGAAGCTGGTGGTTAATGCCTGGCTGATTGCCATGATGGAAGGGATTGCTGAAAGTTCGCAACTCGCTCAGGAACTGGGTTTCACTACCGATGAACTGTGGAACGTGCTGGAAGGCGGGCCTCTGGCTGCGCCGTATATCAAAGGCAAAATGGAAATGTTCAAAAGCGGCGACTATACCCCGCAGATGCAGCTGACCTGGGCGCTGAAAGATATCAATCTGGCGATTGAAGCGGGCAGTCAGCTCGAACTGCCGGTGATGAAGCGCATCAGTCAGACCTGGCAGGGTGCCGTTGATGGCGGTTATGGCGATCAGGATCTGGCGGTGGTGTATCGTTACCTTGGCAGCAAATCGTCTGACTAAATCCTTCCCCTGGCTCATGGAAGAGCCGATTATTCCTCTATTTTTTCATAACTTCACAATATAAATCAGACCATCTGGCTATTGGTCACCCGTTCTGACGTCGTGCTAGCGTTGAGTTCTGTTCCTGACACTGCGGAGTTCGCGATGAGCCAGACTGTTACTTCTATTCCCCTGATCGACTTCAGCCAGTTTTCGGGTTCACCTGATCAGCGCGAGGCTTTTCTTTCACAGCTGCGCTACGCCGCCCGGGAGATTGGTTTCTTTTATCTGAAAAATCACGGAGTCGATGCGCAGTTGCTTCATGCGGTGCAACGGGTGTCGCGGGAATTCTTTGCATTGCCGGATGAAGACAAACTGTCGGTGGCGATGATCCACTCTTCGCATTTTCGCGGCTATAACCGTGCCGCCTCGAAAATCACCCGTGGTCAGCCGGACTGGCGCGAACAGTTTGATCTCGGTGCAGAACGTCCGAAACTGCCTGTCAGTGAAAAGTCCCCGGCCTGGGCGCGTTTGCAGGGACCCAATCAGTGGCCGGCGGCGCTGCCTGAACTGAGGCCGCTGTTGCTGCACTGGCAGCAGGAAATGACGGCGATGTCATTGCGACTTTTGCGCGCCTTTGCGCTGGCGCTGAGACTGCCGGAAGATGCGTTTGATCCGCTTTACGGCGAAAAACCCAATGAACACATCAAGCTGATCCGTTATCCGGGGCGTTCAGAAAGCAGCGGAAATCAGGGCGTGGGCGCACATAAGGATTCCGGATTTCTCAGCTTTTTACTTCAGGATGAGCAACGCGGATTGCAGGTTGAAGTTGAGGAAAACCAGTGGGTAGAGGCGTTACCGGTGGCTGATACGCTGGTAGTGAATATCGGTGAACTGCTTGAACTGGCGACTAATGGCTATTTGCGCGCTACGGTGCATCGCGTGATTTCGCCACCCGCCGGAGCAGAGCGGTTATCGCTGGCCTTTTTCCTTGGGGCTCAGCTGGACGCTGTGGTGCCGCTGTTTCCGTTGCCCGAGGAACTGGCAAAAGAAGCGCGGGGTGAGGCCAGCGATCCGCTCAATCCGTTATTCCGTGACGTGGGTTTCAATTATCTGAAAGGGCGGCTGCGCTCACATCCCGACGTAGCGCAGCGTTATTATGCGGATATTACAGGCTGATACTCATGCGCTTAGCTTTCAGGTGCCTGTGAAGTATCGACGCTGACGATGGTCGACATGCCCGGCCTGAGTTGATCACTTTGCGGCTGTCCGGGTTCCAGTTCGATACGCACGGCGATCCGTTGCGAAATCTTGGTGAAATTTCCCGTTGCGTTGTCGGCTTTCAGCACGCTGAACTCTGAACCTGCTGCCGGGGCAATCCTCACCACATGTCCCTTAAAAGTATGATCGTTCAGGGCATCGACGGTGAATGACGCCGGTGTGCCGGCCTGCATTCCCGCCAGCTGGCGCTCTTTGAAATTAGCGGTCACCCAGACCATTTTCGGGGTAACCGAGGTTAGCTGCGTGCCGGCGCTGACGTATTGTCCCAGCCGCGCACTGACTTCACCCAGTTGTCCGTCAGAAGGCGCCACAATCTGCGTATGTTGCAGATTAATTTGCGCCACTTCTACCCTGGCCTGAGCGGCTTTGTATGCGGCGGCCAGCGACGCTTTATTGGCATCCACCAGTGCCAGACTTTGACGGGCGATATTGACCGAAGCGCGGGCTTTGGCCACGTTCGCCTGTGCGGTCAGCAATGCTGCATGAAGTTCATCGCCGGTGGTTTTGGAAACCAGGCCTTTCTCCAGCAAAGGGCCGTTACGGCCGGTATCCAGCTTCGCTTTGCTTTGCGTCGCCTGCGCACTCTGCAGTTCCGCTTCAGCCAGTTGCAGGCTGGCAGCGCCCGAAGCCCGGTTTTGCTCGAAGTTCTGCAGCGTTACCTGAGCCTGCGCTGCCGCGGCTTGTGCCTGCAAAAATTCCTGCCGATAGGTGCTGTCATCAATCACAAACAGCAGGTCGCCTTTTTTCACCGGCATAAAATCCTGCACTTTTACATCAGTGATGTAGCCGGAAACCTGCGGACTGAGCAGGGTAACATTGCCGCGAACATAAGCGTTGTCCGTCGATTCGACCTGAGAATTAAACGGAAATAACTGCCAGCTGTATAACACAATCATGACCCCGATAATCCCGAGGCAAAGCACCACAATAATGGATGGATAACGAAATATATTTTTCATCAGTTTTTCCGTTTCACTCTTTTTGATTCATCAGCAAAAGCCCGTTGTTTATGCAACAACCTCAGCGGCTGCGCGTTTTTTTGTCTGGATCCTTCCGACCCAAATATGTGCGCACAGAACGACAAAACAGCCCAGCGACATATAAGAAACCACCATGAAAACATCGTTATAGGCCAGCAAACCGGCCTGCTGTGTGACCTTCTGGCTGAGGAAGGCCAGACCTTCAGCATTGAGCTGGTTTCCATCGTTCAAGACCGGTTTCAGCAGGTGGCTGTATCGCGCAATACGTTCGACTACCAGCGGATTTTGCAAATTGATATGTTCCACCAGCGCGGCTGAGTGAAACTTTTCCCGCAGGATCTGAATGGTACCCAGGAATGCGCTGCCCACCTGCGCACCGACGTTTTGCGTCGAGAGAAAAACCAGCACAAAACTGATGATCTGACTTTGCCCGAACTGCAACGCGCGGATAAAACCGAGCCACAATGAGGTCGGCAGGAAGATGGCACCGGCAAAGGCGATCATGCCCTGCGTCAGGTAAAACTGTTCAGGGCGGGTGTCCACCGTTGAACTGGCATCCATCAGTGAGGCTGTGCCGATCAGTGCAATAGAAAACAGATGGATATAAACAATCCGGTTGGCTTTATGAATGATGCTGACAACAACCAGCCCGGCAAACGTTGCGGCCAGGATCACCAGAAAAAGCGTGACCAGCTGATCGTTAAGCAGGCCAACCAGATTCAGAAAACCCACCATACCGGTGGTTTGCTCTGACAGCAGCATTCGCACGAACAACATGGAGCCGGTAAACAGCAACATCTCCGGCGTCATCAGCCAGCGCAAATCGATGATCGGATTCTTACGTTTCAGCTCAACCATAAAGGAGAGGGTGAGCGCGATAATGCCGACGACCAGCACTTCACCAATCCAGTCTTTTTCCTGCCACCAGTAATAACGGCCCATGGTCAGAACCACTGACATACAGGCCACTGCGGTGGCGATCAGCGGATAGCTTATCCAGTCGGTACGCTCAAATACTTTCACCCGCGGCGGGTGAGTCAGCGGCAAAATCCAGATGATCGCCAGGCAGATAAGCGAAAGACCCGATTCCAGCGTGGTCAGCTGATGCCAGTGACCCAGATCAAGCAGATGCGGAGAAATAATGCGTGATACCGGCAGGGAAATCTGACTTCCCGCCAGACCAAAACATAATCCGGCGGTCAGCTTTTTGGCCGGCGGAAAGATTTCAAACATATAAAACAACGCCAGCGGGCCGAGCGAAGCCATCGCGAAACCCATCACCGCGCGCACGGCCAGCGCGGTCTGGAAATCATGGGTAAAAGTCTGCGCCATAGATGCAACGGCAAAAAACAACAGCCCGTATTCCCCGAAACGGCGGAAACCAAACTGTGTGCGAATTTTATAGAGCAGGATCGTGCCGGTCACGCTGGTCGCCGTGTAAGCCGCCACCAGCCAGTAGCTTTCTACATTGGAAATACCCAGAGAACCCTGAATTCCCGGCAGGTTTGAACTGACCAGATTGATGCCCAGACCCTGCGTCATACCAATGATCAGGGAGGCCAGCGCATAGACCGCAATACGCAGACGCGGATATTGTAAAAGCCAGGTGCTGACCTGAACCGCAAAAGGGTGATGTGTTGATGGCGGAACCGGCGGTGCTGTCTCTGTTTCTGGTGAGGCGGCTTCCGGTGGGGCTGTTTGTGCTGATGCATCCCGTGTTGATAATTCACCGGCATCCTGCCGGACATCTGAATCAGAACGCGTCGTCATCGTTATGCCTTGTAAGTCATTACCCAACTAGTTTGTAGCTTGCTACATAATGTAATAAGACGTGTCATACGTGTCTAGTTCAATTATTCATATCGGTGATATTTACAAATGCAAATAGCGAATAACTAATCAGTAACGCAATTAATTAATCAGAAGGGAGGGAGATAAGGGGTAAAACGCCACTTACTAAAACGCCACTTACAATGCGGCGATATTTGCTGTGATACAGGCGAGAACGCCACGGGCGATATCTACGTTTTCAGGCGGAATGCCTTCCATCACGCTGATAAGAATATCATCGGTCATACTGCGAACCTGATTGGCGAGTTCGGTGCCGGCTTCTGTCAGCCTGATGTCTTTAGAGCGACGGTCGTGTTCACCGGGGCAACGTTCCAGCAGGCCAAGCTCTGCCAGACTGTCGAACAGCCGGATAGCGGTAGGGTGTTCCACTTCCAGCAGCGAAGTGAGTTCGCCCTGTGGCAGGCGGCCATTGGCGGCTTCCAGATGTAATAGCACCTGGCCGCGGGCCAGAGTCAGGCCGATGGTTTTGAAGCGGGCATCACAATAGGTACGCAGCTGGCGACCGATATGGATGGTTTCCGGCAAAAAACGAACGGCGGGTGAAGTTGCTTCCGGGCGGCGGCGTAATGTGGTCACAGGTTCCTCACTGTCGGAGCGTAAGCAGATTTCAGTCGCGTCAGAGTAGCACGATGGGCAACATTTACCAGAAAAGGGAGGTCCCTGTTAACATTTTGAGACAAGTGGAAGCAGGATCTGAGCAAAGTTCTCAAAAAGTATTTATTCTGTCAGCAAGGTCTTTTTCATTATCACTTTCATCCCTCAGACGGAGAATAACGATGCAACCTGTCATCAACATGATCACCCTGGGCGTTAAAGATTTAGCGGCCGCCACCGAGTTTTATCAGCACGGACTTGGCTTTCCCAAAGTGGTTATCGATTCTGACGGCGTCAGTTTCTTCGAATTAGCCGGCGCCTGGTTGTCATTATTCCCGTGGGAAGAGCTGGCGAAGGATGCGCAGGTCAGCGCTGAAGGGCAGGGTTTTCGTGGCATGGCACTGGCACAAACCGTCGCCAGCGAGGCTAAAGTCGACGCCGTATTAGCGCAGGCGGTGAAAGCGGGCGGCAAACTGGTTAAACCCGGCCAAAAAGTTTTCTGGGGCGGATATTCTGGCTATTTCGCCGATCCGGACGGACATCTGTGGGAAATCGCCTATAACCCGTATATGCAGATAGGTCCGCAGGAAGAATGAGTCATCACTCTCCCGGCGCTGACAAATTAGTTACAACATACAGTGTGCTGCTTTTAATAACGGTGACAATCTGTAAGCCATACGAAAACACCGCCATACGGCGGTGTCTGTCATTATTCTTGCCGGAAAAGAGGAGATTATAAACCGCGTTTTTCCATCAACAGAGCCAGATCGACCAGACGGTTTGAGAACCCCCATTCGTTATCATACCAGGCAAGGATCTTCACCAGTTTGCCGCCAATCACCAGCGTTGAAAGCCCGTCGACGATAGAAGAGCGCGGGTCGCCGCGATAATCGCTGGAAACCAAAGGTTCTTCGCTGTAACCCAGAATTCCTTTCAGAGGGCCAGATTCGGACGCCTTACGGAATGCTGCATTGATTTCCTCAACGGTCGCTTCACGTTTCAGATTGACCGTTAAATCAACGATGGAAACCACAGGAACCGGCACACGCAGTGAATAACCTGTCATACGACCATCCAGTTCAGGAATGACTTTACCGATGGCTTTTGCCGCGCCGCTGGAATAGGGGACGATCGATACTGCCGCTGCTCGTGCTCCGCGTAAATCTTTTTCCGGCTGGTCATGTAAAGCCTGGCTATTGGTGTAAGCGTGTGTGGTGTTCATCAGACCATGTTCAATGCCGAATGTCTGATGCAAAACCTGCGCCGCCGGTGCCAGACCGTTAGTGGTGCAGCTACCGTTACTGACAACTTTATGTTTAGCCGGATCATATTGACCATCATTAACACCCATCACTATAGTGATATCGTCGTTTTTGGCCGGGGCAGAAATGATGACGCGTTTAGCACCACCTTTGGTGATGTGAACTTCCGCTTTTTCTTTTTCAGTGAAAAAACCGGTGGCCTCAATGACAATGTCTACGCCCACGCTGCTCCACGGAATAGCCGCAGGATCTCTTTCAGAAAACACGCGGACCGTTTTGCCATCAACCAGTAACTGACCTTCGTCAGCTTTGACATCGGCTTGTAAGGTACCTGAGAGGGAATCATATTTGAGAAGATGAGCGAGGGTTTTACTGTCTGTCAGGTCGTTTATGGCGACAACCTGAAAATCATCGCGACCTAGCGCAGCACGCAATACGTTACGTCCAATCCTGCCGAATCCGTTAATACCAACTTTGACCATGATGAACTCCTTAGTTATCTGACTTACGGTTAATGTAGTCCGAAGGAGGAGTGGCGTAAATGACAACAATAGATCTATTTACGCCAACATGCGCGAGCAAAAACGTTCTCTGTATTCTGTAGGAGTCAGTTGTAAATTTCTCTCAAAGACACGACGCAGATTAAGACCGCCACCAAATCCCGTCGTGACTGCAATTTGCTCTACACCCTGCGTGGTTTGTTCAAGAAGTTGTCTTGCAGCATTGAGGCGAACTTCTTCGACATACTTCGCCGGTGTGATCCCCGTTTCACGGGTGAAGACCCGGGTAAAATTACGCGGGCTCATTGCCACGCGCCCGGCCAGACCTTCAACAGACAAATCGGCAGTAAGATTTTCCGGTAACCAGGCCTGAAGTTCGCGGATAGGGCCTTCGCTGGCCTGATTCAAAAGATAGCGGCTATATTGCGCCTGTCCACCCGGACGGCGCAGAAACATCACCAGATTTTGGGCGACGTTTCTGGCAACGCTGAAGCCGTGATCATCTTCGACCAAAGCCAGGGTCAGATCGAAACCTGAACTGACACCGCCGGATGTCCAGATCTCACCGTCCTGAACGTACATCGGTCCGCGTTCGACTTTAATCTGCGGAAATTTTGCCTGCAGGGTGTCAAGCAGTCGCCAGTGTGTGGTGGCATGGCGGCCATTGAGCAGGCCAGCATGAGCCAGCAACATCGCACCGCCACAAATTGACACCACTCGGCGCGCATGGGGGGCAGCCTGTTTCAGCCAACTGACAACACTTGAGCTTTCCTCTTCAGTCTGACCTTTGCCGGTGATAATAATCGTGTCACGGGGCAATGTCGGGTCGAGATCGCAAAGCCGGTGGTCGGCCAGCAGGTTCAGCCCAGAAATACCATGAACGACGCGGTGCGCCTGCGTGGTGGCCACGGCAACCTGATAAGGCGAATTTTGGGCATTAACAGGCAGCAAATGATTGGCCTGCATAAGGATATCGACGATGCCAGCCGCTTCAAATAACATGCCTCCGTCAGGCACAATAACCAGAATTGTTGTCATGGCAATAAAAATACCTTTTATACAAAATGAGACAGATTCAAGCCTACCACACAAGTACGTTTTACGGCAGTATAAAGCGAAAGCAGGGTGCTGATGCCCAATCTTCTATGTCGGTCACAGGTTTGCGGGTAAAAAAAGCAGATTTATGCATGATCCTGAGGGATGATAACGGTATCTTGTCAGCGCTGAGACTCACTTATTTAAACCGTGGAAATTCATGATTTCTCTACAAAAAAAAACTTTCAGACTCAGTATGGTGATCATGCTGATGATTTTGGCTGGCTGCTCGAGTAAGCCGAAATATAAGAAATACGATACGCATGCCTATGATGACGAAATTGAGGATGCCGCTGACCAGTACAAGGTCGATCGTAAACTCGTTAAGGCTATCATTCAGGTCGAATCAGGTTTTAATCCTGACGCCGTAAGTCCTTCAAACGCCATTGGTTTGATGCAACTTAAAGCCTCAACCAGTGGTTGTGATGCTTATCGGTATAAGGGTAAACGCGGGTGTCCAGACGATAGCGACTTACGCGATCCGGAAACTAATATTGATCTGGGAACGGCATACATCAGTGCATTGCAGCGTCAGCAACTAAACTGGATTAACGATCCGCTGACACGCCGTTATGCAACCGAAGTGGCTTATGCAAATGGTGCAGGCGCATTACTGCGAACATTCTCGGCTAACCGTCAGACCGCAATTCAAATGATCAATCAGCTGACACCGGAAGCGTTTAACTGGCATGTCCGCCAGTATCATCCGGCGCCTCAGGCACCGAGATATATGGCCAAAGTCGAGAAGGCTTATGCAGCTTTATAGCGTTCAGATGTGCTGAAAAATGGGTGCGCTACGTGAAATCTGCAGCATTGTGGTACTGATGGAATTTCAGAATTCACGTAGCGCGATCAGTTTAAATCGTGATTTCTCCGGTCAAAAGGTGGAAATGGATGGTGACGAATCTGTTCAGGGATTTTCCTGTTAATGCACAGGAGGGAAATGAAGAAACGTTCGAGTCGTTATTGATGAAGCCCGATATGCGCATCGAGAGAATTATTTCAACCGGTCAGGCCAGTCCACCAGGATTCTGGTACAGCCAGCCGCAAAGTGAATGGGTCGCAGTGCTTCAGGGCTCGGCAGCTTTGAAATTCGAAAACGAGAAAGAAGTGCGCGTGCTGAATTCCGGTGACTTCATCAATATTCCGGCTTTGTGCAGACATCGTGTGGAATGGACAAGTGCTGACGAGCCAACGATTTGGTTAGCCATTCATTATGCGGAAGAAACGTCGAAGACAGCAGGTGAGGTATGAAAGGCATCGGATATCGAGCAATCGGTGCGTAGCTGATATTCCATTTAACATAATATACATTATGCGCACCGTACATGTTACTCCAAAAGGCTAATGTCGTACGCAACAACTCACAGATGTCGTCTCTGAACTAGTCTTAAATCTCCTCAGGCTTAGCTCAGGATGCAGACTTTATGTTGGTGACTATGACAGATACCGGCTCGGCATCATCCAGCGTGTTCACGACCACACTCTACTGCAGCGTGAAGCTGCTCGCCTTCTTGAACTTACCGTTCGTCAGGTGCAACGTGTTTTACGTCGTTACCGTGAACACGGCGCGGCGTCGGTTATTTCTGCCCGCCGCGGTCGTCCCGGCAATAACCGCATTCCCGAAGATTTACGCTGCGCTGCTTTGCAACTGATCCGGCAACACTACGCGGATTTTGGACCGACGCTGGCCACTGAGAAGCTTCTTGAACGACATGGCATCCCGGTTTCTGTTGAGACAGTCCGCAACCTGTTGCATAGTGCACCACAGCAGCGCACTCCCTGCTGAACAAGTCAAGGTGCTGAATCGTTTGCTGGATGGAGGCGATAACGGATTTGCCGAAGGGATTAGCGCGGGACAGTATCAGAAAGTGGCGAAAGTCAGTAAGGCCACTGCCACCCGACATCTGGCTGATCTCGTCGCACGGGGCTTTCTGACCAAAACCGCAGCGGGCGGACGCAGCAGCCGTTATATAATCAACAACACCTTTTCCCCTTTTATTGGAAACTTTATGAAAAACATCACTTTTTACGGCAGATTTGAAGATGATATTCTTGCCGGCCGCAAAACCATCACCCTGCGCGAAGCCAGTGACGCTAATTTTTCTGCCGGTGATAAGGTGCGTGTCAGCCGATATGAGGATAATGTATTTTTCTGCAATATCGAGGTGATTTCGGTGACGCCAGTGCTGTTCGATGATCTGAATGAAAAACATGCCGTGCAGGAAAATATGACGCTGGAGCAGTTAAAGGACGTCATTAGCGAGATTTATCCGGGGCTGAAAGAACTGTTTATGATTGAGTTCCGCCTCATCTGAGCTCGTTGATGTAATGTTATTTCTGTACATTTAAACAGGCGCGCCGTGAATTAATCAGCGCGCCCTTTTCTTTCCTGAATTCAACCCTGCCAGCGGGAATTGCGGATCACTGAACAGAAATTGCCTTTGATAAAACCGGGCTCTTTGTCGGCAATCACGTCCGCTTTCACATTACCGAACGTCGTCTGTGGCTTGTCTTTTATCCCGTCGTAAAACGCCTGAATGATATCTTCCTTAAAGGCTGGTGTCCGTGGATGCGCACCGACCACGGCGTGACGAACATCGTCTTCATACCCATGATAGTTTATCCCCAAAACGTCCATTTCCACTCCGGCGGTGACCAGCGCAATGACCGGATCCATAAACTGGGGAATCCCCGGCGTAGTGTGCAAGGCAATCGCGGTCCAGACTTTTTCAATATCCTGCGAGCTCACCCCATGCTGATGCATAAACTCTCGGGCTGCATTCGCACCGTCTACCTCAAAACGTTTGTCGCAGCTGCAATGTTCATGGGTCAGCCCCATGTCATGAAACATACAGCCGATGTACAGCAATTCATGGTCTACCTTTAACCCGCGTTGTTGCCCGGCAAGCGCTGCCCAATAATAAACACGACTGGAGTGATGAAACAGTAAATCAGATTCAGTATCACGGACAAGTTCGGTGGCTTCACGGGCCATTTTGCTGTCGGGAATACGGATGCCTCGGATACTCAGACTCATAATATTTCTCCTGTTGGGTTGTATGAAACAAGAATAAACGGCAGGATAAATGTCATCAATCGTCGTAATATGACGATATAAGACAACGCGTCATTCTGTGACAGGAAACCTCTTAATGCCCAAGCAGATCATCATTCTCGCCGTGCCCGGCGTACAGTTGCTCGATGTTTCCGGCCCGCTGGACGTGTTCGCTGAAGCTAATCAGCAGCGCGGTCGTGAAGTTTATAAATTGAGTATTATGGCGACCGGCGATGAGGCGGTGATCACTGCCTCTTCCGGCGCGAGGATCCTGGCTGACCTTTCGCTGAACTCACCTTTGCCCGTGGCGATCGACACATTTCTGGTGGCCGGTGCGCCACAACTCAACGAACATTTAGCCGACGACTC
Source organism: Rahnella bonaserana (assembly GCF_019049675.1). Lineage (GTDB taxonomy): Bacteria > Pseudomonadota > Gammaproteobacteria > Enterobacterales > Enterobacteriaceae > Rahnella > Rahnella bonaserana. The sequence goes on along the minus strand of NZ_JAFMOW010000062.1, from coordinate 220,816 downwards.
GCTCAAAGAAGGCATCCGCCGGTGGAGTCAGCAGGCAAAACGTTTTGGTTCTGTGTGCAGCGGCGCCCTGCTGCTTGCCTCGGCGGGATTGCTCGATGACCGCCGGGTGACGACCCACTGGTCCGTCGCGGGTAAACTGAGCGAGGAGTATCCGCAGGTAAAGGTCGAAGCTGATGCCATATTTATCGCCGACGGGCCATTACGCACAGCGGCTGGTGTGACGTCCGGACTTGATTTAGCGCTGAATATGGTTGAGGAAGATCTCGGGCGGGAAACCGCGCTGGATGTTGCCGCGCAACTGGTGATGTTCTTTAAACGCCCCGGCGGGCAAATGCAGTTCAGTCGCCACGGACAAGCCTCACTGAGCGGCAGATCAGCGTTGCAGGATATGCAGCGTTGGGTGATGAATTCCCTGAACCATCCGCATAATGTGCAAAGTCTGGCCAAACATATGGGCATCAGTCCGCGCCATCTGACCCGATTATTTAATCAGGAACTCCGGCAGTCGCCAGCGGAATGGCTCGAGCAGCAGCGGGTATTTCATGCCAGGCAACTTCTGGAATCTGGAAAACTGGCTATCAAACAAATCGCCGCAGAATGTGGTTTTTCAGGTGTGGATATCATGCGGCGGGCATTCATCAGACAGCTATCTGTGACACCGTCACAATATCAAAAACACCATGTTCGCTAATAGATTTTTTATAAATCTCTTATGAAATCAGGCTTCTTTCGCCACCTGAGCACGCCGAAAACACGCCGGATGATGGGTATTAATCAGGCCGGTGGCTTCCAGCCAGGCAAACACAATTGTCGGTCCCACAAACTTAAAACCTCGTTTTTTAAGATCCTTCGAAATACGTTCAGAAAGCGCATCTTTAGTGGGAACCGGACCCATGTGCTGAATGGCTTTACCGCCGATTTGTGCCCAAATCCACTCACCAAACTCTTCGCCCGCCTGTTGCATCGCAAGATACGCACGGGCGTTATTAATTACCGCCGTGATTTTGATGCGGGAACGGATAATATCGGCGTTACTCACCAGCCTTTCGATGTCTTCTTCAGTGAATTCAGCCACTTTCTCCGGTTCGAAATGGCAAAATGCCAGTCGCAAGGCATCCCGCTTTTTCAGCACAATTCGCCAGGATAGCCCGGCCTGAAAGCCGTCGAGCATCAGCTTTTCCCACAGTGCTCTGCTGTCGCGCACAGGCTTACCCCATTCATGATCGTGGTAGTCGGTCATCATCGGATCATTTGTACCCCACGGACAACGGATAAGGTCAGTCATAGCGAACTCCAGCAACGGAAACATCCTTTATTCTAACCTGACCGCAATCAGGACGTGGTAAACTTTCATCCCCGCCCTGTTAAGCGACTAAAACTCCGAAACTGATGATTTCCCTGAAGTTCAGGTGTGCACGATTTATCATTATGCCCTACACTGTATGTTGTAACTAACCGGAGGGTTTATGGCGGATTATGATTTAATTGCCCGGATGAATGGCTGTTTTAACGAACTGGAACTGGCGTTGCAGGATCTGGGGCATTTCCTGAGTCAGCTGGAATTATTGCAGGCACGAGTGTTTGCGCTGCCTGAAGTTGTTAAAGGTGAAGAACATAATCCCGCAGACAAAATCATCGTGACACCTCATACCGGCGAAGCCGCGCAACAACTGGCGTTACAGCATTTTCAGCGCCTGTTTATCCATCATAATAACGAGAATGTCAGCAGTAAATCGGCCGTGCGTCTGCCGGGCGTATTGTGTTATGCCGTCGATCCCGCGGAGCATCAGTCCGCCCTGCTTCTGATTGAGGAAGTGAACAAACTTAAAGCCGAGCTGGAACATATTGTGACCGTGGAATCCGGCCTTGCCCGCGAACAGCGTTTCGAGTTTGTGCATACGCATCTTCGCGGTCTGATCACGCTCAACGCCTACCGTTCAGTGACGTATCTGAATGATCCGGATTCCGTGCGTTTTGGCTGGGCAAACAAGCACATTATTAAGAATGTAACCCGTGATGAAGTGCTGGCTCATCTGGAGAAAAGCCTGAATGCCGGGCGCGCTGTTTCGCCTTATACGCGTGAACAATGGATGGAAAATATTAATCGTGAGATGAGCGATGTGAAGCGTCTGCCGGAGCATGCTGCGCTGAAATTTAAACGCCCGGTAAAAGTGCAGCCTATCGCCCGCGTGTGGTATCGCAACAGCCAGAAACAGGTACAACATCCCTGCCCGCTGCCACTGATTGCTTTATGCCTGCGCTCTCCGATGATGCAGGAACCAAAGTTAGGTGAACTGCATGATTACGATGTCACAACGATTAAGCATAAATATAAGCCGCAGTCTCAGCCGCTGAGTCTGCTGATTAAGCGCCTGCATCTGTACACCGACTATCCGCTATAAACGTCAGAGCAACGTCATAAAAAAGGTCCGGTTTCCCGGACCTCATTCCTTTACGTCCAAACAGAAACGTTATGCTTTCATACTGCCAACCATAGCTTCCGGACGCACCCATTCATCAAACTGTTCTTCAGTCAGATAACCGAGCTTCAGGGCAGAACCCTTGAGCGTCAGCCCTTCTTTATGAGCTTTCTTGGCTATTTCAGCCGCTTTGTCATAGCCGATATGCGTATTGAGCGCAGTCACCAGCATCAGCGACTCATTCAGAAGCTGAGTGATCCGGTCACGGTTCGGTTCAATACCGACGGCACAATGTTCGTTAAAACCACGCATTCCGTCGGCCAGCAGACGTACAGATTGCAGGAAGTTATGAATCACCAGCGGACGGAAGACATTCAGCTCGAAGTTACCGGAAGCCCCGCCAATATTTACCGCAACATCGTTACCCAGCACCTGCGCGCACAGCATGGTCATGGCTTCGCACTGCGTCGGGTTCACTTTACCTGGCATGATGGAACTGCCCGGCTCGTTTTCGGGGATAGAAATTTCGCCAATACCACAACGCGGGCCGGAAGATAACCAGCGCACATCGTTGGCGATTTTCATCAGCGAAGCCGCCAGGCCTTTCAGCGCCCCGTGACCATGAACCAGCGCATCGCAGGTGGCCAGCGCTTCGAATTTATTCGGCGACGTCACAAACGGTTGCTTGGTCAGTTCCGCCAACGCTTTCGCCACGCGCACCGCATATTCCGGGTGCGTATTCAGGCCGGTTCCCACCGCGGTACCGCCCAGCGCCAGCTCGGCAATGTGCGGAATGCTGTTTTCAATGTGGGTTAAATTATGGGCCAGCATCGCCACCCAGCCGGAGATTTCCTGACCCAACGTCAGTGGCGTGGCGTCCTGTAAATGCGTGCGGCCAATTTTAACAATATCGCGATACGCATCCGCTTTTGCTGCCAGCGTTTTGTGCAGCACTTTCAGCTCCGGGATCAGCGTCTCACGCAGTTCGATCACCGCGGCAACGTGCATCGCGGTCGGGAACACATCGTTGGAGCTCTGGCTCTTGTTCACGTCATCGTTCGGGTGAACGTTACGCGCTTCGCCCCGCTCGCCGCCGAGAATTTCACTGGCGCGGTTTGCCAGCACTTCGTTCATGTTCATATTGGTTTGGGTGCCGGAGCCGGTCTGCCAGATAGCCAGCGGGAATTCAGCAGGATGTTGGCCAGCAAGGACTTCATCAGCGGCGGCAATAATGGCGTTTCCGCGCTCTGCCGGCAGCAAGCCCAAATCCATATTCACGCTGGCGGCCGCACGTTTGGTCAGAGCCAGCGCGTGGATCAGCGCTTCAGGCATTTTTTCAGAAGATATACGAAAATGCTCCAGGGAACGTTGCGTCTGTGCGCCCCAAAGTTTATCTGCCGGAACATCAATTGGCCCCATTGAGTCTTTTTCAATGCGTGTTGCTGCCATTACTGTCTCCTTAGATGCTTATTACGATGATAAATCAGGTTTTTTTGTAGGTTAAATCAGGAATTTTTGCAGGTGTCAGAATGCCGCTCGCGCTCCCACGCATCCGTTGGCGACGGATTAATTATAGTGGCTTATAAGGCGGACGTATAATTCGATTCGATCTCCATTCCGAAATTACGCGCTCATGGCTCTTTTTGGGGCTCCGCAGTTGTAATGCCTGCTTTGGCATTGTTTACTAGGCGGCAATATTTTCTATTCAGGATGAAGCAATGCAAAAGATGCATAACGGTGTACAGAATTACGCCTGGGGCAGCAAAGACGCGCTGACTAAACTCTACGGAATTACCGACCCGCAAGACCGTCCGATGGCCGAATTATGGATGGGCGCTCACCCTAAAAGCAGTTCTCAGGTTGAGAATGCCAGCGGCCAGACCGTCTCTCTTCGCGACCAAATCAGCGCAGACCTTAACGGTCAATTAGGGACTAAAGTCGCTAAACGCTTTGGCGAGTTGCCATTCCTGTTCAAAGTACTTTGCGCCGATCAGCCACTTTCTATTCAGGTCCATCCAAGCAAAGGTGCCGCTGAAATAGGTTTTGCGAAGGAAAATGCTGCCGGGATCCCTCTGGACGCAGCCGAGCGTAATTATAAAGATCCGAACCACAAGCCTGAGCTGGTTTATGCCCTGACGCCTTTCCAGGCGATGAATGGTTTTCGTGAGTTGCGCGACATTGTGTCTTTACTGCAACCCGTTGCCGGCGCGCATCAGCTGATTGCCAGCTTCCTGAACTTCCCGGATGTTGACCATCTGCGTACCCTGTTTGCCGGCCTTCTGAGCCTCGAAGGTGAAGAAAAATCCCGTGCGCTGGACGTTCTGAAATCCGTGCTTGATGATCAACACGGCGAGCCGTGGGACACCATCCGCAGCATTTCTGAATTTTATCCCGATGACAGCGGTCTGTTCTCTCCGCTGCTGCTGAACGTGATCACCCTGCAACCGGGCGAAGGCATGTTCCTGTACGCCGAAACCCCGCACGCTTATCTGAAAGGCGTGTCTCTGGAAGTGATGGCGAATTCCGATAACGTCCTGCGCGCAGGTCTGACACCAAAATACATCGATATTCCTGAATTACTGGCCAACCTGAAATTCAATGCGAAACCTGCCGCCGAATTGCTGACAACGCCGGTAGTAAAAGGCGCGGAACTCAACTTCCCTATTCCTGTCGAAGATTTTGCATTTTCTATTCACAGCCTTGCAGCAGAACCACAAACGCTGGAGCAGGACAGCGCTGCTATTGTCTTCTGTATTGAAGGCCAGAGCGTTCTGGCAAAAGATGATCAAACCTTGGTGCTCACCCCTGGCGAGTCATGTTTCTTGTCTGCCAGTGAGTCTCCGGTCACAGTCAGCGGTAACGGTCGCATTGCACGGGTGTTCAATACGCTGGTGAAATGATCTGAAACCTAAACAAAATGGGGCTAACTGCCCCATTTTGATGATTTTTTTGCTGATTCAGCTACACTCAGAAGACTAATAACGCCGTAAGGCGTTTTTTATTTTCGGGATATTTCATAAGGATAAACAGAGATATGAAGAAGTCATTAGTCGCTGTAAGCGTCATTGTAGTCATTGGCGCGGCCTGGACAGGCGTCTCCTGGTACACGGGTAAACTGATTGAGCAGCATATGGATGAGCAGGTCGCCAATGCCAACAGCCAGCTGCAAAGCGCTTATCCTAAAGCCGGTCTTAAAGTCAGCTATGAAGATTACCAGCGCGGGCTGTTCAGCAGCAAAATGCGCATCGTTCTGCGTCCTGACGCTGCCGCTGCCACCGCGGGCAGCAGTGTGCTGAAAACTGGTGACGAAATTGCCTTTATCGAAACCATCGACCATGGTCCGTTCCCTGCCGCTCAGTTGAAAAAATTCAATCTGATCCCAAGCATGGCGTCGGTTCATTCAGAGCTGCAAAACACACCGACCGTTAAAGGTCTGTTTGATGTGACCAAAGGAAAATCCCTGGTCACCGTCGACACCCGCGTTTCTTACAGCGGCGCGAGTGCATCAGCCATTGACATCATTCCTGTGACGTACCAGAAAGACGAAAGCCAGCTGGCCTTCTCCGGCGGTACCATCAATGTGGATGTTGATAAAGATCTGACCGCCATGAAGCTTGATGCTAATACCGACAGCATCGCGCTGACGTCTAAAAACCAGTGGGGGCAACTTGAGAAAGTGACTCTGGCCGGTTTTAGCATGGACAGCGATACCCGTCAGGGCAAATTCCAGGTAGGCGTGGGCGATCAAAATCTTACCGTGAAGCAAATCCTGGTAAATGTTGATGGCAAAGACGCCGGTTCTCTCGACAACTTCAAACTGGTGAGCAAATTCTCTGAAAACGGCAATAACATTGGCGGTCAGCAGGATTACACCATCGACGCACTGAAAGTTCAGGGTCAGGATTTCGGTTCTGCAAAACTGACACTGAAGCTGGATAAGCTTGATGGCGCATCCCTGAAACAGTTCGCCGACAACTACAATCAGCAGTCACGTGAGTTGCTGATGAAACAAGGTGAACTGGATCCTGCGGCTTATCAGCAGCAGGCTGCGGATTTACTGCTGGCAAATCTGCCGTTGTTGCTCAAGGGTAATCCGAGCATCAGCATTGCTCCGCTGAGCTGGAAAAACAGCAAAGGCGAAAGCAGCTTTAACCTGCAACTGGATCTGAAAGACCCGGCTGCGACACCGGCGCAAACGCAAGATCAGATGCTGTCTCAGCTGGTAAATAAAGTTGACGCTAAACTGAATATCCCACTGCCAATGGCGACTCAGGTGACCACACAGGTTGCGCAGATCGAAGGTTATAACGCCGACGACGCAGCTAAACTGGCCCAGCAGCAGGTTCAGGGTCTGGCGGCGATGGGTCAGATGTTTAAACTGACCACAGTGAAAGACGACACTATCACCAGCAGCTTCCATTATGCTGACAATCAGATTGACCTGAATGGCCAGAAAATGACGTTGCAGGAATTTGCCGGTCTGTTCGGTATTCTGGGTGGGCCAGCAGCGCCAGCCCCGACGCCTGAGCAGGAATCTCCGGTAGCGCCGGCGCCCGTTCCGGCTCAGTAATCTGTAAAGACAGAGCTCATATTACTGGAACTGATCAAAGCCCGTTGAAAAACGGGCTTTTTTTATGCGTCATAAGCGTACAAACCCCTGCGTTTTATCCGGTAAAAGAGTGATATGATTCACACAATCAATTTTTTACCAAAGGATTTTCAGGCGTGACCACTCCTACTGACCTCCTTCGTCTGCAAGACGTCTCTTTTACACTCAACAATATTCCGCTTCTTGAACCTGTTTCCCTCACCCTCAATCCGGGGGAATTCACATTACTGACCGGCCCTTCTGGCAGCGGTAAAAGCACATTGCTGAAGATCATTGCTTCGTTGCAAACGCCGACCGGCGGAAAGCTTTGGTTTAAAGGCGAAGATATCGCACAGATAAAACCTGAAACCTACCGCCAGCGCGTATCTTACTGTTTCCAGACGCCATCGCTGTTTGGTGAAACGGTATATGACAACCTCGCCCTGCCTTATCAGATCCGCAATAAAAAGCCTGATGATGCGCAACTTCGCGACTGGATGAAACGGGTGAAATTATCTGAGGATATGCTGACCAAGCGCACACAGGAGCTCTCCGGCGGAGAAAAGCAGCGTGTCGCCCTGCTGCGTAATCTGCAATTTATGCCGGACGTACTTTTGCTTGATGAGATCACCAGCGCACTGGATGAAGAAAATAAGATAAACATTAACGAGATCATCGCGGGCCTCGCTAACAAAGAACGGGTCGCCGTATTGTGGGTAAGCCACGATCAGAATGAAATCCGCCACGCGAAACAAGTCGTCACCCTGACCCGTCATTCACAAGGAAGCGCGGCTCATGAATCAGCATAATATTACTAATCAGTCTCTGGCTCTCGCGCTGATCCTGGTGGTCGTCGCCCTGCTGGTCAGCAAAAAAGAAAAACTCGGCCTCGAAAAAGACATTATCTGGAGCGTAGCCCGCGCCGTTGTGCAGTTAGTGATTGTCGGCTATGTGCTCAAATACATTTTCGATATCAATAACAGCCTGTTAACGGTACTGATGGTGCTGTTCATCTGCGTAAATGCCGCACTGAACGCCAAAAAACGCAGCCGCAACATTGATAACGGTTTTATTATTTCGTTTATCGCGATCACGACGGGCACTGCACTGACGCTTTCCATCCTGATCCTGAGCGGTTCGATCGAGTTTCTGCCCATGCAGGTTATTCCGATTTCGGGAATGATTGCCGGTAACGCGATGGTGGCGGTGGGTTTGTGTTACAGCAATCTGAATCAGCGCTTTCTCGACAATCAGCAAAAAATTCTCGAGATGCTGAGTCTGGGAGCGCCGGTAAAAATGGCTTCTGGACGGATTATTCGTGACAGTATTCGTGCGGCGATGATCCCGACGGTCGATGCCGCCAAAACGGTGGGGATTGTGAGTTTACCGGGGATGATGTCAGGGCTGATTTTTGCCGGTATCGATCCGGTGAAAGCGATCAAGTATCAGATTATGGTGACATTTATGCTGCTGGCAACCGCCAGTTTATCGACAATTATTGCCGGTTATCTGTCTTATAAACGTTTCTACAATGACCGTGCGCAGCTGCGCGATCTGAAATCATCGTAATATTTTCTTGCCCGTCAGCAGGTTCGCTGACGGGCACTCTGCCTTTACGGCGTTATAAATCCGATAACGCCTGACGCAAATTCACTTCCCCTGCAGCTTCATCAGCAAGATCCAATACCCCTTCCAGATCGTCGAGATGTTCCTGCATGATTTCTGCCGCCTGAGTGTTGTCGCCGGCTTCCAGCGCATCAATGATTGCCTGATGCTCATCGCACTGGCATGAAGGGACTTCGTTGCGCTGATACAGCGCGACAATCAGGGAACTGCGCACCATCAGATTCGCCAGAATTTCACTGAGCACTTCGTTACCTGAAATTTCGCCCAGTATCAGGTGAAACTGACTTAATTCCCGCACCACGGCGCGGCGGTCTTCAGACTGTACCGCTTCACGCTCTCCGCGCAAATGGGCGGTGATCCGCTGACGATGGCGACGGATAACATCCGGTCCGATGCATTCAACAATGGCGCGTTCAATAGCACGGCGGGCAATAAAGACTTCGCGCGCCTCTTTCGCCGTGGGCTGAGCCACCATGGCGCCGCGGTTTGGTTCGATAGTGACAATACGCTGTAAAGCCAGACGTTGTAACGCCACCTGAACATGATTGCGGTTAGCGCTGAGTGCCTCAACAAGCTGTGATTCAACCAGACGTGTTCCGGGACGCAGGCGTTGCTGAGCGATGGCTTTTGATAAAACGTCGACAATGCGCTGAACTTCCAGCTGCTTGGCGGTTGTAGTTGGATTACTCATGGAATGCTAAATGGCCTCTTTCTGGCAGTTTCCCTGCACGCTAACATCAACCGTTTGCTTTCGTCATTAGTAAATGTCGTGCAGTCTCAAATCATGCAAAAAATCTCTGAAAATAGCACTTAACATTCATAATAATTATCATTCCAGCACACATTCCCAATATCCCCGCGATGACCTTCCGTATCCTTGTCGTACCTCACGCTACGCAGATAAATGTTCAGAACATGTAAAGTAAGCGCATCAACGTATTGAAAACAGGGCAATAATGAAACACACACTTTTGAAGCATTTACTCAATTTTATCGTACTAGCACTGGGAGCCGTCTTTACCGCACTGGTCATCTGGCTGGATGTGGCTGTATTTAAAGACGGTGTGCAGGAAATTTCCGCCACTGAAATTCTGCAGGAACTGACACTGCTGGCCATCAGCGGACTGTTTTTCCTGCAGGCCAAAAAACATCCGGCGTTGCGCGGCGGCATGATCCTGATTGGCGGGTTCTTCTTCTGTATGCTCATTCGTGAACTCGACGCCTTATTTGACCAGATCCACTACGGCTCATGGGTCTATTTTGCCAGCCTGATCGCGGTCTATTGTATTGTCTGGGCCTGTATCACCCCGAAAACCAGCCTGCGCGGATTGTCTGCTTTTCTTGCTCATCCGGCCTGCCACTATATGGTTTGCGGTCTGGTGTTGATCCTGGTCTTTTCCCGGGTCTTCGGAATGAACATTATCTGGAAAGCCGTGATGCAAGGCGACTATGTGCGGGAAGTTAAAAATATTGTCGAAGAAGGCACCGAAATGATGGGTTACCTGTTGTGTCTGGGTTCTGCCATTGCTTTCCGGAAACGCAGTGAGCCGCTTAAAACCCTGTAGGATAATATCTGTAAAAAAGATATCGGCTAAAACTACACCTGCTGCGCGTTTGTGCAGCAGGTGTAGTTGATTCATACCCGCCATGGCAAGACGCCTTCAGGAAGACGACGCGCGAACAGCGAGGCCAGCAGCATAAATCCCAGCACGACGCCAATCATCAGACATCCCACCGCAGCGGCCAGCGTTGATGAACCGCCTTCATCCAGAAAGACAATCATCGGCCCGAGGGTTTGCGTTCCTGACGTCACCAGCAAAATTGACACCTGAATTTCATTGAGTGCGGTAAGAAACACCAGAATAGATCCGGCCATCGCCGAGGGCGCGGCCAGTGGCATCAGGATATCGCGCATTCTTCTCAGGAATCCCGCCCCAAAGATTTGCGCGGCCTCATCCAGCGAGCGTTCGATCTGGGCGAATCCGGCCAGCGTCGGCCGTAACACCAGCGCCATAAAATTCGAAAGATACGCAGCCAGAATGATCCACAGGGTGCCGTAAAGGCTGATATGCAGCAACGGCAGTGGCCTGAGGAAAAACAGGATCGCCGCAATACCCGTGACAATCCCCGGCAAGGCATACGCCAGTTCCGTGGATAACTGCAAAATACGCACCAGCCGCGTGCGTTGCCAGCTGAGAAAATAGGCCAGAAACAGCGAAGCCAATGTCAGTATCAGCGCGGTCATTACGGTCAGACCCAGACTGGTCATAAATGCGTGACGGATAGCAGGATAGCCATACAATGCATTAGCGTAATTGCTCAGCGTCAGGCTCTGTATCGTCAGAGCCTGACCAAAGCCTGTCGTCAGTGAGGTGGTCAGCAACGCGGAAAGCGGCAGCATGAGTGTCAGCAACATCCATACCCATACGGCAACCTCAACCGGCAAACGCCAGCGACCCAGTGACTGATGCAACGCCCGCGGCGTACCGGTGACCCGCACATCCTGACGCCCGCCGAGCCAGCGGCTGAATATCAGTCCGGCCAGCGTAATAGCGGCAATCAGTAATGAAAGCACGGCCATATCCGCCAGCGCCGATGTGCCCACGCTGTTGAGTTGCTGATAAACCAGCGTGATAAGTGTCGGGATACGTCCCGGAATACCGAGCATCGCCTGAATACCGAAATTACCGGCGGAGGTGACAAAAGAGAGTGCCGCACCTGCAAAAATAGCCGGACGTACCAGCGGCAAAATCACCGTAAACTGTACCCGCCAGGGTTTTGCCCCACCGCTGCGTGCCGCTTCCACCAGTTCGGCCGGTAACCTGCGTAATCCGGCACGCACCATCAGAAACACCAGCGGCGCATTATGCAGCCCCAGCAAAACAACAATGCCGGTCATTGAATATATCGGTGAAGGTGAACCGGCGGGTAAACTGAGTCCCAGAAATTGCAAAACCGGGCTCGACGGTGAAAGTGCCTGCACCCACGCCAGTGCCGTCACTTGCGGCGGGATCATCAGCGGCAGAATAAACGTAAATACCCACGCCTGCTTGCCGCGCAGATTAGTCAGCGCAATCAGCAGCGCCGCCACTGTCCCCAGCAGCATCGCCAGAAACGTGGAAACGACGGCAATCGTCAGGGTATTCATCGTGGCGATCACCACTTTGCGGGTACCCAGCAGATGCGTCAACCGCGTGAGGTCCGGAACGCCATCGGGTGCGATTGCCGCCCATACCAGCCGCGTGAGAGGCGCAATCGATAATATGCCTATCAACAGCGTCAGTCCCCAGAGCACCACTTTCTCACTGCCCGGCCACCCACGGCGCAAAGGGGGTATCCGGCGCTGGATTTCACTCATTGCGCTCATTGATGGGTCCTTTGTGCTGTCAGCCACCAAAGATTTCAGTGAATCTGGCGCGGACTTCTTTGTCATCTGCAACCGCTTTATCTGAATCGAGAGTCAGCAGTTTGATCGAATCCATCGGAGCAAATCCTTCAGGTGCCGCAACACTGGCATCAATCGGGCGGTTGCCCTGCTTCGCCACCAGTTGCTGGCCCTGTGGCGATAACATGAAATCGACAAACGCTTTGGCTGCCGGCACGTTATGTGCCCCGGAAAGTATCGCGACCGGTTCTGTCACAAAAGAAGCCCCTTCTTTCGGATAAACCAGATCTATCGGTGAGCCCTGCTTTTTGGCACGGATGATATCGGCGTCCGTGATCACCCCGTATTTCGCCATTCCGCTGGCGACCGCCTTCAGTGCAGGACCGTTGCCGCCTTCCGGTGTAATGCCGTTTGCCGCCAGTTTCTGATAGAACGCCCAGCCAATGTCAGGCGTATTGATCGCCGTATGCAGATGATATAACGCCGCGCCGGAATACAGCGGGCTTGGCACGGCTACCTGACCTTTGTTTTGCGGATCGGTCAGCGCCATCCAGCTGTCGGCAGGTTTGGCATTTTTAGTGTTAAAGGCAATCACGGTGGCAATGATTTTGGTGCCAAACCAGGTTTTATCTTTGTCATAGTAATTCGCGCTGATATTCCCCACGGGCGCGTCGGCATAAGCCATCAGCTTACCGTCTTTTTTCAGCGCACCCAGATTGATGGAATCCGCGACCAGCAGCACATCTGCTTTCACATCACCCGCCATCATTTCCGTCTGCAACACATTCATTAACTGCGTGGTGCCGTTACGCGTCCATTCCACCTGTATATTCGGGTTAGCGGCTTTAAATGCATCGATGGTCTGTTGCGCAATTTCAGGTGCCTGCGAGGTATAAATCACCAGCTTGCCTGACGCAGTGTCTGCGGCGAATGCCGGAACTGACAGCGCGACAGTCAGAGCCAAAGTGGCAGATGTGCGTTTTATCTTATTCAACATGTGCATAGCCCTGTTTTTATGAAATGAAAATTACTGAGGAATGATCCAGCCGTCAGTGATGATAAAAGTGACATTGTCACCCACCTGCCACAGTCTGCCGTCAGGTGAATGCAGTGATAGCCGCAGTTCCGGGGCGCTGAAGGGTTCAACGTCATACTGATGATATCCCCCGCGAAAAATCACCCTGGTGATCCGGGCAGCGATACCCGTTTCACCGGGCTGGGCAAAACGTAAATCGGCGGCATGAACACACACTTGTGCGCGGGCAACCGCTGTCTGGTCAGGTGATGCCCGCAAGCGGACGCGCCTGCCCAGAATCTCAGCCAGAGCACTGCCGCTTTCTGCCGGCAGGATGTTCTGTGCCGGGATAACGCGACCGTCATCGATAAAAGTCGCGACCATGGGGTTAGCCGGTTCCCGGTATAACGTTTGCGGTGTCGCGAACTGCATAACCTTACCTTCATTCATCACCACAACGCGGTCAGCAATCGCCATGGCTTCCTGCTGGTCGTGGGTGATATACAGCAACGTCGCGCCGGTGTGCTGATGAAAACGGCTGAACTCCTCCTCCATCGCCGCACGCAAATGCACATCGAGATTCGCCAGCGGCTCATCCAGCAGCACCACGCCGGGGCGTGTCACCAGACAGCGCGCCAGAGCCACACGCTGACGCTGACCGCCGGACAGGTCAGACGGCCGGCGCGTCGCATAATCCCCTAAACCGACCAGCGTCAGCGCATCCTGCGTTCTTGTGCGGCGTTCATTACGATCCATTCCCGCCACTTTCAGGCTGTACGCCACGTTCTCTTCAACGGACATGTGCGGCCATAGCGCGTAATTCTGAAACACCATGCCCAGATCACGCTTCTCCGGCGCCACATGGATGTCAGGGGAAGAAAACAGACGATCTCCCACGGTGATCGTGCCGCTGCTGACCGGTTCAAAGCCGGCGATGGTGCGCAGTAATGTCGTTTTCCCACAGCCGGAGGGCCCGAGCACCGCGACGAACTCGCCGTGCCGGATATGCAATGAGACATCATTTAACACCGGCTGGGTGGTGAAGGATTTGCTCAGGTGGGAGATCTGAATAGCAGACATGCGTCGGAGGTTTCCTCAGTGCGGCACTGGCCTGTTCGATGAGGAAACAAATTACTGCGGTTTTGTGACTGTTTTATGAACCGGTGGAGAAGGTTTGGTTTTGACAGATGTTTCAGTGAGTTATTTTTTGCGAGACATCGCGGAGGAAAATACCGTCCTTCGGATCACGGTGAAAAAGAGGGACAGAATGCCGGTTCGTGATCACACGAAACGGCGGAAGCAGGCAGAAATACGAGACGGCTTCCGGTTTGAAAATAATCATAAATGATTACTTCCTATTTGAACAAAGAGTAATCATACTCCACCGCAAGGAAAGCGATTGTGTACGACGTAACCCTGTTGCCCTGTGCGCAGAAAACACTTCTGAAATTGCCTATGACACTTTATGCCGCTGTCGTTGATGCACTGGAAGATCTTGAGAACTACGGAGCTGATCTGCAAGAACCCTTAGTAAGATATGTTGGAAAAGGATTACGAGAGATTCGGGTTACCAGCCGGGATGGTCTGGGCAGAGCGTTTTACTTTTTTATGAAGGGTCGCCGTATTTATGTCGTCCATATACTTCATAAAAAGACGGATAAGACGCCTCCCGAAGATTTAGAGCTGGCTATAAAACGTATGAAAACGGTCAAAAGGAATGAAGCATGATTGACGATGATGATGACTATGAACTGATCCCCTTGAGCGTGGTGAAAGCGGAAGCGATGAAGAATCCCGAATTTGTCGCCGCTTACGCCGCCCACAAAATGCATAAAAAAATGGTCGCAGATCTTAAAGCCATGCGAATTGCAGAATCCCTGACACAGGATGACATTGCACGGCGCACCGGGCTTAAAAAGCAAAATATTAGTCGCCTGGAAAACGGTGTCGCGTCCCCAACTCTGACCACCATCAGCCGTTACGCCGTCGCGCTAGGCGGTACCTTTGATTTCAGAAAACTCAGCTGACCACCTGATTGTGCGCGCCATACGCGGCAATAAACTCTCCGGCAATGGCTACGGCGATTTCGGCGGGGAGTTTGCCACGTACATCAGGCAGCCCGACCGGACAGCGCATTCTTGTCAGTTGCTCATCAGAAATCCCTTTACCCGATAACCGGTAATCGAAGCGTTTACGCTTGGTATCCGAGCCTATCAGTCCGAAATAGCGAAAATCTCCACGTTTGAGGATCTGCTCGCTCAGGGCGAAATCCAGCTGATGATCGTGAGTCAGCACTATGAAATAACTGCCGGCGGGCATCTGCGCCACAGTACATTCGGGTTCTTCATCCACGATGCAGGTAATTTGGGGATCCACTTCCACAGGAAACTCACTGGCACGGGCATCTACCCAGGTAATACGGCACGGCAACGTGCTCAGAATATTCACCAGAGCGCGTCCGACATGCCCCGCGCCGTAGACCACCACATGCGGTTGCGGTTGGCCGAGCGGTTCAAGCAATACCGACGCCATGCCGCCGCAACACTGCCCGAGCCGGGCGCCTAAGGAAAACCGTTCGAAACGGGAGGTTTTCGCTCCCGATGTAAGCATTTCGCGGGCAATGGCGGTCACCTGAAATTCCAGATTACCGCCGCCGAGCGTATAAAATATCTGGTCAGCGGTGATGAGCATTTTACTGCCCGCATCGCGCGGCGTGGAGCCCTGATTCTCCACCAGCGTCGCCACTACGAACGGCTCGCCGCGTCGTTGCAGGTCATGCAGACGGGTTATCCAGTCATCAGTACGCATGGGAACCTCCGTTAACCGGTAACCTTGATGTGATCGGGAGCGTTATAAGTGACAACGTCACCTGTGAATTGCAACTGATTCACGCCGTTGAGCACTCTTTCGGGGGTGGCAGGTGCATCAATATGCGGATGCACCCGGTAATCAGCCAGACTGGCAACGGCGTCTTTAATCGCGCACCAGACAGAGATCCCGAGCATAAACGGCGGTTCACCCACGGCTTTGGAATGGAAAACCGTGTCTTCCGGGTTCTTACGGTTCTCCACCAGTTTCACGCGCAGGTCCTGCGGGATATCGCCAATCGCCGGAATTTTGTAGGCTGCCGGACCACTGGTCATTAACCGCCCTTTGTCGTTCCACACCAGTTCTTCCGTCGTCAGCCAGCCCATGCCCTGGACGAATCCACCTTCAACCTGGCCGATATCAATCGCCGGATTGAGCGAATCGCCAACGTCATGCAGGATATCCGCACGCAGCAGTCTGTATTCCCCGGTCAGCGTATCGACCAGCACTTCCGCGCAGGCTGCGCCGTAGGAGAAGTAATAGAAAGGATGTCCGGCGGCTTTACTGCGGTCATAGAGAATCTTCGGCGTTTTGTAATAGCCGGTGCTGGACAGCGGCACCTGATTCAGCCAGCACTGGTTAGCAACCTGTTCAAAACTAAAATACTGATCTTTAACCCGCACCTGACCGTTACTGAAAGTGATGTCTGATTCCTGCGCATCATAAACACGCATCAGCATCTCAACCATGCGCCCTTTGATGATTTCAGCCGCATTCTGCGCCGCCTTACCATTCAGGTCAGCGCCGGATGAGGCCGCGGTCGGCGAGGTATTCGGCACTTTCCCGGTATCTGTGGCGGTGATCTGAATGCGGCTGATATCCACCTGAAATACCTCCGCGACCACCTGTGCAACTTTGGTGTTCAGCCCCTGTCCCATTTCCGTACCGCCATGGTTGAGCTGAATACTGCCGTCGGTATACACCAGCACCAGCGCCCCCGCCTGATTAAGGAAACTGGCGGTGAATGAAATCCCAAATTTTACCGGCGTCAGCGCCAGCCCTTTTTTCAGGTAGGGATTACTGTGGTTAAATTTCGTGACGGCGTCACGTCTTAGGGCATATTCCGCGCTCTCTTCCAGTTGCGCCGTCATTTCCTGCAACAGGTTTTGGCCCACAGGCTGATGGTAGTGAGTGACGTTGCGGCTTTCCTGACCATAGTAATTGTTCTTACGCACGATCAGTGGATCCAGCCCCAGCTCGCGGGCAATGTGATCGACAATATGCTCAATCGCCACGATTCCCTGCGGGCCTCCAAATCCGCGGTAAGCCGTATTCGACGCCATATTCGTTTTGCAGCGATAACCGGTAATCAGCGCATCGCCGAGGTAATAGGCGTTATCCGAATGGAACATCGCGCGATCGACGATAGAACCGGAGAGATCCAGTGAATAGCCGCAGTTTGCCGCCAGTTTGAGGTCGATGCCGTGAATAATTCCGTCATCGGTGAAACCGACGTCATAGCTGACATGGAAAGGATGGCGCTTACCGGTGATCAGCATGTCATCCTGACGCGCCAGACGCATTTTCGCCGGACGTCCGGTCAGATGCGCCGCCAGTGCCGCAAGGCACGCCGTGCCTGCCGCCTGCGTTTCTTTGCCGCCAAAACCGCCGCCCATACGACGCATATCGACCATCACTTTGTGCATCGGTAAATTAAGCACCGACGCCACCAGTTTTTGCACTTCTGTCGGATGCTGCGTTGAGCTGCAGACCAGCATTGCGCCATCTTCACCTGGCATCACCGAGGCAATCTGTGTCTCAAGATAAAAATGTTCCTGACCGCCAATTTCCAGCTCACCCTGCAAACGGTGCGGCGCACAGGCCAGCGCAATTTCAGCATCGCCGCGTTTATGCTGATGCGGCTCTTCTACATAATGTTCCAGCGCCAGCGCCTGTTTCACAGTCAGCACGGCATCACGCGGCTGATATTCCACTTTCGCCAGCGCGACAGCGGCACGGGCGGCGTCCATTGACGTTGCCGCCACCACCAGCACAATCTGACCGACATACTGCACGGTGCCCTGCGCCATCAGCGGATCGCCATGGGTCAGCGGGGCAATATCCAGATTACCCGGCACATCTTCAGCGGTCATTACCCGCACCACGCCGGGAACGTCGTAACAAGGTGCGGTATCAATATGCAAAATATCTGCGTGGGCGTGCGGGCTGAGCAGCGGCACCAGATGCAGCTGATGAGGGAATTCCAGCCGGTCATCGACATACACCGCTTCGCCGCTGACGTGTTTATCCGCGCTTTCATGCTTCTGGCTTTTGCCGACGCCGCTCTGTAATCCTGCGCGAAACAACGTCTCCATTTCCTGTTGAGAAAGAGCCGGTTTAGATTCAGACATAGTGAGTTACCCGCATCAGGGTTTCAGGAGAAGTCATTTCGATATGACAGCGGCGCAAAAGGTTTTTCGCCACCTGCATACGGTATTCGCGAGTGGCACGGAAATCGCTGATCGGCGTGAAATCCAGTCCGAGCGCCTGACAGGCACGCTCGACAGTCGCCGTTTGCCACGGCTGACCGAGTAATTGTGCCTCGCAGGAGATGGCGCGCTTCGCCACTTCAGCCATCCCGCCGAACGCGATGCGGGCATGTATCACCACACCGTTTTTCACTTCGATGTGTAAAGCCGCACAGACGGCGGAAATATCATCCTCCAGCCGTTTAGACACTTTATAAATACGCAACTGGCGTGACGCTGAAGGGTTGCGCGGGATGCGTATTTGCTCAATAAATTCGCCCGGCTGTAACGCCGTTTTGCGATAACCGAGGAAGAACTGATCGAGCGGCAATTCGCGTTGTTCCGCGCCTCGCCGCAATAACAACGAAGCATCCAGCGCCAGCAACACCGGCCCGCCGTCACCGATGGGCGAACCGTTGGCAATGTTGCCGCCAAAGGTGCCCTGATTGCGGATCTGCTGCGAGGCAAAGCGTTCAAGCAATTCGCCGAATTCTGGGAATTCATCGTGTAAGACCGGCATACAGTCACTCAGCGGTGCCGCTGCGCCAATATGAATAGCCTGACCGGTCAGCGTAATCATTTTGAGTTCAGGAATATGACTCAGTGAAATCAGCTTCGGCAGACGCTGATAGCGCTGGGTCACTTCCAGCGCCAGATCGGTGCCGCCGGCCACCAGTCGGGAATCTGGTTCGGCAAGATAACGTCCGGCCAGTTCATTAATACTCACCGGTTCTGCGGTGGCTGAAATAGTACGAAGCTTGTCCAGCGTCAGCCGGGCATCGGCATCAAACTGATCTGGTTGCGGCGCGTCACAAATGGCTTTCGCCGCATCCATGATCGGCCGGTAACCGGTGCAGCGACAAAGATTGCCGGAAAGCGCGTGCCGGGTCTGTGTCACGCTAAACGCTTGTTGTTGTTTTTCCAGTGCAAACAGAGACATCACAAACCCCGGCGTGCAGAAACCGCACTGCGACGCGTGATTATCTACCATCGCCTGCTGCACGTGATGCAGTTCGCCACGATGTTTGAGATCTTCTACGGTGATCAGCTGTTTGCCATGCACCGCGGGCATAAATGTCAGACAGGCATTGACGGTCCGGTAGGACAGCGCATCCCCTTCCGGTTCTGCCAGCACCACCGTACAGGCTCCGCAGTCACCGGAAGCACACCCTTCTTTGGTGCCGCAGCGCCCTGCATCGCGGCGCAGGTATTGTAATACCGTCGTGTCAGCGGGCAGATTTTCCGTGTGGATCCTGCCGTTCATCAGAAATTGGATCATGCGCAGTCTCCTGTCTTACAGCCATTCAGAATCAGTGTCGTCACTTCATCGATAATGTGTTCGCGCGCCTGTTCATCGCCTTCAAAATTGCCGTACATGTGTTTCACCTGCACCGCAAAATCGGCGTAATACTGCGTCACCGCCCAGATATGCATGATGAAAAGACGGGCATCCAGCGCGCGGATTTTTCCCTGCTCAATCCACTGATGGATCAGGTTCTCTTTGCCAATAATGTTCTGCGTGGCCTGCGGCCAGTATTTATGAAGATAGTGACCGCCGCCGAGCACTTCGCTGGTGAAAATGCGCGACAGTTCGGGCTGATCAAAACTGAAATTGAGTTTGTTACGGATATAACGACTCAGTACCGCTTGCGGCTCGCTTAGCGACGAGTCGAACTGAATGATGTCGCCCCAGACTTTCAGCACTTTCTGCAAGAGTTCTTCGTACAACTCTTCTTTCCCGGTGATGTAATAGTGCAGCTGGGCTTTTTTGATCCCCGCGCGCTGAGCAATGGCCTGGGTCGTCGCGCCCTGAAAGCCCTTTTCGCTGAATTCTGCAATGGCGGCGGCATGGATATTCTCTAATGTTCGTTCACGTGCGACGCGGACTTTGCCGCCGGTTTCATTGTTCATCATGCTGAACGTTCCTCCGGCAAAGCATCGCGCGCATAGACCTGTTCGCCATCGACATACGTGCAGTAAACATTGCGGTCGTCGCCCAGCGTCATCAGCACAAACAGCTTTTCCGCAAGCGTATTGCTGTTGGAGGCGCGCAATTTTTGTAATGCACTGACACCCGGTTCGAGAACCACGAAATCGGCCTCTTTACCGGCGTTAAAATTGCCAATTTTGTCATCGAGATGCAGCGCCCGTGCGCCGCCGAGTGTGGCGTGATAGAAGGCTTCGAAGGCGGATAAACGGTAGCGCTGAAGTTGTCCGACTTTATAAGCTTCCGACAGTGTTTCCAGCATATTGAAGGTGGTACCCGCGCCGACGTCCGTGCCCATCCCGACGCGCACCTGCTTCTGCCAGGATTTCTGCAAATTAAACAGGCCGCTGCCCAGAAACAGGTTGGACGTTGGACAAAAAGCAATAGCCGAACCGGTGTCGCGCAGGCAATCCCATTCGCTGTCATCCAGATGCAGACAGTGCGCAAATACACAGCGTTCGCCGGTCAGACCGTACTGATGATAAACGTCGAGATAATGCTGATGTTCCGGGTGCATCTCTTTCACCCACGACAGCTCGGCAACGTTTTCACTCAGATGGGTATGCATGAAGACATCGGGGAATTCTTGTTTCAGCAGACGGACTTTTTGCAACAGTTCCGGCGAAGATGTCGGCGCAAAACGCGGTGTCAGCGCGTAGCTCAGGCGCTGACGGTTGTGCCAGCGCGCAATCAGGGCCCGCGTGTCACGCTCGCTTTCTTCGGGGGTTTCCAGCAAGGCATCAGGGGCATTTTTGTCCATCATCACTTTGCCCGCCACCAGGCGCATATTGATGTCGGACGCTTCTTTAAACAGCGCATCGACCGACTGCGGATGTACGGTGCCAAACACCAGCGCCGTGGTGGTGCCGTTGAGTAACAGCTGATCAAGGAAGAATTTCGACATGCGCCTGGAATAATCTGCGCAGTGATATTGCTGTTCAGTCGGGAAGGTATATCGGGTCAGCCACTCGAGCAGTTGCTCGCCGTAAGCGCCGATCATTTCAGTTTGCGGATAATGAATATGTGTATCGACGAAACCGGGCACGATCAGTTTGTCGCGATAATCATCGATTTCCAGACCGGCGGTTTTTTGTGCCAGTGCCAGCAGGCCCTCACCCTCCTGCCAGCTGCCCAGCCAGACGATATGCCCGCCGCTGAGCAACATCAGGCCGTCTTCGATATAACGCACCTGCGCTTCAAAATCTTCCGGCCGCAACACCGGCTCGCGGATATCGAAGAAATTACCGCGAACGGCGCGGGTGATGATCTGACTCATGGCATTGTCCTTCTCTGCAACGTTCACGTTCATGATTGATAACAGAACACTTGCAAAGCTTATGCCAAATCTGACCAACTGGTCAGACCGTCCGGATGTTTTTAAGGCTGGAGGAAACTCTACTTCAGTAACACCTCATATTGCGGGTTGAATTCGTCGAAGATCGGCAGTGCCGCCGCACCCAATGCTGCCGTGTCACTGCCGGACATGCCGAGGCGGATGCGGCTGCTCTGTGCATAGCGGCTGCGGACCGAACTGTAGAGTGGCGTAAGACGCTGAATCAGCTTCTCAACCAGGGGTTTAGGCATGGTTCCGCCGATAACCACGCTCTGCGCATCAAACACACATTCCATAATATTGATGGCCTGCAACGCCGGTTCAGCAGCGGTATCGAGCCATTTATCAAACAGTTTTTCATCCACTTTAAGCAGGTCTTCCGGCATCGCAGACATCGGATCCAAACCGCAGGCTTCGTACGCCGCCTGCAAAGAAACATAGCGTTCCAGGCAACCTTTGTTGCCGCAATAGCATTCCCGCCCGCCCGGTTGCACCACAATGTGGCCGACCTCGCCCGCATTGTGTGCATGACCGGTGTAAATCCGCCCGTCAGTGAAGATGCCGGCGCCGAGTCCGGTGCCGATATACAGATACACAAACGACGATAATTGCTTAGCCACACCGTGAAAACGCTCACCAATGGCGGCGACGGTGGCATCGTTTTCCAGCGTCACCGGCCAGCCGGTCGCGGCGCTTAAACGGGCTTCAATATCAACATTATCCCAGCCGTGCAGCGTGGTCGGCCCTTGTGAAGAAATCCCTTCCACGCCAAACGGTCCGGGCATCACCACGCCGACACCCAGAATTTTTCGCCAGTCAATTTTCACCTGTTGGCGCATTTCTTGCACAACCTGATCGATAAGAGCCAGCGTGGGCTCTGGCTGAGGTTTCTGCACATGGATCAGTTTGCGAAAGCGGACGGTTCCGGTCAGATCCACCAGCACAATCAGCAGCGACTGATGATCAAGATGGATGCCGATGGAATAGGCGCTGTCAGGATTGAGTGTCAGTGGCGTTGCTGGTTGACCACGCCCTCCCGCCCGGCGCGGCAAGTGGGAAGACAAAATCCCTGCCTGCTCGAGTTCGGTAGCGATGTTAGAAACGGTTTGTGGGGTCAGTGACGTCAGCCGGGCAATTTCTGCACGGGTGAGTTCACCATTGAGGCGAATGGCTTCTATCACCACCCGACGATTGTGAGCACGGGCGTGCTCAAGATTGGTGCCAGACGTTGTTATCACGTGCCTCTCCACAGTGAAGACCTTGCGGGCAAGTATGTGGCGACTGATTACAGCAATCAAATTGATTTAATAAATAACACAATATGAATATGACGGTGCCATCACAGCTTTGAATGTTATTGCCATGTTAATAATAATCGCCAGTCACTATTCGCTTTCCAATGTTTTTAAGATTCACCTTCAGATCCAGTAGCACAATCCGGCAGGGACGCAGGGTTACCTCAGTGGTATCCCATTTTTTTTAGCCTATTAAAGCAATCAAATTGATTTAATAAACTTAACCCTGTTTCGGAGAATGACGATGAGCCTACGACTTACCCCTGCGGCCACCCTGTGCGCCCTCTCTGCTCTCACACTGGGATATTCTGTCAATGCACTGGCGGAAACCACGCTGAGTGCCCTGTTTATGACCCAGGCTGCGTACAGCGAAGCGGATATCCGTGCCATGACTGCAGATTTCACTAAGCAGCATCCGGATATCAAAGTAAATCTGGAATTTGTTCCCTACGAAGCGCTGCATGACAAAATCGTTGCCGCACGCGGTGCCGGAGACAAAGGCTACGATGTGGTGTTATTCGATGCCATCTGGCCCGCTGAATTCAACAAATACGGCCTGTTGCAGGACGTAACGGCACGTATTCCTGCCGACGAAAGCAGCAAGATTTTTGATGGCGCGATTTCTACCGTCACCTACAAAGACAAACGCTGGGGGATGCCGTGGATCCTCGATACTAAATATCTGTATTACAACAAAGCCATGCTGGCTAAAGCCGGGATCACTACCCCGCCGGCTACCTGGGCTGACGTTGAGAAGCAATCTGAGATCCTGAAAGAAAAAGGCATCGTGAAATATCCGCTGGTCTGGAGCTGGTCACAGTCCGAAGCGCTGCTGTGCGACTACACCACGCTGGTTTCCGCGTTTAAAGGCGATTTCTACAAAGACGGCAAGCTGAACTTCACCAACTCCGGCGCGATGAAAGCCATCAGTTACATGAAAGAGACGCTGGATAAAGGGCTGACCAACCCGAATTCCCGCGAATATCTGGAAGAAGATGTGCGTAAGTCATTTTCCAACGGCGACGCCGCTTTCGCGCTGAACTGGACCTACATGTACAACATGGCCAACGACCCGAAACAGAGCAAAGTCGCGGGTGACGTCGGGGTAATTCCGGCTCCGGGTGAAACCGCAGGCGGCGCTTCAGGCGTTAACGGTTCGATGGGGCTGGGCATTGCTAAAGCCAGTGCGCATCCGGATCAGGCGTGGGAATACATCAGCTACATGACCTCGCAACCGGTGCAAAACAAATACGCCAAACTGAGCCTGCCAATCTGGAAATCTTCTTATGAAGATCCGGCAGTACAGAAAGATCAGGAACAACTGATCGCGGCGGCGAAAACCTCGCTGAACGTGATGTTGTCTCGCCCTGTGACGGCGGATTATTCGCGTCTCTCCAATATATTGCAGCAAAACATTCAGGCGGTATTGCAGGGTAAAACCCCGGCAAAAGACGGTATGGAAGCCGCAACAACCGCCGCTGACCGTTTACGTTAAGTTTTTTTAAAAGCCAACACAACGCCCCGAAGGCTCCTGCCTGACGGGCGCACCAACACCACGGAAATTCATTATGTTGACTTTACCCCAACGCGAGCGCCGTCAGGCCTGGCTGCTTCTGGCACCCATGCTGTTGATGATGTTTCTGCTGACTGCCTGGCCACTCGCCCGCACGCTGTGGCTCAGTTTTACCGATGCCGGCCTGATTGGTGACGGTTCTGCGCCCAACTGGGTGGGCAGCGATAATTTTATCTATGCCCTGACGGATCCTGATTTTCGCGCCGCCCTCTGGCGCACGCTCTATTTCACCGTAGTTTCCGTGATGACCGAAGGCATTATCGGGGTACTGGTGGCGCTGCTGCTGAATCAGCCATTCCGGGGGCGCAGCGCACTGCGCGTGCTGGTGATCTTGCCATGGGCTCTGCCGACTATCGTCAACGCCACCATGTGGCGGCTGAACTTTAATCCCGATTACGGCAGCATCAACGCCCTGCTTTCCCAGCTCGGGCTGATTGACACTTACCGCAGCTGGCTGGGTGATCCGTCTTCCGCCATTAACGCAGTAATGTTTGCCGATATCTGGAAAAACTATCCGCTGATCACCCTGCTGGTACTCGCGGCGCTGCAAACTATTCCGGAGGATTTGTTCGAAGCCGCACGGCTGGACGGCGCATCGGCTTTCCGTCGTTTTCGCAAAATTACTCTGCCGGCGATTGCCGCGCCGCTGGCCGTCGCGCTTATTCTGCGCACCATCGACGCATTTAAAGTATTCGACATCATTTATGTGATGACCCGCGGTGGCCCGCTCGACAGCACGAAAACTGTCAGCTTCTTTGTCTATCAGGAATCTTTCAGCTATCTGCGTGCAGGCAGCGGTGCGGCTTACGCCATTCTCATGACGCTGATCTGTGCCCTGCTTATTCTGATTTATATGGTGATGCTATTGCGCCAGCGTCGCTCAGGGAGCACCGAATGAAACAGAAAATCCGGCTCGTTTTACGCTATCTGGCCGCACTGGTGCTGGCGCTTTCGATTCTTGCGCCGCTGTTGTGGATGTTCCTGATGAGCGTCAGCTCGGCGGAAGATCTGACCCGTATTCCGCTTGAATGGCTGCCGCGCCACTGGGATTTCAGCCGTTACGCCAGCCTGCTGACATTGCAGGCCGGTCAGCCAGGCGCGTTGTTCTTACACGCGCTCGGCAACAGTTTGCTGGTGGCCAGTGGCGCAACGGTGATTTCCCTGTTGCTGGCCATTCCTGCCGCCTACAGTTTTTCCCGTTATCCCGGTCGCGACGGCTGGCTGTTTGGTAGTCTGGCAATTTACATGGTGCCGCCGGTGGCCTTCGTGCTGCCGCTGTACTTCATTCTGGAAAAACTGACCCTGCTGAACACGCATATCGGGCTGATCCTGGTGTATTGCTCGATGATTTTGCCGTTCCTGACCTGGATGCTGAAAAACCAGTTTGACGCGTTGCCGGTGGATATCGAACAGGCCTCACGCCTCGACGGACTTCGTTACTGGCAGGTATTGCTGCGCATCACATTACCGCTGGCAAAACCGGCGCTGGGGGCTTCCGCGATGTTCGGCTGGCTGCTGGCATGGGATGAATTTTTCTACGCGTTGCTGTTTACCAACAATATCAACGCCCAGACACTGCCGGTGACTATCGCTGGTTTCACTGCCGGGCGCGCTACCGATGACGGACTGATTGCCGCCGTTGGCATTCTTGCGGCCATTCCGCCGCTCTTTATTGCGCTCTGGCTGCAAAAAACACTGGTCAGCGGGTTAACCGCCGGCGGCAGCAAGGGCTGATTATGAACATCAGGGAAACCTCATTAATGACAAGCCGACCGCAAACCCGCGCCACACTTTACGTGGCAGGCAATATCAACGTGGATTTGATCATGAGCACGCTGCATGAATGGCCGAAAAAAGGCACGGAAGCGATGCTGGAAAGCAGCTCACTGCGCCCCGGCGGTTCTGCCGGAAATTGCGCGCTGGCGCTGTCGGCGCTTGGAGCCCCCTTTCGTCTGGTCGCGAATCAGGGCAATGACCAGTTCAGCGGCTGGCTGGCGGCTATGTTCCCGGAAAGCGCAGCACTCTGGCCGACTTATGACTGCGAAACCTCGCTGACCTTTGGCGTGACGCATCCGGATCACGAGCGGACGTTTTTCAGCAATCAGGGGCATATCGTCCGTTTATCCATGCAGGACGTACTGGCACAAATCCCGCACACCGCGCAATCCGGCGACTGGGTATTGCTGTGCGGTACCTGGTTGTGTACCGCACTTTATGCTGACTATCCGCAACTGCTGGCAGCGCTGAAACAACGGGGTTATCAGGTAGCCATCGACAGCGGCTGGCCGCCACAAGACTGGAGCGATGCGTTACGTGAACAGGCGGCAAAATGGCTGCCGTATTGTGATGCGCTGCTGCTCAATGAAGTGGAAACGCTCGGGCTGGCGGACGCTGAAACGCTGGATTCTGCCGCGCTGAGTTTGCTGGCACAGATGCCTGAAAATGCTTTTTTCGTCGCGAAATGTGGTCCCGGAGGTGCGCGTTTATGGGCGAAAAACCTGACGTTGCATCAGCACGCCGAACCGGTGGATGTGGTCGATACCATTGGTGCCGGAGACAGTTTTAATGCCGGATTTTTATCGGCGCTGATTTATGGCCTGCCGCCTGCCACGGCGCTGCAATGGGGAGTGCGCGTCGCCGGTTGTGCGATCAGCAGTTCCCCGCGCCGTTATCCTGACTGGCAATCGCTTTTTGGCCTTGTGGAGAAAATCTAAATGGCTCTGGTAGAACTGGTAAAAGTCGCCAAACATTATGGCAAAGTGCAGGTCCTCAAACCGCTGGATCTCACCATTCCTGACGGAAGTTTTACCGTACTGGTCGGTCCGTCTGGCTGCGGAAAATCCACGTTGCTGCGCCTGCTGGCGGGGCTGGAATCGCTGTCTGACGGCGACATTCTGCTCGATAAACAGCAGATCAATAATTTTGACCCTGCGGATCGAGATATCGCGATGGTGTTCCAGAGTTATGCGCTGTACCCGCATCTGACCGTTGCAGAAAACATGGCGTTTCACATGCAGGTGAAAAAGGTACCTAAGGCTGAACAGCAGGCTAAAGTGCAGCAGGCCGCGAAAGTGCTGGGGATTGATCATCTGCTGAAACGTCTGCCAAAAGATTTGTCCGGCGGTCAGCGTCAGCGTGTGGCAATGGGACGTGCGCTGGTGCGTAATCCGAAAGTGTTTCTGTTCGATGAGCCCCTTTCCAACCTCGATGCCCAGTTGCGCATGGAATTACGGGCAGAAATCAAATCGCTCCATCAGCAGTTCCGTACCACTACAGTGTACGTGACGCACGATCAGATAGAGGCGATGACGCTGGCCGATAACATTGTGGTGATGAAAGACGGTTTTATCGTGCAACAGGGTGATCCGCTGTCCATTTACGACAAACCGGTGAATACCTTTGTCGCGCGGTTTATCGGTTCGCCGCCCATGAATCTGCTCAGCGGCGTATTCCAGAATATCGACGGGCAGCCGGGCGTCACCTGCAATCAGTTGTGGTTCGCACTGCCGGAAAAATGGGCATTGCAGGCACGGCATTCCGAAGGCCAGCCGGTCACTCTCGGCCTGCGACCGCACGACATCAGACCGGTGCAGCACAGCCCACAACCGGCAGCCACCTTGCGCTTGCTGGAAGTCACCGGTGAAAGCAGCCTGCTGCATATCGACTGGAGCGGTTTCCCGCTGCATGTGCAGTTCGCCGGACGCGCCCGCGTCAGCGACGGTCAGCCGTTGTATCTGGAAGCTAACAGCGAAGCCATACATCTGTTTGACGCAGCCACGGGTGAAAGGCTGGCAGAAGTTTAAGTTTTGATTCCACAGTCTCTCCCGCATCGGGGGAGACGCTTAATCATTGACGCTTTCCGGCGATGCGCTATGCTCAGACTTTGCCTGTTTCATTAGCGCGCTTACCTTCTATGAGCTTCTTCTCAAACAAAAAATTCTCTCTTCCGCCGGGTTCTGCGTTGCCGCTGCTGGTCGCCGGGGCTTTCTTTATGGAAAACCTCGACGCCACGGTGATTGTCACCGCACTGCCGCAGATGGCGAAAGATTTCGGCGTGCATCCGGTGGATATGAACATCGGCGTTTCGGCCTATATTCTGACGCTGACCGTTTTTATCCCTGCCAGCGGCTGGATTGCTAACCGTTTTGGTACGCGCAATGTGTTCTCAATGGCACTTGTCCTGTTTACCCTCGCCTCGGTGCTGTGTTCCGCCAGCGTCAGTCTCGGCACCTTTACCGCTGCGCGCATGTTGCAGGGGTTCGCCGGTGCGCTGATGGTGCCCGTCGGGCGACTGGTGGTACTGAAGAATACTCAAAAATCGGATCTTATCCGCGCTATCGCCACCATCACCTGGCCGGGACTTGTCGCGCCGATCCTCGGGCCACCGCTCGGCGGTTTCATCACCACTTACGCTTCCTGGCACTGGATTTTTATCCTCAATGTTCCGCTGGGTGTTGTCGCGCTGCTGTTTGCCCGCCGACTTATCCCGCAGATCCCGGGCGAAAAAGGCGTGCCCTTTGATCTCACTGGTTTCGTACTAACCGGCATTGCCTGCCTCGGACTGATCTTCGGACTGGATAAATTCAACGAAGGAACTTTCGACTGGAAACCGTTCGCCATGATAGGCGCCGCGCTCGTGGCCGGCGCGCTGGCGATAAGGCATTCGAAACGTGCCGCGCACCCGCTGTTACCGCTGGTGGCGCTGAAAATAAAAAGTTACGCCGTCACAATTTATGGCGGTTCGCTGTTTCGCGTGGCCATCGGTGCCCTGCCTTTCCTGCTGCCGCTGATGTTCCAGCTGGCCTACGGCATGAGCGCTTTTGATGCCGGTTTACTGGTGCTGTCGGTCTTCGCCGGAAATCTGGCGATGAAGCCTTTTACCTCGGCGATTTTGCATCGTTTCCGTTTTAAGTCGATTATGCTGGTTAACGGCCTGCTGAATTGTGCGACTATTTTTGCCTGTGCGTTACTCACGCCACAAGTCCCGACCGCACTGACATTATTGCTGTTATTCGCCAGTGGCATGACCCGCTCCATGCAATTCACGGCGCTCAATACCCTGGCTTTTTCCCAGGTTCCGGCCGGGCAAATGAGTGGCGCGAATACCCTTTTCAATACGGCACAGCAGCTTTCTACCGGTCTCGGAATTGCTATCGGCGCGCTTTCCCTGCGCATTGCCGAACATTTCTTACCGGCCAGCGATACATTGCGGATCGACACGTTTCACATTGCCTTTATCATCATTGGTCTGTTTTCTCTGGCGGGGACGCTCGACAGCCTGACGCTCGATAAAACCGCAGGCGATGAAATACGGCGTAAAAAAGAATCTGTACCCCGACCGGCTGTGCCGGAAAAATAAAGGCGCAGTCAGACTGAAATCACGTTTCCAAAAAATGGAGAAATACCATGGAATACCGTTTGTTAGGCCATTCTGGTCTGAAAGTTTCAGTTCTCAGCCTGGGCACCATGACGTTTGGTGGTCAGGGTAAATTTGCCAAAACCGGACAAACTGATGTCGGTGCCGCCCGGCGCCAGATTGGTCTGTGTCTCGACGCCGGAATTAATCTGTTCGATACCGCCGACGTGTATTCAGGCGGTGAATCAGAAGTTATTTTAGGCAAGGCACTGGGCAGTAAACGCCACGATGTGCTGGTCGCCAGTAAAGCCCGCTTCCCGATGGGCGAAGGCCCTAACGATCGCGGCTCGTCCCGCCACCATATTCTGCGCGCCTGTGAAGCCAGCCTGAAACGTCTGAATACCGATTATCTGGATTTGTATCAACTGCACGAATGGGACGGCCTGACGCCGCTGGAAGAGACGTTGCGCGCACTGGACGATCTGGTTTCCAGTGGCAAAGTGCGTTATGTCGGCGTGTCGAACTTTTCCGCCTGGCACATCATGAAAACACTGGGCGTGGCGCAGACGAATCATTATATCCGCCCGGTCAGCCAGCAGATTCATTACACCCTGCAGGCGCGTGAAGCTGAATATGAACTGCTGCCGGTGGCGCAAGATCAGGGGCTTGGCGTACTGGTGTGGAGTCCACTCGCTGGCGGTCTGCTTTCCGGTAAATATCGCCGTAATCAGGCGGCGCCTGAAGGTACACGCCATCTGGCTGACTGGGGCGAACCACCGGTGCGCGATGAAAGCGCGCTGTACGATGTTGTCGATGTGCTGGTGGACATCGCTGAAGCCCGCGGTGTTTCTGCGGCACAGATTGCGCTGGCGTGGCTGATTGCCCGTCCGCAAGTCACGTCAGTCATTGTCGGCGCACGTAACGATGCACAGTTACAGGACAACCTGCTCGCCGCTAATTTAACCCTCAATAACGAAGAAATTGAAAGACTTAATAAAGTCAGCCAATTGCCTTTGTTGTATCCTTACTGGCATCAGGCGCAGACCGCACCCGATCGTCTTTCGTCGGCGGATTTATCGCTGATCGCGCCGTATCTGAAGAAGTAACAGCAACAAAATGATACGTACTGAGACCGGTTGATGATGCCGGTCTCGTTATTTTTGTGTTAATACTTACAGAGTTTCTTTTGTGCGCCTGGTGCGCACCTTGCTTAAAACAGAGGATTACCGGGATGATTATTTTTGTTACCGGCGCCACCGCCGGATTTGGTGCAGAAATCGCACGTAGATTTGTTAAAGAAGGCCACAAAGTGATTGCATCCGGCCGCCGTAAAGAGCGTCTGGACGACCTGAAAGCCGAGCTGGGAGACGCACTTTACGCCGTTGAACTGGACGTGACTAACCGCGCCTCCATTCAGGACGCCATCGACAGCCTGCCTGCTGACTGGCGTGACATCGACGTGCTGGTGAACAACGCCGGTCTGGCGCTGGGTCTGGAAAAAGCCGATAAAGCGTCGCTGGAAGACTGGGACAAGATGATCGACACCAACACTAAAGGTCTGGTGTACATGACCCGCGCGGTTCTGCCGGGCATGGTTGAGCGTGATATTGGTCATGTAATTAACATCGGTTCTACCGCAGGTAACTGGCCTTATGCTGGCGGGAACGTTTACGGCGCGACCAAAGCGTTCGTCCGTCAGTTCAGCCTGAATCTGCGCTCCGATCTGCACGGCACCCATGTTCGCGTCACCAACATCGAACCGGGCCTGTGCGGCGGAACAGAATTCTCGAATGTGCGCTTTAAAGGCGATGACGAGAAAGTCAGCAAAACCTACGACAATACCAACCCGCTGACCGCTGTGGATATCGCAGAATCCGTTTTCTGGGTTTCAACCCTGCCTGCGCACGTCAACATCAACAGCATCGAAATGATGCCTGTCAGCCAGTCGCTCGCCGGTTTGCAGGTTCATCGCGAAGCGTGATAGTGCTTGCTGATTTACAACAAAAGCAGCTTCGGCTGCTTTTTTATTACCTGTTTTATTTCCTGTATTTTCTCAGGCTAACAAAAAAGGCGCGGCAAACGTGCCCGCGCCTTTCTGATAACTGAATGCGTATTAGGCGCTCAGCCAGCCCAGTTTAATCACGAACAGAATGGACAGCACAACCAGCGCTGCATTGAGTTCACGTGCACGGCCGGTCAGCAGTTTTGCCAGCGTCCAGGTGATGAAACCAAACGCGATACCGTTAGCAATAGAGTAGGTAAATGGCATGGTCAGCGCAGTCACGGTCACCGGAGCGGCAACCGTGATGTCTTTCCAGTCGATTTCTGCCAGACCTGAGGTCATCAGAACCGCGATGAACAGCAGCGCTGGTGCAGTTGCGAATGCCGGAACACTGCCCGCCAGCGGCGCAAAGAACAGGCTCAGCAGGAACAGGATCGCGACCACAATCGCGGTCAGACCGGTACGTCCGCCGGCACTCACACCCGCAGCAGATTCGATATAACTGGTGGTTGTCGACGTCCCCAGCAGAGAACCGAACAACGCAGCGGCGCTGTCAGCCACCAGCGCACGGCCCATTTTCGGGATATTGCCGTCTTCATCCGCCAGCCCTGCACGTTTGGTCACGCCAATCAGGGTGCCTGAGTTGTCGAACACATCCACGAACAGAAACGCGAACACCACGCTAATCAGCGAAACGTTGAATGCGCCCTTGATGTCCAGTTGCATAAAGGTTGGCGCAATCGACGGAGGCAGAGACATCACGCCGCCAAACGGCGAGTAACCCAAAGCGATAGCCAGCACGGTCACGGCCAGCACGCCGATCAGTACCGCGCCAGTGATTTTACGCGCTTCCAGCACCACGATCAGAATGAAGCCGAGCATAGCAAACAACGGGCCAGGCTTGGTCAGATCACCCAGGCCCACCAGCGTTGCCGGGTTAGCCACGACGATACCGGCGTTTTCCAGCGCAATCAGCGCCAGGAATAAACCAATACCTGCCGCAATCGCCGAGCGCAATGGCAAAGGAATACTGCGGATAATCCATTCGCGGATTTTAAAGATGGATAACGCGAAGAAAATACAGGCTGAAAGGAAAACAGCACCCAGCGCGATCTGCCAGGTGTAACCCATGTGCAGCACGACGGTATAGGTGAAGAAGGCGTTTAAACCCATACCCGGCGCCAGGGCGATCGGGTAGTTGGCAATAAAGCCCATCAGTGCGGAACCGATTGCGGCAGCAAGACAAGTTGCCACAAAGACCGAGCCTTTATCCATCCCCGTCGCGCCCAAAATAGACGGGTTAACAAACAGAATATAGGCCATTGCTAAAAATGTAGTCAGTCCTGCCACAATCTCAGTCCGCACGTTAGTACGGTGAGCTTTTAACTTAAATAGTTTTTCTAACATGAGAAGGTATCTCTTGGTCGCATGATCACGTTGAGTCTGGTTTTCAAACATGCACGCTTGTTATTAGTGTTGTTTTTCAAAACACGATCATGTGCCAGCAGTGCAAATGCCACCGTTCGCCCCGCTTTCCATCACTGATTGCGGCACACGAGCTAAAACGTGTTTTGACGAACCCTGTCATTTGCCCGTTTTGACTGTAAAACAACCTGAGGTGGTTGTTTTACAAAGGGGCATCGCACAATCTAGGAAAAATGAGTGATGCAGTCCATAATAGATATCTCACTTATTCACTGCATAAATTAGTACACCCATGTCTCCATTCTCCCGTTTTTCGCAATATTTTACCGAAGTCGCCCGAACAGGAAGTTTGCGCAAAGCGGCGGAAGCGCTGCATGTCTCCGCCTCAGCCATTAACCGGCAGATATTGCAGGCCGAACAGACGCTGGAAACCCCGTTATTCGAACGCCTGCCCACCGGCCTGAAACTGACCTCAGCGGGCGAAATTTTGTTTGATGACATCCGCCGCTGGCGAAAAGAGTTTTCCCGTACAAAGGAACGCTTCGATGAGATCCAGGGATTGCGTCGCGGACACGTCACTATTTCTATGATCGCAGCACTCAGCGAGGGAATGGTGGCAGAACTGATTGCGGAAGTGGGCGCAGAACATCCTTACCTGACCTTTGATATCCGGATAGAAGACAGCCGGAATATCAGCGAACAGGTCAGCTCGGCAGAGGTCGATTTCGGATTGTTGCTGGATCCGGTTGAGCATACCGGGCTGGAAGTGCGGGCTTTCGCGGAATTACCCATTGGCATTGCCATGCCGGTCGGACACGAACTTTCACAGCAGGAATCGCTGTCTTTCAGCGATATCGCCTCCTACCGGCAGATCATTCCCTCGGAACCGCTGATGGTGAATGCCCGCGCCAGATTGCTGTACAACCGTTATCAGTTGCTGGAAACACCGTCGATCGTCTGCAATGACGTGCGCATGATGCGCGAACTTATTCGTAAAGGCGCCGGTGTTGGCGTGCTCAGTCTGCTGGATGTTTTGCCTGACTTACAGGAAAAGCGGCTGGCCTTTGTGCCGTTGCAGGGGCGAACGGCCAAACCGCTGACACTGGCTCTGTGCGTTGCGCCACGCCGTCAGCTGTCCCGTGCTGCGCAAATCGTGATTCAGAAAGTCATTGTGCTGATGGAAAGATTATCGCAGTAATCGCTTATGAGGCTTTCCAGCCTGAAATAATAATCAGCATCCCCGCCAGTGCAACGCACGCGCCCAGCCAGTCGGGGGTGCTGAGTTTCACGCCATCGACAAACCGCAGCCATAACATTGCGGTCATGACATACACGCCGCCGTAAGCCGCGTATACCCTGCCGCTCGCCGCCGGATGCAGGGTCAGCAACCAGACAAACGCCGCCAGACTGAGAGCCGCCGGAAGCAGCAGCAATATACTGCCGCCTTTGCGCAGCCAGAGATAAGGTAAAAAGCAGCCGATGATTTCCGCCAGCGCTGTGGCAAAGAAGAGTAAAGATGTTTTGAGCATAGTTGAGCCAGGTTTACAGTGCGGACTTCAATAACATATCAACCAGTTTACAGGCAAAGGGTGACGCCATTCAGGCGGGTGTTATAATTCATAGATTCGCCTGAGCGATGTGTAAATTAAAAGGATTAGCTAATGAATACAACGTTTATAACCCGACTGACGCGCGCCATGCTTCCTGTTGCTTTGCTGGCCATGACCGCTGGCTGGCAGGTTCCTGTGCAAGCTGCCACCAACTGTGCGGGCGGAACCTGTGTCTTTGGCGGTACCGGCAATGATGCCATGACCAACGAAGAAGCACGTCAGAGCAAAGAACAGTGGGATGAAACCCAGCGTCTGCGCGCGATGAAAAATCAGCGTAATGAGAAGGACTTCTCCAAATATGACAACTCCATAGATCTGCGCGATAAGTGTGAAGCCAGCCAGAACATTAATGCGTACTGGGAACCGAACACTGAACGCTGTCTCGACCGCCGCACAGGCCGTCAGCTGATGGCGCCGTAATCATTTCCTGCCAGATTGTCTCTCCACTGGGGCAGTAAATCTTACCGCCCCTGCATATCTGCTAGACTTATTGATACTGCGGTTCTCATAAAAGGAATGAATGATGAAAAAGACACTCTTAGCTGGTCTCGCTGTCGTGATGCTTGCACCTCTGATGGCACAGGCATCCTGTGAAAGCGTCAAAGCAGACATTACCCAAAAAATTGTAGCAAACGGTTTGCCTGAATCCGGGTTCAAACTTGATATCGTTCCTAACGATCAGGCTGACCAGAGCGGTGGCCAGGTCGTCGGTCATTGTGGAAATGACAGCCAGAAGATTGTTTATACCAAAACTGCGGATGCGGGAGACAGCTCGGCTGCCAGCCCGAAAACCGGCACAAGCCAGGACTCGCAGTAACGTCGTAGTTTTGCTCCACACCCTTCCTCGTTCAGAGGGAGGGTTCATCCCTGCCCCCTTTACATAATTCACTCGCAAATTATTCACTAGCAAATAATTCACCCGCATATAATTCACCCGGCCTGTCGCGCTCAGTAATACCCCTTTATTTGCCCGCATCCTGTAATGCACAATTTTCATATTAGCTTATGAAGATAATGAATTTCTCACATAGTAAGTTGCCGTTTAAGGTGATACCTCCTGCCAGCGCAGACTTTCATTCGCTGGCCTCATCTGAGGAGTGACAGCTTATGAGCGTGCAATTTATCGGTATGATCGGCCATCGTCTGGCTTCTGAAATCATCCCGCCGACCGGTCCGATTTTCGATAAAAAATACATCGCCGATTTCGCCAGAGCCCATGAAGATGCGGGTTTTGACCGTATTCTGGTGGCTTACGCCTCCGATCAGCCTGACGCCTTTCTGGTCACGGCGCACGCCGGTGCCAGCACTTCCCGTATCCATTTTCTGCTGGCGCATCGTCCGGGCTTTGTCGCCCCGACACTGGCAGCGCGCAAACTTGCCACGCTGGATCACCTGCTGGAAGGACGCGTCGCCGTGCATATCATCAGCGGCGGCAGTGACGCAGAACAGCGTCGTGACGGCGATTTCAAGCCGAAATCTGGTCGCTATCAGCGCACGGACGAATATATCGATGTGCTGAAACAGAGCTGGTACTCGGAAACGGGCTTTGATCATCAGGGTGAGTTTTATCAGGCAGAAAACGCTTTCTCCGCCATTAAGCCATATCAGAAAAAGCTGCCGGTATTTTTTGGCGGATCTTCTGATGACGCCATTCGCGTTGCCGGAAAACAGGCAGACGTGTTCGCGCTGTGGGGGGAGCCGCTGGAAAGTGCGGCGGAAACGGTCGCAGCAGTGAAAGCGTCTGCGGCAAAACATCAGCGGGAGGTCGATTTCAGTATTTCCTTCCGCCCGATCCTCGGTAAAACCGAAGAAGAAGCCTGGGCCAAAGCCGACGAAATCCTCGCGAAAGCCACCGCGCAGCAGGCTGAAAAAGGTCAGGCGCTGGCGGCTAAACCGCAAAGTGTCGGCGCGCAGCGTTTACTGAAGGCCGTTGCACAAGGCGACCGTCTGGATTCCTGCCTGTGGACCGGCATTGCCGGACTGATTGGCGGTGGTTCTAACTCAACAGCGCTGGTCGGCACGCCGGAACAAGTCTCCGATGCCCTGCTGAAATATTACGATCTGGGGATCACCACTTTTCTGATCCGCGGTTTTGACCCACTCAACGACGCCGTCGAGTACGGCAAGAGTCTGATCCCGCTGACGAAACAGAAAATCGCTGCGCGTCAGGCACTGAATAAAACCACCGCAACCACGCTGGTATAAGGAACCCTGATGCGAGTGAATGTGAAAAATCTTCTGTTGCTGGTTTCGCTGATTGGCAGCGCCTTGGCAGTCAATGCCGGACAAATCACCCTGCGGGTAGCCGACCAGAAAGGCAATATGCGGGCGCAACTGGAGGCAGCCAATAAGCTGGATAATTTGCCGTACAAAATTGAGTGGTCAGAATTCCCTGCCGCCGCGCCACTGGCCGAAGCGCTGAATGCGCAGGCGGTAGATGTCGGTATTATCGGTGATGCGCCCTTGTTATTTGCCGAAGCCGCAGGCGCGCAAGTGAAAGCGATTGCCGTGGATAAATCGGACGCCTATGGCACCGCGCTGCTGGTAAAACCGGACAGCCCGATTAAAAGCGCAGCGGATTTAAAAGGTAAAAGCATTGCCACAAATCGCGGTTCCATTGGACATTTTGTGGCGCTAAAAGCGCTGGCGTCTGCCGGACTGTCGGCCAAAGACGTGACCTTCCGTTTTCTGCCGCCGAGCGATGCCAAACTGGCGCTGACCCAGGGTTCCGTGGATGTCTGGGCAACCTGGGAACCTTACACCGCCTTCGCCGAAACACAGGATCATCTGCGGGTTCTGGTGAATGGCCGGGGTTTATGGTCGGGCAACAGTTTCCTGGCAGCAACAGACACCGCGCTTAAGGATAAAGCCAAACGTGAGGCGATTGCCGACTACCTGCAACGTCTGAGCGATGCACAAGTCTGGGCATATAAAAATCTGGATGCGTACAGTGAGAAACTGGCGAAAATCATCGGCTTCCCGCTGGACGCGGCGAAACTGGGGTTTGAGCGTCGTAAATCCTACTGGCAACCGATTGATGCCGCGACGGAAACGCAGCAACAGCAAACGGCTGATTTCTATCATGCTCAGGGATTACTCCCTGTCGCCCTGAATGTCACCGGCACGTTTGACCATTCGTTCCTGCTAAAATAACTGCCTTTGAAATCACGGCACCGGCGTTCAGCAGGTGCCTGTTTTCTTCACGACAAAACCTGCCCACCTTCATTACGCTAATCAACCTTGTCGTTAATAAGATGAAGTTAACGGACTGAAGTTAACATGCTGATAGTGTGAACTATCACCCTGTAACCAAATGCCGGACGTGGTTAATAGTAGACGTCGCCCGAAATCAGGCTTAGCTAACAGGATACAGCATGGAAAATTACGCCAACAAAAGCGGTGATTCACAGGTTGTCAGCTTCCAGATTGATGCCAATTCGATCAAAGTCCGTTTCAAGAATAACCACGTTTATCTTTACGACATCCGCCACCCCGGCCCTGAACATCTTGAGAAGATGAAGGAACTGGCCCGTGCAGGATGGGGCTTAAATACCTACATCGAAAGCGAAGTGAAAACCGACTTCTCCTCCAAAGTATTCTGAAATCTTGCACAATCACCGGGTGGATGTGAGCCATTTGCCCGGTGATTTCAAAACCAATTACACCTTGTTAACAATCATTTGTGACAATCCCCGATTTTCAGGCCGGGAAGTTTGATGTGAATCTCAGGGACAAAAAAGGCGCCGAAGCGGCGCCTTTTACGTTCAGAAAATCGAATCAGATTTTCAGTTTCACGTAATCAATCGCACGGCTGATGATCCCGCCTTCTGCGACATCTTCCAGTGCCACCAGCGGCACGGTTTTGATGACTTTGCCGTTATCTACGATATTAATGTTGCCGAGCTCCTGACCTTTTTTCAGTGGCGCGTCAATCTGCGGATTGGTCAGCACATACTGCGCTTTCAGTTTATCGGCATCGGCCTGCGGTACGCTGATAAACACATCACTCTGTGAACCGACTTTCACCTGAGGAGTCGCACCAAACCAGACGTGCTCATCCGAAACGGTCTGACCCGCTTTGAAAATCTGTTTGCTGGTGTATTCGCGGAAACCCCAGGTCAGCAGTTTACGCGCCTGTTCTTCGCGCCCTTTTGAGCTTTTACCGCCCATAACGACTGCGATCAGACGACGATCACCCTGCGTTGCAGAGGCAATGATGTTGAAACCGGCACTTTCGGTGTGACCGGTTTTCAGGCCATCCACCTGCAGATTTTTATCCCACAGCAGGCCGTTACGGTTTTGCTGAGTGATGTTGTCGTATGTCAGTGATTTCTCAGCGTACATGCGATATTCCTCAGGCTCACCGCCGATAATGGCACGTGACAGCTTCGCGAGGTCATAAGATGTGGTGTACTGACCCGGTGCATCCAGACCATGTACGGTTTCGAAATGGGTGTTCGTCAGGCCAAGGCTGGTGACGTACTGATTCATCATGCCAACGAATGAGTCCTGACTGCCTGCGACATAATCGGCCATCGCCACACAGGCATCGTTACCGGACGTGATGATGATGCCGCGGATCAAATCACGCACGCTCACGCGGTCACCCGGTTTAAGGAACATCAGCGAAGAACCTTCCAGACTCTTGTTACCGGCAACCCAGGCTTCCTGAGGTACCGTGACCACATCGTCCATGGTGATTTTTTTATGATCCAGTGCGCGGTCAATGACATAACCTGTCATCAGTTTGGTCAGGCTGGCCGGATTGCGGCGGTCATCCGGGTTACCGGCAGCCAGCACATCACCACTGGCATAATCCATCAGCACAAAAGAAGCCGCATCAATACTCGGCGGAACAACAGGGAAATCCAGTGGTGCGATAGCTTTCGCACTGCCTGCGGAGAACATCAATACACAAGATAAGACACTAATTACACTACGTTTCACTGAATCTTCCTTAAACGCGCTACAGAGTCGGGGCATAAACTGAGCCGCACTCTATACAAAAAACCTATGGATTAAAAATCTGCGGCATAGGTTGCACTAAAACCCCTCGCAGAAAAACCCTTAGTCTTTTGCTAAGCATTTCATAATGAAACGATACTGTTACAACTTGTGTTAATTTCAGCCGAAAACCACATCCTGCGAGGTCATTAGCTTTCATTATCACAACCCGCTGTTTTCAAACTGATTGGCATTGCGCTCCCATCCCTGATTTTTAAACGCTATTTGCGTTATTCCCCGATATTTTCCTGCGATAGAGCGCTTCTATCACACCATCATGGCATTCGATTAGACGGGAGCGCATACCCCTCCTAAACTTGTGACATAAAATTAACATTCCGGTTAACAATTCATCGTTACGGCTGTTTAAAATCAGACAAAAATCACCTGCGAAGCATAATTATGAAATTCAAAACTGAGATCAAACCCTACCACGGCGCTGCCGGCGGCTGGGGCGCACTGGAATCAACCACCCGTTTCGTCTTCGACAGTAAAAAAGTTCTGTCTAACCTGCGTAACCTGATGCGTGTTAACAAAGGTCGCGGATTTGACTGTCCGGGCTGTGCCTGGGGCGATGACAACCACAGCACCTTCAGTTTCTGTGAAAACGGCGCGAAAGCCGTCAGCTGGGAAGCCACCCGTAAAGCCGTTGAGCCTGAATTCTTCGCCCAACACAGCGTGAGCAAACTGCGCGAACAAAGCGATTATTTCCTGGAATACCAGGGGCGCCTGACTCACCCGATGCGTTATAACCGCGAAACTGATCATTACGAACCTGTCAGCTGGGACGCGGCTTTCGCGCTGATCGCCAGTCATCTTAAAGGTCTGGAAAGCCCGGATCAGGCAGATTTCTACA
Source organism: Rahnella bonaserana (assembly GCF_019049675.1). Lineage (GTDB taxonomy): Bacteria > Pseudomonadota > Gammaproteobacteria > Enterobacterales > Enterobacteriaceae > Rahnella > Rahnella bonaserana. The sequence goes on along the minus strand of NZ_JAFMOW010000062.1, from coordinate 180,005 downwards.
CCTCCGGGCGCGCCAGTAATGAAGCTTCATATCTGTATCAGGTCTTCGGCCGGATGTTCGGTACCAACAATTTCCCTGACTGCTCGAACATGTGTCACGAAGCCAGCGGTGTCGGCCTGAAGCAAAGTATCGGCGTCGGTAAAGGCACCATCCGTCTGGATGATTTTGAAAAAGCCGATGCCATTTTCGTCTTTGGTCAGAACCCGGGCACCAACCATCCGCGTATGCTTCACAGCCTGCGCCATGCGTCTGACCGTGGCGCAAAAGTGGTGAGTTTTAACACCCTGCGTGAACGTGGTCTGGAACGTTTTGCCGACCCGCAAAAACCGCTGGAAGTGGTTACACCGAAAGCCGGTCGCATCAGTGCGGCGTATTATCAGCCAAATCTTGGCGGCGATATGGCGGCCGTGCGCGGTATCGTGAAAGCGCTGTTGCAGACTCACCGCGAGCGCATCGCCTCCGGCCAGCCTTCCCTTTTCGATGAAGACTTTATTGCTGCAAACAGCGTTGGCGTGGATGAGTATCTGGCCGTGGTGGATGCCACCAGCTGGGAAAAAATCACTGAACAGTCGGGTCTGAGCGAACAGGATCTGCGTGAAGCAGCGTCTATTTATATGAACGCCGAACGCGTGATTTGTACCTGGGCGATGGGCATAACGCAGCATAAACACTCCGTTCCGACCGTGCGTGAAATCACTAACCTGCAACTGCTGTTTGGTCAGCTCGGTAAACCGGGTGCCGGTTTGTGTCCGGTTCGCGGCCACAGTAACGTGCAGGGCAACCGCACCATGGGCATTGATGAAAAAGCACCAAAAGCGTTGCTCGATGCGATGGAAAGCCACTTCAAATTCACCCCACCGCGCGTGCCGGGCCATAACACCGTTGAAGCGCTGGAAGCGATGCTGCGTAAAGAAGCCAAAGTTCTGATCTGTCTCGGCGGAAATCTGGCGGCCGCGGCACCGGATACACCGCGTACCGAACGGGCGCTGAGTAATCTTGAGTTGTCTGTGCAAATCAGCACCAAACTCAACCGCTCTCATCTGACGCCGGGCAAAGAAGCGCTGATCCTGCCAACACTGGGCCGTACCGAACTGGATATGCAGGCCACCGGTTCGCAGTTCATCACCGTTGAAGACTCCTTCAGCATGGTGCATGCGTCTGAAGGTGTCGGCATTCCGTTATCGAAAGAACAGCGTTCCGAAACCGCGATTGTCTGCGGTATCGCCAATGCCGTTCTCGGTGATAAATACCTCGACTGGATGGCGCTGGCTGACGATTACAATCTGATCCGCGACCACATCGAAGCGACCATTCCAGGCTTTAAAGATTTCAATGCACGCTGCGATATTAAAGGCGGCTTCTATTTGGGCAATGCTGCAGCGGAACTGAATTTCAACACGCTCAGCGGCAAGGCGAATTTCAGCGCGGCCCCACTGCCGGACGTGCTGATCCCGATGGGCGACCAGAATGCGCCGTTCACCCTGCAAACTTTGCGTTCACACGACCAGTACAACACCACAATTTACGGCCTTGACGACCGTTACCGTGGCGTTTACGGCCAGCGCGAAGTGCTGTTTATTCACCCGCAGGATCTGGCTGATCTCGGCCTGAAAGACGGCGAACTGGTGGAAATAGAAACGCTGTGGAACGACGGCATCGAGCGTAAAGTGACCGGTTTCAAACTGGTCAGCTACGACATTCCGCGCGGTAATCTGGCGGCTTATTATCCGGAAACCAATCCGCTGGTGCCAATGTCCAGTTTTGGTGACCAGACCCATACCCCGACCTCCAAAGCCGTGCCGGTCACTATCCGTCGCTGCGAGCAAAAAGTCGACCTGCAACGTATTGCATAAGTCGGACTTGCGCGCCCTCGCGCAAATCTCCCCTTTCGCTTCAGGGTTATGAGGCGAAAGGGGTAGATGCCGCTTGCCCGAAGGGACCAGATCGCGTAAAACTGTCTGCCGCTAATCGAGCCACATTAACCCCCAATTCTCTGGACGATATGTTTCAAGATAACCCGCTGCTCGCGCAGCTAAAACAGCAACTTCACTCTCAGACTCCGCGTGTCGAAGGCATCGTGAAAGGCACTGAGAAAGGCTTTGGCTTTCTTGAAGTAGACGGTCAAAAAAGCTATTTCATTCCGCCTCCGTACATGAAAAAAGTCATGCACGGGGATCGCGTCATTGCCTCCCTGCAAACAGAGAAAGAGCGTGAAATCGTTCAGCCGGAAACGCTGGTTGAGCCGTTCCTTAGTCGTTTTGTAGGCCGCGTGACCAGGAAAGACGACCGTCTTTCTATCATTCCGGACCACCCTTTATTACGTGATTCCATTCAGTGCCGCGTTGCCCGCAATATCAATCATGAAGTGAGCGACGGCGACTGGTGTGTGGCTGAAATGCGCCGCCACCCGCTGAAAGAAGGCGATCACAGCTTCCAGGCTGAAATCACCGAATGGATCACCACCGGCACTGACGATCTCGCGCCGTGGTGGGTGACGCTGGCACGTCATAATCTCGAACGTGAAGCGCCAAAATCTGACATCGCAGAACTGCGCGATGAAGGCCTGACCCGCGAAGATCTGACTGCCCTGCCATTTGTCACCATCGACAGCGGCAGCACGCAGGATATGGATGACGCGCTGTATGTGAAAGACAACGGCGACGGCACCCTGCAAATGACTATCGCGATTGCCGACCCGACGGCTTACGTCAGTGAAGGCAGCGATCTCGACAATATCGCCAAAAAACGCGCATTCACCAACTATCTGCCGGGTTTCAACATCCCGATGCTGCCGCGTGAATTGTCTGATGATATCTGTTCTTTGTGGCCGGATGTCAGCCGTCCGGTTCTGGCGTGCTCTGTGACGCTGGGCACCGAAGGTGCACTGGGCAGTGATATTCGTTTCTTTGCCGCGACCATCGAATCGAAAGCTAAGCTGGCCTACGATGATGTGTCTGACTGGCTGGAAGCGGATGAGAAAAGCGAATGGCAACCGGCCAGCGATGTGATTGCCTCGCAAATCCGTCTGCTGAAACGCGTCTGTGACCTGCGCAGCACATGGCGCACTGAACACGCGCTGGTGTTTAAAGACCGTCCTGATTACCGCTTCGTATTGGGTGAGAAAGGCAACGTGCTGGAAATCGTCGCTGAACATCGCCGTATCGCTAACCGCATCGTGGAAGAATCCATGATTGCCGCCAACGTCTGTGCAGCTATCGCCCTGCGCGACAGCCTCGGTTTCGGCGTTTACAACGTGCATACTGGTTTTGATCCGCTGCTGGTAGAAAACGCAGTGACCGTGTTGCAGGCCAACGACGTTGAAGCTAATGCTGAAGAACTGCTGACGCTGCCAGGTTTCTGCGCATTGCGCCGTAAACTGGATGCGCTGCCAACGCAGTTCCTCGACAGCCGTATCCGTCGTTTCCAGACGTTTGCAGAAATCAGCACCACTCCAGGGCCGCATTATGGTCTGGGTCTGGAAGCTTACGCCACCTGGACATCACCAATCCGTAAATACGGTGACATGGTGAATCACCGTCTGCTGAAAGCAATGATCCTGCAACAGTCTGCTGAGAAACCTCAGGACGACATGACCGTTCAGCTGGCAGAGCGTCGCCGTGCTAACCGCATGGCCGAACGTGATGTCGGTGACTGGCTGTATGCGCGCTATCTGGAAGATAAAGTCGGTACTGACGTTAAGTTCAGCGCTGAAATCATTGATGTCACCCGCGGCGGTCTGCGTGTGCGTCTGCAAGACATCGGCGCAGTGGCGTTCATCCCGGCTCCGTTCCTGCACAGCGTGCGCGACGAACTGGTATGCAGTGCTGATACTGGCACCGTGCTGATTAAAGGCGAAGTGGCCTACCGTCAGAGCGATATCATTGATGTGAACATTGCGGAAGTTCGCATGGAAAATCGTAACGTGATCGCCAAACCCGCAGTTTAGGTTTCGCTGTTAGCGGATGTAAAAAACCGGTCTCAGGACCGGTTTTTTTATATGTGAAATTTGCCTTGCCGAAAAAGAGCTCAGTTAGCTCCCTCCCAGCCTCCCCCTTCGCAGGGGCAGGAGCGAAAAGCTTGCCACTCAGATCTGATAGTCAATCACCGGTTCCCCACCCGTCGCAAATACCTTCTCTTTAATCTCATTCACAGACAGTCCCGGATTACACAATTCAATAAACCGCCAGACGTAGTTACGTTGCAATTGCGATTTTTTCAGCCCCAGCCAGACGGTGTTAGCTTCGAACAGATGCTCGGCGTTGATCAGCTGAAGGCCGGTATCACGGGCGGCTTCAAACGCTTTATCCGCCAGAATGCCCACACCCAGTCCGAGTTCGACGTAAGTTTTAATTACATCGGAATCCTGAGCACTGAGCACGATATCGGCGGTGAGCGCGGCGCGGTTAAAAGCTTCATCAAGGCGGGAGCGACCGGTGATCCCCTGACGATAGGTGATTAACGGCAGCTCACTCAGATGTTGCAATGTCACCGGATGCTGCAATGTCAGCGGATGACCTTGCGGAACCACTATCGCGTGATGCCAGCGGTAATACGGGAACGCCGCCACAGCCGGGTCGTTCATCAGTTTTTCGCTGGCAATGGCGACATCCGCCTGCCCGCTCAGCAGCATCGCGAGAACTTCCTGCGGCGAGCCCTGATGTAATTCAAGACGCACACCGGGATAAATCGCGCGGAACGCTTTGATGACTTTCGGCAGGCTGTAACGCGCCTGAGTATGGGTTGTGGCGATAGTCAGAACGCCAGCGTCCTCTTTCGAGAAAACATCGGCCAGACGGCGGATGTTCTGTGCTTCGTTGAGGATCCTTTCGGCGACAGCCAGCAACTCTTTACCGGGCTCCGTGAGTCCCAGCAAACGCTTACCTCGACGGATGAATATCTCAACGCCCAGCTCATCTTCCAGCTCGCGAATATGGCGGCTGACCCCTGACTGTGAAGTGAATAACATGTTCGAGACTTCAGTCAGGTTGTAGTTGCATCGCGCTGATTCCCGTATAATTTTGAGTTGTTGAAAGTTCACCGCTGTCTGCCTCTTGCTTGCCAAAACCCTATTGTTACGATCTGTTGCTATGCCAGACAAATAAGAAAAAGCTGTGTCTTATGCTTTTTCCGACTAACGACGGGATGACACCCGTAAAAAAACGCCGACAGGCGGCGTTTATATCAGGGTGCAGGCGAGCGGTGAAAACGTGCTATTGCGGCACCGGCGTGATGACAGGTTTGTCACTAAATTGCGCGGTGAGGTTCGATAACACCAGCGTCATCATGTTTTCGACGGATTCGGGCGAACGCCCTGCCACGTGCGGCGTGATGACCAGGTTATCCAGTGTCAGCATTTCCACCGGTACTTGCGGCTCGCCATCTACTACATCCAGCGCCGCGCCGGCAATTTCATGATTTCTGAGACTGGCGATCAGCGCCCCGCTGTCCACCACGCTGCCGCGCGCAATGTTAATGACAAATCCTTCCGGCCCCAGCGCGCGAAGGACGTCCGCATCGACCAGCCTGACCGTGTCTTTGCCACCCGGCGTTGCTACCACCAGATAATCAGCCCATTGCGCCAGTCCGGTGACATCCGGGAAATAAGGGTATGGCGTATCCTGCAACGGGCGACGGTTATGATAAGCAATTTCCATATCAAATCCACCCGCAGCACGGCGGGCAATAAGACTGCCGATGTTGCCCATCCCGATAATTCCTAAACGCTTCCCCGCCATTCCTGGTGTATTCCAGCGGGATTTTTTCCATTCTCCGCCCCGCACCGCCGCATCGAATTGCGGGATTTTACGGGTGATCGCCAGCATCAGCGCCAGCGTGTGATCGCTCACGGAAGAATTATTGGTTCCCGGACCATGCGTGACATGAATACCGCGCTGTTTCGCTGCGGCAACATCAATATGTTCAAATCCGACACCCTGCGCGCAAATGATTTCCAGGTCTGGCAGGTTATCCATTTCTGCCGCGCTTAAACCAATACTGCCGATGGTCAGCACCGCGCGGATCTGCTGTGCTATCTGCGGATCCAGAGTGTTACGTTGTTCCGGCGTCGTCGCAAAATAAAGAGTAAAACCGGCCGCTTTAAACCGGTCAGGATAGCCAGCATCAAGATCGACATGGCTGAGTAACGCGATGGTCATGGGAATTCCTCTGGAGAAAGTCAGACAATAACTAGCAGGCTAGTCTTTTCGTTCTCACTATCATTGATGCTCTGCGCCTTGTACAGCTTTTCGACGGTTAACGGGAGAAGTTCCAAACTCCGGTCTACACTCGTTATTATCGTCTGTGCATGCGCAGATGGCCCTTTTTCGGCATTTTTTTGTCAGATTTCCCTGAAATGGAGTGACGTCGAGTATGACAAAGGCCCGGTCAAGCAAGACAAGTAAACCTACCGCCACAACGGAAGAAGTCCGCACAGTTCCTTCACATGCTCAGGTTGATATCGCCGTGGACGAACTCGGCGTGCGGATTATCCATCCCTACAGTGACGGCGAAATTGTTCGCAGTTTCGATTCCGGACATACCACCCGCGTACGTGAAGGATTGCCCGTGCCGCTGGGTGCGACATGGGACGGGCTGGGTGTGAACTTCGCCCTTTTCTCGGCTAACGCCACCAAAGTCGAATTGTGTCTTTTCAATGAAGACGGCGAACAGTACGACGTAATTGAGTTACCGGAATACACCGATGAGGTCTGGCATGGTTATCTGCCCGATGCCCGCCCCGGTCTGCTTTATGCCTATCGCGTGCATGGCCCGTATGCGCCGCATGACGGACACCGGTTTAATCCCGCCAAACTGCTGCTCGACCCGTATGCCAAACAGATTGTCGGTGAGCTGAAATGGGACGATGCGCTGTTCGCCTATGATATGCAGAGCCCGAAAAAAGACCTGCATATTGATAACCGTGACAGCGCCGAGTTTCTGCCTAAGTGTCGCGTGATCGACCCGGCATTCTCATGGGCTCGCTCGCGTAAAAGACACATTCCGTGGGAAAAAACGCTGATCTACGAAACGCATGTTCGCGGTTATACCATGCGCCATCCGGCAGTTCCCGAGCATCTGCGCGGAACCTTTTCCGGCATGAGTACGCCGCACATTGTGGAATATATCCGATCCCTGGGCGTGACATCGGTTGAGCTGATGCCCATTCATGCTTTTACCGATGACCGGCATTTGCAGGACAAAGGACTGCATAATTTCTGGGGGTACAACACACTCAGTTTCTTTGCGCCGCATCCGCAGTATATGGCGACGCAGACCGTAAATGAGTTCAAGCAAATGATTGCCACCCTGCACGCCGCCAATATCGAGGTGATACTGGATGTGGTGTATAACCACACGGCGGAAGGTAACGAACTCGGGCCAACGCTCTCATTTAAAGGCATCGATAACGCCAGCTATTACCGTCTGATGCCGGACAATAAACGTTATTACATCAACGATACCGGCACCGGTAACACCCTCAATCTCAGCCATCCCCGTGTGCTGCAAATGGTTACCGATTCGCTGCGTTACTGGGCGACAGAAATGCAGGTCGATGGTTTCCGCTTTGACCTGGCTACCATTCTCGGCCGCGAAAGCTATGGATTTGATGAAGGCTGCGGTTTTCTCGATACCTGCCGCCAGGATCCTGTTCTCAGCCAGTGCAAACTGATTGCAGAGCCCTGGGACTGCGGTCCGGGCGGTTATCAGGTTGGCGGTTTCCCGCCCGGCTGGATGGAATGGAATGACCGTTTCCGCGATACGGTGCGCAAATTCTGGCGCGGTGATGAAGGCCAGCTGGCGCAGTTCGCCACGCGACTTTCCGGGTCAGCAGATTTGTTCAATCACCGTGGCCGCAAGCCTTACGCTTCCGTGAATTTTATTACCGCGCACGACGGTTTTACGCTCAATGACTGGGTTTCGTATGCCAGTAAACACAACGAAGCCAATGGCGAGAACGGTGAGGACGGTAGCGATAATAACATTTCGGCCAATTATGGCGTGGAAGGCCCGAGTGATGATCCGGCGATCAATGAACTGCGTCTGCGGCAGATGCGTAACATGCTGGCGACGCTTTTGTTCTCGCAGGGTACGCCAATGCTGCTGGCCGGAGATGAGTTTGCGCGGTCACAGAATGGCAATAACAATGCTTATTGTCAGGACACTGAAATTGCGTGGATTAACTGGAATATCGAAGAAAAGGGTCAGGCATTATTACTGTTCACCCATCGTCTGATTGCACTGCGTAAGCGCTTCCCGATTTTACATCGCGGGCGTTTTCTCACCGGCGCGGTACACGAAAAGCTGGGCGTGAAAGATGTCAGCTGGTTCCAGCCACAGGGGCCGGAAATGAGCGATGAAGCCTGGAAAGATCCGCACGCGAAATGCATTGCGATGCTGCTTGATGGCCGCGCGCAACCGACCGGTTTACTGCGTCAGGGGTCATTAAGTACGGTGTTGCTGCTGTTTAATGCCTCACATGAAGACGTGGTGTTCACCCTGCCTTCCGTTGCACACGGCGAAAGCTGGCGGCATATTTTCGACACCTTCCAGCCGGATGACGTTAACGAACATAATTTCGAATTTGGTCGCGAGTACATCTGCACATCCCGCACCGTGGTGCTTTTTGAGCTGATCAGTACCGCAAAACACTAAAACCAGGCAACGCTGTTTCAGTTACTGAGGATCTGAAGCAGCGTTTCCCTTCCCTCTGCCAGCCCTTTCTCGCGGCCAATTGCCTGACGGCTCACGCCTTCAGCACGAATAATGTGGCAATCCGCTACGCCCATCAGTTCCAGAATCGACGCCAGATACGGCTCCTGAAAATCATGCGGGAGAGTTTCCGGGGTGCTGTAAACGCCACCGCGACTTGAAGCAACAAAAGCCGTCTTACCCGGGATCAGCCCGACCACGCCCTGCGGGGTATAACGGAATGTTTTGCCCTTCTGACAGACCTGATCCAGCCACGCTTTCAGGTTGCTGGGAATGGAGTGGTTATACATCGGAGCGCCAATCACCAGCACGTCGCAGGCGATCAGTTCTTCGATTGACTGGTAAATCCCGTCAAGTTCGGCCTGCAACTCTGGCGTGATTGTCACATCCTGCGCGTTGTGTAGCAGGCTCATGGCACTGGCTGAAAGGTGCGGCGGTGGCGTGGTACCGAGATCGCGATAGGTTACGCTGGCCTCCGGATGACGTGAACAAAGTTCCGTCACAATCATCGCCGAAAGTTCACGTGAAACGGACTCGTTAATAAACGGGCTTGAATCGATATGTAATATTTTCATTTTTATGTCCTGCAGGCAGATAGTTAGCGGAATGAACACAGGATAATCGTTGTTCATATGGCCTGAAATATCTAATATGGCAACACATCGTTGCTCTTTTGCAACGATGAATGTGAGAAGCCAGATGAACGATAATCTCAATGATATGGCGCTGTTTGCCGCCGTCGTCCAGCATCAGGGATTCACCGCCGCAGCGCGGGCGCTGGGCGTTTCAAAATCCCTGCTCAGCCGCCGGATTGACGCACTGGAAACCCGTCTGGGGGTTCGGTTACTGCAACGCACTTCCCGCCATTTTTCCGTGACCAGCACCGGCGAGTGCTACGCCATCGAATGCCAGAAACTGCTGCAACAGGCGCAAACGGCACAACAGGTGATTGACGACTTACAGCAAAATCCCAGCGGATTGTTGCGTGTTTGCACACCGGTAATGATGGCGGAAATGATCGTAGCTCCGCTGATGACCGGGTTTCTGACACGTTTCCCGGCTATCACATTGGAACTTCTGGCTATTAACCGCAGCGTGGATTTACTCGAGGAGAATTTTGATGTGACGATACATTCGCACAGCGAACCTCTGGAGGATTCCGGGTTGTACCGCAAACCGCTCGGGACGCTGAATTACGTGCTGGTTGCCAGTCCGTCGTTTATTGCGGCATTACCTGCGCCACCCTCTGTGGATCAGCTGAGTTATCTGCCAACGCTGGCGCGTAAAACACCGTGGGCCGGTTCGCAGTGGGAACTGGTTCATCCGCAGGAAGGAACCCGAAAGGTATCGTTAACCCCCCGCCTGATCAGCAATAATTTACTGGTTTTACATCAGGCGGCGGTGGATGGCATGGGCATCGCATTGTTGCCGGAAATGGCCTGCAAACAAAGTCTGCACGAAGGCAAATTGACGTCTCTGCTACCTGACTGGCAAACGCAGCCGTCTTCCATTTCTGCGTTGTATGCCAGTCATAAAGGCCAGTCACCCGCGCTGAGGGTGTTTCTGGATTTTCTCTCAGAAAAACTGCACGGGGCGATGTAATCCGGACATTCAGTACGCAGAATTATTCCGGATCTTTCAGATAGGCTTTGAACTGTGGCGACATATAACTTTTAAACGTGTCGCCTTCTTTGGTGATCAGATACACCGCCAGATGCTGTTTTTCCGCCAGCGCCAGCGCTTTATGCGTGCCCAGCACCATCAGTCCGGTATCCCAGCCATCGGCTTCCAGCGCGGTGGGCGCAATCACCGTCGCGGATACAAGCTTGTGCGTGATCGGCGAACCCGTGGCGGGATCAATAATGTGCGAAAGGCGTTTACCATCCAGTTCATAATAATTGCGATAGCTGCCGGACGTGCTGATGCCCATGCCCTGTAAATCGACAATCGCCTGCACGGCCGTTTCTTTATCCGTCGGTTTCTGAATCGCCACCTGCCACGGATTGCCCTTCGCATTATGTCCGCGGGACACCACTGCGCCGCCCACGGACACCAGATAATTGCTGATACCGTTGCCTTCAATCAGCCGCGCCAGATGATCCGTGGCGTAACCCTCGCCAACGGTTGAAAGATCGACATACATTCCCGGCAAATCTTTTTGCAGATACTGTCCGTCGCTTTGCTGGATCACTTTCAGATGCTGTAATCCGGTCAGTTTACGTGCGGCAGCAATCTGCTCCGGCGTCGGCGTTTTGACTGGTTGTTTGTCAGGCCCGAAGCCCCACAGATTGACCAGCGGGCCAACGGTGATATCCATCGCGCCGCCGGTCAGCATCCCGATGCGCATCGACGTGACGATTGCATCGGCCATGCCTGCGCTGACAGGTTGCGGCACGTTGCCCTGATACTGATTAAAGCGCGAAAGCACCGAGTCGTCTTTATATGTCGACAGCTGGTGATCGTCTTCTTTGAGCTGCGCCTCGATTTGTTCACGCAGTGCAGCTTCACGACTTTTGTCCACACCCGCCAGACTGACGCGGTAAAACGTGCCCATGGTTTTACCTTCAATCACCATCGTGTCGCCCTGTTCAGCCGCGTTACGATCACAGGCAGATAAGAGAGTGACGCCGCAAAGCAACAGCGCGCCGCGCAAATAAATCGGTTTCAGGAACATGCAAATAGCTCAATTAAGTGCCCGTTTCCGGGCATGGAAAAGTGTCAGGACAGTAAGGGGTAGCGCTTAAACCACGCTGCAACAAACGTTGAGTTAACGTGCCGGCAAACATCAGCGACTGCGTTTAGCGTGACGTTCCCAGTTTTCCTGTTTCGCCTGCGCGGATTTTTTCAGCGCGACATAACAGGCACCGGCACCGCCATCTTTTTGGATGGCCACGCAGAACGCCTGAACGTCATCAAGCTGTTTCAGCCATTTGGCGAGATAACTGCGCACAATGTTGGCATGACTTTCATCATCACGCCCGCGACCGTGGATGATCAGCAAAGTACGCAGATTTTCGGCCTGAGCCTGGCAGAAGAAAGTAAAAAGCTCCTGACGACACTGTTCGACCGGTTTGCGCAACAGATTCAGGCTGGCTTCCAGCGGATATTTTCCCTGACGGAGTTTGTCGAGGACGCCCTGCTGCACACCATCGTGCTTATACCCGAGCGGCTCGTCGCACGGCTGGATATTCAGAAAGCCAGTGGTCAGAGGATTTTCACGTTTTTCCGTTTCTTCTGCGTTGCTGACCTTCTGTCCGGAGACTGAGTTTTTGAGGTAGACCACCCGTTTATCCGACGCCAGTGGCTGAACTCCGGCCATTTCCTGACTGAATAAATCATCATCTTTGCTCATCTGCTTACCTCTTTTCAGCGGTGGGACTGCTGCAAATTATCCCTGTAAACCCCCTGCGGGTAAAGCTGCCAGCAAACCAGCCTGGGGCGGTAAAAAATCCTGAAATGCCGGCACGGTCAATAAAACTCATTTTTCTATCTATACTTAGCTGCTGGGACAGAAGTAAAAGGTTAAAGATTTGCGTCTGTTACCGGCTGAATTGAGGAGAAAAGATGCCTTACCTTGACGATCCCTTGATTATTTTTACTGACCTTGATGGCTCCCTGCTCGATCATCATGATTACAGTTGGCAACCGGCTCAACCCTGGCTGGACAAACTTTCGGCGGCAAATATTCCGCTTGTTCTGACTACCAGCAAAACGCCAGCAGAAGTCGCGGCATTGCAATCGGCTTTACATCTGACGCATCAGCCTTTTATTGCTGAAAATGGAGCGATGATCCATCTGCCGCCCGGGTGGCGAACCGGTGATGAAGTCCCGTTTCATATTAACGGCGCGGGCTACAGCGAGATCCGCCAGACGCTGGTGGAACTGCGTCAGCGTTATGATTTTGAGTTTCGCGGGTTTGGCGATGTCACGCCAAATCAGGTTGCCGTCTGGACGGGTTTATCGGAGCCGGAAGCAGAACTCGCCATGCAGCGCGAGGCATCTGAACCACTGGTCTGGTTTGGTAACGATCTGGATTTTGCGTATCTGAAAAAATGCCTGGCCCGCGAAGGTCTGGCACTCACCCGTGGCGGAAGGTTCTGGCACGTCATGGCAGCCGGTGCGGGTAAAGGTCAGGCGGTGCAATGGTTGTCTGAGCGCTATCAGCAAAAACGCGGTCAACCGGTCATCAGCATCGGGATTGGCGATGGCCCGAATGATTTATCCATGCTGGAGGCAGTGAATTACGCCGTGGTGATCAAAGGCCATCATGACCATGAAATGCCGCTGCATCGTGACGATATCTCACACGTTTTTCGTACCAGTGAATTTGGCCCGCAGGGCTGGAGTCAGGGGCTGAGTCATTTTATCCCGGTTTTTTAGGGTAAATTTTAAGAGGAAAATGACGTTTATTAATAGATTGTTTTCACATTGTTTATCGTTCTGTATTTACAGAGAAGACTTCCAATAATTTTATCTATTCTAAAATTGGAGAATACCGTATGAGCGATTTTTATCAGGATGGAGTCATTACCAATTTTCATAATCTGACTAACCGCAAAGTCGAAGAGCTGGAATACGATTTGCAGGTTTTTTCAGGCCGCCGTTCTATGGGATTAATATTACCTTCGTTGTTCTCAGAACTTGAAGGTCCGGCACTGACCCGCATTGTGGATGAACTCACGAAAGTCCCCTATCTGGAAGAAATCGTCATTGGTTTAGATCGCGCCGATCGCGATCAGTTTTTATTTGCCCGTGAATTCTTTTCCCGCCTTCCGCAGCGCCACCGTATTTTATGGAATGATGGTCCGCGCCTGAAAGCGCTGGATGAAGAACTGAAAAAAGAAAATCTTTCACCTAATGAACCGGGCAAAGGCCGCAACGTATGGTTCTGTGCCGGTTATACGCTGGCATCGCGGCGCACGTCAGTTGTCGGGCTACATGATTGTGACATTGTCACGTACAGCCGCGATATGCTGGCCCGCCTTATGTATCCGGTGGCCAATCCCAATTTCCATTACGACTTCTGTAAAGGGTATTATGCCCGAGTCGCCGACGGTAAATTTAATGGCCGCGTGGGACGTCTTCTGGTCTTCCCGCTGCTGAAATCGCTGCAAATTGTTTACGGCCACTCTGACTTTCTGGAATACCTGCGTACCTTCCGCTATCCGCTTTCCGGTGAATTCGCGATGCGCACGGACATTCTGAATGACCTGCGTATCCCGAGCGACTGGGGACTGGAAATCGGCGTACTTTCAGAACTTCATCGTAATACGGCGACCAAGCGTATTTGTCAGGTCGATATCGCCGATACCTACGATCACAAGCATCAGCCGATGTCCGAAGATGACGCGACTAACGGGCTTCAGCGCATGAGTATCGATATCACCAAGGCGCTTTACCGCAAAATGGCGATACTTGGCGTGAATATTACCAGCGAATCATTCCGTATCCTCAAAGCTACCTACTATCGTAACGCGCTGGATATGATCGACGGGTTTGAGAATGACGCAAAAATGAACGGATTATCATTTGACCGCCACAGCGAGGAATCTGCCGTGGAGCTGTTTTCAGGGGCGATTATGGAAGCCGGTCAGGCGTTTGTGGATACGCCGAGCGAAAAGCCCTTTATTCCAAGCTGGAGCCGTGTACAGTCGGCCTTCCCTGATATGCTGGATCGCATTCACGAAGCGGTGGAAAAAGATAACGAGGGTGATGTTTAACGTCGCTTTCCGGCAGAGTAAAAAACAAAAAACGCTGCAATCGCAGCGTTTTTTTATGCCTCAACGTCATGTGCTTTTATGCGGCTTCTTTTTTGCCGGGAAACAAGAAGCTGGCAATAATGCCCAGCGCAAGAACGCCCAGAACTACGTAGAGGCTGGTTAAGGCGCTGATTTCAATCCCGTGATGCCACAGATGATTACTGGAATTGAGTGCCAGTTTTGCCGCCACAAAGAACAGCAGGAAAATCACTGATTTTTCGAGATGCACCAGATATTTACGCAACGCCTCAAGCACGAAATACATAGTACGTAAACCGAGTACGGCAAACATCATGGCGGAATAGACAATCAGCGGCTCGCGGCTGACGGCGATAACAGCCGGCACACTGTCAAAGGCAAACATCAGGTCAGAAATCTCTACCACGGCAATACATAACAGCAACGGCGTCGCGTAACGAACACCCTTTTTCACTGTAAAGCTAAAGCCCTGATTTTCCGGCTTCGCCAGCTCAGCTTCAACCTGTTCACTGCTGACCAGAAAATGAGGGCCAACCAGCTTTGGAAACACCGGGAAGAAACGGCGAACCAGTCGGTTGGCGATATGATCTGAGTAATCATCATTTTCCTCGTCATCATTTCCTGCACGCATCATCAGGATCGCCGTCCAGAGGATCACTACGGCAAACACCATTTCCACCCATGGCCCGAGCGCCAGCAAACTGGTGCCGATCACCACGAAAATTCCGCGGAATACGATTGCGCCAATGACACCCCAGTACAAAATCCGGTGACGGTAGCCGTCAGGCACCTTGAACCAGGCGAAAATCGCCATAATCACAAACAGGTTGTCGATAGAAAGCACCTGCTCCAGCGCATATCCGGTCAGGAAAAGACTGGCGACTTCTTTGCCATGATGGACATATAAAAACGCGGCAAAACTCAGGGAAACGGCAATCCAGAACAGTGTCCAGAGAGAAGCGCTTTTCAGGCCAATCGGCTTGTGGCTGCGGTGCGCAAAGATGTCAGTTAATAACGCGGCAACCGCCACGACGACAAAGACAATGGTTGTTTCCAGCGGAAAACCCAGGGAATCGGACTGCATGACACCTTTCCTAAAAGTAAACGAATGCTAAACGAAGGGAGCATTGTAAGCGGTTGTGAGGCGAATGGGTATCAAAGTCGATCCGGTTGAGCGTTTATGCCATAATTCTGTGTTGCTTATTTCAGGATTAGCCAGGGCTAAAATAATGCAAAACGGGCAAAAAATTCCTTCCTGGCCTGCTATAAATTGATTTAAAACCTATATTTCCCCAGCTCCAAATATTCTTTTCATCAATAAATTGATCCTGATTTAAACCTCATTGATTCTCAGTTCGGCTTAATTCCTTGTGAAGATCAATTTTTTATTTAAAAAAAACCTTTTAAAATCGGGGTTTTTTAACATTTCGCTCTTTTCGCTCCATTAAGCTACTTATCACTCGGCGTAAATGATGTTAAAATTGACCCATATCAATATTGCCAGAGTGACTCTTATGATCCCGGAAAAGCGTATTATTCGACGTATCCAATCTGGTGGCTGTGCGATCCATTGTCAGGACTGTAGCATTAGCCAGCTTTGTATTCCTTTCACGCTTAATGAGCATGAACTTGATCAGCTCGATAACATTATCGAAAGGAAAAAGCCGATCCAAAAAGGTCAGGCATTGTTTAAAGCGGGTGACGAATTGAAATCCCTGTATGCCATTCGTTCCGGGACTATCAAGAGCTACACCATTACCGAACAAGGTGACGAACAAATTACCGGTTTCCATCTGGCAGGCGATTTAGTCGGCTTCGATGCTATCGGTGGCTTGCAGCATCCGAGCTTTGCTCAGGCGCTGGAAACCTCAATGGTTTGCGAAATCCCGTTCGAAACGCTGGACGATTTGTCCGGCAAAATGCCAAATCTGCGTCAGCAAATGATGCGTCTGATGAGTGGTGAGATCAAAGGCGATCAGGATATGATCCTGTTGCTTTCGAAGAAAAATGCGGAAGAACGCCTGGCGGCATTTATCTATAACCTCTCCCGCCGCTTCGCTCAGCGTGGTTTCTCTCAGCGCGAATTCCGCCTGACGATGACCCGTGGCGATATCGGTAACTACCTCGGTCTGACCGTGGAAACCATCAGCCGCCTGCTCGGCCGTTTCCAGAAATCAGAAATGCTGAGTGTTAAAGGTAAATACATCACGATTGAGAATCATGAAATGCTTTCTCAATTAGCCGGTCAGTCTGCGCCGGTCTCTGCCTGATCTGTCAGGCTCCCGCCTGACAATTATTGCGTCGGATCATCAAGGAATAATTTGTTGATCCGACTCAATTTCTCCGCTATCCGATTGCTTAATCTTGGTTTACTCTGTACTTAATACACTGACCGCCGTTCTCTTACAGGTGTTAAGGAGTCCCCATGGCTAAGTATCAGAATTTACTCGTTGCTATCGACCCCAATCAGGATGACCAACCCGCGTTACGTCGTGCCGTTTATCTGGTGCAACGTAACGGCGGCAGTATCAAAGCCTTTTTGTCGATTTATGATTTCTCCTACGAGATGACCACCATGCTTTCGCCAGACGAGCGAATCGGCATGCGACAAAGCGTAATCAGCGAACGGGAAGAATGGATAAAAGAGCAGTGTCGCTACTATGTGGAAGCAGGTATTCCAATCGACGTCAAAGTGGTCTGGCACAACAAACCTTTCGAAGCGATTATTCAGGAAGTGCTCGCCGGTAATCATGATTTGCTGCTGAAAATGGCCCACCAGCACGACCGTCTTGAATCCGTAATTTTCACACCGACAGACTGGAATTTACTGCGTAAGTGCCCTTGCCCGGTGTGGATGGTCAAAGACCAGCCATGGCCTGAAGGCGGTAAAGCCGTAGTCGCCGTTAACCTTTCCAGCGAAGAGCCCTATCACGACCCGCTCAATATCAAACTGGTGAAAGAAACCATCGAACTGGCGTCGCACGTTAATCAGACGGAAGTGCATCTGGTGGGCGCGTATCCGGTCACGCCGATTAATATTGCCATCGAACTGCCTGACTTTGACCCGAGCGTCTACAACGATGCTATCCGTGGTCAGCATCTGATTGCGATGAAAGCATTGCGGCAGAAATTCCAGCTTGACGAAAAATTCACACACGTGGAAAAAGGCCTGCCGGAAGAAGTCATTCCGGACCTTGCCGAGCATTTACAGGCAGGTGTGGTTGTTCTGGGCGCGATTGGCCGTACCGGTCTTTCTGCGGCGTTTTTAGGCAATACCACGGAACAGGTGATCGACCATCTGAAATGCGATTTACTGGCCATCAAACCGGACGATTTTGAATGCCCGATTACCTCTGATGACGATGAAGAAGATGACGATGAGTGATCTCTGAAAACAATCTCTGAGAATAATGTCTGAATTGCACGCAAAAGAAAGGCCAGTCAACTGACTGGCCTTTTTAATTACGGCTCAGAAATTACAGAGCACGCAGGATTTTCTCAACGCTTTCTTTGGCATCGCCAAACAGCATCTGAGTATTTTCTTTGAAGAACAGCGGGTTCTGCACACCGGCATAACCGGTATTCATTGAACGTTTAAAGACGATCACGTTCTGCGCTTTCCACACTTCCAGCACCGGCATACCCGCAATTGGACTGCGTGGATCTTCCTGAGCTGCCGGGTTCACGGTGTCGTTAGCACCAATAACCAGCACAACATCGGTATCGCTGAAATCGTCGTTGATTTCATCCATTTCCAGCACGATGTCATAAGGCACTTTCGCCTCAGCCAGCAGGACATTCATATGGCCCGGCAAACGCCCTGCAACAGGGTGAATACCGAAACGGACCTTGATGCCTTTAGCGCGCAATTTTGCAGTAATGTCGTGCACCGGATACTGTGCCTGAGCTACCGCCATGCCGTAGCCTGGGGTGATGATCACTGAGCTGGCGTTTTTCAGCATCTCTGCCACGTCTTCCGCGCTTGCTTCGTGATACTCACCCATTTCTTCGGCGTTGCCTGTAGAAGATCCATCAGTACCAAAGCCACCGGCAATGACGCTGATAAACGAGCGGTTCATCGCTTTACACATGATGTAAGACAGAATCGCACCCGAAGAACCCACCAGCGCACCGGTCACGATCAGCAGGTCGTTGCTGAGCATAAAGCCCGCCGCCGCCGCTGCCCAACCGGAATACGAGTTAAGCATGGACACCACTACTGGCATGTCCGCACCACCGATGGAAGACACCAGGTGCCAGCCGAACGCCAGCGCGATAAGGGTCATGATCAGCAAGGCAAATACCTGCAGACCGACGCTTTCAGTGCGAACAAACATCACCATCAGCAGGAAAGAAACGACCAGCGCTGCCAGATTCAGCTTATGACGATGCGGTAAAGCCAGCGGTTTGGAAGAGATAATGCCGCGCAGTTTACCAAACGCCACAATCGAACCGGTGAAGGTGACGGCACCAATGAAGATGCCGAGGAAGACTTCGGTCAGATGGATGTTTTCCATCACCCCTTCCATCGGCACAGCACCATGATCCAGATAGCTGTTAAAGCCCACCAGAACCGCTGCCAGACCCACAAAGCTGTGCAGGATGGCGACCAGCTCAGGCATTTCAGTCATTTCGACCTTACGTGCCAGATAAACACCAATCGCACCGCCGATCACCATGGCGACGATGATCCAACCCACGTTACCTGAGTCAGGCCCGAGAATGGTGGCGATTAACGCAATGGCCATCCCGGTGACGCCGAAAATGTTACCCTGTTTGGATGTCTCATGTTTCGACAGCCCGGCAAGGCTGCAAATAAACAGAATAGCGGCAACAATATATGCTGCTGTAACTAAACCCCCAGACATATATTCCCCTTAGTTCTTACGAAACATCTTCAGCATGCGCTGAGTGACGGTGAATCCGCCGAAAATATTGATACTGGCAATCAGCACGGCAATGAAAGACAGGAAACTGACCCATCCGCCATGACCGATTTGCAGTACGGCACCGACCACAATGATCCCCGAAATGGCGTTAGTTACCGACATCAGCGGGGTATGCAGCGCATGGCTGACATTCCACACCACGTAGTAACCGACCACACAGGACAGCGCAAACACCGTGAAGTGAGAGAGGAACTCTTTCGGCGCCACATTCGCCAGCCAGCCAAACAGCACAATGGCTACCGCCATGATGATAAATTTGGTCCAGGGTGACGCGGGTTTTGCTTCCGCTTTGGCTACCGGTTCAGCGGCTTTCGCAGCCTGTGGTTGAGCAGAAACCTGAATCGGCGGTGCCGGCCAGGTCACTTCACCGGCTTTCACCACGGTCACACCGCGCACAACGGTATCTTCAAAATCGATTTCGATTTCGCCGTTTTTCTCTTTGCACAGTAATTTCAGCAGGTTAACCAGATTGGTGCCGTAAAGCTGAGAGGACTGCGTCGGCAGGCGGCTTGGCAAATCGGTATAACCGATAATCTTCACGCCGTTTTCTGTGGTGGTAATCTGGTCAGCGACCGTCAGTTCACAGTTACCGCCCGTTTGTGCTGCCAGATCGACAATCACACTGCCCGGTTTCATCGACGCGACCATCTCTTTGGTGATGAGCTTCGGTGCCGGACGTCCCGGGATAAGCGCGGTGGTAACGATGATGTCCACTTCTTCGGCCTGGGCTGCGAACAGCGCCATTTCCGCTTTAATGAAGGCTTCTGACATGACTTTTGCGTAGCCATCACCGCTGCCTGCTTCTTCTTCGAAGTCCAGCTCGAGGAACTCCGCACCCATACTTTTTACCTGTTCCTTCACTTCTGGACGGGTATCAAAAGCACGGACGATAGCGCCGAGGCTTCCTGCTGCTCCGATGGCAGCCAGGCCAGCCACACCGGCACCGATAATCATGACTTTTGCCGGCGGCACTTTACCCGCAGCAGTGATCTGCCCGGTAAAGAAACGACCAAATTCATGGGCGGCTTCCACAATCGCACGATAACCGGCGATGTTAGCCATTGAGCTCAGGGCATCCAGAGACTGTGCGCGGGAAATACGTGGCACAGAGTCCATTGCCATTGCCGTCACCTGACGGTCAGCCAGTTTTTGAATCAACTCAGGGTTTTGCGCAGGCCAGATGAAGCTGACCAGCGTGGTGCCTGCCTGTAATTTATCGATTTCATCGTTTTCAGGCGCATTCACCTTCAATACGATATCTGATTGCCATACATCATCGCCGCTGACGACAGATGCACCCGCCAGTTCATAAGCTGCATCGTCAAAGCTGGCTAATTTACCGGCTCCTTGTTCGATAGCGACCGTAAAGCCGAGTTTAAGCAGTTGTTCCACCGTCTTCGGCGTGGCTGCAACCCGGGCTTCATTGGTCAACCGCTCTCTTGGTACACCAATACGCATAGTCTTCCCTTCACCCTTTTCATTGATGATTTATGTCATCGTCATAACAAGTCAACTTCATGCCTGCCGGTTGATAGTAACCCCCGGTTTGTATTTTTTCAGGCCGCTTATAACCTACTGAATATCTAATCAATAATCTACGTATCACAGCGATAGTCAGACAATTAATAATAAAAAAATTGATATGGGCCGCAAACCTGCTGCAAACCTGAGTAAACAGGCATTTAATCCACCTGAGAACCGGCTTTATACCCGATCAATCACTGAGGGTTTCCCTGCCATAACCCGCTCAGGTCGGGCATAAAAGTTAGAAAATAGTGAATAATTAACATTTATTTCACTACTTGGAATATTCAACAAACTTATATAAGTTATGCATAGTTAAAAAAGTAGCTGTTATTGCCGGTGGCGCACACATTATTGCCATAAATTGCTGAGACACTCGGCATTGTTACATGCAATAATCGGCCGCTAACCTGTTACACATCAAGAATTCAGCACGTTTCAACATTACTGCGCAAGGTGAAAGGATTTTTTATGAAGCTGACAAAAACGATCATCGCATCGGCCCTGTTTTCTGTTTCTGCGCTGTCGGCTGCCCATGCCGCGCAGGAAATTAGCCCGCAGAAAGCTGCAGCCATTAAGCCTTTTGATCGCATTGTTATTACCGGGCGTTTCAACACGCTGGGCGATGCGGCTGATGCCGTCTCCCGCCGTGCCGATACGCTGGGTGCAGATTATTTTTATATTCAAGATACCAACAGCACTAACAATAGCGGTAACTGGCGCGTAGTTGCAGATATCTATAAAAAAGATGCGCCAGAAGTGAGCAATGATCCACATTATCGCGTCATTAATGGCGTGGTAGAGCTGCCGAAAGACGTCGCTTATGGACTTGAGCCTTTTGATACTGTGACTGTCAGCGGTTTCTATCGCAGCCAGCCAGACGTTAACGATGCCATTACAAAAGCAGCGAAAGATAAAGGGGCTTACTCCTTCTTCATCGTTCGCCAGATTGATGCCAACAGCGGCGGCAACCAGTACATCACTGCGTTTATTTATAAGAAAGATGCGCCAAAACGTGTGGTTCAGTCTCCTGATGCTATTCCTGCTGATTCTGATGCAGGTCGTGCAGCACTGGCAGCCGGTGGCGCAGAAGCGAAGAAAGTTGAGATCCCAGGCGTGGCCTCTTCCGGCAGCCCGAGCCGTGAAGTAGGCCGCTTCTTCGAAACGCAGTCATCTACCGGTAAACGTTACACCGTCACAGCAACCAACGGTGCGAAAATTCAGGAAGTGAATGACGTGACCGCTGCTCAGATGGTGCCGTTTGATTCCACGACCTTCACCGGTCACTTCAACAGCACCACGGACGTTTCACAGGAAGTGGCAAACCGTGCAGCTGCCAAAGGCGCCAAGTTCTACCACATTACCCGTCAGTGGCAGAATAAAAGCGGTGGCAACCTCACCGTCAGCGCAGACTTCTTCAAATAAGTCTGAGCCGGAAACAGCAAAAGGCAGCCAGAAATGGCTGCCTTTTCTTTTGCCGCGAACATTTTTCCCGCAGCTTACTGCCCCCAGGTACGTTCCAGCACATTAATCCAGTTCTTGTAACAGATTTTCTCCAGCAGTGCCTGGCCATACCCCGCTTTACGCAGTGCCTCAACCAGCACCGGCAAACCTCGCACGTCCTTCATAAAGGGTGCCATTGATGCCCCGTCAAAATCCGAACCGAAGCCCACGCCATCCTCACCCAGATGTTTAACCAGATAATCCACATGACGCACCATGATGTCTGTACCGGTATCGTCGCTGCGTTTGCCGTCTTCACGCAGGAATGGCACCGCAAAATTCAGCCCGACAAAACCGCTGCTCTCTTTGATTGCGCCAAGCTGATTGTCAGTGAGATTACGCGACATCGGGCAAATGCTGAACGCATTAGAATGGCTGGCCACCAGCGGCGAATCACTCAGTTCAGCCACCTGCCAGAAGCCTTTTTCGTTCAGATGCGACAAATCAATCATGATGCGTTTTTGGTTACAGGCTTTGATCAGCCGGATACCCGCGTCGGTGAGCCCCGGTCCGGTGTCCGGCGACGTTTGGAATTTGAATGGCACACCCTCGCCGAAAATGTTCGGGCGACTCCAGACCGGCCCGAGAGAACGCAGCCCCATGCTGTAAAGCACATCCAGATTATACAAATCCTCATCTATGGCTTCCGCCCCTTCGATATGCATAACCACAGCTAATGCATGGTTATCTATCGACTGTCTGATTTCCTGCGCGGTACGGCAAATTTTCACCTTTCCCTGCGACTTCTCTTCGATTCTGAGCAGGAATGCCATCATGCCAAATGTGACGTCACGTGCAAAATCGAAAGAAGGTGTCGGGGAAAAATCAGGATGTTTTTGAGTACCTTCCGGCAGAAAACGG
Source organism: Rahnella bonaserana (assembly GCF_019049675.1). GTDB lineage: Bacteria > Pseudomonadota > Gammaproteobacteria > Enterobacterales > Enterobacteriaceae > Rahnella > Rahnella bonaserana. Next base: position 156,721 of record NZ_JAFMOW010000062.1, on the reverse strand, counting down.
GTATCCACCGTACGATCAGGCACGCTATTTGCTAGATCCACTTCAGGAGTAGGCACCCAGGCGGCGAAAAGCCCGCCGGCAAAGCCTGCGTCACGACAGCGCGGCAGGTCTAATTGTCCGCTGGCGGGTCCCTGAAGGAATGTATGTGCAGGATCCTGACGATGCTCGTTCCAAAGTTGTAGCAAAACATCGTTATGTCCATCAAAAACCGGCATTAATTCTTCAGTTCCGTGCGCTACGTTATTCATAAAAAAGGTCTACCTTTGATTGAGCATGACTAAGACAACGGAGATTTGTTCAGCCAGGGTGCACTCACCGCGTGATATTGCACCAGCAAAGAACAAGCACAGTACGCTTCACATTAGTTTTTTCGATATGAAACGTCGAGGTGTGTAAAGCAACGGTTTTTCATTTAAGCCAGTTGCCCGGAGTTAAGTCAAGGGTGAGCCAACGTGATTTTTAATTTTACTTTTATATATCAACACGATGGGAGTAGTTATGGTTACCAGGCGTCAGTTTGTTACCGGTTTTTCCGCAATACCTGTTCTTTCCTACCTGAAATTCGATGCTGTTTTTGCTGCCACACCGGCCTCAATTCTGGTGATGGCCATCCAGCTCGATATCATTACCAGCCTTGATCCGCATGAAAGTTTCGAGTCCGTGGGCAGTGAAATTACCGGTAATATGTACCAGCAACTGGTGAAACCAAAACTGGCCTCCCCTGATGAAATCGAAGGCGATCTGGCGGTTTCATGGACCGCTTCCGACGATAAAAAAACCTTCACGTTCAAACTCGATCCGAAAGCAAAATGGGCCGATGGAAAACCGGTGACCGCAGAAGATGCAGCGTTTTCACTGCAGCGTGTGGTGAAACTCGATAAGAGCCCGGCTTACATCATTAACCAGTTCGGCTATACCAAAGATAACGTCGACAGTCTGATTACCGCACCGGACGCCGAAACGCTGGTGATCCAGACCACTGAACCGGCTTCTGAGTCTTTCCTGCTTTACTGCCTGACAGCTAACGTGGGCAGCATCGTGCAAAAATCTGCCTGCCTGGCGAATCAGGCGGGTGACGATCTGGGTAACGCATGGCTGAAGAAAAACAGCGCCGGTTCCGGTGCCTTCAAGCTGCGCGACTGGAAGGTCAGCGAATCGGTGATTCTGGAAAGCAACAAAAACAACCCGCACGCAGGCAAAATCCAGCGCATTATCATGCGTCATATTATCGACCCTTCTGCCCAGCTGCTGATGTTACAGAAAGGCGATATCGATATCGCCCGCAACCTGACCACTGAACAGTTACGTCCGCTGATGAAGGACAAGAACTTCACGCTGGTACAGAAAGGCATTGCCGGCACCTTTATGCTGTCAGCCAATACCGCACATCCGAATCTCGCCAAACCGCAGGTCTGGCAGGCGATCAAATGGGCCATCGATTACGAAAACATCCAGCAGCATATCGTTCCGCTGACCCACAAAATCCATCAGAGCTTCCTGCCGGAAGGTTTCCCGGCGGCGGTGAATACCATCATGTACAAACGTGATGTGGCAAAAGCCAAAGCGCTGCTGGCAGAAGCCGGTTTCCCGAATGGTTTTGAAATCACCCTCGATCACTACTCAGCCTCACCTTCTTCTGACATCGTGCAGGCATTGCAGTCGAACCTCGCTGACGTCGGGATTAAAGTCACGTTACTGGCTGCTGAAAGTCGTCAGGTGTTGACCAAAATGCGTGCGCGTCAGCAGCAACTGGCGATGACCCAATGGGGTGCGGATTACTTCGACCCGAACTCCAACGCAGAGGCCTTTTGCAGCAATCCGGATAACACTGATAAAGCCAAGAGCCGCACACTGGCATGGCGTTGCAGCTGGCAGGATAAAGACATTTCAGATCTCAGCACCAAAGCGCTGAAAGAGTCTGATCCGGCCACCCGCATCAAACTCTATGAAGAGTTGCAGACCAGACATATGGAAAACAGCCCGTTTGCCATCATGTTGCAGCCCACTATGACCGCCGCCTGCCGTAACGTGATTTCCGGCGTGGTATTAACAGTAATGAGCACCAGCCCTTACGAGAAGGTTGTTAAAGCGTGAGCAAGAGACTCAAAGGATTTCTGAGTACCTGCATCAGCGTTTGTCTTACTTTGTTTGGTCTGTCGGTGGTGACTTTTTTCATTGGTCGCGTGATGCCGACAGACCCGGTTCTGGCTGCGGTTGGCGATAACGCCCCGCAGGCAGTCGTCGAACGGGTTCGTCATGAAATGGGGCTGGATCAGCCCCTCTGGATGCAGTTCTTCCACTATCTCAGTCAGGTATTTCACGGGGACTTAGGCCGTTCTGCCCTGACTTCCAATCTGGTGACTACCGATATCGCACGCTTTTTCCCGGCAACCCTGGAACTGGCGACGGCGGCCATTATTATTGCGGCCATTGTCGGCATTCCGCTGGGTGTCTGGGCGGCAACGCGTCAGGGCAGCTGGATTGATCAGACTATCCGCGTGGTATGTCTGGCCGGTCACTCCCTGCCGGTGTTTGTGCTGGCGCTGCTTAGTCTGCTGATTTTCTACTCCGCGCTGGGTATCGCGCCGGGGCCGGGGCGGCAGGACATCATTTATCAGGATATGATCCCGCAGGTCACCGGTTTGCTTACCGTGGATTCGCTGCTGGCCGGTGACATGGGCGCATTTTGGGATGCCCTCGCGCATATGGCCCAGCCGGTGCTGATCCTCGCGTATTTCAGCATGGCCTACATCACCCGCATGACCCGTACTTTTATGCTCAACGCACTCGGGGGCGAATATGTGATAACGGCCCGCGCCAAGGGGCTTTCTGCGCAACGCGTGATCTGGAAACATGCTTTCCCGACCGTTGGCGTGCAGCTGATTACGGTTCTTGCACTGACGTATGCCGGTTTGCTGGAAGGTGCCGTGGTCACTGAAAACGTCTTCTCCTGGCCCGGCCTCGGGCAATACCTCACCGTATCGCTGATGAATGCGGATATGAACCCGGTGATCGGCTCCACGCTTCTTATTGGCGCGATTTACGTGCTGCTCAACCTGCTGGCCGACCTTCTCTACCGACTATTGGATCCCCGCGTAAAATGAGCACTCTTCCGGACACACCTCAACCCCGCGCAGGCAGCCGCGCCTGGCTGCTGGCAGATACACCGCTTACCCGGACACAAGCCGTCTGGGGGCGTCGTTACCGCATCTGGCTTGGTCTGCGCAAAAATCCGCTGGCCGTCACCGGCCTGTTCACCGTGCTTATCGTCTTGCTGATTTCCCTCTGTGCGCCGTGGCTGACCAGTTACGATCCGGGTGCGCAGGATCTGGCGCACCGTCTGGCGAAACCGTCTTCCCTGCACTGGCTGGGGACCGACGAACTGGGACGCGATACCCTGAGCCGTATTCTTTACGGCGGACGTATCACGCTCGGGATGGTGATTATCGTGGTAGCGATCGTCGCCCCGCTCGGCCTGCTGATTGGCTGCGTGGCCGGTTACGCGGGCGGATTGCTTGACCGTATTCTGATGCGCATAACCGATATCTTCCTGGCGTTCCCGCGTCTGATCCTGGCTCTGGCCTTTGTGGCGGCGCTCAGGCCCGGTATCGAAAGTGCCATTCTGGCGATCGCCCTTACCGCCTGGCCGCCGTATGCCCGTCTCGCCCGCGCCGAGACCATGCAGGTTCGCGGCACGGATTATATTGCCGCCTGCCGTCTGACCGGCGCAACACCGGCGCGTATTGTGCTGCGCCATATCATGCCGCTGTGCGTACCCAGTCTGGTGGTACGCATCACACTGGATATGAGTTCGATCATTATCACCGCAGCAAGCCTCGGTTTTCTGGGGATGGGCGCACAACCGCCGTCGCCGGAATGGGGCGCGATGATTGCCACTGCGCGCCGTTTCCTGTTCAGCGAATGGTGGGTGCCTCTGATCCCGGCCATTGCGATTTTTGTCACGTCACTGGCGTTTAACTTCCTCGGCGACGGTCTGCGCGACGTCCTCGATCCTAAGGAGAAATAATGCTGGTTGATATCAAAGATCTGCATATCACATTCCAGACTAACAGCGGCAGTTTCGACGCTGTTCGCGGTGTGTCCCTGTCTCTGGGTAAAGAAAAGTTCGGTATTGTCGGCGAAAGCGGTTCGGGGAAATCCCTGACCGCGCGCTGCCTGATGAACCTGCTGCCTTCGGGCGCAAAATGTCGCGCCGAAACCCTGTCCTTCGACGGTATTGATCTGCGCAATGCCAGTGAAAAGCAGATGCGCCAGATACGCGGCAAACGCGTCGGATTCATTTTGCAGGATCCGAAATACTCGCTGAACCCGGTCATGCCGATTGGCAAACAGGTCGCCGAAGCCTGGCAAACGCATAAAGGCGGTTCGAAAAAACAGGCAATGAACGCCGCCATAGAACTGCTGGATCAGGTGCGTATCCGCGACCCGCATAAAGTCGCCGAACGTTATGCGCATGAAGTGTCCGGCGGCATGGGGCAGCGCGTAATGATCGCCATGATGCTGGCACCGGATCCGGAACTGATGATTGCCGATGAACCGACCAGCGCGCTGGATGCCACCGTGCAGGCTGAGATTTTGCGTCTGCTGGATGACTTAGTGTCCAGTCGCGGCATGGGGCTGATTCTGATCAGCCATGATTTGCCGCTGGTGTCCAAATTTTGCGACCGCGTGGCCGTGATGTACGCAGGACGTATCGTCGAAACCCTGCAGGCTGGCGACCTGCTGAAAGCGCAACATCCTTACACCCGCGGGCTGCTGGAATGTCTGCCGTCGCTGAAACATCCGCGCGACAGGCTGCCGGTGCTGGTGCGTGACGAAGCATGGAAAACCTCATGACTGACCAATCCCCTCTTTTCAATCAGGATTTAGATAACAGCAAAATCATTCTGAACAATCTGCGAATTGCTTTTGGTGATACTGAAGTAGTGAAAGGCGTGAGTTTCAGTGTTGCGCCGGGCGAATGCTTCGGGATTGTCGGCGAAAGTGGCTCGGGAAAATCCACTATTTTACGCGCGCTGGCCGGACTGAATCAGTCATGGTCAGGAGAAATGGTGATTGGCGGTGAAGATCAGCTGCCGGTACGCCAGAAACGCTTCTTTCGCCGCGTGCAGATGGTGTTTCAGGATCCTTACGGCTCGCTGCATCCTCGCCAGACCATCGACCGCATTCTCAGTGAGCCGCTGATCGTGCATGGTTTTCTTAACATCGAGAAGCGCATAACCGATGCCCTTATTGAAGTCGGTCTGCCGCAGGCGGTACGTTTTCGTTTTCCGCATCAGCTTTCCGGCGGACAGCGTCAGCGTGTCGCCATTGCGCGGGCGATGATTTCAGAACCGGAAATTTTACTGCTCGATGAGCCCACTTCCGCGCTGGATGTGTCGGTACAGGCGGAGATCCTCAACCTGCTAAGCGACCTGCGTGAACGGCGGAAACTGACTTATATTCTCGTCAGCCACAATCTGGCCGTAGTAACGCATCTTTGCACCAGCATTGGCGTAATGATTGGTGGTGAAATGGTCGAACTTCTGAGCGCAGACGATTTACGGACGGGCAACGTCACCCATCCGCATACAGCAGAACTTCGATCGTTAAGTCTCAGTTTAGAGGAGCCTGAATAGCCGTTGCATAAACGGACATTATTCCGGTCTCGCGGGCAGTCCGGCTGCCCTCTTATTCACTGATAGACAGTCTGTGGAGATTCTAATGACATCTGATTTACAGTGGCAAGCCGCTGAGGCGACAGCAAAACGCATTACTAAAAACTGGGATAAGCCCGGTGAGCCCGGCGGGGCAATCACTCTTTTCGACAGCAAAACATTACGCGGTTTCGCCACCGGCGGTCTGGCTAATCTGACGACATCAGAGCCGTTCAGCATTGATTCCGTGGTGCGCTATGCATCCGTCACCAAGCATATTTTCGCGGCACTGGCCTTAATGAAAAGTGATGCCGGGCTGTCAACAGAAGACCGCCTCGGGCAGTATCTGCCTGACCTGAAGCCACCGATGTCAGAAGTAACGATCGGTCAGGCACTGGACATGACCGGCGGTTTACCCGACGTGCGCGAAACGCTCTCCCTGCTGGGGATTTCGGTTTATAACGTCAGCGACGCCAAGGCGATTATGGCGTTTCTGGCGCAGGACGGTGCGCTGAACTTCCCCGCCGGTACGGAGATTTCATACAGCAATACCGGTTACCGGCTGGTGGAGGAAATTCTCAGGCAAAAAGGGATTTTGTTTGAAGATCTGCTGACGGAACACATCGCACAGCCTCTGGATATTGCATTCCGTGCACCGGAAACCTGGTTTGATATTGTGCCCGATCTGGTACCCGGTTACTGGCAGGACACTAGCGGCTGGAAAACGGCGGTCGCCGGTTTACATCTTTCGGCTTCCGGCAGTCTGACCGGCAGTGTACGGTCGCTTTCCGTCTGGCTGCAAAGCCTGCTGGCCGACAGCGGTCCGGGTGCAGGCGTGCTGAAAGCACTGACCGCGCAACGTCATCTTCACGGCAATATCCCTTCCGCCTACGGACTGGGAACCACGTCGTCGCAAATCGGTGAACATACGGTTTACGGGCATGGCGGTTCCCATGCTGGATACAAAACCTATTTCCTGCTTCACCCTGAACTGGACGCCGGTATCGCGCTGGTATCCAACCGCGAAGATACCACCGCGTATACGCACGCACTGGAAGTCATGTCTGCGTTACTGGCGACACCGCTTCCCGCCCGCAGTTACGCCCTGCCTGATGGTTTGTATTCCAGCATTGCAGATCCTTACTGGCTGAAAGTCAGCAATGGCACCGCCAGCTATCTGGGTTCCGCCGATAATTTGTATCAGGGCGAGGATACCGGTGAGGCCATTACGCTTTCGGCGCATATGCCCATGCGCTTACGCTGGAATGGTCATGCCATTGAAGGAGAAATTGGCCACGCACCACGTTACTTCCGGCCAATTGAACCTAATAACTGCCTGAAAATGGTTCAGGGGCGCTGGTATCATCCGGAGTCAAAAGCCGCCTTTGATATCGACGGCGACAAACTGCGGACTGGCGTTGGCACACAGCGCGCCAGCGGTCAGTTAACCTCGCTGGGGGCTGGACGTTTGCTGGTGGAATTACCCGACGGACCGTGGCAGAAAACCTTCTGTCTTTACTTCCAGGGTTACAACGTCAAACTCGTTTCAAACCGCAGCCGTGTTCTGAGCTTCCGCCGCGACGAATGCCGCAGCAGCTGGCAGTCTGAACGTTAATCCCGCGCCGGTTTTTAAAGCCTCCCTTTGCGGAGGCTTTTTTTGTTAACTTCATCACATTTCATTAATACAAACGGATCATCTGGTACATAACCGCACAAAATGTTCAGTCCTTATTTAACAAGGCCTGCCAGCCCGTTTTGCCGAAAACACCCTCACAAAACCTCCTGAAAATTAGTTGCCACACGCAACCGTCACTTTTTCCCGGATGTTAATTGAATTAACATCCGGGAAACAAAATTCAATGCCCGCTTCATCTGCATGGCATTAAGAAACACATCAAGTGTTCAGCTCATGATGCCACTGAATTTTAAAGATATTGATTTAATGCAATTATTTTTCCAGATCTTTTTTAAGCAATGTTTTGCTACCGCTACAAGGGATGAGTCTATGTCTGTTAATAAACACACAGCACGTGCTGTAATTTGTGCTTCCGCTTTATTATTCTCCGCCACTTCCGCTTTCGCCGCCGGGTATCCTCAGCTCGATAACGCGCAGGCTGCAAAAGTCATCGACAGTGTTAAAGCAACCATCGCTGAGCAACACAGCACCGGTTGTGTTGCTGTTGTTGATGCGTCTGGTTCATTACTGGCATTCCAGCGTCTTGACGGCTCTCCTGCCGGATGCGTCGAAGCCTCCATCGGTAAAGCACGCACTTCAGCGCTGTATCACGCCCCTTCGCTGAAATTCATGCAACGCCTGCAAGGCGGCGAAACGACCGTACTGGCCATCCCGCACGCGGTGGCACTGGGTGGCGGCTTCCCGCTGACCATTGACGGCGAAGTGGTCGGTGCCGTCGGTGTCAGCACACCGAAGCAGGACATCGATAATCAGTCATCAGAAAAAGCGGCCAGCGTCCTGAAATAACAGGCACTTTTAATCACTCCTTCTTGTTGACGGCCACGCCCGTGGCCGTTTTATACGGAACATTTACGGACTTTCAGCATGATCAATCTCTCTCGTCGCCGGTGGATTCTCGGCACTGCGGGCGTCATGGTTGCGGGTATCGGTAGCCAGATGCTGGGCGGTGGCGTATTTACCACCCTCGCCCACGCCGCGCCACCGCTGGCCTCCGCCGTGACAATGCCGGACAGTTTTATGGCGCTTTCTAAACAGCTTACCGGCATGGACACACCCGAACCGCACCTCGGTCAGGCGCTCTACAGCTGGCTGCATCAGTCATCAGGTAATGCGCAGCTTGATACGCAGCTGGAAGCGCTTTCGGCGCTGATCACCACGCACAGCAATGTTGTCGGTGATGATTTGCATCAGCTGCTGGCCGCACAACCAGCAGAGCTGGCGCAGCTGTATCAGCAACTGGTCAGCGGGTGGTATCTCGGTGTGGTCGGTCAGCCCGGCAGTCAGAAATGTATCGGATTCGAAAATATCGTCAGCTATCAGCTGCTGAAAAATAACCTGCTTCCGCCAAGTTATGCGCCGGGCGAACCGAATTTCTGGGTCAACAAGCCTGCTGAACTGCAACAAAATTCCACAGAGGTAATTGCTCATGGCTGATGCACTGAATGCAGATGTCGTTGTTATTGGTGCGGGTATCGCCGGTTCGCTCGCTGCGCTGAAAATGGCGAAAGCCGGTGTTTCCGTGCTGATGCTCGATTCAGGACCGGTGATCAAACGCGATGAAGCGGTAGAACTGTTCCGTCAGTCGCCGCTGAAAGGGGATTTCACCGAGCCGTATCCGCCGAAACCCTGGGCACCGCAACCGAAGTTCCAGCCAAAAGATAACAACTATCTGATCCAGAAAGGCCCGGATCTCTATGCTGCGCAATATCTGCGCGGTGTTGGCGGTACGACCTGGCACTGGGCGGGACAGGCGTTCCGTTTGCTGCCAAACGATATGAAGATCAAAACGCTGTATGGCGTCGGTCGCGACTGGCCGATCAGCTATGAAGATCTGGAACCGTATTACACCGAAGCAGAAATTCAGATGGGGGTTTCGGGTGATGACGCGCTGGACTCCCCGCGCTCGCAGCCTTATCCGCTGCCGGGTATCCCGCTTCCTTACGGGTTCGACCGCATCAGTAAACGCATCGCCAAACTCGGTTACATACTGGGTATTGGTCCGCAGGCGCGCAACAGTATCCCTTACGATGGCCGCCCTGCCTGCTGTGGCAACAACAACTGTATGCCGGTCTGCCCGATTGACGCGCAGTATCACGGCGGGATTTCCGCGCGCAAAGCCATTGAAGCCGGTGTGCGCGTCATTGCCAACGCCGTGGTATACAAAATCGAGGCTAATGACAGTGGCGAAATCGTGGCCGTGCATTATCTCGATGCCGACAAAGTCACGCACAAAGTTACCGGTAAACGCTTCGTGCTGACCGCCAACGGCATCGAAAGCCCGAAACTGCTGCTGATGTCCACCAGTGACAAATACCCGGACGGCATCGCAAACAGCTCCGGCATGGTCGGTCGCAATCTGATGGATCACCCTGGCACTTCCGTTGAATTCTATGCCGATGAGCCGGTGTATTTCGGGCGCGGCCCGATGCGTCCGGGCAGTATCAACAACCTGCGTGATGGCGATTTCCGCCGCGATCGTTCTGCGCTGCGTATCGATGTCGCCAATACCTCGCCGGTACGTTATCTGACCGAGCGCCTCGTGCGTCAGGGTTATTACGGCAAAGCGCTGAACGACAAACTGACCTATCAGTCTGAGCGCTTCATTCAGCTGAAATGCCTGTTGGAAATGCTGCCGGAGCCTGAAAACCGCGTAGTACTGAGCAAATCCGAGAAGGACGAATGGGGGATCCCGCGTCTGGAAGTTCACTACAAATTCCCGGACTACGTTCACCGCGGATATGATCAGTCGATGCTCGACTTCCAGAAAATCGTCAAAGAGATGGGCGGCACCGAAGTGGTGTACAGCAAGCGTGGCGTTTACGACAACAACCAGCATATTACCGGCACCATGATCATGGGCAGCGACCCGAAAGATTCGGTGGTGGATGGAAATTGCCGTACCCATGACCACCCGAACCTGTTTATCGCCGGTACCGGCATTATGCCTTCTGCTTCGACGGTGAACTCCACGCTGTCCGGAACGGCACTGGCGTTACGTATGGCTGACGCAGTGCTGAAAAGCCTGGCCTGATGGATTTTCTGAGGATTGAGCAATGAAAATGAAATTCGTGCTGGCAGCTCTGCCATTAATGGCAGCGGCCGGCGTCTGGGCTGATGATGCAACAGGCAACGCGGACATGGTTAAACGCGGTGAATATCTGGCAATTGCTGGTGACTGCACCGCCTGCCACACCGCGCCGGGCGCGGATAAAACCGCCAGGTTCGGCGGTGGTTATCCGCTGGCATCCCCTTTCGGGGTGATTTACGGCACCAATATTTCTTCTGATAAAGAATTTGGTATCGGCAGCTGGAGTGACGATGAGTTCGTGCGCGCGGTGCGTGAAGGTGTCGGCAAAGACGGACAACAGTTGTATCCGGCGATGCCTTACGATTCTTTCACCAAAATGAAACGCGAAGACGTTCTGGCGATCAAAGCCTATCTGATGTCGCAACCTGCGGTACATTCTGCCGGACCGCAAACGGACTTGTCCTTCCCGTTTAACCAGCGCTGGGGCATGCGTGTGTGGAAGATGTTTAACTTCGACAAAGGCGAACTGAAAAACGATCCGTCCAAATCAGCGGACTGGAACCGTGGCGCGTATCTGGTGGAAGCGCTAGAACACTGCGGCACCTGCCATACGCCACGTACGCTGACGATGGGTATGGATACCGACAAAGCGTTTTCCGGCGGTGATTTAGGCTCGTGGGTGGCCTTTAACATCACGCCAGACAAAAACGCCGGGATCGGTACCTGGTCGCAACAGGAACTGGTGACTTACCTGAAAACCGGTTTTGTGGCGGGCAAAGCGTCAGCTTCCGGTGCGATGTCCGAAGCCATCGAGCACAGTCTGCAACACCTCACAGACAGCGACCTGAACGCGATTGCCACCTATATCCGTTCAGTTCCGGCGATTGCTGATGACAAGCAAACCAAACCTCGCGATGAGTGGGGTCAGCAGACTGAGGACGTTTATCCGTTGCGTGCCGAAGGTCAGACAATCGACCAGTCTGCCGCAGCGCTGTTTAATGCCAGCTGCGCCGCCTGTCACGGTAAAGGTGGCGAAGGCAGCGGCAAGGGATTCCACGCGTATCCGTCGCTGTTCAGCCACACCAGCACCGGTTCTTACGATAACCGGAATCAGGTTTCGGTGATCCTTAACGGCGTGCAGCGTCATATGGATAAAGGCGAAATCATTATGCCGTCATTTGCCAATCAGCTGAATGACGAGCAAATTGCGACGCTGAGTAATTATGTCAGCACACAATTCGGTAATCCGGCAGCGGCGACCGTCACCGCCAAAGACGTCGCAAAAATCCGTAAAGCGGCTGACCTGACGTATCCGCCGAAAATCGAAGAAGGCACACAGAAGTAATTTAGGGTCGTGCAACCGACAAAAGGAGCTGCCGAAGCTCCTTTTTACGTTTATGGAAATCGCATTTCCTGAAGGCTAAGGCTTATGCGAATGCCGTCTTGAACCAAGCGTCGCCAGTGTCAGGATTGAACTGGCCACCGCACGGTTTTTACCCTGCCGTTTCGCCTCATATAAAGACAAATCGGCCAGTTTCAGCGACTTGCGGATAATCATTCCAGGCAAATACAGTGAAATTCCTAGTGATACCGTCACTTTAAGTTCCCTGCCATCTTCAAGAATGATCAGGCAGTTTTCGACTTCCTGGCGAATGCGTTCCGCAATAGATATCAGTGTCGGCGGGTCATACGCCGACGTCATGACCAGAAACTCCTCACCGCCGTAACGCCCGGCGAAGTCTTCATTACGCGTCAGATGGCGTAATAAACGTCCTACTTCAATTAACACCCGATCGCCCGCCAGATGCCCGAGGCTGTCATTCACCCGTTTGAAGTTATCAATATCGAGCAGAATTAAGCCGCAGGCTTCCCGCTGTATTTGCCGTTGCGCCAGCCAGTAATCAATACTGGCCCGGTTATTAATTTGCGTCAGTTCATCAGTCGCTGCCTTCACACGGATGGTGAACACTTTACTCATGTAGATTTCTTTATAATTCAGCGCGTGATAGCAGAGAATCATGCAGAAAGCGGCAACCATCTGATAAAAAATCAGCTGCGTCCACGGGACCTTAATGCCATGTAATCCTGAAACCAGCGCCAGACGAAAAATACCGACCAGTACAATGGTAATGTAAAGTTCACGGTGTTTCCGCCGTTGCCAGACACGGAATAAAAACAGGGTGCCGAGGATTATTGCGATAAAAAGATTATTGAGTGTGAACATACCACTGAAGAAAAATGCCACCACATAACTGCATAACCCACTCAGCCAGCCGCCGAAAAAAGTCACTAAAATCATCGGCAACATTTCAAAACTAAAATAAAGGCTGTCCGTCAGCGCCAGCTGGTTGCCCCGTAAATAGAGCGACGTAATGCCCGCCACCAGGCCGAACACGATCCGTTTCCAGTACGAGCCTTTAAATGTGAAAGGTTCACTGCGGCTGAGGACAAAAAAGCTGATCGAGAGCGTGGCGTACGTGACACAAATATCCGCATACAGGCTGGTCAGCGAAAATATATCCGGCATAATTAAATGCGTCCTCTTACGCTATTACCTGTCGATTCACGGGTATTAACATAAATATAGATGATGAATGCCTTCGTCGTATCCGTATGTGAAATAACTGGCGGCATATCACATTGCCACCCATTACAATAAAACGAAGACTACGCAGGAAAGTGTTATCGAGTCTTGATTTATATCTACGTAACCTGAGTCAGACCGGCGTAGGCTATGACTTTTCCGGTGACGGAATACCGGGTTATTATCAATTCTTCTCCCCAGGTGGTTTACGCCCTATGAATATCTCAGGAAGTCGCCGTATCAGACTTTTCAGTGCTCTGACCGACGCCTGTTTTCGTGAAAAATATACCTTTCAACGTTTACTAAAAGACGCCATTGCTGGCGTAACCGTCGGAATTATCGCGATCCCCCTTGCGATGGCACTGGCCATTGGCAGCGGCGTGCCGCCGCAATACGGGCTTTATACCTCGGCGGTTGCCGGGATAATTATCGCTATTTTCGGCGGCTCTCGCTTTAGCGTTTCAGGACCGACCGCGGCATTTGTGGTGATCCTCTATCCCGTTTCACAGCAATTCGGGTTATCCGGCCTGTTGCTGGCGACACTGATGTCCGGCTTTATGTTGCTGCTGATGGGACTGGCGCGTTTTGGCAGACTGATTGAATATATTCCGTTGCCCGTCACGCTCGGGTTTACCTCCGGCATTGCGATTACCATCGGTACGATGCAGCTTAAAGACTTCTTCGGGCTGTCGATGGCCAGCGTTCCCGAGCATTATCTGAGTAAAGTGGCGGCGCTGGCGATGGCATTGCCGACGCTGGATATTGGCGATGCGGCGATTGGCATTGTGACGCTCGGGGTCTTAATCCTCTGGCCGAAACTGGGATTGCGCATTCCCGGCCATCTTCCGGCGCTGCTGGCCGGTTGCGCGGTAATGGCTATTTTCATGCAGGCCGGACATCCGGTCGCGACCATCGGTTCTCGCTTTCATTTCCTTTTACCGGATGGTTCGCAAGGTAACGGCATTCCGCCTATTTTGCCGCAGTTCGCCCTGCCGTGGACACAACCCGACGGCAGCGGACTGAGCTGGTCTCTGGTACAAGCGCTGCTGCCCGCCGCGTTTTCTATGGCGATGCTGGGCGCAATTGAATCGTTGCTGTGCGCCGTGGTTCTCGATGGTATGACCGGCAAGAAACACCATTCGGACAATGAGCTGATCGGTCAGGGTATTGGCAATATGGTCAGCCCTTTCTTTGGCGGCATCACCGCCACGGCGGCCATTGCCCGTTCCGCAGCTAACGTCCGTGCCGGTGCGACATCGCCGGTTTCTGCGGTGATCCACTCGTTGCTGGTGATCCTCGCCCTGCTTATTCTCGCACCGCTGCTTTCATGGTTACCGCTTGCAGCAATGGCTGCGCTGCTTTTGATGGTGGCGTGGAATATGAGCGAGGCACATAAAGTCGTGGATATTCTGCGCCGCGCGCCGAAAGACGACATTCTGGTGATGCTGACCTGCATGAGCCTGACGGTACTGTTTGATATGGTGATCGCCATTACCGCCGGTATCGTGATGGCGTCATTACTGTTTATGCGACGGATAGCAAAGCTGACCCGCCTGACGGAAGTCCCTGGTGAAGTTGCGGAAGATACGCTGGTTCTGCGTATCAACGGTCCGCTGTTCTTTGCTGCGGCTGAGCGCCTGTTCAGTGAATTACAGGTACGCAGTTCCGGTAAGAAAATCATTGTATTGCTGTGGGATCGTGTGGCCGTGCTCGATGCCGGTGGCGTTAATGCTTTGCAGCACTATATCAATGCCCTGCCGGAAGGAACCGAACTGCGGATTGCTGAGATCCCCTTCCAGCCACTGAAAACTATGGCCCGCGCCAGAATGCATCCAGTGGAAGGAAAACTGGGTTTCTACAGTTCTCTGCAGGATGCCCTTCACCATCACCACTAAACGAAAAAGGCGACCCGAAGGTCGCCTTTGTTTTATCTGGCTGAGGCAGATTATTTGCTGGTATCGAGTGGCGGGAAGCTTTTCACCAGATCGTCGATAGCTTTCATCTGCACCAGGAATGGCTCCAGTTTATCCAGCGGCAATGCCGAAGGACCGTCGCATTTTGCGTGAGCCGGATCTTCGTGTGCTTCGATGAACAGGCCAGCAATACCGACCGCCATACCGGCGCGTGCCAGTTCTGCCACCTGAGCACGACGACCGCCTGATGCTGCGCCAAACGGGTCACGGGTTTGCAGTGCGTGGGTCACGTCGAAGATGACCGGATGACCGCCAGTCGCATTGATCATCACGTTCATACCCAGCATGTCGACCACCAGGTTGTCGTAACCAAAGTTGCTGCCGCGATCGCACAGGATAACCTGATCGTTGCCGCCCTCTTTGAATTTATCAACGATGTTACCCATCTGACCCGGGCTAACGAATTGGGGTTTTTTCACGTTAATGACAGCACCGGTTTTCGCCATGGCTTCAACCAGATCAGTCTGACGCGCCAGGAACGCTGGCAGCTGGATCACATCAACCACTTCAGAAACAGGCTGTGCCTGCCAGGATTCGTGAACATCAGTGATGATTTTTACACCGAAAGCTTTTTTCAGTTCCTGGAAGATTTTCATGCCTTCATCCAGGCCCGGACCGCGGTAAGAATGAATAGATGAGCGGTTGGCTTTATCGAAAGACGCTTTAAACACGTAAGGAATACCGAGTTTCTGGGTCACGGTGACGTAATGTTCACAAACGCGCATCGCCATATCGCGAGATTCCAGCACGTTCATCCCACCGAACAACACAAACGGCAGATCGTTGGCGACTTTGATGTCCTGAATGCTAACCACTTTATGTTTCATACTTTGGCCTTTTAGTAAAAAATCCTTCATCTGAAGCTGCCATAACCGGCTGTTTTATCAACATTTATCAGATGGAACGAGAGGTAATTATCAATTAATGTAGTGTCACTTGCTTGTGCTCAATCGAGTGGATTTGCACTTTAATCACTTCTGAAATCGGGTCTTCCGGGCACTGCTCAACGAAATAGTTAAGATCGTTAATCGCCACGTGATCACATTCCAGCTGGGCGTAAATCAGCCCGCGGTCACGGATTTCATACGGGTCTTCCGGGTCGAACTGTAATACGGTTTCACTGGCACGAAGAGCCAGTTCAAACTGTTTTTCTTCCATCAGCGCGGCTTTCAGAGTGTCGAGCATTTTACGCACAATCAGCGTATTTTCTGCTTCATCGAGATCATCATCTTCGATTTCCGCGGTCACGCCCAGATTGCCTTTCAGCCACACATTGAGCATATGTTCATTGAGCGTGTCGCCGTTGATAGGATTGAGAAGCCACATCTCTTCATCGAGCCAGTCGGCACGCAGGATAAGTTGTGTCGGGAAAATGACCGGCATCAGCGGCAGATCAAGTTCATGCGCAATATGCAGGAAAATCACCCCCAGCGAAACCGGGGTTCCCTGGCGGGATGACAACACTTTGTCTATCCAGATAGCGTCAGACAGGCGATAAACGCCCCCCGCGCCACCAAAACCCCAGGTACGATAAAACAGTTCAATCAACACTTCGAGCTGCTGATCCTGATCAAGATCCACAGGAACGACGCTGCGCGCTTCATCAACCAGCAATTGCAACTGATGGCGAACGTCGTCCGCATTAAAATCAAAACGCACGGATTCTGTTACTTTGATCACCCCGGCACTGAGCCGGGCGTTGTTAAATTCAAAATCAGCAAGGGTACTCATAGTTATCCCATTAGCAGCGGTATTTTCGTCAGCGCCAGTTTAAGAATCACATACAGGCAAGCAAGCGCCAGGATAAAGGCCAGCCAGCGGGTTTTCTGACTCACTGGTCGCTTGCTCAGGGCTACAAAACCCAACGCAATATAGATAATAACGCCAAAAATCTTTTCGGTCAGCCAGGTTCCCTGTGGGCTGAACGGATAAAAGTGTGTGATGAAGATAAGCGAAATACCACTTAATAGCAGTAAAGTATCCACAATATGTGGAACAACCTTCACCCAACGTTTCTGCATGATAGCAGAACCCGCCCATTTCCAAAAAAATCGCAGGACAAATAGCGCAATGCTCAGCGTGATTGTCAGCAAATGCAGATTTTTAATCCAGACATACGCCATTGTCTGTTTCCTTTGTGTTTGATTTTCTTAAAGAATGACGTTCTTAAAGAGTAATATTCTTAGAAATTGTTGATTTCAGTTACAGCGGCCATTGTCCAAGGCTGACGCGATCGTTACCGCCGTAATCTTTTACGGTCGCTACCTGCTGATAACCGACATCCTGGAAAAGCGTTTGCACCTGCGCCGCCTGTTGCCAGCCATGCTCAAGCAATAACCAGCCGCCCTTCTGAAGATACGCGGGTGCAGCGGCAATAATATGCGCGAGATCAGCCAGACCGGCATTATCTGCCACCAGTGCGCTGGCGGGCTCAAAACGCACATCTCCCTGAAACAGGTGTGAGTCTGTGGCATCAATATAAGGGGGATTACTGGCAATCAACGCAAAGCGTTTTCCGGCAACCGGCGTAAACCAACTGCCCTGCAAAAACTGCACATTCAGGATATTCAGCTTCTGCGCATTGTGTTTTGCGAGGCTGACCGCCTCGGGTTGCAGGTCAATGCCAGTGACCTGGCAGTCTGACCGTTCACTGGCTAAAGCCAGCGCGACAGCACCAGTGCCGGTCCCCAGGTCGAGGATACTGACGGGTTCAGCCGGCAGGCGTTCAAGCGCCTGTTCGACCAGACATTCAGTATCAGGGCGCGGGATTAATGTGGCAGGAGAAACAGAGAGAGGCAGCGACCAGAATTCGCGCTCCCCCGTCAGATAAGCAACCGGCTCACCCTGCTCACGTCGCGCCAGCAGGGTTTCGAGCTGTTGAAGCTGTTCAGCGGAAAGCTGCGTTTCGCCAAAAGCCATGATAAAGGTTCTTGCCCGGCCAGTCACAAAGCCGAGCAGGATTTCAGCATCGCGCTTCGGGCTTTCACCCGCGGCAAGCCGACCGGTGGCGTCACGCAGCCAGGACTGAAAATCCATCAATCCTGCTCTGAAAGCGCGGCGAGCTGATCGGCCTGATACTCCTGCACGATCGGCTGGATCAGACTGTCCAGTTTACCTTCCATCACTTCATCCAGACGATAAATAGTCAGGTTGATGCGGTGATCAGTTACGCGACCCTGCGGGAAGTTGTAGGTGCGGTTACGGTCTGAACGATCGCCGCTGCCAAGCAGGTTACGGCGTGTCGAAGACTCTTCAGCCTGACGTTTTGCCATTTCAGCAGCACGGATCCGCGCCCCCAGCACAGACATCGCTTTGGCTTTGTTTTTGTGCTGTGAACGTTCGTCCTGACATTCCACCACGATACCGGTTGGAATATGCGTAATACGGATAGCCGAGTCAGTGGTGTTAACGTGCTGACCGCCCGCGCCCGACGAGCGGAACGTATCGATACGCAAATCACCGGCGTTGATTTCCGGTAGTTCGGCTTCAGGAATTTCAGGCAACACCGCCACGGTACAGGCTGAGGTATGAATACGCCCCTGAGATTCGGTTTCCGGTACTCGCTGCACACGGTGACCACCTGATTCAAATTTAAACTGACCGTAAGCGCCCTCGCCGCTGATTTTGGCGATCACTTCTTTATAACCGCCGTGTTCGCCTTCGCTGGCGCTCACGATTTCTACACGCCAGCGACGCATTTCGGCGTAACGGCTGTACATACGGAACAAGTCACCGGCGAAAATAGCCGCTTCATCACCGCCGGTTCCCGCACGAATCTCGAGGAAACATCCGCGTTCATCGTCCGGATCTTTTGGCAGTAACAGAAGCTGTAATTTTTCTTCGAGTTCTTCGATATTGGCTTTGCACTCTTTGATCTCATCCTGCGCCATTTCGCGCATTTCTTTATCATTAAGAGCAGGATCGTTGAGCATCATCTCAGCGGTTTCTAAATCCTCCTGTGCCTTACGCCAGGCCAGAAAACATTCAGAAACAGCCGTTAACTGTGAATATTCGCGGGAAAGACTGCGGAATTTATCCTGATCGGCAATGACGCTGGCATCGCCAAGCATCGCCTGCACTTCTTCGTGGCGCTCTTGTAACGCTTCCAGTTTGGCAACAATAGAAGGCTTCATGCGTGGTGTTTAACCCTGTGAGAAAAGGAGAACTATTGCTGACCCAGCCCGAGGCTGTCGCGTAAAATTTGCAAACGCTCCACATCACCGTCGCTTGCTGCCTGTTGCAGAGAACGGGTTGGCGCGTGAATAAGGCGGTTTGTCAATTTGTGGGCTAATTCATGGATCACCGCTTCGACGTCAGCGCCCTGCGCAATGGCGGCAAGAGCTTTTGCTTGTGCGTCGGCGCGAATAATATCAGCACGTGAGCGATAATCACGAATAATTTCAACGGCTCCCTGCGAACGCAGCCAGGCCATGAAGTTTGAACTCTCCTGCTCAACGATAGTTTCAGCCTGAATGGCCGCCGCTTTGCGTTGTGCAAGATTGTTTTGAATGATGCTGTGCAGGTCATCGACGCTGTACAGATAGGCGTTCGCCAGTTTGCCGACTTCCGGTTCGATATCACGCGGAACGGCAATATCCACCATCAACATTGGCTGGTTACGGCGGGCTTTTAACGCGCGTTCAACCATGCCTTTACCGATAATCGGCAGAGGGCTGGCGGTGGAACTGATGATAATGTCGGCTTCAGCGAGACGGGAATCGATATCCTGCAGACTGATTACTTCTGCGTTCACTTCCGTCGCCAGCGCCTGCGCACGCTCGCGCGTACGGTTGGCAATCATCATGTGACGCACGTTGTGCTGATGAAGATGACGCGCGACCAGTTCGATGGTTTCACCCGCCCCGACCAGCAACACATTCACATCGGAAAGGGATTCGAAAATCTGACGCGCCAGCGTACAGGCAGCAAAAGCCACCGAAACAGCGCTGGCACCGATATCCGTTTCAGTACGCACACGCTTGGCTACCGAGAAGGATTTCTGGAACAGACGTTCAAGTTCACCGGAAACGGCCTGACCATTTTGCGATTCGGCGAAGGCTTTCTTAACCTGCCCGAGGATTTGCGGCTCGCCGAGAACCAGCGAATCCAGTCCGCTGGCAACGCGCATCAGATGGCTGACAGCTTCGTTATCATGGTGCCAGTAAAGGCTTTTGCGGACTTCATCTTCACTCAGATGATGGTAATCGCATAACCACTTAACCAGCTGTTCCTGCAAATTTTCCTGCTGTTCGACGCTGAGATACAACTCAGTGCGGTTACAGGTAGACAACACGACTCCGCTCTGCACCAGCGGTTGCTGGAGAAGACTGGAAAGCGCCTGATCGAGGGTCTCGGGTGAAAATGTTACCCGTTCACGCAGAGACACCGGGGCTGTTTTATGGTTGATACCTAATGCAAGCAGGGTCATATGGGAAGCGGTTATCGGCTTATACTTTATAATAGTATGGGTTTACGTCTGCTGCGCATTCTACAAGATGCGCGAGATCAATAAAAGGCGAACAGCACCTTCGGTTAAATATGATGTGGGTTTATTTCTGTTCTGGTTGTAAAACCGCACAGAAAGCGGCTTGTAGCCTGATTTAGGTAATGTGTGAGCCGAGCCCTTTTCACATTAATTCATCTCTATTAAGCTCCGTACTGCCCAAAAATGCCCCGAAGAGCATCTCAGGGTAATCCCACGCTGCGGTGATTAACTGCCATCAATAATAAATCTCTGAAAATTTACTTTTTACAAGGTTCGCTAATTTTTCCTACTGAACGAAGGAATAACCTAAAGCCTCACTTTTAAAATGGATTTATGAAAATGGCAATACCGGCATACCTGTGGCTTAAAGACGACGGCGGCGCAGACATTAAAGGATCAGTTGACGTGAATGGACGCGAGGGCAGTATTGAGGTTCTGGGATTCGGTCATGGCTTGTTTTTGCCTACTGATAACTACACAGGAAAAATCACCGGAACCCGTGTACATTCCGCACTGACTTTTGAAAAAGAATTCGACAGTTCCTCGCCATACCTTTATAAAGCCGTCGCAAAAGGCCAAACCTTTAAATCAGCAGAGTTCCGTTGGTATCGCATCAATGATGCTGGTCAGGAAGTTGAGTACTTCAATATGCATCTGGAAAATGTGAAAGTCGTATCTGTTTTTCCCCTCATGCATGATTGCAAAAACCCTGCCACTGAAAAACATAATCACCTTGAGTCCGTCTCCCTGCGTTACGAGCGAATAACCTGGAAACATTGTGATGGGAATATCATTTTTTCAGATGCGTGGAATGACAGATGATCAAATGCACATTTCGATTAAACGGAGCGGGCATATCAACGCTAAGCTGCCCAGGGGTTGGTTTTTTCCCTGCATACTCAGGTAATCCCGAACAACGCAACGATCCAGAACAAACAACAGTGAAAGACATAGGGCTACTACCACCAGGCAGATATTACATTGTTGCCCGTCCGGTCGGTGGTTTAATGTTTAAGCAACGTGATTGGGTAAAGTCGATCGTAAGCGGTTCAGATCATGAATCGTGGTTTGCTTTATTTCGCGATGACAACCTGATTGACGACACGACGTTTATTGAGGATGTCGAACGGGGAAATTTCAGGTTGCATCCGGCCGGATATCGGGGGATCAGCAACGGCTGCATTACATTTACAAGCAAGTCACACTTTGCCATCCTTCAAGAAGCGCTACTAACAACGCCCACCACGATGGTTAGTCCTACACTGAAAGCTTTTGGCACGGTACAGGTGTATTGATGAAGCCATCCCAATATGTTCTGATCTGGATTGCGGGGTCGGTGTCTTTTATTGTGATACTCGTCACCATTTTCGCACTAATACCAGAAAATGTTGCGTACTCACTTTTGACAGAAAAAACAGGTTTTATTACAGAAGAATCATGGGCAAATATTTTTATGACTCTCATTCATCTGACTTCATTCCTGTTGAACATTTCCCTGATCTGGTTTATCGCCTTTTTACTGAAAAAGAGAACGTAAGCACAACCCGGCCGTGGGCAGGGTTATTTACATCCTTAGAATATCTTCAAACTCGTCTGTTGCGGCATCGTTGATAATGTGCCTTACAGTGACAAATCCTTTTACACATCAGCATTGTCCCAAAACGGATTGATCGCTGATCATCTGCGCAGGCTTGAGATCATCCAACGCTTCTGCTGTGCTAAACTAACGCACGCCAAATTTGCCCTGGCATCCCATTTCGCCAAAGCACAAAGGATTTTATCTGTTATGCCAATGCGTAAAGCACACTTCGTCCGCCTTCTTCCTCTGGCAAGCTTAGTTCTTGCCGCCTGTTCGATTAACGCGCCGAAAGGCCCGGCGACCAGCCCGACTTCTCCGCAGTGGCGTGAACATGAAGCTCAGGTTAAACAGCTCGAGCATTATCAGACCCGCGGTTCTTTCGCTTATCTTTCTGATAAACAAAAAGTCTATGCCCGCTTCTTCTGGCAACAGTATTCCCCCGATAGCTACCGTTTATTGCTGACCAACCCGCTGGGTAGCACCGAAATGGAGCTGAAAGTGCAAAGCGGTATTGCTCAGCTGACCAATAACCAAGGCAAGCATTACACCAGCGATAATCCAGATGACATGATCCAAAAGCTGACCGGCATGTCGATTCCGCTGGCTAATCTGCGTCTGTGGATGCTTGGCCTGCCGGGTGATGGCACCGATTTCACGCTCGACAGCCAGTATCGCCTGTCTCAGGTGAAGTTCACGCAGAACGGTAAACCGGGCACTGTGGTGTATCAGAGCTATGACGAAGACGCCAAACCTTCCCTGCCGCAGCGTCTGGAAATGACACAGGGCGAACAGCGTATCAAACTGAAAATGGATAACTGGACGCTGAACTGAGATGACACAGCAATTGTGGCCTTCTCCGGCTAAACTCAATTTGTTCCTTTATATCACCGGGCAGCGCCCTGATGGCTACCATGATTTGCAGACGCTGTTTCAGTTTGTCGATTACGGTGACAGCCTGAGTTTTAGCGCCCGTGACGACGGTGATATCGTGCTGACCACGCCGGTTGAGGGCGTGGCTGATGAAGATAACCTGGTGGTGCGCGCCGCGCGTTTGTTGCAGCAGCATACGGGTACATCTCAGGGCGCTGACATTGCGCTGAAAAAACGTATTCCGATGGGCGGCGGTCTGGGCGGCGGTTCTTCTAACGCGGCGACCGTACTGGTGGCGCTGAATGCGATCTGGAATTGCGGGCTTTCCGATACCGAACTGGCGCAACTGGGTGTGTTACTGGGTGCGGACGTGCCGGTCTTTGTGATGGGCCATGCCGCCTTCGCCGAAGGAATTGGCGAGATTTTACAGCCGGTCGAACCGGCAGAAAAATGGTATCTGATTGCACATCCCGGCGTCAGCATTCCTACGCCGGTGATTTTCGGCGATCCTGATCTGACCAGAAATACGCCAAAACGCCCTGTTAATGTGCTTTTGGACACGCCATACGCAAATGATTGCGAACCGATTGCGAGAAAACGTTTTTACGAGGTTGAACAGCTACTTTCTTGGCTGTTAGAATACGCGCCGTCGCGACTGACCGGGACAGGTGCTTGTGTGTTTGCAGAATTCGACACCGGGTCTGCCGCCCGTCAGGTTTTGGACAAAATGCCATCGTGGAGTCGGGGTTTTGTCGCGCAAGGTGTTAATATCTCGCCGTTGCACCGTTTTCGCGAAATCTGGTTGAGAACTGCGGGCAAAGCGTAGAGAGTCACAGTGGTTTTGTGTCTGTTCTTTGCCAGCCAATTATTCAACAGATTTAAGTAGTAAGATTTAGAAGTATCGTGAGCATAATGCTTTGGTACCGCTCACCGCCCGGTGGTACCAAAAGCCAATGTCTTCCCTGGACGCAAGCCTGAGGTTCTTCTCGTGCCTGATATGAAGCTTTTTGCTGGTAACGCCACCCCGGAACTAGCACAACGTATTGCCAACCGTTTATACACCAGCCTTGGTGACGCCGCCGTCAGTCGTTTCAGCGACGGTGAAGTAAGCGTGCAAATTAACGAAAATGTACGTGGCGGAGATATTTTCATTATCCAGTCCACCTGCGCGCCTACTAACGATAACCTGATGGAACTGGTCGTAATGGTTGATGCCTTACGCCGCGCCTCCGCTGGTCGTATCACAGCCGTTATTCCTTACTTCGGCTATGCACGTCAGGATCGCCGGGTACGTTCTGCCCGTGTACCCATCACTGCTAAAGTTGTTGCTGACTTCCTGTCCAGCGTCGGCGTTGACCGTGTTCTGACTGTAGACCTGCATGCAGAGCAAATTCAGGGCTTCTTCGATGTACCTGTAGACAACGTTTTCGGCAGCCCTATCCTGCTCGAAGACATGTTGCAACAGAACCTGGAAAACCCGATTGTGGTTTCTCCGGACATCGGCGGTGTTGTTCGTGCCCGCGCTGTGGCAAAACTGCTGAACGATACCGACATGGCTATCATCGATAAACGTCGTCCACGCGCAAACGTTTCTCAGGTGATGCACATCATCGGTGATGTTGCTGGCCGTGACTGCGTACTGGTCGATGATATGATCGACACCGGTGGTACTCTTTGTAAAGCCGCCGAAGCACTGAAAGAACGCGGTGCTAAACGCGTATTCGCTTACGCTACCCACCCGATTTTCTCCGGCAATGCAGTGGAAAACATCAAGAACTCCGTCATCGATGAAGTGATTGTGTGTGACACCATCCCGCTGTCCGCAGAAATCCGCGCGCTGAAAAAAGTGCGTACCCTGACCCTGTCAGGCATGCTGGCTGAGGCTATCCGCCGCATCAGCAACGAAGAATCCATTTCTGCGATGTTCGAGCATTAATCATTACGCCCCTGTTTTCAGGGGCGTTTTGTTTTGCCTGAATACGTTTTGCCAGAAACAGAAATGCAAAAAAACCGTTATCGCGCGAGCGACAACGGTTTTTTATTGTTTAAGAAACCTTATTTTAGAAAATCAGGAATGACGGTGTGTTTTGCTGTTCGTGCAGCGGGAATCAAAATGACGTACCCACCAGTAACGGTCTGCGACGCGTTCATGCCCACCGACTCTCGCTCCTGCGACCCATAAAATGGCACCGACGAAAATACTGCCGATCGCACCATGAGCCAGGAATTGAGGCAACCCGAGTTCAGGCATCTGGTTCAGAATCGAATAACCAACACCACCGACCATTGTGAGCAAACCGAGTCCCATCAGGCCATTGCCGATCATTCGTGCGGTTTTACGTTTCATAAGTCACCTCCAGTTGTCGATAGTCTTAGCATCATTGCTGTCTTGTCTTTTCCTGCCTTTAACTATAGACGTCCCATCCGGTTCACTTTGCGGTAGCGATCACAGACAGAGAACATTCAGCGACAAAACTTTACGTTTTCCAGACATATAGCTTCGGAGGATTAATAGTCAGCCCAATGAACTATTCAATATTTCGCGTAACTGGCACGAATTATTCTTTGTGATATTTGGCACAGTGAAACGCGACAGGTAAACTATCCCGCTAAACCTCACCGGATAAAGAAGCGAAAATCGTGAGCAGCATTAAATTGATCGTTGGACTGGCCAATCCCGGCGCAGAATACGCCCAGACCCGCCATAACGCAGGTGCCTGGTATGTGGATCTTCTCGCCCGTCAGCACAATCAGCAGCTGAAAGAAGAAAGTAAGTTTTTTGGTTACACCGCGCGCCTGTCACTGGCCGGTCAGGACGTCCGTCTGCTGGTGCCGACCACTTTTATGAACCTCAGCGGCAAAGCCGTTCTGGCAATGGCGCAGTTCTATCGCATTGAGCCGGACGAAATTCTGGTGGCGCATGACGAGCTGGATATCCCGCCGGGCATGGCGAAAATTAAACTCGGTGGCGGTAACGGTGGTCATAATGGTCTGAAAGATATTCAGAGCAAGTTCGGTAACAACCCGAACTTCTACCGTTTACGTATCGGTATCGGCCATCCGGGCGATAAAAGCAAAGTGGTGGGATTTGTGCTGGGCAAGCCGCCAGCCAGTGAACAGAAGCTGATCGATGAGGCGATTGATGAATCACTGCGCTGTACTGAATTGCTGATGAAGGAAGGTTTGGAAAAAACCATGCGTCGTTTGCATACCTTCAAAGCTGAGCTTTAATCTGCTCCATTTTGGTAAATTATCTTCCGGGTGCAAAGCTTTGTACCCGGTTGACACTTTTAATTATTAAAATTTTTGGATTGCTAAGAGAAGATGTATGTTTTAAGCAGTAATTAAAATTTGCCCTCTGAATGTAAATTTACCATATTTCTGACGAATTATTCTTTCAATATCTTCAGTCGGATTACTCCCTGTAATATGGTACAATCCGTAGTTAGCATCCAGGTAATATACCGAGTTTTTATTATATCGAAATGCCGCAACAGCATGACTGCTGTCGTCCGCCGCTCCAAAATCGATAATAATTATAACACCCTGCTTTGAGAGAGATGATGATTCATTAATATCCAAACCCTTAATCTCCCGGTGTGTACTAATGTTCGAATGAGTATATCTCATACCGGGGACTTTATACTTTTCCTCTAAGAAAATTTGTTTTCTATTTTTATATTTTGCAATAAAAAAAGCAGTTTCAAAATAGTTTCGCGAATATTTAAAATAGTCGCCCACCCTTTTCTCCATGTTGAGCTGCTTAAGCCTTGCACGCTCAAAAGTATCTATGAGTAATTTTGTATTTTCGACCGAGGGGAAAATACATTCCTTAGGATATCTTTGAAAAGCAGAAGGGGCAGGCTTTCTTATGGTTCTATTTTTTAACATATCCCCCAACCAAGTCAAACTCAACCCCATGCAATACCCATCATTATTATCTCTTGATAAAAAGTCATTATATACAGCTCTAAAATCTCTGATAAGCCTGAACATGGATGCCTCCTAGTAAAAGGAGAAAACAATACCATTTAGAAGAAACCATTCCTATTTAGTATGTTAAATAACATATTAAGTTAAATTAGCCCGAAATTAACAGAGGCGCAGAAAACACCTCCCATAAAATAAAGAGGTATGCAAAATTACGCCGAATAAAATCCAGCATTTTCCCTCCCCGAAATAAGATAGCTAATCTTCGCATATAGAGCAGCCAAACTGCCGTTTAACTTTTCCTAGAGCGGCTCATCGAAACGCAGTAAACGCCCGGCATTTCCCAGTACCAGCAAGGTGCTCAGATTATGCAGCAACGCGGCGATCATTACGCCCCCCACGCCGAGGAATCCCAGGGCGGCCGCCGCCATCACTACCAGCGTCCAGCCCAGGCCGATGAACACATTGATTTTCAGCGTTCTGCGGCACGCCCGGCTCAGTCTGACGCACGTCCCAAGGCGTCGCAGATCGCTGCCAATCAGCACCACATCGGCCGACGCCAGCGCGATATCGCTGCCGCCCGCGCCCATCGCAATCCCCACCACGCCTGCTTTCAGCGCCAGCGAATCATTAATGCCGTCGCCGACCACCATCGGACGGAAGCCCCGGGCAATTTCAGCGGATACCTGATGCAGTTTGTCTTCCGGTAAAGCCTGGGCGACCACATCACTGATGCCCAGTTCGCCGGCAATACGGTGTGCCACACTGGCGCGGTCGCCGGTCAGTAAAAGCTGCCTTTGCAGCCCAAGCTGACGCAGTTCGGCTAACGCACCTTGCGCTTCAGGCCGTACAGAATCTGCCAGCAACAGCCAGCCTAAAAAACGCCCGTTCAGCGCCAGACCAACCAGCGGCCCGTCATGCTCAGGGACATCGCTCACCGCGACGTTGTTCTGACTGAAAAAAGCCGGACGCCCCAGTAATGCCTCGCCCTGCGCAGTTCGCGCCCGCACGCCCATGCCCTGTTGTTCTGAAAACGCTTCCAGCGGTAAATAATGATCACGGGGCAGTAACTGCGCCAGGGCGCGGCTGACCGGATGGCTGCTGGACGCGCCGAGACTGGCCGCCAGAACAAGCACCGCATCAGAAGATTCGTTTTCTTGCAGCACCGTGCGTTGCAGATGCAGTTCGCCGTGCGTCAGAGTGCCGGTTTTATCGACCACAATGGCATTGAGATCGGCCAGTTCCTCAAGAAAGGCAGAGCTGCGGATCAGGATCCCGTGACGCGCCGCCACGGCAATACCGGCAATTGCCGTGGCCGGTGCGGAAAGTACCAGCGCGCACGGACAGGCCGCCACCAGCACCGCCAGCATAGCGTGGGCATCGCGCGTGATAAACCAGGTCGCCGCGGCAATCAGCAAAATCAGCACCAGATATTGTCCGGCATAACGTTCGAGCAGACGGGTGATCGGTGGTTTGGCATGTTCGGCTTTTTGCATCAGCGCAATCACTTTACCCAGCGTGGCATCCGCGCCGGTGCGCGTGACTTCAACATACAGCAATCCGTCCAGATTAATGGCACCGCCGAACACATCGTCTCCTGCGCGGGCTTCCTGTGGCACGGATTCGCCAGTGATAGGCGCTGTATCCAGACTTGCGCTGCCAGAGATGACACGTCCGTCAGCGGGAAGCCGATCGCCTGCACGTACTTCAACCCGGTCACCGGTTCGCAACTGGTGATTATCGATTTCTTCAATTTCACCACCGGGCAAAATACGTCGCGCACGGCTGCGGGTCAGACGGCTTAGCGCATCAATCGCCTCCTGCGAACCGATCACACTGCGCTCTTCCAGAATATGACCAAAAATCATAATGCCCGGCAGCAATGCGGCGGTCATCAGGTCGCCGGTAGCCCACGCGCCCAGCATCGCCAGCGCAATCAGCTGATCGGTAACGCCGTGCAGGCTGGGACTGCGTAAGCTGTACATCGCCGAGCGTAATACCGGCACCGCCACCAGCAAAGACGCCACACCAAACAGGATTTGTCCCACGTCGCTTTGCTGCGGAAACAACCATTGCCAGATCCAGCCGCACAGCAGCAGACCGAAAGCGGCCATCGCCAGCAGAAGCTGCACCGCCATGCTCCGCTGTTCATGGCGCGTCAGCAACACGCTTTTCACTGCCGGTTCTTCAGAAGAAAAAGAAGTCACAGGACAAATACCTCAGGGTTGAGAGGATGGACGGCCTGGCCCTGGCAGGACCAGATGCGCGTCGTCACGGGGATCAACAGCCGTCACGCTGCCGGCATGAGCCAGGATCGCAGGCATCCGCTCGCGCCACAGACGCCACAACAATTCGGGAGAGTGATCATCAGCCAGCTGCACAACCGTTGCGGTATCGGTGGACGCCCGTGCAATCTGCTCGCTGGCTTTGGCCTGCGAAACCTGTAAGGCGCGATCTGCCGACTGAACAGCGTCCTGATGCACGCGGGCGGCCTCGTTACTGGCGCTGGCAATATTCTGTTCTGCCTGCTGACTGGCGGTCAGAACGCCGTTAAATGCATCAACAGCCGCGGGCGGCAAAGATGACTGCACGTCAACGCGCATCACTGCGATACCGGCACTGCTGCCTGCTGCACTCAGGGCAGCGAGTTGCTGATTGATACCCTGACGCAAATCGCCGCGCAGCCGCTCGCGACGTTCGGCGACAGGGTTACCGTTGCCCACCATTTCAGGTCGCGCAACCAGAATCGTATCGAGGTCACGTGAGG
Organism: Rahnella bonaserana; assembly: GCF_019049675.1. Classification (GTDB taxonomy): domain Bacteria; phylum Pseudomonadota; class Gammaproteobacteria; order Enterobacterales; family Enterobacteriaceae; genus Rahnella; species Rahnella bonaserana. The sequence goes on along the minus strand of NZ_JAFMOW010000062.1, from coordinate 127,152 downwards.
CACAAATCGCCACCGCCGCGTGCTCCGTTAAGCGATCAAGCGCCGGTATCACGTGCTCACCTTGCAACACAAACGCTACCGGATCGGTAATGACGTAATACACCTGCACATCCAGCTGAACCACGCCGGAATCACCGGTCAGTAAATATCCGGCACCGGCGACCGCATCACTTTTCTCGCCGCCGGTATTGGTCCATGCAGGCACAATGTCTTTTCTCAGCAAAGCCGTAACATGATGTTCGATCACCCGGTCGGCGGCGGGCAAGATTTCCACCTGTTCCAGCGGTTCCGGCCACGCCAGCAGCAGACCGGCACCTGCCGTGCGTGATACGACCCCAAAGCGCATCACCACCGCGCGTTTGTCTGGCTCAATCTGGCGGACATTGGAGAACAGCCAGCTGGCGGCAGCAATCAGCGTCATGGCAAACAAAGCCAGATACGCCATGCGTCCCGCCTGAAACCAGGCATTATTCTGAAAACGGGCTAGCGGATTCATGGGTGCGGCCCGTCAGCAGCAGCGGGTAAAGCCGGAGGGCCTTCGACCAGTTGTCGGAACGGCGCCGCATCGGTACGCAGTACCAGTTGGGTACCCGGCGTAATCACGCTGTTGAGCGTATCGAGCGAGCGCAGCAAATCATACAACCGGGGATTACCGGCCCACGCTTTAGCGTAGATCGCCGCACTTTGCACCTGCGCCTGCGCTTCGATATTGGCGGCGTTAACCGATGCATCGGCTTTAATCACGCGGGCATCGCGCTCGGCGGCAGAACGTATTTCAGCCGCCTGACGCTTGCCTTCAGCAGAACGCTGGGTGGCGATGGTTTCGCGCTCCGCACGCATACGATCCACGGTTGCATCAAGTGTCACGGAAGGCAGCGTCAGGCGCTCAACGCCGACCTGCACAAGTTCGATGCCGTAACTGTCAAGCAACTGGCGGGCAATCTGGTCATGCAAATGCTGTTCAAAACCGGAAAGACGAATTTTGCTGGCGTCGGTATTCACCAGATCAGCCAGCGCAAAACCGCTGGTGGTGGTTTCCAGCGCCGAGCCGATAAACGTGCGTATCTGCGCGGCAGCCAAATCCGGCTGATTTTGTACCGCACGTATAAAACGCTGCACATGCTGAGGATCGTTTTTCACCTGCCAGACGGTATAGGCCTGCACGATGATCCGCAGGCCGTCGCGCGTGCCGACATCCTGCAAACCACTCGACGTGGTGCGGATACGCAAATCCACCGGAATAGCGGTCTCCAGCGGCACCGGCAGATGCCACGCCAGCCCCGGTCTGAGCAGTACCCTGACCGGATCGCCAAATCGGGTGATCACCATTGCTTCGCCAGAACGCACCTGTACCAGACAGGCAGACGCGGCTATCAGCGCCACCAGCACCACAGCCACCGTCGCCCGCCGCCAGAATTTCGGCGCAGCAGGACCTGAATGTTGATGGTGATGATGGTGATGTCCGCCACCGTGATGATGCCCGTCATGTGCGCCGTGGTCGTGTCCGTGGGTCTGAGTATGTTGGGAATCACTCACCGGGTAGTCTCCGCTTTAACAGAATGCGCCGCTTTATCCGCTGCGGGCGTAAATGGCAGGGTGAAATTTCTCAGGTCCAGAACCGGCGGCGTTTCGCCACCAATACGGTGATCGACAATCAAAACTTTTGGATGCTGTTGCATCGCCTGTGTCAGCTGGCTGAAATAACGCTCAGTCAGGAAAGACTGCCCGCCGGCCTGATACGCCTGATTTTCGGCATTAAACCGCAAGGCCATCACCTGCGCCTGATCGAGATTTTCATGACTTTGTGCGCTGGCGGCATCCAGCGCCAGACGTGAAAATTGCTGAGCGGCATTGAGCTGCTGCGCGGCCTGTCCCCTCTCACCGGCAATCGCGCTTTGTGCCAGAATCTGTGCCGCCTGAACGCCGTGGTAAGCATCCGCCGCGCCCGCTGGCGGATGGATGGATTCAATCACCGTCGCCAGCAGTTCCACGCCGCTATGAAGATTATCCAGCTGGTGTTGCACTTTTTGCCCGATGTCTGCGGCCAGACGGGTCTGTTCGCTGCCCAGCAGATTGTCGAGCGTGCGGGAGGAAAAATCATGCACCAGCACCTGATTGGCGATACTGCGGATCAGCACCGGCATATTTTCGGTGTGATACAGACTCGCCATTGCCGCGTCATCGTTCATGCCGATGCGGTACACAAACCGCACGTCCATATCCATGATTTGAAAACTTTGCCGGTCATTACCCGCACTGGCGATAATTTGTGATTTGTCGCTGCTGTGGCTGGAATCCCATAACCGGTTGGCGCTTTCCGGCGCGGGGCCTTCGGCGGTATCGGCAACCTCGACTGGCGTGGCAGTCACCGGTTCTTCCGAGCCGGTGGTGAGTTCATGCACTTCACCGTTATCGACCATTTGTGTATGCCCGAAAGGCCACGGCAGCCCAAGATGCAAACCGGGTGGCCTGACAGCAACCGGTTTCCCGAAGGATTCATAAATCCCCCGCTGAGTCAGCGGGACCTGACTGACCCCCGTCAGCAACCAGCCGGTCAGCAACAAAAGAGCGCCCAACGGTAACAGCGCGCGGCGGATAAAATGGAATGCCCAGATCTGGCGCAGATCAATACCAAAATGCTGATGTAATTCGTTCTGCACAAACTGGAGCGGACGTGGCGGCCAGCTGATTTGTGCCGCCAGCAGACTGCCCGCGATAAACGCCGGTTCTTTATCCTCACGCGGCGGCGAAAACAGCGCCATCAGCGCGCGCAGGAAAAGTTCCAGTGCCACCAGCGCCGGTAAAAGTCCGGTGAGCATCAGCAAATGCGCTGGCCAGAGCGCCGTGCCACGGTCAAACATCACTCCTGCGGCGCTCAGCAGCAAAACGCCAATCAGCATGCGCAGCAGCGGTGCAAGTCTTGCAGCTTCCGGCCATTCCCGCGGATTTTTTAATGTCCAGTGACGTTCCAGCACCAGCACCGCAAAGGCGCAAAGTATGAAGAATGCGCCGGCAAAATATCCGGCCTCGCCCGCTTCGCTGGCGGGTAAAGGCAGTTGCCACAAAAGAACGATGAGAAGTAATGCGGCTAATGCAGGAAGTGCCTGAAAGAATACATGCGCATCTACATAACGCAGCAGCGGACGCATCCGGGCTGAAGAGGTCAGCCGATGCAAAAAAGCGGGTGATTTTTCCGGCGGTACAGGTTCAACCTGGGGTGCAAACTGTTGCCCGCGCCAGCGGGTAATGCGGCGCGCACATTGCAGAGAGGCGGCACAAACCCACAGGGCAGCCATAATATTGCCGGTCACCCATGGCCAGACTGAGTCCGGAGAAACCATATACAGCATCAGCAATATCAGATACAACACGCTGCTGATCACCATAATGGTGTTGATAAGTCCGGTCAGCCAGCGTGTGTGGGAGGCGGCTGCCTGAAAACGCAGAAGTTTACCGGCGTCATCAGTCCCGGCTGCCTTGTTTATGCTCATATCTGCTCCGGCAGAGAAAAAATAACCCGCGACGCGGGCACGGAGCCAGCAATTACGTAGTCAGCTGAGCGTAACGGTATAACATTACAGAATTTTCAGCGATATGAATTTGGCCGTTTTTTTGCCACGAATTGTAAGCATTTATCAGCAAGACAGAACGACCGGCAGATTAGGTTTCTGCCAGCCATTTTTAGAAGGAAAGTGACATAAGAGGTGTGCCGTTTTCAGGCGGCACACTGAGGATTTCAGAGAGTATCTTCCGCGACATAATAGTGCGGATCATCGAGTTCATGAGAGCAGAACGGCCCGGCTTTCTTCAGCAGACTCACGCAATCATTGCTCAGATGACGCAGGCGGATGGTTTTACCCGCATCAACATAACGCGCCGTCAGCTTATCAATCGCCTCTACCCCGCTCGAATCCATCACCCGCGTACCGGCAAAATCCAGCACCACGTTTTGCGGGTCATTTTCAGGATTAAACAGCTCGGCAAAGGTCGCCGCAGAGCCAAAGAAAAGCGGCCCGTCGAGTTTATACACCGTCAGGTCACCCTGGGTTTTATGCTCACGAATACGAATACGCGCCTGCTGCCAGGCGAAGACCAGCGCCGAGATAATCACGCCGCTGATCACCGCCACCGCCAGATCGGTGAAGATGGTGATGACCGTAACAATCAGCATCACCAGCACATCGGCTTTCGGCATACGGCGCAAGCGACGCAGCGAACTCCATTCAAAGGTGTTGTAGCAGACCACCAGCATAATCCCGGCCAGCGCTGCGACCGGCAACAGACCGATATAACCGGAAAGACTGACCACGAACAAGATCAGTAAAATCGCCCCTACCGTACCGGAAATGCGCCCGCGACCGCCGGAAGTAAAGTTAATGATCGACTGTCCGATCATTGCACAGCCAGCGAAACAGCCGAACAGCCCGCAAATCGTATTTCCTGCGCCTTGCGCAATACTTTCGCGGTTACCATTGCCTTTCTGGTTGCCCATTTCATCGAGCACCGTCATGGTCAGCAGCGATTCAATCAGACCGACCAGCGCGATAACGACCGCATACGGCAGCACGACTTTCAGCATTTCGGCATTGAACGGCGCGACCGGCAGACTGAAATGCGGCAAGGCTCCGGAAATATCCGCGAGATCTCCCACACGTAAAGTATGCAGGTTAAAACCAATCGCGACGGCGGAGACGACAATCAGCGCAGCCAGCGAAGACGGAATGATTTTGGTCAGTTTAGGGAACAGCACCACCACCAGAATCGCCAGCAGAACAAGTCCGTACATCAGCGGCCCCTGCCCGGCAATCATGTGTAACTGCGCCAGCATAATGACAATCGCCAGCCCGTTCACAAAGCCATGAACCGCAGGCAACGGCACCAGACGGATAAATTTACCGAGGCGGAAAACGCCAATCAGGATTTGGATCACTCCGGCAAAAATCGTCGCCCACAGCACATATCCCATACCGTGCTGCGCCGCCAGACTCATCAGCACCACCACAATGGAACCCGCCGCACCGGAGACCATACCCGGTTTCCCGCCGAACAGCGCAGTCACCAGCCCGATAATAAACGCCGTATGCAAACCGACAATCGGTGACAATCCGGCCACCAGCGAGAACCCGACCGCCTCCGGGATCATCGACACCGCCACCACAAATCCGGCCAGCGTTTCATTCTTCACTTCTGACAACTTCAGACCACGCAGGCTAAACATAAGACATCCGCTCTATTTCCAGCTCAGTTAAAAAATTGTGACAAGTATCTAAAAATGCCTGAACCGAGGCAAGGTTTAATCCGCAGCCTGCATCGCGCGGGTTCACAAGCGGATCGAGATAAATGTCGTTTACGTGTATAATGCGGGGAATTATGGTCATTACATCGTGCGGTTAGAGTTAACCGCTTGATAACTAAGCTATTAAGGTGAGAAAAACATGGGATTCAAATGCGGTATCGTGGGCCTGCCGAACGTCGGTAAATCTACTCTGTTCAATGCGCTGACCAAAGCGGGTATCGAAGCAGCAAACTTCCCGTTCTGCACCATCGAACCGAATACCGGTGTGGTGCCAATGCCTGATCCGCGTCTCGACCAGCTGGCCGAGATTGTAAAACCACAACGTATTCTGCCAACCACCATGGAATTCGTTGATATCGCTGGTCTGGTAAAAGGCGCCTCTAAAGGTGAAGGCCTGGGTAACCAGTTCCTGACCAACATTCGTGAAACTGAAGCGATCGGCCACGTTGTGCGTTGTTTCGAAAACGACAACATCATCCACGTTAACAATAAAGTGGATCCGGCTGATGATATCGACGTCATCAACACCGAGCTGGCGTTGTCTGACCTCGATACCTGTGAGCGCGCCATTCACCGCGTGCAGAAACGCGCCAAAGGCGGCGACAAAGATGCCAAAGCAGAACTTGCTGCGCTGGAAAAATGCCTGCCACAGCTGGAAAACGCCGGTATGTTGCGTGCACTGGATCTGACCGAAGAAGACAAAGCAGCCATCCGCTATCTGAGCTTCCTGACGCTGAAACCCACCATGTACATCGCGAACGTCAACGAAGACGGTTTCGAGAACAACCCTTACCTCGACGTTGTGCGTAAAATCGCTGACGCCGAAGGCTCCGTGGTTGTGGCAGTCTGTGCCGCAGTTGAATCTGATATTGCAGAGCTGGAAGATGCTGACCGTGAAGAGTTCATGGCTGAACTGGGCATCGAAGAACCGGGCCTGAACCGCGTGATCCGCGCAGGTTACGAACTGCTGAACCTGCAAACTTACTTCACCGCTGGCGTGAAAGAAGTCCGCGCATGGACCATCCCTGTCGGCGCTACCGCGCCACAAGCTGCCGGTAAAATCCACACCGACTTCGAGAAAGGCTTCATCCGCGCACAAACTATCGCGTTCGAAGACTTCATCACCTACAAAGGTGAGCAAGGCGCGAAAGAAGCCGGCAAAATGCGTTCAGAAGGTAAAGACTACATCGTTAAAGATGGCGACGTGATGAACTTCCTGTTTAACGTCTAAACCGCACTTTAGTTTCTGCATTGACTTAAAACCCACGCATTGACGTGGGTTTTTTATTGCCTGAATAATTTAAACTATGCAAGCACACCGGGAATAATCAATTTCTGATACGTTTTTTTTGTAAATAACACTCCCTTCCTCAAGATATTTATAAACACGTCTGTTTTAAAATCAACGGGGAAGTAACAATAAATATCATCAAAACTGAATTAATCATTAATTTGACGAGTCATAAAATGGACTTCAAAATCCATATTCGGACAATTTAATAAATTAAAACAGTTACGCACAGGATTCATAATTAGTCTGCTTATAGATGGTGTTCTATATGCATTTAAATATCTATTCATTGTATTTATAGATACACCGCATGCAACACTCAAATTAATGGACTAAATATGAAAAAGAATCTACTCACTCTTTCTCTGACCACAATAATGTTGTCAGGAATGATTAATACGGCTTCAGCCGCCTCAGTCACATTCACCGGAAAAGTTTCGGGTAATACCTGTAATGTGGATATCAATGGCACGGGTTCTGATACGGGTGATGTTGATATGGGTGCAATCCCTGTTAACGTATTAGCGGCAGACGGTATGTACGGTGGCACATCAGCCCCCGTCGCTTTTACTCTGGCTCTGACACACTGTGCGCACAGAACAAATGGCTATTCTATTAACTTTGGCGGGATTGCCAGCGGCGATCGCTTCGCGGCACCTGCAGCAATGGGCGGGAGTGTATTCTACGAGATTAAAGATGCCGCGGGTAATAACATCAAAGCTAATGAGAATATCTCTACAGGGATGTCAGCAACAGACTCGTCTAAATCAATGGACTTCACTGTAAATCTGATCGCTCTCAACCAGTTCATTAATCAAGGTAGCTTTAATATGCCAACGGTTGTGAATATTGTTTACAACTGATGACCAGAACCAAATTTACCTTTCACATTTAGAACGATGAAGTTCACATTAATGAATAAAACTGTATATGGATATATTATGAACAAGAAATTTATTTCCCTCGCTCTCGGCATGTTATTTTCAGCTGCCGCTATCAGCAATGCTTCTGCAGCAACAGTTAATTTTAAAGGTTCACTCACAAGCAGCGTTTGCGTTATTGATATTAATAATACCGGTGCAGAAACAGGTAATGTCGATCTCGGCACCGTTAATGCAGATGAAATGAGCACCATTGGTGCCACTTCTGATGCTGTTTCTTTTAACGTTGCGATGAAAAGTTGCCCGACAGGGTACTCCAACTACCGGATCCAGTTTGACGGTGTCGAAGATGCCTCGAGTGGCGATTTCGCCATTGTTGGATCCATAGACGATGGCCTGGTTATCCAGTTAAAAGATGCTAACGGCTCTAAAGTTTCCCCAAATACGCCGGTAGACATAGCGACACCATCTGGCAGAAACGGTGAACTGAGCGTGCCATTCACTGCCAGTATTGTTTCAACACGTGGCACAGCCGGAAGTGGCTCTTTTAGTATGACCTCAAACATCTCCGTAAAATATGACTAAATTTTATTCGTTTTAAGAAATAACCTGAGAAACTTCCAGGGATGGAAGTTTTTTTACCCGCATTCACGCCCTTTTAAGTTTCGGAGTACAGCATGTCATTGTTTAAAAAGATCATACTACCTCTTCTATTAACCACTTTTTACTTCCTGTTCTTTTGCCGGAATTCAGATCGGTGCAACGCGCGTCATTTATGAAGAACAAAAACAGGATGCCGTTCTAAAAATATCAAATCCAGATAAAATGAGTAATTACCTCATCCAGTCCTGGGTTGGTACTTTTACAGAAACTGAGCCTGCAGTAAATGAAGTCAAAAAAAAACCTGCAGAGAAATTTAAAAGTCCTTTTGTTGTCACCCCACCTCTTTTTAGCATCTCTGCCGGCGAAGAGAACATTATCCGTATTATTCATAACGGAAAAGTATTACCCGCAGACCAGGAGTCTATTTTTTGGCTGAATATTAAATCAATACCAGAAACAGAAAAAAAAGACACGAACATGGTGATTTTTTCAGTGAAATCTTCCCTGAAACTCATTTATCGACCGGAAGCGCTATCAGGAGAAAAAGCTACCAATGCCTATCAAAATATCACTTTCAAAAAAGATGGAAATCATTTAATTGCAGAAAACCCTACTCCGTATTACCTGACGTTATCTTCGTTGAAAGCAGATGGTCATGAATTAACAATCAAAGATAAGGTAATGCTTTCTCCGCGTTCATCGCAACGATACGACTTAGGGAAATATTCAAATACAAAGACTGTCAGTTGGGAAACACTGGGCGATTTAGGGCAAATAACTGACGCCATGTCAGCCAAATTATAACTGATTAAATAATTTTTATTGTTATCTTAAGTTTAACGTTAGTTAACGTCAAATAAGAACATTTTTTATAAAATAATAATAGCTTCCAGACAGTCTTGGTGTATTTCGTTTCACTGGTATTGAAAGTTAGAGTTAGGGATCAGGGATTAATAATGCAAAAGTTGGCTACGTCGAAGGTTGAAACATTTATCTTCAGATATCGGAGAAAGTTAGTCTGCCTTGCCAGCGCAGAATTACTGATACTTTTGTATTCCCCATTAGCCCTGGGGGTAGAAAAATACTTTGATGCCAGTGCGCTGGAGTTAGAAGGTCCAGATGGCATACAGCCAGTTGATCTCTCACGTTTTACAACGCCTGGGAAGCAGTTACCGGGGATTTACCATGTTGATATATTCATCAATAATAAACACACAGGTAAACACGACGTCAATTTTGTTGAAGACGAAGAAAAAAACTTAACACCAGAAATTTTGTTAAAAGAGTATAGAAATGCAGGATTAAAAATCAACGACATTAAAGAATTAAAAAATAAACAGGATACGGATGTCGTCACCGGTCTGGATAAAATAATCGACGGTGCCTATACAAATTTTAATTTCAAAAAACAAAGCCTGAATATCAACATCCCGCAGGCGTTAATGAATAAAAGCCCTATAGATTATATTGATCCTTCCCAATGGGATAATGGCCTCTTAGCCATGTTCTCCAGTTACGATCTCAGTGGCGCGCAGAGCCTGAATAAAACACAAGACTCGACAGAACAGGACCAATATCTGGGTTTACGTAATGGGGTCAATCTGGGTGCGTGGCGACTCAGAAATTATACTACGTACAGTCATAACTCTTCGGGAAATGACCAATGGGACAATATAAATACTTATCTTCAACGTGACATCTCTCAAATCAAAGGCAAGTTAACTCTGGGTGACGATTCAACTCAGGACGATGTTTTCGACAGCTTCGCTTTTAGTGGCATACGCATCGCTTCTGAGGATCGCATGCTAACAAATAGGGAGAGCGGGTTCGCCCCTGTCATCCGCGGTATAGCGAAAATGGCTAATGCACAGATCACGGTTCGTCAGGGAGGTTACATCGTCTACCAGTCGTATGTGCCGGCTGGCCCCTTTGAACTTACAGATTTATTCCCCAGCACGGGCGGTGGCGACCTTCAAGTCACTATAAAAGAGTCTGACGGCAGCGAGCGTATTTTCACACAAAGTTTTGGTTCTGTACCAATAATGCAACGCGAAGGTCATCTGAAATATGAATTGATGGCCGGTAAGTATAATAATGAGAGCAATACTTCAGCAGATCCCAATGTTTTTGTGGTGACGGGCCTCTATGGTTTACCTCATGATACAACTCTCTATGGCGGCATAACAAAAAGTGAAAAATATTCTGCAGGTCAGGCTGGTTATGGTATGGGGTTGGGAATATTTGGCTCAGTGTCAATAGATGCTACGCAGGCAATAACCAGGCATCAGGAAAAAGAATTGCGTGGGAAAGCATATCGTCTTAAGTATTCGAAGTCAGTTTCAATGACGGGTACAGAGATCAATGCATCCGTATTTCATTTTCCTGATGAAAATTATTATACCTTTGAAGACTCATTAAATATTTCAGAGAGTGATCCACAAACGAGCTCTTTTTATACTGATAAAAAGCGAAACCGATATGAAGTGAGTTTGAGTCAACCGCTAAGTGAGTATGGTTCAATTTCATTATACGCCAGCCGTGAGAATTACTGGATTAATGATCCTGAAAATTATTTTTCCCTCTCATACAATGGGAATTACAATGGCATGAACCTGAGTCTTAGCTACAGTTACACGCACAGCGATACCGGTGAACCTGACAGGCAACTTGCTTTAAATGTGCAAATTCCCCTGGAAAGCCTATTGCCACAAACCTGGGCTAATTACTCTATGACATCTGACAGCTCACATCACATTACTCAAACCGTCGGAATAAACGGAACCCTTCTTGAAGAGAGAAATCTTAATTACGGGATAAATGGTAGCAAAGGAAGTGAAAGTGATGGTGGCAGTATTACCGCGAACTATAAAGGATCACAGGCTGAATTCAATGGTAATTATAGTGAAACACTGTCAACCCGGCGTTTAAGTTATGGAATGCGTGGCGCTATTGTAACACATCCCTATGGTGTTACACTTTCTCAATATTTATCCGATGACACGTCTCTGGCTTTAGTTCGTATTCCAGACCAGGGTGGCGTTCCCATCAATAATGGAGCAGGAATTAAAACAGATTCACGTGGATATGCCGTGATCCCTAACTTACAACCTTACAGAATCAATGACATTAGCATCAATACTGAAAGACTTGATAATAAACTCGATATCACCTCAACAATTAATCATGTTACGCCCTCTGACGGAGCGATGATATTAGCTAATTTCAGTGTACGTTCAGGTGAGCGTGTTTTAATGACACTGTCTCGCCCCGCAAATAAAAGCATTCCTTTTGGTGCGATGGCGACGGCGGGAGAAGACACGGGCAGCAGTATCGTTGCTGATGACGGATTAGTGTATTTAATTGGTATGCCACGTAAAGGGATCGTAAAAGTAACATGGGGTGAAGAAAACAGCGAACAATGTGAAGCGCCCTTTGAGTTGCCCGCAGAAAATGATACAGCAGAACACAAAATATCATTAGTAGAAATCGATGCCCTTTGCATTTAGAGGATAATAATCATGTCACAGCAACAGATTAAAAACGTAATGAAGAAACTATTTATCTTTTTACCGGTTTCGGCAGCAATATTATTTTTATTTTGTACTCCATCGCAAGCTTATGCACAATGCACTGCCCAATCTGAAACTCGCGATATTTTTTTCACACCTGGGGATATTGTTATTTCGCATAATCTTCCAGCCGGATATGTTCTTTATGAGCAGACACTTTCGGACCCGCACGGTAGTGGTTCTGGCCAAACGCTTAACTGTCAGGGCGAAGGGAAAATTTATGCCAGAAACATTCCGGGTACTTTATTAAAAAACAATATCTTTTCTACTAATATCCCGGGAATCGGATATCGGTTTTCTGTGAACGGAAACCCATTCCCCTATGGCATGGTTCTAAAATGTAACAGCACGCAATGCATGCACGATTTCCCTATGGATACGCAATATAAACTGGAGTTGATTAAAACAAATGATCGCAACACCACTGCCGGCACATTAATTTCCGGGCGTTACGCAGCAGTTAAAACAGATGATGGCAAAGACATTACCGTGCTTCATATTAATGGCACAAAAATCACACCTGCTACCTGTAGTATTCAGGATGAAAATATCCAGGTTGATCTTGGTAAGTTTGATGTGAAAAATTTCACCGGGCCGGGAACAACGCTGGGTGAAAAAACCTTCAATATTGAACTAAACTGCGATGCTCATATGCAATACAACGTAATTTTTGATGGCCACGAACCCAGCGTTAAACCATCAACTGGGTTAGTGGCGTTAGATAATACAGCCGGAAGTGCACAGGGGATTTCGATAAGAATTAAGTATAAAAACCAGCCCATTATTTTAAAAAATAAAATACCTTTTTTTAGCGGCCCATCAGGAAGAACATCACTTCCATTTAGCGTAGAGTATTATCAGACCAGTCAGATTGTCACTGCCGGTAAAGCTAACGCTAAAGCAACCTTTAACATCCTTTATGATTGACCCCCTACAGAAATAGTAATTATTAAGGACCCATTCACCGGGCTCTTGATGACTAACTAATATCTTTCTGGTAATTTAATCACCTTCACCAATTTACCTCGGTTTATTTCTATATATCCCCCTTTTCGCAAATCAGAAAGGATTTTCATAATGACGCTCCGGCCCAGATGGCATCGCTCAGAAATGTATTTCTCCACACTCACATTTTTAAGTATTTTTTCTGGCTCCTGACTCATTTCCAGAAGTAAGGTCTTTATCAAGATATAACTGCTTTTATTTAATAAATGGCATTGCCTGTTTGTCATAAATCCTAACTGATAGGAAAGAATATAAACAACCGAACGCCAGCAATGATTGGAGTCAATAACTTCAAATGCCCTCTGACTATCAATTTTATAAATAACGCCATTTGATATGTGTTCGATGGAAAAACCTTTTATCCATCCTGGGTACATACACTGACCAATGCCTAACATAGCCGGCGGTGAGATAGTTTTAGTATTAAATCCTGTTATTACGTCTCTAATCAAAAAGCAACCAGACTTGATCAGGTATATAAAACAATCCTCATGGTTTTCAGTAAATAAAATATGGCCAGAGTCACAAATATCAATTTTTTCAGAGTAAGGAATCAGTAACGCAAAGAGTACTTCAAGATGTTCGTCAAGAACTTCCCTTCCTGGGCGACATTCCATTATATTTTCCAATATCTTTAAAAAGGTTTATTTAGTTAATGAATGAGATTTGTAAAACGCATTGTCAACTCGTCCCTCCCCCTGATTTTTAGTAATATTATGCAATAAAAAAAAAGACCAATCCATGAATTTATAACATGCATGAAATAATGCCTGTTACCGCCGTATGATTAAAAACACGTTACGGCTTAGTATAAAGTTTCCTGGGCATGGCGCTATGCACTCAGGAAGGTCGATACTGGCAAAACGCTGAGGCAGAAATGCTCTGTGTAAAAGCGACCATCCGGCAACGCTTTCATTTTTCCTGGCGCCCCGTTACAGGATATAATGGCGACATACTTTAAAATTTTCTCTTCGTAACGGGTAACATCTCAATGGCACTTATCCCAAAAAACTACCAGCGACTGGAAAGCGGCTATCGCGAGAAAGCACTCAAAATCTATCCGTGGGTGTGCGGCCGCTGTTCGCGGGAGTTTGTGTATTCAAATCTGCGCGAACTGACGGTTCATCATATCGATCACGACCACACTAATAACCCGGAAGATGGCAGCAACTGGGAATTGTTGTGTCTGTATTGCCATGACCATGAGCACTCGAAGTACACCGAAGCCGACCAGTACGGTACTCGCGTAGTGGCAGGTGAAGATGCGCAAAAAGATGTCGGTGCTGCCACCTACAACCCTTTTGCTGATTTACAGGCGATGCTGAATAAAAAGAAATAGGGTCGATTCCGCTCCTGAGGCAAAATTTAAAACCTCTTCTTTAACCAAAATCCACGCCATGCCGTGGATTTTTTTATGCTCCGCCAGGTGGTCCCCGCCAAATAAGTGAGTCCCCTAAGATTTTCCTTGCATCCCGGATCGTCATAAGCATAATCGCAAATCCAAATAATAATGATTCTCAGTCCTCTTTACATCAGGGTTACATTATGCGCGATTCAGTAACAATTACAGGGTTTAAACCGAGCCTGCTGGCACTCTTTGTCAGCGTCACCTGCTTGCCTGCAATGGCGGCAAACGCCCCTGCCCCGGCGACCTCTTCGACCGCAGCGTCAGGCGATACCATGACCATCGTCAGCGCGCCGGATAACGAATTCAAACCGGGTGGGAATGAGCTGGTTCCGGCTTATCTCGATGGACAGGTTGCGCACGGTGGCCGTCTCGGAATGCTCGGCGAACAGAATGCGATGGATGTCCCATTCAACGTGATGAGCTTCACCTCGAAACTGGTGCAGGATCAGCAGGCCAAAACCATCGCAGACGTGGTACGTAATGATGCCACCGTTCAGAATGTTCAGGGTTACGGCAACTTCGCCGAAACCTATCGCATCCGTGGCTTTGAGCTCGATGGTGATGACATGACCTATGGCGGACTGCCGGGCGTCGTTCCCCGTCAGGTAATGGATGCCTCATTAATTGACCGGGTAGAAATCTTTAAAGGTGCCAACGGATTGCTGAACGGCGCGGCAGCCACAGGCGTCGGTGGCATGATCAACCTCGAACCTAAACATGCGGATGACACACCCCTGACCCGCGTGGGTGTCGACTACACCTCTTCCTCACAGGTCGGCGGCACCTTGGATCTGGGGCGTCGTTTTGGTGATGACAATCAGTTTGGTGTCCGTCTCAATGCCGTTAACCGCGAAGGCGAAACCGATATTGATGGTGAGAAAAAACGCACCACGGCAGCTTCTCTGGGGCTTGATTATCGCGGCGATCGCCTTCGCACTTCCGTAGACATGGGCTATCAGAAGAAAACCTTCCACGACGCCCGTCTTGGCGTGAATATCAGTGGTGTGGATTTCATCCCGAAAGTGCCATCTAACAGCCACAACTACAGTCAGGACTGGGTATACAGCAACATTGAATCTGAGTTCGGGATGGCAAAAGCAGAATACGATGTGACGGATAACTGGACTGTCTATGGCGGCGCAGGCGCTCAGCATTCGCATGAAACTGGCGACTATGCGTCCCCTGCTTTGAAAGATGCAGACGGAACGGCAACGATAGGTCGTCTGGATACGAACCGCATCATCAATAATTTCAGTGGTATGGCGGGCGTTCGCGGCAATTTCGATACTGCATTCATCACCCACAAAGTGAACTTCGGTTATTCCGCGCTGACTTCGCGCAATAACACAGCCTGGCGGATGGCTTACGGTGCCAATGCTGAAAACACCAATATTTATGACACCACCAATGTCCCGAACCCGACACCTAATCTCTCTGGCGGCAATTACGACGATCCGCTGACGACCGGACGTAACCGCACTCAGGGCTATTTACTCAGCGACACGATGGGCGTGCTCGATGACACCTTGTTATTCACCGTCGGTGCCCGTCATCAGAAAGTGGTCGTGCGCAACTACAGCAATAAGACCGGCGCGGAAGATGTCTCATCGCGTTACGACGCCAGCCGCTGGATGCCGACCTACGGCGTGGTCTATAAACCGTGGCAGGTACTATCTCTCTACGCCAACCACACCGAGTCTTTACAGCCGGGCGATGTGGCGCCGGACACCGCGAAAAACTACGGTGCAACCACCGGGATCGCGCATTCAAAACAGAACGAAGTGGGCGTAAAAACAGATTTTGGTCGCATCGGGGGATCACTGGCGTTTTTTGAGATCAAAAAGCCTTCCGGCATCCTTAACAGTGATGGTTACTACGGCATGGACGGGGAACAGCGTAACCGTGGCGTGGAGCTGAATGTCTTTGGCGAACCGGTGCTGGGCCTGCGCTTAAACGGCAGCGCGACCTGGATTGATCCGAAGATGACCAAAACTGAAGACAATACTTACAACGGGAAAGACGCGATTGGCGTGCCGCGCTATAACCTGGTGCTGGGCGCAGAATATGACATCAAACCGGTGGAAGGCCTGACGGCAACGGCGCTGATTAATCATTCTGGTTCACAATGGGCAGATTCTGCCAACAGCAAGAAAATTGACTCATACACCGTTCTGGATCTTGGTGTACGTTACCGCACAAAAATCAACCAGAACGATATGGTCTGGCGTGCCGGCGTTGATAACGTGACCAATGAAAAATACTGGTCAAATATCGACAGTACCGGCACCTATATCTATCAGGGCGATCCGCGTTCTCTGAAAGTCTCCATGACTTACGACTTCTGATCCCGATTGTTATTATCAGCGGGGATGCAATTTGCATCCCCGTTTTTATGCGGGTTCAGCAAGCGGCTATCCTGCCGTCAGACTCCCTGCATCGGTTTCGGTGACGAGGTAAATGGCAGGTACTGGTACATCCAGGTTTCGGAAAGTGTTTTTTCGCCGGATTTGAGATAGAGCCGGAGTTCAACCGGTTCCTTACCGTCGACGTGCAAATCAAAAAACGTCCGCCAGTGGCCTTTATCTGAAGGGATTTTGTTCACCTTAATATCTTTCAGCGTGCCGCGTGATGCACTGACCACCGCGTCGATGTGTGCGTCTGCGGGCAGTTGCTCCAGTACATCGCCGTGGAATTCGACCATAAATTTGCGAGCCGCAGGATCGGTATAAGCACCGGGATTGCCCCCTCTTCCCAGTCGCGTTATTCCACAGCGCGCCAGTTTTGAAGGATAAGGCTCATCGGCCAGCCAGTGCGTGCGATAACTAAACTTATACTCACTGCCTGCTTTAGCTTCCTGCTCAGGTACCCACATCGCGACAATGTTATCGAATATCTCGTCATCGGTAGGGATTTCTATCAGCTGTACCGAGCCTTTGCCCCAGTCACCTTTCGGTTCAACCCACAGATCCGGCCGCCGCTCATATCCGGCCGAGCCAAGATAACTCTCCGGGTCACGTTGTTTCTGCATAAGGCCAAAACCCCGCGGATTATTGTCACTAAATGCCGAGACTCTGATCTGCAACGGATTGTTCAGTGGCCGCCAGATATGTTCGTCACTGCCGGTCCACAGGGCTAATCCGTCGGAGTCATGGACTTCAGGTCGCCAGTCAGAAGCGGATCCTTTCGCCATTTCGGAAAACCAAAACATTGAGGTTTGCGGGGCGATACCTAAACGACCGACGTCACGGCGTAAAAACAGTACGCAGTCGACATCCATCACCACACCGCTGGTGCGCTGCATGTCAAAACGGTAGGCACCGCAAATACTGGGGCCATCCAGCAGCGCGTAAACCACCAGATGATCGCTGTCTTTTTCCGGGGTTTCGAACCAGAAATGCGTGAAATCGGGGAACTCTTCTTTGGTGTCACCAAAAACGGTGTTAATCGCTATCCCGCGTGCAGACACCCCAAACTGACTGAGTTCGCCCACAGCACGGAAATAGGACGCCCCGAGAAACGAAACCCAGTCTTTCACTGCTGGCTTGTTAAGGGGTTGCTGACGATCCAGTACGCGAAATCCGCTAAAAACGTTACCTTTCAAGGCAGAAAGCGCACCCTGACTATTGTCCGGGAAGGTAAAGTAATCCGCATTTTGGAGGATTTCCCGCGCACGTTGATTTTCGACCACCGCCATTTTTACCGGCAATTTATGCAGGCTGCTGACGCTAAAGAAGGTCACCGGAAAACGACTGACGCCCTCATTAAAGAGCGCATATTCCGGCTTATACATGATTTTGCTGTAAACGTCGTAATTGATGCTGGCCACTGCGCTGTCGGGCACCTGCGTGGGCGCAACATAGGGACTTTTGGCGCTCTCTTTAGCTTGCTGAATCAGCCATTCGAAGTTAAAAGGCGTATCCGCTCCCAGTTTTAAACCTTGTGCAGCAAAGACGGCTGGCGTGAAACCCAGCGCGGAAAGCACCATCGAAAATGAAGTATAAGTAATCAAGTCACGCCGCGTAACCATAAACAGCACCCACCCAGGTTTGAGAATAATTGTTCTTTTAAGAAAGTCTTATCAGCAAGTAAGAAGCTATTTACCAGACAAGTTGTGCTTCAATTCTAGAACACTTCCTCAGAAAAAATAGGCGCTCAGGCACTGACAAAAAATCCACGCAAACCGTGGATTTTTCATTTCATCAGGCAACCGTTGTTAACAACATTCTCCGGTGCAGACTTTTAAGGCTTAAGAATAATTTTGCCGCTGAAGCTACGGGTTTCGAGCAGACGGTGAGCCTCTGCCCCGGACGATAATGCAAACTCAGTCACCGGCGGCAATGTCACCTTTCCTTCTTTTATCAGGGCGAAAAGACGATCTGCGCGACGCTGGCGCTCTTCACCGGATGTCAGATACGTCCAGAGATCGGCACCCAGTATGCCGTGCGAATTCAGCTGAAGACGTGAGGGATCAAACGCAGAAAGCGCGCCGCCTGACATACCGAACAACACCACCCGCCCGCCGTCTTTCAGCGAATCAAGACTTTCGGAAAGCGTGGTTCCTACGGAATCAAAGACAACGTCAATCCCTGCGCTCTGCCATTCCCTCACCTCTTTAGCCCACGTTTCGTAACCGGCAGCGGCTTCCGCGCCCAGTTCAAGGCAGGCAGCCTGCTTATCCTGGTTCGATGCGACGGCAAACGCGTGGATGCCCTGAT
Organism: Rahnella bonaserana; assembly: GCF_019049675.1. Taxonomy (GTDB): domain Bacteria; phylum Pseudomonadota; class Gammaproteobacteria; order Enterobacterales; family Enterobacteriaceae; genus Rahnella; species Rahnella bonaserana. Next base: position 108,384 of record NZ_JAFMOW010000062.1, on the reverse strand, counting down.
GTTTCAACATCTGCAACAACAAGCGGCCAACACCCCCCGCCGCGGCGAGCACCGCGACGTGCATTCCTGCACGCAGAGGCAACACATCGTGCAGCAAATAATCGGCGGTCAGCCCCTGCAATAACACGGCTGCGGCATCAGATTCTGACAACCATTCCGGCAGGCGGATAGCGTGTTCAGCGGGCACACGGAGCTGGCTGCCATGTGCCTGAGGGACATCAGCAAAACCGACGCGATCGCCGGTTTTCCAGCCTTTCACGTTTTCTCCGACGGCAATCACCCGCCCGGCACCTTCATAACCGGCGATATACGGTGAATTACCCGCCAGCGGATACCGCCCCTGACGGCGGTAAATATCGGCGAAATTCAGCCCGGCTGCGGTCACCGCCACCAGCAGTTCATCGGCGGCCGGCACCGGATCTGCAGCTTCATGCATGTGTAACACCTCTGCCGTACCTGTAACTTCAAAAACCAGTGCCTGCATTGCCGTTCCTTAAAATGAATTTTACGAGTATGTCGGCGATTATCGGCATGTGGATAGCACAGATAAAGTGACGTCTGCTTTATTAATTCGATAATAAAATTTTATAATGTGATTCTTTATTCCAACCGGACGAAACAATGGATTACTTAAAGTGCATTGAATCCTTTATCAGCGCGACAGAGTCCGGCAGTTTTACCGCAGCCGCCGATAAGCTGGGCATTACGCCAGCGATGGTAGGCAAACATATCCAGATGCTGGAAAAACGCACCGGCTGCGTGCTGATCAACCGCACGACACGGCGTCAGGGACTGACAGAGGCCGGGCACCGCTTTTATCTGTACGGCGTGCAGATCCTCGCGACCGTGGAGGATGCGGATTCACTGGCACGGCATCTTAACGAAGAAGTCACCGGTCTGTTGCGTATCAGCGCACCGGTCTCGTTCGGACAGCGGATCCTGACGCCGATATTGTCGACATTTTTGCAGCGTTATCCTGCCGTGAATGCCTGTCTGGTACTGAGCGACCGGCGCGTGGATATGATTGAAGAACGCTTTCAGATAGCCATCCGCATTGGCAGCCTGCAGGATGAAGGCTATATCGCCGTGCCGCTTCCGCCCTATGAAATGGTGCTGGCGGCATCGCCTGCGTATCTGGATAAACAGGGCACGCCCGCGTCTCCCGCTGATTTATCTGCACATGACTGCATCAGTTTCAGCCAGTGGCGTGCCGATCATCTCTGGCCACTTAACGGACCGCAGGGGCTGGTTGATGCACAGGTTTCTCCGAGACTTACCGTCGATTCTGGTGAAGCTATCCGTCAGGCCGCCTTATCCGGGCTTGGGATCGTCATGCATTCTTGCGTGATGTTGCAGGAGGATATCGATGCCGGAAGGCTGCGCCGCGTGTTACCTGATTACGCGCCGGTCCCCAGACCGATGCACCTGCTCAGGCTTCCCAACCGCCCTGCGCCGCTGGTATCCGCTTTCTGCGAGCACTTTATGCAAGAGCTGACTACGCACGTAAATACGCCGGAACCTTATTGAATACCCACGTTATTTACCCTTCACCGTATTGGCCTGCGCAGGGCTCAAATGCATAAAACTGCACTGCGGGATCATGCGAATATTCACGCTTTACACACATCCACGGAAATGAAATATGACGACCTTAAATGAACGCCTTGAGTGGCGCTATGCCACCAAAAAATTTGATGCCACCAAAACTGTAGAAACTGAAAAACTGGAGCGCATTCTCGAAGCCGTTCGTCTGGCACCGACGTCCAGCGGGCTGCAACCCTTCGAACTGTTTGTGGTCACTAACCCGGATATCCGTGCCAAAATTCGCACCGTTTCCTGGGATCAGGCGCAGGTTACCGACTGTTCTCACCTGCTGGTATTCGCAGCATGGGATGACATCACGCCGGAGCGCGTGAACATGATGTTTGACCTGACCAACGACGTGCGTGGTTTTAAAAACGAAGGCTGGGAAAACTACCGCCAGATGCTGCTGGGCATTGTGGCTGAACGCGGTACTGAAGCGAATTACCAGGCCGCCGCACGTCAGGCCTACATTGGCCTGGGCGCGGCACTGATTGCTGCCGCCTTTGAAGAAGTCGATGCCACACCGATGGAAGGGTTCGATCCTGCCGCCGTTGATGAAATCCTCGGCCTGAAAGAGAAAAACTTACGCAGCGTGGTGATGTTGCCGCTGGGCTATCGCGCTCACGAAGGCGACTGGCTGGTGAACCTGAAAAAAGTCCGCCGCAGCCGCGAGAACTTCGTGACTGAAATTAAGTAAGCCAGTGATTCCCCTCTTATCTGAGGATTTTTCGGATAAGAGGGGCAGCCTTAGAAAAGCTGTCTGTCTGACATAATTCCCGCCTGATATCAGATTAACTCTTCTTCATAATCCGCAAAAACGCTTCTAAAATAATTTTCAGGCCTGACAAACTGACGGCTGATAAGTTTAAAGAAAACAACCGGAGTGAAGATGAAGGAACAAGACGAGAAAACCAGCCTGATCGGTCTGGCGATCGGTGCGGCGGTCATGGGTCTGATTGCCAGCGGGAAAACCATTAACAGTTACAGCATCACCGAGGAGCTTCGCAGGCTGGGACGCAAAAAAGGTGACGGACTGGAGGATGAAATCTTTGTGAAGGCGGCAGAACTGGTCAGTAAAGGATTGTGACCGCCCCGCCCGGTTTTGGTCATGATCAGGCCAGAGCCAATTTTCCTGATGACAACCCGGCACGTTCTGTGCAGGATGAGTTTTTTCTTTCCGGGGATCATTCATGAGCGCAAAAACGGCATCGCTGGAAAGCCGCATCCGGCAGCAATGGGATCAGCTTTCGTTGCACGAACAACGTTTAGCGGATGTCCTGTTAGCCGCGCCGGGCCAGTTAGCGATGAATACCGCCACCGAACTGGCACAGAGCGCTGGCGTATCCAAGGCGACAGCCACCCGATTCTTTCGTCATATCGGTTATGAAAGCTATGACGCGGCACGCCGTCAGGCGCGTGAAATGCAAAATAGCGGCTCGCCGTTGTATCTTCAGGCGGCACCCAGCGCTTCGCCACTCGGCACACTGATACAAGATCATCTGGAAAAAGAGGTGTCCAGTCTGGTAAACACCTTCCGTTCACTGGAAGACGACCAGCTTGAAGCCTGCGTTGAGGCTATCGCCAGCGCGAAACGCGTTGTGGTGATGGGCTGGCGTCATAGTCAGACGATCGCCATGCTGATTTACCGGGATCTGATCCACATCCATCCTGATGTGCGTCTGCTGCCGCGAGCCGGTGATTCACTGGCGGAACATCTGGCCGCCCTTGGCCCGCAGGATGTGGTGATTTGCGTCGGACTGCGCCGCCGGATGCCTGCACTGGAAACCGCCATGAGCGCCCTTTCTGAAATGCAGGTGCCGATGCTGTATATCTCCGATGTGCTTGCAGGTAAGCCGGCGAAATATGCTAACTGGGTTTTGCGTTGCCATACTGACGTGAATCTGATTTTCGACAGCACCGTGGCCCTTTCCGGCGTCTGTAATCTGCTCTGTTCGCTGGTCGCCCGCAGAATGGGAAAAACCGGCAGCTACCATCTCGCCTCCATCGAAACCTTGCACCAGAGTCTGGAAGAGCTGGAGTAATGCGCCACGCTGACGCATTGGATCAATAGTTTCGCTCCAGATCAGTGCAGCGACAGGCATCCCTGTCGCTTTCCCCTTTTCGCTTGTGAAATCAGTGAAATTAAAATATCAAAATAAGAAACAATTGTTTCTCATTGATTCATTGAGAAAAAACTGTTTCTCGTCCGATTCCGGCTGCGACTGATTAAAAATGTGGCATGAAAACTGCTCTGAGGTTAGTGACATTTCACCAACACCAGGGAACCACCATAATGAAAAAAATAGCATTGCTGATCGCCGCTCTAGTCACTGTTGGCGCGGCTGCCACAGCACAGGCTGACACGCTGTCAGACATTAAAAGCAGCGGCAAAATCACCGTCGGTATCGACCCGACCTTTCCTCCTTATGAATTCACCAACGATAAAGGCGAGATCACCGGTTACAGCGTGGCGATCATGCAATCTTTTGCCAAAGATCTGGGCGTGAAACTGGAATTTCAGAAAACGGCTTTCAGCGGCATTCTGCCGGGGCTGATTTCCGGCTCTTTCAATGCCGAAGGTTCTTCCCTTAACGTCACCGCTGAACGCGCCAAAAAAGTGCTGTTCACAGTGCCCTACAGCAAGACCGTCAACGGCGTGCTGGTCCGTGAAAGTGATGTTAAAAAATTCAGCGGCAAAAATTTGTCACCTGAACAGTTGTCGGGCCTGAGCGGTGCCGTCAAAAGCGCCAGTGTGCCGGAACAGCTTCTGAAGGGCTTTAATGAAACGCTGACCAAAGAAGGTAAAAAGCCGATCACGATTATCAGCGTCGATACGCTGGATCAAACCGTCAGCACGCTGATGACCAGACGTGCGGATTTCGTGTTTGACGATATCTCGGTGCTCGCCCCGATCGTTAAAAAATACCCGAACAAAGTCGCTCAGGTTGGCGAGGCTGGCCCGTCACAGTGGATGGCGTGGGCCACGCGTAAAGACGACACCAGCCTGAACAAAGCCATCAGCGATCACATCCTGATGATGCAAAAAGACGGCGAACTCACCGCGCTGCAAAAACAATATCTCGGCACCACGTTTACCGTGCCCGCCAGCGATTTCATTCCCCAGGAGTAAGTTATGTGCCAATCCCTGCTGACGGTGCCCGCTGGTCATGGCAAAACCTTTACCGTGAACAAAGGGCAATTTATCACCGTCATTGACGCCGACGGTCAGCAAGCCGCCGATTTTGTGGCTGTAAATGCCGCGAACCTGAATGAAAAACTGTCGCCGGTGCATACGCGTCAGCATCTGCGCTCACTGTTCTTCAAACCGGGAGATGCGCTGTGGTCGAGCGAAAACCGACCGATGCTGCGTATCGTCGCCGACACCATTGGTATTCATGACGCCAATGTTCCGGCCTGCGACCGCACGCGTTTCAGTGTCGATTTCGGCGTTAAAGGCCATCGCAACTGTGTCGATAACCTACTGGAGGGTATGAAAGCGCACGGTGTGACCTATTTCAGTCTGCCGGAGCCGTTCAACCTGTTTCAGAACGGCCCCGTCACCGCCGATGGCCGTATGGAAGTGACCGATCCGAACAGTAAAGCCGGTGACTTTATTGTCTTCGAAGCATTATGTGACCTGATTTGCGCGGTGTCGTCCTGTCCGCAGGACATCATTCCCGGCAACGGTTTACAGGTGACGCCGGTTGATATTCAGATCAGCAACCATTACCACGGGGAGATCCAGCATGCTGTTAATGCGTGAGGCCTGGGCCGAAAACGAAGTTCGTCCTCTGGCCGCGCCGGTGGATATCAAAGCCGGTGAAACGGGCTCCATCCGCGTGCTGCGCGGGCAGTTGTTGCGTATTACGGCGGCAGGCGAAGGCGCGGTGGCCTCTCTGTTTGGTTTCAGCCTGAGCGATCCTGCGGTCTGGCTGTCAGTCCATCACACCCGCGTATTCAGCAACAGCTATCTGCTGGGTTCAGGAATGCGTCTGGTAAATAACCGTCGTCGTCCGGTGATGGTGCTGGGCAAAGACAGTGTAAAACGTCATGACCTGCTGCTGCCGGCATCGACCAGTGCATGGCTGGCAGAACGCGGTTATCAGGGTGAAGGTTGCATCGAATCAGTCAGCGCAGAGCTTGCGCGGCTGGGGATGACCGTGCCGAAACTGCCTGATCCTATCAATCTGTTTATGCACGTCCGGCTGACGCGTGAAGGCGATATCTTGCCGGAAACCAACCGCACACAGACGGGTGACAGCATCACGTGTCGCGTGGTCGCAGACACGCTGTTTATCGTTTCCGCCTGCTGCACGGGCATCGACGGCAATGATAAACCCGCTCCGCTGCGGCTTTCAGTGGCGGAAAACCTGTCAGCATTTGGCGAGGAATAACGCATGTTGGGGCTGGATGAACAGGTGATTGCGGCACTTCCCGAATTAGGTCACGGCCTGCTGATGACGCTGACGCTGACCGTACTCGCGGCGCTGCTGAGTCTGGTGTTCGGGCAAATCATCTGCTTTCTCCAGCTGCGCAATGCCTGGCTGTGGCGTGGCATCGGGCGGTTCTATGTCAGCCTGATGCGCGGCACACCGGCCATCGTGCAGCTTTTTGTGGTGTTCTTCACCCTGCCGCGTCTCGGCCTCGGCGGTCAGCCGATGCTGGCAGCGGTACTGGCGATTGGCCTGAACAGCGCCGCGTACGTTGCCGAAATCTTACGGGTTAATCAGAGTCTGGTAACACGCGGACAACGTGAAGCGGCGCGCACCCTGGGGCTGAGTCGCTGGCTGACGTGGTGGTACGTGATCAACCCTCAGGTGATCCGCGCCAGCCTGCCAATGCTGGTTAATGAGTTTACCATTTTGCTGAAAACCACACCGCTGGCGTCGGTCGTGGCGCTGACCGAACTGACCTACGCCGGACAAATCGTTATCGCCCGCACCTATGACGCCACTCAGGTGCTGTTGCTGGTGTCTGCCGGATATCTGCTGATCGCCCTGCCGCTCATTAGCGCGGTGCGGTATCTGCAGGCAAAACGGAGGACGGCATAATGGACTGGCAGGCAATCATCACCTCTTTACCGTCGCTGGGCGCTGGCATGATTGCCACGCTAAAACTCTGTGCGATTGCGGCGTTCTGCTCGCTGTTGTGGGGCACGCTGATGGCGGTCGCACTGATGCGTGCCCCACCTTTCTGGCAACGGTTGCTGCATCTTTATACCAGCCTGACACTGGCGCTTCCGCTGCTGATCGTTATTTATCTGCTCTATTTCGTGTTGCCGGAATACGACATCACTTTTACTTCGCCGCAGGTCGGCGTGCTGGCGCTGACGTTGTATTACGCGCCGTATATCGCGCAGGTGGTGCGCTCGGCGACTGAGATGTTGCCGCGCGGCCAGTGGGAAGCCTGTCGCGTTTTAGGACTGAGCCGTACAGAACAACTACGCGACGTGGTGCTGCCTCAAACGCTGCCGCAGATGTTATCGCCGCTGGTCGGACTGATGATCGGCCTGATTAAAGATTCCGCGCTGCTGTCGATTGTGTCGGTGCAGGAATTTATGTACGCCGCCAAACAGGCGATTTCTGAGACTTATGCGCCGCTGGAGATCTATCTCACGGTTGCGCTGTGTTACTGGGTGCTGAACAGTCTGATTGACTGGCTGGCGCGCCATATTGAATTTCGCATGACGCGCTATCGTCGCGGCATGCAACATTAACCAGGAGAAAAAAATGTCGGCTGAATTTGAGCATCGTGACATCCAGTTAATTGCCGCCCGCCACGGGAAAGCCGTGCGTCTGGCAAAAGGAGAAGCCGTTCAGGTGGTGAATTTGTACGGCACGCAGGTGGTGGATTGCTGGGCGTATAACGCTGAAGATGTCAGCGAGTATATGTGTATGGAAGCCACCCGCGTGTGGAACCAGCGGCTGAATCCACAGGTGGGTGATAGCTTTATCACCAGCCAGCGCCACCCGATTCTGACGCTGGTCGCTGACACCTCACCGGGCGTGCATGACACCTTTATGGCCGCCTGCGATGCCCGGCGTTATGAACTGCTCGGCTGCACCAAACCGCACCGCAACTGCCATGACAACCTGTTCGAAGGTATGGCGGAACTGGGTGTAAAACTGCCGCACGGCAACCTGGCCTCGTTCAATATTTTTATGAATATTCAGGTACAACCGGATGGCCGCACTTTAAAAACGCTGCCCGTGGTCACGCGTCCTGGCGATTACATCATCCTGCGCGCCGAAATGGACTGCTATGTCGCCTTCTCAGCCTGTCCGCAAGACATCGTCAGCATTCAGGGTCAGGGCGACAACACCCCGCGCGATGCCGAATTGCGCATTCTGACCTCAGGATTCCCACAGGTAGATTTGCAGGGGGCCTGGGTACCGGAAGGGGTTTAAAGACAGGAGAAAAGCAAAACTCACTCAACGACTTACCGGCTGTTCGGGCAGCGCCTCCCCCTGCGAAGAGGGAGGAAAAATACAAACCGCTCTTTTATCGTGCCGCGGGTTCCGGCCTTACCGCTTTTTCCAGCGCCGCCCGTAATTCGCTTTCCGTCATCCGCACACAGTAAGAGGACATGCCGCGCTGGAAGCGCCAGCCTTCAGAAAGTGCGCCTGCGTCGACAGCATCAAAACCAAAAGCGTCATACAGCGCAATCACTGCCCTTTTGGTTTCCACATCATCACCGGCCACCGGCAGTGCGCGACGCTGCGGGTCGCCAGCGGGCAAACCGTCGCTTTCGAGATCTGTCATCTGAATCGCATTGAATGCTTTGGTGATTTGTGAATGTGGCAGAAAACCTGCGAGATATTCGCTGGTGGTCGTTGACTGATCATCAAGTTCAGCAATCTGCCCGTCGCGTTCCGGGTAATAATTCACCGCATCGATTACCGGTTTTCCGGCGATTTCCGCCACCGGCAGTTGGCCAATAGCCGTCAGTGGCACCGCAATTACCACAATATCGCCAAAGGAAGCGGCTTGTGTCGCAGTACCGATTTCACAACCGATCATCGGCTTCAGGCTGAACAACGTCTGCGGACCACGTGAATTACTGAGCATGACCTGATGTCCGGCTTTGATCGCCAGTTTAGCCACCGCCCTGCCCACAAACCCTGCACCAATAATGCCTATTTTCATGATTCTTACCTTTCATTTTGTTATCGATGGGGTAAGAATAATTCCACACTCAATATTGATAAATCTCCTTCACAGCCATAAACAAACAACAAACAAGAGGGAATCATGGACCGCTTAACCAGCATGAATGTGTTCGTCAGAACCGCGGATCTGGGCTCTTTCGCAGCCGCGGCGGAGGCGTTACGTATTTCCCCGCAGATGGTGGCGAAACATATCGCCAGGCTGGAATCCCGGCTGGGGACAGCGCTGATTAACCGTACGACGCGCCGTCAGCACCTGACAGACATCGGGCGCAGCTATTATGAGCGCTGTAAAATCGTGCTTTCTGAGGCTGAAGCGGCAGATGCCATCGCACTTGAGATGAAAGTCACGCCTTCCGGTACCCTGCGAGTCAATGCGCCGGTGACCTTCGGCACGTCTTCGCTGGCGCCTTTCATTACGCAGTATCTGGCGAAGTTTCCCGAAACGCAGGTGGAACTGACGCTCAGCGACCGGATGGTCGATCCGGTTGAGGAAGGTTACGAAGTGATCCTGCGAATCGGTGAACTCAGCGACAGCCAGATGATTGCTTATCCGCTGCGGCCCTACCGGCTGATTGCCTGCGCCTCCCCCGGTTATCTCGCACAGAACGGCGTGCCGGAAACCCCTGCGGAACTCGCCGCCCATTCGTGTCTGGTTTACGGTATCTGGTCGCCTCAGGCACCCTGCCGCTGGCAGTTTTACCAGGACGGTAAAATGCAGGAAATCCAGCCGGCAGGCCGTCTGCGTTCCAATGACTGGCGCGCGTTGCTGCACGCCGCCGTCAGCGGATACGGTGTAACGCTGGGGCCGGAAGATGTACTGAGTGAGGAAATCAGGGCGGGACGGCTGGTACAGGTGTTGCCGGATTACGGCGGGCCTTCACGTCCGATGCATGTGCTGACACCGGCAGGATTACGCCAGACGGTGAAGATCCGCAGTTTTATTCAGGCTGTCCGGGAGACGTTTGGCTGAGACGTCCCTTCCACCATAAAAAAACCCACGTTCTCACGTGGGTTTTCAGTTAACCGCTTTCACATTCTGACGATTATTGCCTCGCCAGCGCCGCCGCGTTTTTCCCGGCGAGAATACCGAAGATAATGATATCGGCGACGGCATTACCGCCGATACGGTTTGCACCGTGGATACCGCCGACCACTTCTCCGGCGGCCCACGCACCGGTGATCACCTGTTTTTGCGCATCAAGCACGGCAGTATCCGGGTTGATGGTCACACCGCCCATGGTGTGATGCACGCCCGGCGCGATGCGGATGGCAAAGAACGGTCCCTGATTGAGCGGGTGACGCAGCGCGGTGGTGCGGCCAAAGTCTTCGTCCTTTTTCTCCACCACAAACAGGTTGTAGCGCAGCAGGGTTTCCGACAACGTCTGAGGATCCATATTCAGCTTCACCGCCAGTTCTTCCGGCGTTGGCGCGCTGATCACAAAGCCTTTGGCGATATACTCGTCGGCCGCTTTGTTATTCGACCGCACCTGTTCGTCGAAAATAACCCAGGCACTTTTCTCCGGTAAGGCAATGATTTCAGCAGACACTTTGTCGCGCGTTTCCATCTCGTTATAGAAACGCTTCCCGGCCTGGCTGACCAGGATCGCGCCACCGCCACGGATAGCTTCGGAAATCAGATAGGACGTTGTCTGCTCCACCGTCGGGTGGATCTGAATTTCGCCCATATCCACGGTATCCGCGCCCAGTTTTTGCAGCATGGCGATACCGCTGCCGGTCGCGCCCGCATGATTGGTCGTCACAAAACCATCGAGTTCCGGGCGGTATTTCACCACCATCTCGCGGTTAGCACTGAAACCACCGGTGGCGACAATCACGCTTTTCGCATTCAGGATGCGGCTGTCGTTGTATTCATCCACCACTTTCACGCCGGTCACGACGCCATTATCGGACAAGATTTCTGCCACCGACGTTTCCAGCAGCACTTCGATTTCGCGCCTGTTGATGTTTTTCACCAGACCGCTGATCAGGAAGCCACCCACAGCTGAACGGTCCGCCGGACGGTGCGTACGGTCAATGCTCATCCCGCCGGTGATGGTGATGTCATTCAGTTCAATTTCTTTCGCTGCCAGCCATTCGACGGCTTCCGGTGCCAGCTCCACAAACTCACGCAGCAGGACCGGGTTGTTTTTGAACTTGCCGCCTTTAAGGGTTTCGTCATAGAACAGCTCTTTACTGTCTTCGATACCTTTCAGTTTCTGGAAGCGCGTTTCTGCGGCGTTCATCCCGACTGACGCTTTAATGGTGTTACCGCCAATAGTCGGCATCTTCTCGATAATCACCACATGCGCACCTTCGTCGTGCGCCTGGATAGCCGCTGCCAGACCTGCGCCACCGCTGCCGATCACCACAACGTCGAAGTTTTGCGGTGCCTGCGGGTTGCCGCCTTCTTCAATCACATGCTCTTTGCTGGACGTCGCCAGCGCGCGGGAAACGGCTTTTTTCAACGCCTCACTCTGCGTGGTCGCGCCGGTGATCGCATCAACGTGCGGACTGTTGGCAACCAGCATACGGGTACGCAGGCTCTCGAACGTGGTGGTAAAATCGACGTCCAGAGAGTCGTCTTTGACCAGCGCAATATCAGTAATACGGTCGGTGTCGAGCGTGACGCTGATTTTCAGCTTCAGTGCTTCGGCCTCGACTTTCTCCTGATAGACACCGGCTTTGTATTTACGGCCGGTAACACTGGTGTCGCGGATCATGGCGTCAACCAGTGAGAAGCGCCACAGCGGCTCAGGGATTTTCAGTTCTTCGCGTTTATGGCTGTCGATGAACAGCTCGAGATGATCGTTATTAACAATGCGATCGGCCCAGTCCGGATAGGCGATGCAGGCCTTACCGACGGCAATCAGATCAAAGCCGTATTCCAGCCCTTTCTCGGCATCCGCTTTATTGATCACACCGCCGACGCCAATCACCGGCACTTTAGCCAGCGTTTCTGAGCGCATGGCGCGGAACTTAGTGATCAGCGGGGTCGGGTCCTGCGTATCGACAATGGAAGGACGCAGCAGCTGACCGACCGAGAAATGCACGTAGTCCAGCCCGCGCGCGGCGAGTTTTTCCAGCAGATACATCGTGTCGTCAAAGCGGATGCCCGGCACTTCCAGTTCTTCCGGCGAAAAACGGTAGCCGATAATAAAGGAGTTGTCGGCAAAGCGTTCTGCCATCTTATGAGTGATTTCCAAGACTTCCAGCGGGAAACGGGCGCGTTTGTCGCGGTCACCGCCCCATTTGTCGGTGCGCTGGTTGGAGTTAGGCGAATAGAATTGCTGAATCAGATAGGTGTTGGCACCGTGGATTTCCACGCCGTCGAATCCGGCTTTAATGGCACGGTTAACGGCATCACCAAATTTGGTGATCATGGTTTCCACTTCTTCGCCGGTCAGTTCTTTCGGCTGGGTTGCGCCTTCACGCGGAGCAGCGATGGCACTTGGCGCGACAGGTGTGCGGCCGCCGATCAGTTCCGGCTCCACCATTCTTCCGCCGTGATAAATCTGCAAAATCGCTTTTGAGCCTTTGGATTTAATCGCATCAGCAATTTTCTTCAGACCGGCAATTTTGTTGTCGCTGTCGATAGCGATAGCGCCGGGGAACGCCGGGCCCATACGGTCAATGAAGCAACATTCGACGATGATCGTGCCGATGCTGCCGGCACGGTCGCGGTAATATTCCACCAGCTCACTGGTAACGGTACCGTCATAAAAGCCGGTACAGGTGGTCATGGGTGCCATCAGCAGACGGTTTTTCAGTACCGCGCCGTTAGGAAGCGTGAGCGGATTTAGTACCGGGGTCAGCTTATTCATTATGATCAACTCCGAAATATGTAAGTCTTGAATTTTTCCGTGGCCGCATTACTTACCGTTAGAAAACTACCGATTAATTAAGCAATCCGAAGCAGGCGAATATAGAAATCTATTGGCTAATTTATTTGCATCAGGCGATGAAATTGGCGTTATAAACGTGCTGGAAGCAGGAGTTGTTTATTTACCCGACATGAAAACCAATACCACCCTCAAGTGTTAATGATGAGTTGACAAAAATCAACTTTAGATTAACATAAAAAATCTCACCTGCAAAATCAGCAAGTTGGATGTGAAAGTTGGCGTTTACTCAAATTTACTCTACATTCACACAAGCGGATTCTTGTAAGAAATAAATAACCACAATTTTTGTAATGATATTAGGTTAAATATAAATGAATTCTCTCTTCATTTATCCTAAGAATAATAGTAACGACTTAATTGCGTCACAGAGGCTCCATCATCATTACGTACCGCTTAACACATTTCTGATAAAGCATAATTAAGGGTTCGTTGAACCAGAACACGATAACCGGGGCATCAGGCTCACTCTCAATTACGGGCAGAAAAATTTATGAAACCCACATCCACGCTCAATGATCCCGCCAAGGCCGCACCGCCTGCCGCGAGTCAAAAAAAACATCTTATTATGCTATTCCTGCCGGTCCTGGTGGCAGTGCTGTTACTGCTGACGCCAGTACCCGCGGGGCTTGAACCTTATGCATGGCACTTCTTCGCCATCTTCGTCGGCGTGATAGTCGGGTTGATTTTCGAACCCCTGCCGGGCGCTGTCATTGGCCTGACCGGCGTGGTCGTCATCGCCCTCTTCAGCCAGTGGCTGTTATTCAGCCCGGAAGAAATCGCCAACCCTAAATTTAAAATGCCCACCGAAGCGTTCAAATGGGCGGTGAGTGGCTTCGGTAACTCAACGGTCTGGCTGATTTTCGGCGCGTTTATGTTTGCCGCAGGGTATGACAAAACACAGTTTGGCCGCCGTCTGGCGCTGATCCTGGTGAAATATCTCGGTCGCCGCAGTCTGACGCTCGGTTATGCGATTACTTTCGCCGACCTGTTACTGGCGCCCTTCACGCCGTCCAATACCGCGCGCAGCGGCGGCACGATTTACCCAATCATCGCCAACCTGCCGCCTTTATATGGCTCCAAGCCCAATGACCCGAGCGCACGCAAAATCGGTTCGTATCTGATGTGGGTGGCGATTACCGCCGCCTGTATCACCAGCTCAATGTTTCTCTCTGCACTGGCGCCGAACCTGCTGGCGCTGGCGTTAGTCAAAAGCATCACCGGCTTTACTATCTCCTGGGGCATGTGGTTCCTGGCGTTCCTGCCACTGGGCGTGCTGTTGATCCTGACCATGCCGCTGCTGGCCTACTGGTTCTATCCGCCGGAAGTAAAAATTAATGACGAAGTGCCCCGCTGGGCGAAAAGTGAGCTCGACAAACTGGGTAAACTTTCACGCAACGAAATCCTGCTGCTGATCTTCGTCTGTTCTGCCCTGCTGATGTGGATTTTTGCCGCGTCGTGGATTGAACCCGCGATGGCTGCGCTGCTGGTCGTCGTGCTGATGCTGTGGACCGGTGTATTGAACTGGAACGATATCACCAGTAACAAACCGGCCTGGAACACCTTCGCGTGGTTCGCCACGCTGGTGGCACTGGCGGATGGTCTGGCCCGTGTCGGCTTTATTGCCTGGCTGGGTAAAGAAGGCGGTCAGTTGCTGGATGGATTCGACCCGCAGGTTGCGGCCGTCATGCTACTGATTGCGTTCTTCCTGCTGCACTATTTATTCGCCAGTACCACGGCACACACCACCGCGCTGTTACCGGCGATGCTGACGATTGCCGCGGCTATTCCGGGCATCAACATGCCGGTTTACTGCCTGATGATGGTGACATCGCTGGGTGTGATGGGGATCATCACCCCATACGGCACCGGCCCGAGTCCGATCTACTACGGCAGCGGCTATCTGCCAACCAAAGACTACTGGCGTCTGGGCACCATCTTCGGTGCTATCTTCCTCGGCGGCATGATGCTGATTGCCTATCCGTGGATGGTATTGATGTTCTGATACGCTTTCTGAAAAAGCAAAACCGGCCCGTGGATCACCGCTGGCCGGTTTTTTTTATCTTGAAATTAATCGCGCATCACACCTGCGCCATACCGCCGTCTACGAACAGCTCAGTACCGTTGATAAAGCTGGCAGAATCGGAAGCCAGAAACGCCACCACTTTGCCGATTTCTTCCGGCTCACCCAGTCGTCCCAGCGGCACCTGTGCGGCGAGCGCATCAAATAATCCCTGACGGTGTTCATCAGGCACCAGCCCGCCAAGACCCGGCGTGCGTACCGGTCCCGGACTGACGACGTTCACACGAATGCCGCGCCCTTTCAGATCCAGCGCCCAGGAGCGGACAAAATTACGCACCGCGGCCTTACTCGCGCTGTAGACACTGAAGCTTTCCGTCCCCTGAATCGAAGTCGTCGAACCGGTGAGGATCACCGAACCCCCTTCGCGTAGCAACGGCAACGCTTTTTGTACGGTGAACAGGACGCCGCGCACGTTGGTGCCAAAAATACGGTCGAAATGTTCTTCAGTGATTGCGCCCAGTGGCTGCATATCGCCGCCGCCCGCGTTAGCAAACAGAATATCCAGATGTCCTGCGCTTTTAGAGATTTGCGCATAAACCGCATCGAGGTCGCTCAGCACCGAGGCATCCGCGCGGATCCCCGTTGCGGCGCTGCCGATTTCGCTGACTGCCGCATCAAGTTCTGACTGACGGCGACCGGTGATAAATACCATTGCGCCCTGCTCAGCCAGTTCTTTCGCGCTCGCCAGGCCAATACCGCTGGTGCCGCCGGTAACCAGTGCAATTTTTCCTTTCAGTAATTTGCCCATTTTCATTCCTTACTATCTGTGGAGTTTTCGGTGAGCCGCGTTTGCGGCATGGACTTACTGTAGTCCTGCACGGTTTATTGAAAAATAGTGGAAAATGAAAATGACTATTCATGGCTGTGTATAATCAAAACAGACTGACTGGCGGAGAAAATCGGATGGATCAGCTGACAGCAATACGGGCATTTGCCCGCGTGGTGGAAGCCGGAAATTTTACCAAAGCGGCAGATTCACTGGATATGCCCAATGCAACCCTGAGCAAACTGGTGCAGGATCTGGAAGCCTATCTCGGCGTGCGGCTGTTGCAGCGCACCACGCGGCGGGTGACGGTCACACCGGAAGGTCGCGGGTATTATGAAAAAACAGCGCGTGTGCTACGCGACCTGGAAGACATCGATACCTCGCTCAACACCGCGCGCAGCAAACCACGCGGGCTGTTGCGCGTTGACGTTGGTGGTTCCACGGCGCGTGATGTTCTGATCCCGATGCTGCCTGACTTCATGACGCGCTATCCTGACATTTGCCTGGATCTGGGCGTCTCTGACCGGCCTGTCGATCTGATCAGCGATAATATAGATTGCGTGATCCGCGGCGGTCCGCTGGATAACTCGTCGCTGATTGCCCGCAAGATTGGCGTCGCCACACTTATCACCTGCGCAACGCCGGCTTACCTTAAATCTTTTGGCACCCCGGCGTATCCCGATGAATTAAAAAACGGTCACCGGCTGGTCAGCTATGTCTCGTCGCAAAATGGCCGCGCCTTCCCTTTCCGTTTTGAACGGGACGGTGAAAAAACTGAAATCAAAGTCGCGCACCGCGTCGGCGTCAACGAAAGCAATGCCCATCTTGCCGCCGGACTGGCGGGACTCGGGATCATCCAGACATTCAGTTATTCGGCAAACAGCGCGCTACGTGAGGGAACGCTGGTGGAAATCCTGAAAGAATGGCGTCCGGCGGTGTATCCGTTCCACGTGGTTTATCCGCAAAACCGCCACGTCCCCCAGCGCCTGAGGGTATTTATCGACTGGCTGCTGGAGGGATTTGCGCAGAGGGTTGGGTGAAGCAGATTTGCTCAAAGCATTATATTATATGGAGTAGCTTTAGCATGTGGCGTTGCAGGCAGAGAACGTTAATCTGGGTTATTCAGTGAACTTACACAGCAGGGTAAACTATCCGTAAGCAGATATAACGGAAACAGATAAAACCAGAGGATGGTATGGATTTAGAAATTATTGGAATTGCGCTTGCTATGTACATTACAGCGGTTTGGATGCTGTTACACGGTATACGAGGGTTTCAGACAGGGCTTATTATTGAGACGAGAAAGGGCACTCCTGAAAAGGATTATTATTACCGCGGTGACTTTGGATTTTATTTTAACGTGTTTTTATATATTGTTTTTGGTACCGGACTTACAGGTTTTGCTACCTGGTTTCTTATGACCCGATTGGGTTATTGGTAGGTTTTACGCTGCATGAACCTTATACAGCGTAAAACCGTTTAAACCGTCACACCTCAAACATCTCCGCCCCGATATAAGAGCCCTCTTTCGGAGCCGGTGGCACGAAGAAGATCCCCGAACCGATGTGCGAGATGTATTCATTCAGCGCATCGGATGCGCCGAGTTTTGTCTGCAAGGCTTCAAATTGCGCCGGGTCTTTCTGATAGCTGATAAATAACAGTCCGGCATCGAGTTGCGCCATGTTATTCAGGCCGTCGGTGTAGTTATACGAACGCCTCAGGATTTTAATCCCACCGTTGTTCTCATGTGCCGCCAGGCTGATATGCGCCGTTGCCGGGATCACCAGATTGCCGTCGGCATCTTTTTGGGTGAAATGCGGGGTATCAAACTCTTTGGTGCCGGTCAGCGGCGCACCGGAAACTTTATGGCGTCCGAACACATTATTCTGGTCACTGACCCGGTCCGTATCCCAGCTTTCAATGTGGATTTTGATTTTCCGCACCACCTGATAACTGCCCTGCTGTTGCCACGCCGGACCGCCATCTTTGATCCAGACATACTTATCAAAATCCGCTTTCTCGGTGATGTTGCGGGTGCCGTCTTTAAAGCCAAACAGGTTGCGCGGCGTGGATTGCCCTTTACCGGCAGACGCGCGACCAAATCCCATGACCGTCCAGCGCGTTGCCGCCGCGCCAGTGCTTTTGGCGATACGCGCTAAATCGCGGATGGCGTGATAGGCCACCTGCGGATCGTCAGCGCAGGCCTGCAACGAAAGATCGCCACCGGTCAGTTCCGGCTGCATATCGTCACTTGGCAATTGCATCAGTTCGCGCAGGAGTGGCGGTTTTTGTTTTGCCAGCCCGAAGGTGTCGGTGAATACACGCGGACCAAGCCCCACGGTGACGGTCAGTGACGCCGGGCCGAGATCCATTGCCTCGCCGGTGTCCATGCCCACACCGCTGTCACGTGCCGGTTCCACCTGACCGATGATGCCGCCTTTCATTAACTGTGCAATCGCCGATGACCATCGCGCCAGCAGGACCTGCAAATCCTGACGGCTGGTGGTGGTCAGATCAAAAGTCATGTACATAATATGGCGCTGCGGCGGCGTGGTGACGCCCACCTGCCCGCCGTTTCCGTAAAACGGATACTGGCGCGACAGGTCGATTCTGTCTTCAGGGTCGTGTGCCGCCACCGCCTGAACGTGCGCATGGGCAACGGTCGGGATCGCCAGTGCACTGGCACCGGCTACCGCGCCTTTCAGCACATCACGGCGGGAAAACTTACCGGCCTCCCTGGCCGGTTCGCGTTGTTCACTCATTCATCAGGCTCCCTTATTAGCTGCCACTTTCTCACCAATTTTAGACAGGGGTTCCTGCAACGCCTGAATAGCACGGCTCAGCTTCGCAGCGTCAGAGGCTTTGAGTTCAGCGGTGTAATATTTGTATCCGCCGGGGACGCTGGCATCACGGTAGGTTTCCAGCTGCGCATGGACGGCAGCGAATTGCGCGGCGACCTGCTTCGTGAGCGACGGATCGATTTTCTCCAGCCCCGGTTGCAGGAAGGCAAACGCCTGTTGTGCGCCTTCGACGTTGCCGGCGAAATCCACCAGATCAAAGTGGCTGAACGCTTCTTCTTCACCGTTGATTTTGGTGTTCTGCACTTCTTCCAGCAGGTCGGCAGCACCGTTAGCCAGATCTTCCGGTTTGTAGGTCAGGGCTTTGGTCAGCGTATCAAGCTGCGCGACGTTCTTCTGCAATTCTGCCGCCAGTTGTCTGGTTTCAGGAGTGATTTTGCCCTGTCCGAACAGGTCGCGCTCGATGGCGTGGAAGCCGTGCCAGCCCGCCTTCGGATCGAGATTTGAGGCGCGCATGTCGATCAGGTAATCCAGGTTGCCGGAGTTCTCGGTCGCCTTGAAGCCCGGCAGTACAAAACCGTCCACGTCAGATTCGATACGCTCGTAGAACGGACGCGCTTTAGCGTAATCCGCTTTGGCCGTAGCCAGATCACCGGCATCGATA
This sequence comes from Rahnella bonaserana, assembly GCF_019049675.1. GTDB lineage: Bacteria > Pseudomonadota > Gammaproteobacteria > Enterobacterales > Enterobacteriaceae > Rahnella > Rahnella bonaserana. The sequence continues at coordinate 89,421 of NZ_JAFMOW010000062.1, read as the reverse complement.
TCCGCTTTCAGGCGGTTAACCGCCACCACCATCGCATCCACTACGCCATTGACATAAGTGGCATAATCTTTGGTGCCCTGCGCCAGAATAGTTGCGGTGCTGCCCGCCGGTTGCGCGGCGCTTTTACCGGTCACGGTAAAATCAGTCATCTCATGTTCTGCGCCGGGGCAGTAAATCTGATATTTGCCGCCATCCAGCGTCAGGGTGAATTTGACCGCCGGAAGCCCCGGAGCCAGGTTCTCTTTTTCGCCCAGAATCCGGTTGTTGCTCAGCAGTTCCAGTTCGGTAATGGCCGTCGCAGTTTTATTAACCACGTTAAATGTCACCGGACCGGCTTTTGCCGAATGATGTTCCACCACACAGGTGCCGCCCTTGTCGCCGGTCATGGTGATATTCACCTGCGAAACGCCGTTCGTCACCGGTGCCTGTGAGGCACTGGCCGGAGCATCCAGCGAAAGCATCAACATTGCGGTCAGGCCCGCAGCGGTCATCAGCGATTCTCTTTTCTTAAAATTCTTCTTACGCATGAATTACTTATCCTTTATTTTTTGGCAAATGTGTGTGTGGTTGGGAACCGAACGACAGGTCATATTCCCGGCTGACAGATGACCGTTCATGTCGGAATTTCAGTAAAACCCGCAGTGCAGATACAGCAAAAATCAGGGCCAGCGCCGCCAGCAAAGCAGGCAGCATGTAAGCCCAGAAACGATAAGTGTCCTGATAACGTTGCCTCTGTTGCAGCGCTTCAGAAACGTGCTGCTGCCAGGCGTAGCTCAGCTGCCAGTTGCAGGCAGAAACGTCGGCGGTGGGTGTCCGGACCGTTACCGTGCGTGGGGACTGCAGGCCACTACCCGAAAGCGTGATGACCTCGTCGGCCTGCCCGCTGGCGTCAAGTAAAGCATCACCGGCAGCAACAACCTGAACGTTGCAATGCACCGTCCACTGCGCCTGATAAGGCCCCGGATGCATGGCCGGATTCAGCCCGATGGGAATACGGTTACCGTAAAGCGCCACGACCTGATCCAGCGAGACGACATCCGGCGCACCCGCGGGCGTCAGGGAGGTTTTGGTATTCCATTCACGGGTCGGCAAACCAGCACGTTCGCCGCTCATGGCGGCATCGCGCGCAAGCGGTATCTGCGTAATCTTCCCGGCGGCAGATTGCACACTGAGCTGATAGCCGTTATCCGCGGTGACCAGAAGTTGCACCTGACCGGCAGGCGTTTGCGCATTACTGACCAGCGGCGCGCTGTCCGGCAGTTGCAGGGTAAACGGGGGATAAAATAACCACAGCGACAGCGCAGCGAGCGCCATCACACCGGCGAAGACCATCGAAAGACCTGCCGCTTTTTCCGGTGCCGGACGACGATGTGCTGGCCAGTAAACCATCACCGAAACCATGCCGATATACAACAACCAGGCCACAGTCTGGATCTGATTAGGATCGGCAGGAATACCCAGCACACCGGTGATCAGCGCTGAACGGACAGTACCCGGCGGCACCAGCCAGGAGAGATCGGCGATACGTTGCTGACCGATATTCAGCCAGCCCGCCTCGTGTGCGGTTTGCAGTGAAGTGATGATCAGTCCGCCTGCCACGAGTATCAGGAACAGGCCGGTAAAACGGAAAAAACGCGATAAGTTGATGCGGATACCGCCAAAATATAGACCGCAGCCGATGATTACCGCCACGATAAGGCCGGTCACCGCACCGACGGCGGCCCACATCGCAGACTGCGCCACCGAGAATGTCGCCAACAGAAAGACGCTGGTTTCAAATCCTTCTTTCAGCACCGCCAGAAATGCCATACTGGCCAGCGCCCAGGCACTGGATTGGCTGATGGCTTCAGCGGCGTCGCTTTCCAGCTCTTTTTTCATGTTGTGAGCGTGGGTGTTCATCCACATGATCATGCCGGTGACAAAGAACACCGCGACCGCGCCGATGACCGATTCCATCCCTTCCTGACTGGCCTGCGGCAAGGCACGCTCTGTCATTTCCAGCGCAATACCGACAATGACAGAGAGCACCAGCGCCAGCACGACGCCCACCCACATCGCAAAAAGACTTTTGCCATTTTTACGTAAAAAGGCCGCAATAATGCCGACGATCAGTGCGGCTTCAAGGCCCTCACGCAGACCGATGATAAAGGTGGCTAACAAAGGTGACTCCAGCAACAAGAAGCATTATCAAATTATTAATGATAATTGATATCAGTTGGCGCAATGACTGGGAAGAAATGGAGTATGAGGATTTGCAACAGATTGCGTGAGAAATGTAAATTTGCTGAAAAACAGGGGTTAATTGTAAGCAGGTGAAAATTTACGCGATTATTGTTTTGATTTCAGCCAGTTCACGATCAATCCGCCCATCACAATCAGCAGGATGAAAGAGACGTAAAGAAGCCAGCTATTCACTTCGGCAAGCATATCGCCGAACAACCAACCAATCGCCATCAGAAACAAGGTCTTGGGAATGGCCGCGATAATGTTGTAAAACATAAAAGGCATCAGCGGCATACGCGCCATACCCGCGGCAGTCAGCACCAGCGCACCAGCAGAATGCGTGAGTTTGCCTGTCACCAGTATTCGTCCGCCCTTACTGCCAAAACTGCTGACCACTTTTTCCAGCCGTTCCTGCGTCAGCCCGAGACGGATAAGCCAGCGCGGCGGTTTTCCGTCCGCGCCGATAACCCAGCGCCCCAGCGAATAAAAAAGCAGATCCCCGAACACTTCCACTGCCATGACCACAGCAAAAATCCCGGTTAAGCTTAAATAACCGAGACGAGCGAAATAACCGGCGATGACCGTCACCACCGGCCCTTCCAGGATGGCCAGCGGCGTCATGATCAGCAGGCCGTGCGCTCTGATCAGGGCTTCAAGAGATTCGAGTGAAAACATACTTTCCTTATTGACCGGACGGCTGACTGGCAATGACAGGAACGTAAAATAAGCGCCTTTAAAATCTGATGCAACACGCGCCCTGTTCTGCCCCCGATAACTGGCTGCGCAGCGCGCTGAATAATTCGCGTCCACAACCGATGTGTTCAGCGCTCAGATCCGGCTGATACGCCTTGCGTGCGGCAAGCTCAGCAGGATCAACACGTAATTCGAGCTCACCGGTTCGCCCGTTGACGCGAATAATATCCCCCTCACGCACTTTCGCCAGCAGCCCGCCGTCACAGGCTTCCGGCGTGACGTGAATAGCGGAAGGGACTTTGCCGGAAGCGCCTGAAAGTCGCCCGTCAGTCACCAGCGCGACACGGAATCCGCGATCCATCAATACACCCAGCGGCGGCATCAGTTTATGCAACTCCGGCATACCGTTGGCCTGCGGCCCCTGAAAACGCACCACCACCACGCAATCGCGATTCAGCTTACCGGCCTCGAATGCGGGGACGATGTCATGCTGGCTTTCAAATACCACCGCAGGGGCTTCAATAATCTGATTATCCGCAGGTACCGCCGAGGTTTTCATTACCGCACGTCCGAGATTGCCCGACAGCACTTTGGTGCCGCCGTGATGCTCAAACGGCTGGGACACACTGGCGATCACCTGCTTATCCGCCGACGTTTCTGCTCCTTCACGCCATGCCAGCTTACCGTTGTCCAGCCACGGTTCCTGCGTGTACCGCGCCAGCCCGAAACCGGCGACGGTATTCACATCTTCATGCAGCAGGCCTTTTTTCAGCAGCTCACGGATAACCAGTTGTACACCTCCGGCCGCCTGGAACTGATTGATATCCGCCGGACCGTTCGGGTAAATACGGCACAGCAAAGGCACCGCGTCGGACAATTCAGAGAAGTCATCCCAGTTGATGATAATGCCCGCCGCGCGCGCCATCGCCACCATGTGCATGGTCAGATTAGTGGAACCGCCGGTCGCCAGCAGGGCGATAATGCCGTTAACGATCGTTTTCTCATTTACCATCTGACCGAGCGGCTGACAGTTGCCGCTGTTTTCGGTCAGCCGCGTAATCTGGCGTGCCGCGCAATCCGTCAGAGCATCACGCAATGCAGAATCCGGCGCTACAAACGAGGCACCCGGCAGATGCAGACCCATCACTTCCATCACCATCTGATTGGTGTTGGCAGTGCCGTAAAACGTGCAGGTGCCGATGCCGTGATAGGACGCGGCTTCTGCTTCCAGCAGCGCCTGACGATCCACTTTGCCTTCGGTATACAACTGACGTACGCGCACTTTTTCTTTGTTTGGCAAACCGGTACTCATCGGCCCCGCAGGTACAAACACGGCGGGAAGATGCCCAAATGACAGCGCCGCCATCACTAATCCGGGCACGATTTTGTCGCAGATGCCGAGATAAAGCGCGCCGTCGAACATATTGTGGGAAAGCCCGATGGCCGCCGACATGGCAATGACGTCGCGGCTCATCAGTGAAAGCTCCATCCCGTCCTGCCCTTGCGTGACACCGTCACACATCGCCGGTACTCCACCCGCCACCTGCCCAACCGCACCGACGCTTTTCAGCGCCTCTTTCAGACGCTGCGGATAATGTTCATACGGCTGATGCGCAGAAAGCATGTCGTTGTAAGCGGTGATAATAGCGATATCGCTGCGCACCATATTTTTCAGCGCATTCTTTTCCTCCGGCTGGCAGGCGGCAAAGCCATGCGCCAGATTGCCGCACGCCAGCTGCGCGCGGTGAACGGTTTGCGAACGGGCAGCGGCTATACGCACCAGAAAGGCTTCACGGGTTTTCGCGGAGCGGTCGATAATGCGTTGCGTCACGCGGGATAGTGTCTCATCAGTCATCTTGTTCTCCATTAAGCCCCGGAAGGCCATCATGGCGTTACCGGTAACATGTTATCGGTAACATTATCTGGGCGATTTTTATCTCTGACAATCTGCCCGAGGGTGCGAACATCATTATTGTGACCGGTATCTACATTGAAGTGTGGTGATGAAACATATTTCGAATAGGGGTTAACACCAGTACAACAAAGGCGGCAGAAAACGGAATAAACGGGGTGAGCATGGAAAGCTTAAAAACGCACTTAGCGCTAAATAATTTATTTCAGCCTTGAAATTATTCAGTTCCTTGCCTATTACTTAATATTAGCGATAAACCGTTGTTTTAAAGCAAGGTTTCTTCGCCAACAGGGTAATTATAAATTCGCTTATGGCAAGCACAGTTAACTCCCTTACGGGTTTCTGACATTTGAGGCATACATGAAAAAGATTAGCGTCGTTATTGCAGTGGCTCTGGCCGGTCTGATTTCTTCCAGCGCTTTTTCTGCTCAGTTGATGAAAAAGTCTGAGTTCAAAAAAGTAGAATCTCAGTACACCAAAATTGGTACTGTCAGCACCTCAAATAAAACGTCTCAGTCTGGCGCGCTGGAAGATCTGTCCAAAAAGGCAGATAAGAAAGGCGGTGACGTTATCGTTTTAACCTCAGGTAACACTAACAACAAAATTCACGGCAATGCCGATGTGTACAAGAAAAAATAAGATTCTGTTTCTATGCAAGAATTTTGTTTCTAAGCAATAAAAACAGGCCCGCAAATTTGCGGGCTTTTTGATGCCCGATTATGCTGATTAACAAAACCTGTCTCTGGCCGTCAGCCGGTCTTTCGTGTCTTTTAATAAAAGGGAAATTTTATGATGCTGTCGGCTCCGCTGATGCTGGTCATCATTGGTCTGGGATCCTTGCTGGCGCAGTGGCTGGCCTGGTTGTTAAAAATCCCGGCTATTCTGCCTTTACTTTTACTGGGCGTCGTACTTGGCCCGGTAACGCATGTTATCCAGCCCGATGCCCTGTTCGGTAATCTGCTGTTTCCGCTGGTGTCGATTTCGGTCGCCATCATTTTGTTTGAAGGCGCGCTGACGCTGCGTGTGGACGAAGTCCGCGGGCTGGGCGGCGTGGTGCGCAATCTGGTCACTATCGGGATGCTGGTAACGTTCGCCGTGATCAGCCTCGCCTGCTGGTGGCTGCTCGGTTTTGAGCCAGAACTGGCGGCGCTGGTCGGTGCGGTGACCGTGGTGACCGGCCCGACGGTAATTGCGCCGTTAATGCGCGTGGTGCGCCCGAATGCGGCTATTAACCAGGTGCTGCGCTGGGAAGGTATTGTGATCGACCCGGTGGGTGCGATTTTTACCCTGCTGGTGTTTGAATTCATTACCCTGCGCGAACACGCCGAATCGCTGACGCACCTTCTCTGGACGCTGGGCGAAACTGCCGCTGCCGGGCTGATACTGGGCGCAGTTTCTGGTTACGTGCTGGGCGTCGCACTGCGCCGTGTGTGGATCCCCGCTTATCTGCAAAACCTTGGCGTACTGGCGGTCATGCTGACCGCGTTCGGGCTTTCCAACGCCCTTGCAGATGAATCCGGTATGCTGACCGTCACCGTGATGGGCATCTGGCTGGCGAATATGCGCGATGTCGATACCACTGACATTCTGGCCTTTAAAGAGGAACTCTCGGCCATTCTGATTTCTGCATTGTTCATTATTCTTGCGGCGCGGCTGGATATTCAGGCGCTGGTAGAAATGGGCTGGCCGCTGATTGGCCTGCTGCTGGTAGTCCAATTTATCGCCCGCCCGCTGTGCATTGCCGTCTCAACGTGGCGTTCTTCCCTGCACTGGCGCGATCGCCTGCTGCTGTGCTGGATTTCTCCCCGTGGCATCGTGGCGGCGGCTGTCAGTTCGCTGTTCGCCCTGACGTTACAGCGCATGGGTTACCCGCAGGCCGACAAACTGGTAACCGTCGTCTTCGCCATTATCATCGGCACGGTGGTGCTGCAAAGTCTGACCAGCCGGGCGATTTCCCGTGCGCTGCGGGTGCAGCAGAAAACACCGCGCGGCGTGCTGATCGTCGGCGCAAACAGCGTGGCGCGGATGCTGGGAAAAGTGCTGATGAAGCAGGATATTCCGGTGCGGCTGACCGACAGCAGCTGGGAATATTACCGGCAGGCGCGGATGGACGGCATTCCGGCCTATTACGGCAATGCATGGTCGGAACATGCGGAAAACTTTCTGGATCTGAGCGGCGTATCGCAGGTGCTGGCGCTTTCGCCTAACCGTCATCAGAACGCGCTGGCGGTATATCATTTCAGTCATATATTCGGGCGGGAAAAGGTGTTTGCTGTGCGCTCCGGCCCGGCGCTCAAAGGTGCCCGCTCGCAGGAAAACAGCCGTTTTCAGCGCCATGAAGTGCTGTTCAGCAGCGACGCGACCTATTCGAAGCTCAGTTCTTTGCTGGCAAAAGGTGCGGTGATTAAAGCCACACAGCTCAATGAAAGTTTTGGCTGGATAGACTACCTGGAGAAAAACAGCGGCGTGCTGCCTCTGTTTGCTGTGCGTGAAAACGACACGCTGATGGTGCTCAGGGAAGGCAATACCCCGCCGGTACCCTGCACGCTGATTGCACTGGTTCAAAACGAAGCATAAAAAAACGCGCCGCTGTTTCATCTTCAGGAACAGCGGCGCGGCCAGTTTTGCCCTTTTATTTACGCCAGTTCCGGCCAGCGCGCGGTCGGGTAAAGCGCCATTCGGATGTTAAACAGATGGAACAGCGGCGTGAACAGTTCGATGTCCGCGCGGCATAACGCTTCAAGCCGCACCAGCGCCTGATTCAGCTCATTAAGCAACGAATCCGGCGGTCCGATGTAGATATTTTTCAGCCGCTTTTTGATGTAATTATTAATCTCATACATCAGCACTTCCGTTTCAACGTTATGATTTTTCAATACGTCCTGATGACGCGCATAAAAATCATAGCAATTCACACCCAGCCAGATTTCGGTGATCAGATTCCCGCCCAGCGCGACTTTGGGTGACGGATCCGCTTTGTTGCGCGGCAAAATAATGTTCACTTTATCCAGCATACTGGCGACATATTGCTGACGCCCGCGCAGCGAAGACGCATTGATTTTGATTTCGCTGGTGAACTGCAAAAGCTCTTTGATACCTTTGCGCAACGCACGTTTGGCCGTCCACGATGGCCGTTTGTTACGGATAAGCGCGGTGGTCAGCAGCGCAATCATAATCCCGACAATCGTCGACATCGCCGCATTCACAATCACCAGTACGTCAGGTTTAAAATCATGCCCCATGCCGATAAAACCGGGGATCTGCGTGGCGATAATCAGGCCGATAAAATTGGTCGAAGGATTAGCAATGACCAGCCCAAGCGCCAGCAGGCCGGGTGCCAGACAGATAATCAGCGACTCAAAGGTGATCGCCATCGGGATAAAGATCACCGCGTAAATTACGCTGATGACGATGGCGATCAGCACCCCTTTCAGAAAGACTTTCATTGAAGCAATCGGGCTGTCGAGCGAGGCAAAGAAAGAGCAGATAACCGCCGCCATCATCGGCGCAGAGGCACCGTCACGCCAGCCGGTGCCAATCCAGAACAGGCAACCCATCATGGTCGCGGTGAAGGCGCAAAACGCCGAAAGCAGGATCATCCCTTCGTCGATATGCTTTCTGAGCCCCAGTTTTATTTTGCTGCGCTTTTTCTCCTTGCTGAACTGCGTTACCCGCTCGGTTACGCCGTAATACGATTCAGTGATATGCACAAAGTTTTGCAAACGCTCGAGCAGGCCGGTAAACAGCAGCCCTTCTTCCGGCGTCATTTCGCCGCTTTCATAAAGCATTTTGATGCGCGCCTGCGCGGCCCGGATTTCTGCCTGTATGCCTTGCGCATTGCCGCTGAGTTCCGCGCTGTTCAGCCACAGCAGGAACTGGCTGAACGTCTCAGAGACAAAATCAGGGAACGGGATTTGCTGTTCGGCCAGCAGATTCAGACGCTTTTCGATGGCCGTCAGCGTAGGGATCAGATACGACAGGTGCTGATACTGTGCCATCACCAGGCGGATCAGCCTGCGCGCAGAATCCCCTTCAAACACGCAGTGCGTGATCAGCGTTTCCACGTTAAGCGGATAGTTCGCCATCTGCACCAGGATATGTTCGCGCTCCGGCAGCGGATCTTTGGCGGTCACGGTCAGCAATTCATTGCACAACTTTTTGGCGCTTTCGTACCAGTTGTTGACACTGTTCTCCAGCAAATTGCGCATCCGCACCGGAAACACCAGCATGTGGATCAGGGTACTGCAGACAATCGCGACGGTGATTTCTTCGACACGCGAAATCACCGTATAAGTAATCGACATGGGGGTATCGACGTCGGCAAATCCCATGATCGCCGCGCTGTAGCCTGCCAGCATAAAAACGTAGCCTTTAGGCGTGCGGTCATGCAGCGAAAGATACAGGCAAAACGCCACCCACAGCGACACGCTGAGGCTGAACAGCACCGGATCGGTGACCGTAAACGGATACACCAGAAAAATAAAAACCCCTCCCAGCACGGTGCCGAGAAAGCGGTACGTGGCTTTGGAAAGTGTTGACGCGGAATAGAGCTGTGAAATGACGTACACCGACACCATCGACCAGGCCGGTTTGTCGAGATTGAGTTCGAGGGCTATATACAGGGCTAAAAATGCCGCAATACAGGTTTTGACTGAGAACAGGAGCGCATTTTTTGTTAACCATTTCATCGTTAAATCAACAGCTCAGCGTGTTTCAAAACACTATTTTATACGCTGCAAATCCTTGCACCAGATTCAAGATTGTAACAAAACATACCTGACTATTAATCACTGCTGATAATCTGTACCCCGCTACATAAAAAATCCACGCTTTCACGTGGATCAATCTGCCGGGGATCTGTGCTGAGTCAGCGACTTAAAAAGGCCGGATGATGGCCATAATGCCGATAATGATTACGCCGATAACAATCACCGTTCCGGCATTGCGTACCAGCGCAAAATCTTTGGCGGGCTGACCGCTGGCGAGACGCCGTAAGTTGCCGGAAAGCAGACCGTGCAGCGCGGAAAGCACCAGTACCACCACCATTTTGATCAGCAGCCAGGCGTGCGGGAACTGACCGTGACTGACAATCATCCAGATCCCCGCCACCCACAGCAGGATCATCGCCGGACTGGTGATACAACGGTTCCATTTTTGCACGGCGACGGCCAGCGTACGCAGTCCCTCTTTTGCGCCGGTTCCCGCACTGCGAAACACCACGCTCACTAATGCCAGCGCCAGTAACCCGCCAGTCCATAACACGCCTGCTATAAGGTGTAAGGCATTCAGCCATTCATGAATCATTTTTCTCTCCAAAAGTTAACGACAATGCTGTTCGCCGGATGAGTCCAACCTGCTGTCTCTCCACGGCTTTTGCCGGATTATGTCCCTTTCCCACAATAAAGGCACGGCCAAAATCGTCACTTTTTCTGATCGCTGACCGACTTTACAACAAGTAGGTAGACTGGTATACCTACTGCAAATTCATTGCGACGAGAAAACTTATGTCCACATCAGACTCTTCACCGCAAAGCGCCCGCGACCGCCTTCTGGGTGCAGCACGCGTTCTGTTTTATAACGACGGCATCGCCGCAACCGGCATCGACGCCATTATTAAAAGAGCCGGTGTGGCGAAAAAAAGCCTCTACAACAACTTTGAATCCAAGGCCGAACTGGTGGCGACGTACATTGAAATCCGCCACGACGAATGGCTGCAACTTTACGCCCGGAGAGTGGAAAACGCGGTCACGCCGAAAGAGAAAGTGCTGGCTGTGTTTCAGGCGTATGACGATCATGCTGAGTTTTCTTATGAGCGCGGCTTTCGTGGCTGCGGGTTGCTGAATGCCGCCGCTGAACTGCCCGCCGGTGCGCCCGGACGGGTGGCGGTGCGCGGACACAAAGAACAGGTGGAAGCAATCGTGACCGCGCATCTTTGCGAACTCTTCCCCGCTGACCAGGCCAAAGCACAACGGATGGCGCGCCACTTTTCGTTTTTGCTGGAAGGCGCGATTTCCCGTGCCGGACTGGAAGGAAACGGCAGGTGCGTGCGTCAGGCGATGGAGATGGCGGCTGAAATGATGGAGGCGTCTTAATGGTCGGGCGCAGGGAACGCATGCTGGGGATCTTCGCCGTTTTGTTCGCTTCGGTTTTATGGGGCTCGACCGGCACCGCCGCGACCTTTGCGCCCGACGTCAGCCCGCTGGCGATAGGCGCGGTGGCGATGGGACTGGGCGGATTATTGCAGGCGCTGATTTCCGCCAAAGGCATCATTGCCAGCCGTCAAAGATTTTGGCAAAACCGGGGGATGTTAGTCACCGGCGCGCTGGCAGTCGGCATCTATCCGCTGGCGTTTTACGCCTCCATGCATCTGGCCGGTGTAACGGTGGGCACGGTGATTTCCATCGGTTCCGCCCCGCTGTTGTCGGCGCTGATTGAATATTCGCTCGACGGGCAACGTCTTTCACGCCGCTGGATGAGCGGCGCTGCCATCGGCGTAGCAGGAATGATTTTGCTGTGCGTGGCCGAAAGTACCGGTCATTCGGCAGCCGGTCAGGGTTCCGGCGTTATTATCGGGATCGGGCTGGGACTGATTGCCGGTCTGACTTACGCACTTTATTCCTGGGCGGCACGTCATCTTATGCAGCGAGGAATCGGCTCACGGGCAGCAATGGGCGCCACCTTCGGGCTCGGCGGCGTGTTTCTGATGCCGGTGCTGTTCGCCACCGGTACCCCGCTGCTGGCGTCATGGAATAATGCGGCGGTCGGTGCTTACATGGCGCTGATCCCCATGTTCGTGGGGTACGTCTGTTTCGGCTATGCGCTGGCGCGGATACCGGCGAGTATGGCGACCACCATCACCCTGCTTGAACCGGCTGTGGCGGCGGTACTGGCGGTGCTTATTGTCGGAGAAAGGCTGCCCGCGCTGGGCTGGACGGGGATGGGGCTGGTGATTGCGTGTCTGATTTTCATCACCGTGCCGCTGAAAAGACGCAGAGCGTTGCCGGTTTCTGCATAAAAAAATGGCTCCTTCATCAGGAGCCATTTTAATTTATGTCACTGATCAGACGGCCGCAGGGGCATCCAGCGACGCCATATCAATCACGAAACGATAACGCACATCCGCTTTTTCCATACGCTCGAACGCTTCGTTGATTTCATCCATACGGATCATTTCACAATCCGGCAGAATGTTTTTCTCCGCGCAGAAATCGAGCATTTCCTGAGTTTCGCGGATCCCGCCGATTGGCGAACCGGCAACGCGACGACGGCCTAAAAGCAACGGAACAGTGTTGAATTCGTCCATCGGCCCGACCTGCCCGACCAGCACCAGCGTGCCGTCCACATCCAGCAGCGGCAGGTACGGCGTGACGTCATGTTTTACCGGCACGGTATCGATGATTAAATCGAAATGATCGTGTGCCTGCGCCATGGCATCGCTGTCCGCGCTGACCAGCAGACGGTTCGCGCCTAAGGCCAGTGCATCGGCTTCTTTTGCATTTGAACGGCTGACTACGGTGACGTCTGCACCCAGACCGACCGCCAGTTTTACCGCCATATGGCCCAGCCCGCCCAGACCAATCACGCCCACACGGCTGCCCGGTTTAACGTTCCAGGTTTTGAGCGGCGACCAGGTGGTGATCCCGGCGCACAGCAGAGGTGCAGCTTTGGAGAGATCTAATCCTTCCGGCATACGCAGACAGAACTCTTCGCGCACCACTAAATGCTTGGAATATCCGCCCTGCGTCGGCTCTTTTGTGAAACGGTCATAACCGGCGTAGGTTCCGGTATTCCCTTCACGACACAGCTGTTCTTCGCCTTTTTTACACTGATCACATTCCTGACAGCTGTCCACCATGCAACCAACTGCGACATGATCGCCAATCTTGTACCGGCTGACCTGACTGCCAATCTGAGTCACGCGTCCGACAATTTCATGGCCGGGAACAATCGGATAATAGCTCCAGCCCCAGTCATTTCTCGCCGTATGCAAATCTGAATGGCAGACACCGCAGTACAGAATTTCCATTGCCACATCGTTATCACGCAGGCCGCGACGCTCAAAAGCGTACGGGGCAAGCGGTTTTTTAGGATCGTAGGCCGCAAATCCAACAGTTTTCATCAGTCAGCTCCTGAATGGTTAATGACCCATTTACTATAGGTTTAAAGCCCGCAGCAACAAGCCACAGTTCTCTTTATTTCTTGCCTGATCCTGCCAACTTGCCTGTTCATGATCTTCGTTACGGCAACTGACTCAACCACTGGCTGCGGTATTGTGAGGGAGAACGGGCGGTGCTTTTTCTGAAAACACGGCAAAAATAGTTGCTGTCAACAAAGCCACAGCTGGTCGCCACTTCTTTGATCTTCAGCTCGTAGCCTTTTAACAACAGCTTCGCTCTTTCGAGCCTGACATGATTGAGATATTCGCTGAAACCAATATCGCCGGATTTGCGAAACAGGTGGGAAAGATAATTGGGCGTGATATGAAAACGCTTCGCGACATTTTCGCGCGTCAGAGGCAACGAGGCATTTTCTTCGATGTATTTTTTGATCACTTCAAACAGTGCGCCGCTGCGGGTGAGGATCTGCGCGCGGTTAGCAAGCTGTTCCTGACAGTGACTCAGCAGCCCGGCCACCACGCAGCGGGCGGTTTGCTGATCGTCGGGATTAGAGACAATTTCATTCATCGCCTGCAGCAGAAATGATCCGACACGCGGCCCGAGCCGTGGCACGCTCTGCTTATCCGTACCGGTAAATTTTTCGCCATCCCAGAACTGCAAACTGAACCCGAGCTTCTCTTTGCTGAACAGAATGCTGAGCAAAATGGCTGGCCGCTGCCAGACCGTCAGATTCCATTTTCCGCCGGGAATATAAATGGCATCCCCTTCGCGCAGCAGGCCTTTTTCCGCCAGCACGCTGCGGTCGCGAACTTCGCCTTCAATAACAAATTCTATCCGCGGGAAGCTCACCACCGAGGCCAGTTCGGGTGGTGGTTGGGAATTATCAGGGAACCGGATGGCGAACGCATCGCTGCCGGAAACCGACCGGAAGAGTGTTTCTATCACATCTGGCAGCATGGCGTTCTCTCTGTGATTTCTTTTCAGAATAACATATCCGTAACAACTAAGGACCGGCAGAGAAATCGGAGAGTGTGAGCAGGATCAACGGGCGGGAACAACTTGCGAAAATAACGGGCAATCAAAGCCCGGACAGCACCGGGCTTTGGGTGTTCATACATCAGTTATGCGGTTTCAGAGCACATCAAGCAGCCATTTTTGTGCCTGCGTAAGACGGCTGGCGGTTTCAGGCTTCAGCCATTTGCGCTGATCCTGCTGCTGGGCATCTTCACGGTCGATATACAAACTGTGCAGCACACGGCGGCGGGTTCCGGTCTGGTTGTTAGTGCCGCCGTGCCAGGCGTGGGCGTTGTAGATCATCACGCTGCCTGCCGGTGCCTCAAACACCACTTCATCCGGATGCGGCAGGCCGACATCGGCCAGCACCTCTTCCGGCAATTCCGGCCGGTGATGGGTACCCGGGATAATGCGCGGTGCGCCGTTGGCTGCGCTCAAATCATCAATCGCCACGATGGCATTCACCAGATGCACCTTCGGGAAATCCGGGCGCGGCTTTTTCCAGTCCGCATGCAGCGGCTGATGTCCGCCGTGATGTAGCGCTTCGCGACCGTTCAGGCTGGAAACCTTAAACGCGCCCCGGAAAATATGATGGCAGACGGACAGGATCAGCGGATGCGACCACACCTTTTCCCACACCGTACCTTTGTTAATCATGTTAGCGATGCGGGTCGCCGTCGCTTCCTGATGATGTTCAACGGCCAGATTGTCACCCTCTTTTTCCACCAGAGAATCAAAGGCTGTGCGCATATCTTCCAGCCAGTCTTTGTCGATAACATTATGAATAACAATGTAACCCCGGGTTTCCAGCTCGTCGGCCTGCGCCGGTGTCAGCGGTTGTGTGGCACTGAGTGCATCAAGATACTGTTCAGTTGACATGTTCATGTTTCGCCCCTTCAGTTAACGTTTGCGTAACATCAAAGTACGGCAGTTTTTATAGGAAAAAACGATGCAAAACCTACGAAATACTGGATTTTTGTGTGATGGCGAAAAAAGTGTGAGACAACATTTATTTCCGGCGAGGTCGTTCTTTATCCGTAAATTACGCCGCGGAGACGCGCTGCGCTTTAAGGCGTTCCTGTAAAAAGTCCAGGAACACGCGGGTGACTTCACTACGCTGTCGGTGCTGCGGATAAATAGCATGCAGATCCAGCGCGCCGGGGTGAAAATCGTCCAGCACCCGCACCAGTGCGCCATACTGCAACGCCGGTCCGACGATGAATTCCGGCAACAACACCAGCCCGAGTCCGGCCACGGCGGCATCACGCAGCACTTCACCGTTGTTACTGACAATCGGCCCGCGCACCTCGAATAACCGGCGTTTGCCGTTGTGATCCAGCTCCCAGCCGGTCTGTCCTTCACGGCCATAACGCAGACACTGATGCTGCAACAGTTCTTCCGGCGTTTGCGGCGCGCCCATGCGCTCCAGATATTGAGGGCTGCAACAGATCACCCGTTTCAGTTCACCGAGACGGCGCGCCACCAGCGAAGAATCGGCCAGATTACCGATGCGCAGCGCGATATCAAATCCTTCCCCGACCAGATCGACATACCGGTCCACCAGCTCCACCTGAAACTGAATTGCCGGATGCTGCCCCAGAAATTCGGCAATCAGCGGCGAAAGGTGGCTGATACCAAACGACATCGGAATACTCAGGCGGTAAGAACCCTGCAACACCTGACGCTTTTGCGACACCGCCCGCTCTGCTTCTTCAATATCGTCGAGGATACGCTGCGCGTGTGTGGCAAACAGCTGACCGGATTCGGTAACCGACAGTTTGCGGGTATTGCGGTTGAGCAGTCGGGCGTTCAGCCCCGCTTCCAGTGTAGCCATACGACGGCTGACGTACTGTTTAGACAACAACAGCTGTTCGGCAGCGGCAGTGAAACTGCCGGCTTTTATCACCGCGACGAAAATACGAAGATCTTCTATCTGCATCACTTTCTCCCCTCTTGCACACGCCGCATTATTGTCAACTAAAACGTGACAGTGATAGTCAAGCCACCTCATTGTTGAGCAAATTAGTTTACGTGTATTCTCTGTTCATCGGAAGCGCAAACGCACTTCCTCCCTGACACACTGAGGAGTACACCATGATCGAACAACGTCTCTCTGAACAACGCGGCTTAGGTGACCACGGCTGGTTGCATTCCCGTCACACTTTCTCTTTCGCCAGTTACTGGGATCCAAAACAGGTCGGTTTCTCAGATCTGCTGGTCATCAACGATGATCAGGTGGCAGCGGGTCGCGGGTTTGGCGCGCATCCTCACAGCAACATGGAAATTATTTCTTACGTGCTGGAAGGCGCACTGGCGCATAAAGATTCAATGGGTACCGGCTCAGTGATCGTCCCGGGGGATGTACAGCTGATGAGCGCAGGCTCCGGCGTGACGCACAGTGAGTTCAACCATTCCGGTGAAGAAAGCGTACATTTCCTGCAAATCTGGATTGTGCCAGCGGAAAACGGCACCAAACCGGGCTATCAGCAGGTCTCTGTGCCGGAAGCGGACAAACGGGGTCAGTTCCGCCTGATTGTCTCGCCAAAAGGCGATGCAGGTTCGCTGACCGTTCGTCAGGATATGAAGATATACGCCGGTTTCTTCGATGGTGCTGAACAAGCTACGGTTGCTCTTGATCCAGAACGTTATGCCTATATTCACGTGGCTCGCGGCAGCATTAAGGTGAACGGTATCGAGTTCAGAACCGGCGACGGTGCGCGGGTTCGTCAGGAAGATAAACTGACCTTTACCGACGGGGATCAGGCAGAAGTATTGCTGTTTGATTTACGTCCGGTTGAAGTGAATCATCCAACCCGTTGATAGCCATGGTTCCAGCCTCCCCTGATGCGGGAGGCTTTTTTTTGTATTAGCTGAACAGATAAAAACTCTAAATAAATCAACATTTATGCCTGTTTTTATCCGCTTGGTTTACGCTACCTATTTACGCTATAGTGCATTTGCTGCGGCAAAATCCGTGGCCGGGATTTGCACCCCGGATGTCACAACGTCGATATATATATACTTTACGTTATATGTCGAGGCCTTTGCACACCTGTTGCTTATTACGCTTTCGTGTAATATGCATGTCTCAATGGTGGCTCAGAGGGGGCAGTCTCCGGACTGGCCGGCATCCGTTGTGCCCGGTAGTGCAAACTCCGTCTGAGCTATCACCCAGAGATTTGCACCTCTTGTGGTAGTTATCTCATCGCTTTGCAACGGAAACTGCGAAATGACCACAAACTATCCACCCAATATATCTTTTCCTTTTCAGGACTGGCACCCTGCCGACATTATTGCGGCACTGCGCAAAAAAGGTACCACTCTGGCCGCGGTGTCACGCGCGGCAGGTCTGGGTTCATCCACTCTGTCCAATGCTTTGTCCCGCCCGTGGCCAAAAGGCGAATTGTTGATCGGTCAGGCAATTGGGGTTCCTCCCTCCACGATTTGGCCCAGTCGTTACTTTAATGCTGTCACGATGGAGTTTGTTGAAAGACCATTAAGACCTCCATATAAGAAGGCGGCTACACCTGAATAGCGGGTTAATCCAGGGCGCAGCAAGTGCGCCCTTCTTCGGATATCAGGTTTTGCAGGTGGGCAAACTTTAAAGCATTGAAATTCGAAATCAGATATAAGGTCGTGGGCTCGCCGCCCACACCGTCCAGTCAGTTTATTGCCGCCCTCCAAAGTCCCCCGGACTCTTTCACTACGCGCCCCCCCTCGCTGACCAGTTTTAAGATATTGCCAGACCGCATTATTGACCTTTACCTCAGCCTCCGGCTGTCATTAAACCGTCACAACTCTCCCTTAACCTGCTGGTAACAAAAAATATCTATATGTGTATTTTTATTTCCTAAGGTTTATAAAAAGGAGTTTTGACAATGCAACAATCTGTATCTCTGATCGCCCGTGCCGTGACTGCCGCCCTGCTGCTTTCCACTTCTGCAACCGCCCTTGCCGCTGAAACTGACACGCTGACTGACCGCGCAGCGAAAGGTGTGCTGACAGAACCGGGTGGCGCACGCCGCCTGAGTGGTGATCAGACTGCCGCACTGAAAGCATCGTTGTCCGACAAAACGGTGAAAAACGTAATTCTGCTGATTGGCGACGGCATGGGTGATTCCGAAATTACCTCTGCGCGTAACTATGCCGAAGGCGCAGGCGGCTATTTCAAAGGCATCGATGCCCTGCCGCTGACCGGCCAGTACACGCATTATTCCCTCGATAAGAAGACTCAGAAACCGAGTTATGTGACCGACTCCGCCGCTTCCGCCACTGCCTGGACCACCGGCGTCAAAAGCTATAACGGCGCAATTGGCGTGGATGTAAACGGTAAAGATCACCAGACCATCCTTGAAATTGCCAAAGCAGCCGGCAAGGCCACCGGCAACGTTTCCACCGCTGAATTGCAGGACGCCACACCGGCAGCGCAAATCGCCCATGTCACTTCGCGCAAATGCTACGGCCCGGAAGAAACGGCAGAGAAATGTGCCGGCAATGCCCTGGAAAACGGCGGGCGCGGTTCAATCACTGAACAGTTATTACAGGCTCGCGCGGATGTCACACTGGGCGGCGGCAGAAAATCTTTCAGCCAGCTGGCAAAAGCCGGTGAGTATCAGGGTAAATCACTGAAAGACCAGGCGCTGGCGCAGGGTTATGTGTGGGTGGAGAACGCTGAACAGCTCAGTGCAATCACTCAGGCAGACCAGAAGAAACCGCTGCTGGGCCTGTTCTCAGAAGGCAACATGCCGGTACGCTGGCAGGGTCCGAAAGCCACTTATCACGGCAACATTGATAAGCCAGCCGTGACCTGTGAAGCCAATCCGCAACGCACTGCAGACATCCCGACGCTGGCGGCGATGACAGAAAAAGCTATCGACCTGCTGAAAACCAGTCAAAACGGTTTCTTCCTGCAAGTTGAAGGGGCCTCGATTGATAAGCAGGATCACGCTGCTAATCCATGCGGACAGTTTGGAGAAACGGTCGATCTGGATGAAGCCGTACAGAAAGCACTGGAGTTCGCCCGTCAGGACGGCAACACACTGGTTATCGTCACCGCCGACCACGCGCATTCCAGCCAGATCATTGAAGCCGATGCCAAAGCCCCTGGCCTGACGCAGACGCTGACCACCAAAGACGGCGCACCGATGACCATCAGCTACGGCAACTCAGAAGATGATTCGCAGGGCCACACCGGGACACAGCTGCGCATCGCCGCGTTCGGACCGCATGCCGCGAATGTCACAGGTCTGACAGACCAGACGGATTTGTTCTATACGATGCGGGATGCCATGGCGATCAAGTGATGGTTTTTCAAAGGGGATATCCCTTTGGAACCTTTAAACAGGATTGAGTGAGTTTCGGCTTCTCAGTTGCATTGAACGCTGCTAACGTCAACACCTTGGGTTGCCACCCAAACTGGCCCTAAGAGGCGCCTATCGCCGCGCCTCTTAGGAATCTCCGGCTCTTTCACTGCGCGCTCCGCTCGCTGGCTATGTTTCAGGTATCGCAGCGACAGGCTGGAAATCTTGCCGCTGCGCGGTTCCTTCTCTCGGTCCTGAAGCCTTTGGTCTCCAGGCCGCTCCGTTCAGCAAGATTTCTGAATCGCCCGCACGATCTTAAAATCAAAGGAAGACTGTTTTTATCTTTTAGAACAGTGGATTGGCGTGATCAAAAATGGCACCGAGTGAATGGTTCGAGACCCGAGGCTCGAAACCTGAAACTCGGGAATCGCGCAGCGATGACATTTTGCGCCACTCACCAATGCACCAGAACATGTTCGTCGTTCCAGCGATAGCGCGCAGTGAAAAAGCGCGGAGTCCAGAGGCCCGCGCGTTACCGGGTCTCTGGTCGGTGTGGGCCGACGCCCACGGTCTTGACCTTAAGGCCAGTTTGGGTGGCAACCCAATGCCTAAACCTTAGTGCAATAAATTATCTAACCGATCGTCATCAATTCCGTCCGGCTCCAGATGTGCTGTCACATCCGCTGACTTGAACAGTTTGCTTACCGCCATTTCAGCTGCATCACCAATATCATGTCCGATATCAACCGTCAGGGCGCCATCGACCTCAACGTGGAACTCGACAAACACGCGGTCGCCGCCGTTGCGGGTACGGATGTCGTGAACGCCTCGAACGCCTTCGACACTTAATACCGCCGCTTTGACACGCTTACGGTCATCAGCACTCAGTTCCCTGTCCAGTAATTGTTTCAGTGCGTCTGCCGCCATGCCGCGGGCGTTCCAGAGCATGTAGAATGAAATCAGCAATGCGCCAATGGAGTCGGAACGCGTCCAGCCGAAGTAACGTTCGAACACCAGCGCCAGCAGGACGGCGATATTCACCGCGACATCCGTGACGTAGTGCGCGCGGTCAGCGGCAATGGCAGTGGAACCCGTGCGTTTCACCACGTACGTTTGCATCAGCACTAAACCGGTGGCCGCCAGGGAGCTGCCGATGATGACCCAAATCCCCAAACCAAGTTGCGCCAGAGGTTCAGGATTGATGATACGTCCGATGGATTCACCGCCCAGCACCAGCCCCGCCGCACCCAGCAGCAACGCCTGAACAAAGGCCGCGACCGCTTCGGCTTTACCGTGCCCGTACCGATGGCCTTTATCTGCCGGCCGGATGGCATAGCGCACACCGATTAATGTCACCATCGAAGCGAGCACATCGACCAGTCCGTCAGCCGCTGAGGTCAGCAATGCAATCGATCCGGTTGCGGCCCATGCCCAGACTTTTACGCAGACCAGAACCAGCGCCACACACAAGGATACCAGCGAGGCAATGCGCGTCAGGCCTTTATAGGAAGGCGCTGGACGGCTCATGGTTTGCTCCTGCGGAGCAGATGTTTTTGGGAAGTGATCACAAGAATTTCCTGAAGCAAAGAATCAAATTTATTTGATAAATACAAATACCAGCTCCGCAGTATAACCCATTTCGTCATTTTAAGACCTTCCCTATGGTTTGGATCTTCGTGCTCTCGCTGAGGTTTATTGACCTATATTTACTTGCATTTACATCAATACAATCTAGCTTAAAACAAGATTTCTTTGTTCCGGCGCGCGCGCACCGATAATCAGATGAGCATTATGACAAACGAAAAAAACAACAAGCCTTCCGCGTCTGAAGACGCACACTCAGAACTCGATTCCAGCCAGGTCAAATCAGGAGAAGGTTACAAGCAAGACACTAAAGACCAGAAAGGGTCCGATAAAGAGTCCGATAACGACAATCAGGATAACGAGGAAAAGCGTAAAGGTCCGGGCAAGAAGCCACTGATCATCCTCGGGATTGTCGTGGTAGTGATGGTGGTGGTGTCGCTGGTCTGGTGGCTGATGACCAAAGATCAGATAAGCACCGATGACGCCTTCACCGAAGGCGATGCCGTGACCATCGCACCGAAAATCGCCGGTTATGTCACGAAACTGGCGGTGAAAGATAACCAGTTCGTCAAAAAAGGCGATCTGCTGGTCGAGATTGATCCGCGTGACGCCACCGCGCAACGCGATCAGGCACAGGCGCAGCTCGGTCTGGCCGTCGCCCAGTTGCATCAGGCGCAGGCGCAGTACGACCTGGCGAAAGTGCAATATCCGGCGCAGCTGGCGCAGGCAAAAGCCCAGCAAACCCGTGCGGAAGCCAACTTGCTGAATGCCACCGCGGATTTCCGCCGCCAGCGCGGTGTCGATCCACGTGCCACCACCCAACAAAATATTGATACATCCAATGCGCAGGTACGTTCTGCAACGGCTGATCTGGAAAATGCCAAAGCGCAGGTGCAGGTTGCCGCGCAGGTGCAGCTGAATATCCGTCAGGCCGAAACTAACGTTGAGGCGCGCCAGCAACAGGTTGAGCAGGCGAAAGCCCAGCTGGAAACTGCCACGCTGAATCTTTCCTATGCGCAGGTTCGGGCACCGTTCGACGGCTATGTCACCAAGCGTAATGTGCAGCTCGGCACGCTGGTTCAGGCCGGTACTTCGCTGTTCTCCGTGGTGTCGAAAGATATCTGGATCGCCGCTAACTATAAAGAATCACAACTCGAACGTATGCGTCCCGGCAATAAAGTGGAAATCACCGTTGATGCCTTCCCGGACATCAAACTTCACGGCCACGTTGACAGTATTCAGCAAGGCACCGGCTCGCGCTTCTCGGCCTTCCCGGCTGAAAATGCCACCGGTAACTACGTGAAAATTGTTCAGCGCGTGCCGGTGAAAATCGTCATCGACAGCGGTCTGGATGAAAATCATCACCTGCCGCTGGGTCTGTCAGTCGAACCGACGGTGACCGTCGAATGAATGAAGATCGCAGCTACTGGAAACCCAAGGCCAATCCGTGGGCAGTTGCCGCCGTTGTAACCATTGCGGTGTTCATGGAAATCCTGGACACCACCATCGTCAACGTGGCGCTGCCGCACGTCGCCGGTTCGCTGTCCTCCAGTTATGATGAATCGACCTGGGTACTGACGTCGTATCTGGTGGCGAACGGTATCGTGCTGCCTATTTCTGCGTTTCTCAGCCGCGTCATGGGCCGCAAAACCTACTTCCTGATTTGTATTGGTATGTTCACCGTATGCTCTTTCCTGTGCGGCATCGCCACCGAACTGTGGCAGATGATCCTGTTCCGCATTTTGCAGGGCTTTTTCGGCGGTGGTTTGCAGCCAATTCAGCAATCGGTTCTGCTCGATTACTTCAAACCGGAAGATCGCGGCAAGGCATTTGGTCTGTCTTCGATTGCCATCATTGTCGCGCCGGTTGTCGGCCCGACGCTGGGCGGTTACATCACCGATAACTTCAGCTGGCGCTGGGTGTTTCTGATCAACATTCCGGTGGGCATTATCGCCCTGCTGGCGATTTATCAGTTGCTGGAAGATCCACCGTGGGAGCGTAAGGCCAAAGGCAAGCTCAGTATTGATTACATCGGTATCGGGCTGATTGCGCTGGGCTTAGGGTGCTTACAGGTGATGATGGACCGTGGTGAGGATGACGACTGGTTTAAGTCCGGCTTCATCGTGACCTTCGCCGTGCTGGCCGCGACCGGGATTGTCGGGGCGATTTACTGGTTGCTGTACGCCAAAAAACCGGTGGTCGATTTGCGCTGTATGAAGGATAAAAACTTCGCCGTGGCGGGTCTGCTGATGGCCGGGATGGCGATGATTCTGTACGGCAGCTCTGTGGTGATCCCGCAACTGGCGCAACAGCAGCTGGGGTATACCGCCACGCTTTCCGGGCTGGTGATGTCGCCGGGCGCGATACTGATCGTGCTGTCGATACCACTGGTGCTGAAACTGATGCCCGTCGTGCAGACGCGTTACATCATTGCGTTCGGTTTCTTCCTGCTGGCAGCTTCGTTTATCTATTCGGCGACGCTGACACCGAATGTCGATTTCACCACGCTGGTGATGTATCGCAGTGCGCAGTCGATAGGCCTCGGTTTCCTGTTTGTGCCGCTGACGACTATTGCATTTATTACCATCCCGCAAAAAATGAACGCCGACGCCGCCGCGCTGTTTACCATGTTCCGTAACGTTGCGGGGTCGATTGGTATTTCGCTGGCGACTGCCGGTGTGACTGAACGAACGCAGGCACACAGCGCCCATATGGTGCATAACATGTCGCCGCTCAACGAACAGTTTAATCAGGCGGTCAGCAAAAGCGCCGAGGCTATTCGTGATTTCGCCCACATCGTCGGCGACCCGATGCAGCTGGCGACCGTGCGCATGTATCAGGAGATGATTTCGCAATCGCGCATTCTGGCTTACATCGATGTGTTCGGTTATTGCGCCATCGTCGCCGTTATTTTGATCCCGTTTTGTTTCCTGCTTTCGCCAGTTAAGAGCGAAGGTAATGCCGGAGCACATTAAGTTGAACAAGAAAAGCTCTACTCTGAGAATTCAGCCATCCGTGATGCCTTCCTGCTCCTCCCCCTGCGAAGGGGGAGGCCGGGAGGGGGTTTTGCATACAGGCACCCGTTTCCTGACACTCTCGACATTAACGCTGGTATTAGCAGCATGCTCTGTTGGCCCGGATTACCAGAAGCCCAACCCGGTGACTCCGACCGCGTATAACGATATGACTCCTCCGAAAGACAAAGACGGCGCGTCAATTGCCCTGCCTTCTGAGCCGAATCCGTTGTGGTGGAAAGCGTTTAACGATCCGCAGCTCGACAGTCTGATCACCCGCGCCATTGCCGGGAATATCTCCCTGCAACAGGCGGTATTGCGTATCGCCGGTGCCCGTGAGCAGGTGAAACAGGCCGAAGGTGCGTGGCTGCCTTCAGTGCAGGGCAGCGCGAAAATGACGCGTCAGCAGCTCGGCCTGAAAGGTATTCTCGATTCCAGCGGCGCATCCCAGCAGCTCAACGAACTTGGTCCGGAAGCGTCCGGTGCCATTGATACCGCCACCCGCCCGGTGAACTTGTATCAGGGCAGTTTCGACGCCAGCTGGGAACTGGATTTATTTGGCGGCACGCGCCGTCAGGTCGAAGCCGCAAACGCGCAGACTCAGTCTTCCATCGAACAGCGCAACGATGCACTGGTGTCGCTGGAAGCGGAAGTCGCACGTGCTTATCTGCAACTGCGTGGCGCGCAAAGTGTGACAGCCGCCATTCAGACGCAAATCGACGTGGCGCAGCAAACGTTAGATCTGACGCAAAACCGTCAGCAGAACGGGCTCTCTCCCCAATTAGATGTTGAAAATGCCCGTGCGCAGTTAGGATCTTTGCGCGCTCAGTTGCCGCAATATCAGGCACAGGAACGTCAGGCGATGAACGGACTGGCGGTGTTACTCGGTCAGACACCGGGCTCGCTGGATGCTGAACTTTCCGCGCCGAAACCGATGCCTGCCCTGCCCGCTGCCGTGCCGGTCGGCGTGCCGTCACAGCTGGCCCGCCGTCGTCCGGACGTGCGTAAAGCCGAAGCGGATTTACACGCAGCGACTGCCAATATCGGGGTTTCCGTCGCACAGCTTTTCCCGAGTATTTCCCTGACCGGACAGTTCGGTATGCGTAATACCGACGTGAGTTATCTCGATAACTGGAGCAGCCATTTCTACTCGTTTGGCCCGCAGATTTCCCTGCCGATTTTCCAGGGCGGTCGTCTGGTGTCCAGCGTGCATCTTTCCCGTGCGCAACAGGCCAATGCAGCGCTGAATTACCGTCAGACCGTGCTGACTGCGTTACAGGATGTCGATAATGCGCTGGTGAATTACCGTACCGATCAGGATCAGGTCAGCGGTTTAGACCAGACAACTGAAGCGTTACAAACCGCGTTTGATCTGGCCAGCGACAGTTACCGCCAGGGGCTATCGACGTTCATCAACGTGCTTGATGCACAACGTCAGCTGGCGCAGGCGCATCAGCAATCCGCTGAAGCGAAAGTGAAAACCAGCACCGACCTGGTGTCATTGTATAAAGCGCTGGGCGGCGGCTGGGAACCCTATCAGAACGTTGATTTGCCGACCTATACCGTGTTTGGTCCGGCGGCGACGCCAGATGTGAAAGTACAAACCACGTCCGGCGTGACACCGTAACGCAAGTTCATACAACAGGATCAATGCGAAGAGATAAAATCAGAAGGCGTGGTCGGGCAGGCAATGAAAAATCTGTCAGGATAACCGTTACAAAGTGATTCATCTTTTAAGATTCCCGGTCAGCGCTTTTCTATCAGACTGCGCTATTCTGTTCAGACACTGAAATCATCCTGCCTGCGGGCGGGATTTTCGTCTGAATAACAATCGGGTAAAACCATGAATTCCATTTCCAACGAAGATAAAAAACCCAGCTGTGATTCAGTGATCAACAGCGTGGCTTACCGCGACGGTAAGCGATTGCAGGATGTGACGGTCGAAGACATCAGCGAAGTGCTGAAAGAACCAGATACCTTTGTCTGGCTGGGATTATGGCAACCTGAAGACGCCTACATGCGCAGCATTCAGGAAGAATTCGGCCTGCACGACCTGGCGATTGAAGATGCGCTGACCGCCCATCAGCGGCCGAAGATCGAGCAATACGGCGAATCCCTTTTTATCGTCACGCACACTGCGCAGAAAGTGAATGAAACCATCGAGTACGGCGAGACACACCTTTTTCTTGGCAAAAACTTCCTGATCACCGTGCGTCACGGTGCCTCATCCAGTTACAAAGACATCCGTAAACATGCCGAAGAACGCCCGGAAATGATGAGTAAAGGGCCGGCTTATGCGCTGTATTGCGTGCTCGATTCCATCGTTGATAACTATCTGGAAATTTTGCATCAGTATACCGGGCAGTTTGATGCCATCGAAAAAATGATGTTCCAGAACACCTTTAATCAGCATGCAGTTCAGCAAGTTTACAGCCTGCGACGTGACTTACTATCGCTGCGCAATTCCGCGGTACCCATGGAAGATATCTGTAATCAGCTCAGTCATCATTATGAAGAACTGATGCCTAAAAGCCTGCGCGCCTATATCCGCGACGTACAGGACCACGCCAATCAGGTCATCCGCACCACCGACGATGTGCGCGAAATGCTCTCCAACGCCATGCACGTCAATCTGGCGCTGGTGTCGGTGCATCAGAATGAAGTGGTTCAGCGGCTGGCAGGCTGGGGGGCGATCCTGGCAATCCCGACGGTGATTTTCAGTCTGTACGGTATGAACTTTAAAAATATGCCGGAGCTGGACGACTGGTGGGGATATCCGGTAACACTGGGTGTGACTGTCGTCGGTTGCGGATGGCTTTACTGGAAACTCAAAAAATCCGGCTGGCTTTAAGTTTATTATCACCGGAAGCAGCAAGTTAATTAACATGCGAATAACAGAAACGGCTGTTATTCGCATTCTTTAATTTTCCTGACAATTTAGTTTTGACTAACCCTGTTTCTTTCTTTCCTCTTCACATTATTTCCTTATATACTCGGTCACATTCTCCTTTTGGAATTAATATTCATCATGTCAGTGCGTTTCGCGATTTCACAGTTTATGCATTCACTGCGCTTGCCCGGCAAGCGGGTCAGTGCGTTGCTGTTCGCGTTGTGCTGGCTGATCCTCAATTCCCAGCTGGCGCTCGCCAGCCATCAGTGCGACATGCGCCCGCCGGTGGAAAACTCCGCAATGGCGCATAATATCACGATGCAAATGCCTGATTCCCCTGAGCATATGCAAAGTCAGTCGGTGTTGTGTGAGAAGCATTGTGTACCGGAAAGAACCCAGTCTGACAGCGGTTCTGCCCCTGTTGTTGCCCTGCCTGTTGTTCCTGCTTTGCCGGTGATCCTCGTCAATGCCAGTACAGCTGTCACCACCGCGGACTGGGTTGCTCCGCCGGTCATAGCGCCTCCCGCTGAAGTTCAGTTCTGCCGATACAGAGAATAGCCCCCGCTGTCCTGAGTGCTTTTCAGCACTCAATATTCAATGAAATTTATTTGCCATTAATTTAACCGAAAAATGGCTATTTTTATCTGATGACAGTATTGGAGTTATTCCCATGCGTGCAGTTTTAAATTTATTATTCATTAGTCTTTTCTTTATTCCCGTTTATTCCTTTGCGGATTCCATGCCAATGGATCACGATCATATGGCGATGCAGCAAACTGCGCAGATATATGAATCGCAGGGCGTGATCACTCAATGGCAGTCTGACCGCGTGAGCATTTCACATCACGCTATTCCGGCACTGAAATGGCCAGCGATGACCATGAACTTCGGCCTGCCGGCGGAAATTGCCGCCAGCTCCCTGCCCGCCGGAACACCGGTCGCCTTTAGCTTTGTCAAAACTGAGTCCGCTTATCAGTTACAGACCCTGACACCGCTGAAAAACTGACCGGGAGTTACACCATGTTTATTTTACCGCGTCACCCAGGGGTGACGTGGCAATGGCTGCTGGCTTTTATGCCGCTCAGCGCCTTTGCCACACCCGTCACTTTGCCGCAGGCGCTGGTCGCCGCGCAGGATTACTCCGCCGAGCTTTCTGCCAGCCGTCATCAGATTAACGCGCTGGATAACCGTGCGGATTCAGCCATGCAGCTGCCGGATCCGAAGCTGAAATTTGGCATCGAAAATCTGCCGGTTAGTGGCGGCAATACCGACCGGTTCAGCCGTGAAGGCATGACCATGGAACGCATCGGCATCATGCAGGATTACGTCAGCAGCAATAAACGCCAGCGAAAAGCCGACACGCTGCGCGCCGAATCCCGCCAGATCACCGCCACCAGCCAGAGTATCCGGGCGCGCCTGCAGCGTGATGCTGCCCTCGCCTGGATGGAGCTGGCTATCGGCGAGCAAAACGTCAGCCAGATACAGCAGCTGGTGGATGAGAGCTCGCGGCAGATTGGCGTTTCACGCGGCAGTGTCAGCAGTGGCAGTTCGCTGCCCGCTTCCGTGCTCGATGCCCGCCTGACCCTGATCAGCATGCAGGACAAGCTGACGCAGGCAGAACGCGATGTTCAGCTGGCGCGTACCCGGTTAAGCCAGCTGACTGGCATCGATCAGCCTGAAATCAACGGCGCTATTCCGGATGTTGTGTCCCTGCCGGTTCAGGCTTCGCGGTCGGGCAGCGTCGAGCAGCACCCTGAAATTATTCAGGCGCGGCGTGAGGCCGAGGTCGCGCAGGCGAAATCTTCGCAGTCGGCGATTGCCGCCCTGCCGGATGTCGGCGTGGAAGTGTATTACGCCCACCGCGCCGACCGTTATGAGGATCTGGCGGGTGTGATGTTTACCGTCGATCTGCCTCTGTTTACCGCGTCGCGGCAGGATAAAGATCACGCCGCCGATCAGTCGATGGCGCTGGAAAGTAATGACCGGCTGGCACAGCTGGTGCGTGACCATCAGGCGCAGCTGACCAGTTTGCTGGCGCAATATCAGGCCGCCAGTACGCTCTGGCAGCGGCAGAAAAATGACGTTATCCCGTTGCAACGCCAGCGTATCAGCGTGATTCAGGCGCAGTACCGCGCAGGAAAAAGCAGCCTGAATGACGTCCTCGAAGCGCGTCGCACCCTGCTGGACAGCCAGCTTGCCGAACGTAATGCCGAACTGGAGGTTGCCCGTTCCTGGGTCGCCCTGCGCTATCTTGCGCCACAGGAGAATCAATAATGATTGGCATGAAAACTTACAGCCTGCTGGCTGCCGCCATCCTGGCCGCACTGGCTGCCGGTTATGTCGCCGGCCGCCACAGCCAGCCCGCGCAAACGCAGGCTTCCGCCGCGCCCGCTGAACGCAAAGTGCTGTACTGGTATGACCCGATGACACCGGATCAGCGTTTCGATAAACCGGGTAAATCACCCTTTATGGATATGGACCTGATGCCGCGCTATGCCGATGAAGTGACGGATGACGGCGGTGTGACGGTCAGCGCCCGTCAGCAGCAAAATCTCGGTATGCGCAGTGAAAAGGTGCAACGACGGATGTTATCGGCACCGCTGAATGTTTACGGCACTGTCAGCACCGATGAACGCAGTCTGCGTACGGTCGCGGCGCGTGCAAACGGTTTAGTCGAAAAACTGTATGTCGCCGCCAGCCAGCAGCCGGTGAAGAAAGGCCAGAAACTGGCGACGCTGTGGATACCCGACTGGACCGCTGCGCAGCAGGAATATCTGGCAGTGCGTCAGCTGGGTGACCGCAACCTCAACGCCGCCGCACGCCAGCGTCTGGCGTTACAGTTTATGCCGGAAGACATTTTGCACCGCGTCGATAAAACCGGGCAGCCGCAAACCCGCATTGATGTGCTCGCGCCGGAAGACGGTTATCTCAGCCAGCTTTTCGTCCGCGAAGGCGCACAGGTCAGCGCCACGCAGCCGTTGTTCGAACTGACCAGCCTGAAACAGGTGTGGATTGTTCTGGACTACCCGCCTTCTGCCGCCGGTCAGATTAAGACGGGCAGTAAAGTGACCGCCACCGCCGTAAGCCAGCCGGGCGAGGTATTTCACGGCACGATCAGCGAATTATTGCCGGATGTCGATACCGTCAGCCGCACGCTGAAAGCCCGGGTGGTAATGGATAATCCGCAGGAAAAACTGCGCCCCGGCATGTATCTCAATCTCTCGCCGGATGTCAGTGCGCAGACGGAGGTGCTGGCGATCCCGCAGGAAGCCCTGATCCAGACCGGCAGCCGCAATACCGTGCTGCTCGACGACGGCAACGGGCATTTCACTCCGCAGGCAGTGACGACCGGTGCGATGCGTGATGGCTGGACGCAGGTAATTTCCGGCCTTGAGGAAGGTCAGTCTGTTGTCACTTCCGGACAGTTCCTGATCGACTCCGAAGCCAGCCTGCGCAGTGCGCTGCCTGCCGCCAACACTCCGGCCCTGGAAACGCATCAGCACGGAGGTGATTTATGATTGCCGCCGTGATCCGCTGGTCGCTGAAGAACCGGCTGCTGGTGTTACTGGCCGCGCTGATGATGGCGGGCTGGGGCATCTGGTCATTGCAGAAAGCACCGCTCGACGCCCTGCCGGATCTGTCTGATGTGCAGGTGATCGTGCGCGTCAGTTATCCGGGCAAAGCGCCGCAAATCATTGAAGATCAGGTGACGTATCCGCTGACCACTACGCTGCTTTCCGTCCCCGGTGCCAAAACCGTACGCGGCTTTTCGATGTTCGGCGATGCCTATGTTTATGTGCTGTTCGATGATGGCACCGATCCTTACTGGGCACGTTCCCGCGTGCTGGAATACCTGAGTCAGGTGCAATCTTCACTGCCTGCCGGAGCCAAAGCCTCGCTGGGACCGGATGCCACCGGCGTCGGCTGGATTTACGAATATGCGCTGATCGACAAAACCGGTAAACACAGTCTGGAGCAGTTGCGGGCATTGCAGGACTGGACGCTGCGTTATGATTTGAAAACCGTGCCGAATGTGTCTGAAGTTGCCAGCATCGGCGGCATGGTGCGTCAGTATCAGGTAGTCGCCGATCCGCAGCGGATGCGCGCCCGTGGCGTCACCCATCAGCAGTTAGTCAGCGCATTACAGAGCGCCAATCAGGAAAGCAGCGGTTCGCTGTTGGAAATGGGCGAAGCCGAATATATGGTGCGCACCTCCGGCTATCTTAAAAGTCTGGAGGACTTCAATAATGTGGTGGTGACGGTAAACAGCGGCATTCCGGTGCTGCTTTCCGATGTTGCGACGGTACGCACCGGCCCTGAACTGCGGCGCGGCGTCGCGGAACTTAACGGTGAAGGCGAAGTGGCAGGTGGCGTCATCGTCATGCGCTCAGGCAAAAACGCGCTTGAAACGCTGAAAGCCGTAAAAGTGCGCCTTAACGCTCTTGCCCGAACCTTACCTGCGGGCGTGGAAATCGTGCCGGTGTATGACCGCCAGCCGCTGATAGAACACGCTGTCGAAACGCTTTCGCACAAACTGCTGGAAGAATTCGTGGTAGTGGCCGTCGTCTGCGCGCTGTTTCTGTTCCACTTCCGCTCGGCGCTGGTGGCGATCATCACCCTGCCGCTTGGCATTCTCGGCGCGTTTATCGTCATGCATTATCAGGGCGTCAGCGCCAATATTATGTCACTTGGCGGGATAGCAATTGCCATCGGGGCGATGGTGGATGCGGCGATTGTGATGATCGAGAATATGCATAAGGTGCTGGAACAATGGCGGCACGATCATCCTGGCCAGCAGCCAACATCTGCGGATTACTGGAAAGTGTCTGAGCGCGCCGCCACAGAGGTCGGTCCGGCACTGTTTTGCAGTTTGCTGATCATCACACTGTCGTTTATTCCGGTATTTTCGCTGGAGGCGCAGGAAGGCCGGATGTTCTCGCCGCTGGCATTCACCAAAACCTACGCGATGGCGGTGTCTGCCGGGCTCGGCATCACGCTGGTACCGGTGCTGATGGGCTATTTCATTCGCGGGAAAATCCCTGATGAAAACGCCAGCCCAATTAACCGCTGGCTGATTGCCGTCTATCAGCCGGTGCTCTCTGCCGTGCTGAAACGTCCGAAAACCACGCTATTGTGCAGCGCCCTGTTTCTGCTGGTGTCACTGTATCCGCTGGCGAAACTCGGCAGTGAATTCATGCCGCCGCTGGATGAAGGCGATCTGCTGTATATGCCGTCCACGCTGCCGGGGATTTCCGCCCGTGAAGCCGCGCGTTTATTACAGCAAACGGACCGGTTAATCAAAACCGTGCCGGAAGTCGCCAGCGTGTTTGGTAAAGCCGGACGCGCCGACAGCGCCACCGATCCTGCGCCGCTGACCATGATTGAAACTACCATCCGCTTTAAGCCCCGCGACCAGTGGCGGCCTGGCATGACGCCGGACAAACTGGTGACGGAACTCGATAATGCGGTGAAATTACCCGGCATCGCCAACGTCTGGGTGCCGCCTATCCGCAACCGTCTTGACATGCTGGCGACCGGCATCAAAAGCCCGGTAGGTATCAAGGTGAACGGCAATAACATCGCGCAAATCGAAGCCGTTGCGCAGCAGATTGAGCATATCGTGAGGCAGGTGCCCGGCGTCACCTCGGCGCTGGCCGAAAGGCTGGAGGGTGGCCGTTATGTCGATATTGATATCAACCGCCGCGAAGCCGCACGTTACGGTGTCACGGTTGCCGAGCTGCAATCACTGGTATCAACACTGGTCGGCGGGGAGAATATCGGCGAAACGCTGGAAGGCCGCGAGCGTTATCCGGTTAACCTGCGCTATCCGCGAGAGCTGCGGGACAACGTGCAGGCCTTGCGTGATTTACCGGTGCTGACTGCCTCCGGCGCGCAGGTACCGCTGTCGGCGCTGGCTTCGGTTAACGTCACCGACGGCCCGCCGATGCTGAAAAGCGAAAACGCCCGCCTCTCGGACTGGATCTATGTGGATTTACGCGGCCGCGATTTGAAATCTGCCGTCGAAGACATGCAGCAGGAGGTGATGCAGCAGGTGAAATTGCCTGAAGGTGTCACGGTGAGCTGGTCGGGGCAATTCGAATATCTCGAACGCGCCACGGCGAAACTGAAAATCGTGCTGCCGGTGACGCTGCTGATCATCTTTGTGATGTTGTATGTCACATTCAGCAGCGTGCGCGATGCATTGCTGATTATGGCGACACTGCCGTTTGCTCTGACCGGCGGCGTGTGGTTGTTGTATCTGCTCAGCTTTAACCTCTCGGTCGCCGCCGCAGTTGGCTTTATCGCGCTGGCAGGTGTCTCCGCAGAGTTCGGGGTAATTATGGTGCTGTATCTGAATCAGGCGGTACAACGTCAGCACAAAGCCGGTGAAGAAATGACTGAAGCAGAACTGTGCGAGGCGATACACCACGGCGCGGTGCTGCGCGTCCGGCCAAAAGCCATGACGGTCGCCACGATTATGGCGGGTTTACTGCCGATTATGTGGGGCGGAGGCACCGGTTCAGAAGTGATGCAACGCATTGCCGCGCCGATGATCGGCGGAATGGTGAGTGCGCCGTTATTATCGATGCTGGTCATCCCGGTGGTTTATTTGCTGGCGCACAGGAGGCGGAATTAGCACTTGCAGTGCAGGCTTGGTCGAGAAAATTTCGGTTTCTGAGTTGCACTGAAAGCTGATCGAGAAAATTTCGGTTTTTCATGTGTAGTGCTCACCTGACGCACTGCGCCGAAACCGCCCAAAGGAGAAAAGTGCTTTTCCTCCTTTGGATTCCTCCTCGCTTTTTCACTGCGCGCTATCGCAGTCAGCCATGTTTCAGTTACCTTTGTGACAGGCTGGAAACCTTGCCGCTGCGCGGTGCCTTCATTTCGGGATTGCAGCCTCAGGTCTGCAACCTCTCATTCAGCAAGCTTTCTGAAACGCCCGCATGATCTTAAATTCAACGGCAGAATGTTTTTATCTTTGCTCCTCCACCGGAACAACCCTCTCTGCCGGTTTTTCCAAAATCATCGTCTGCGTCTGACTCAGACTGATCCCCGCTGCCCGCAGCATTTTGAGGATTTCGTACAGCAAATCACTGCGTGTACCGCTGACCATGCGCGGGCTGTTTACGTAACCGGTCACGCTCAGCACAATCCCGGTTGGGCCAAGTTCTTTGAAACTTACCGATGCCGGTGGATTTTCCAGAATGGATTCGTGCAGGTTGTAAGCTTCCAGCAGCAATGTCTTCACCTGTTCAGGGTCGATATCCAGCGGGAATGTCAGTGCGATCGTCGCCACGCCCTGGGCGTTACCCATGGTGGCGTTACGCACGTTCTGCGATATCAGCTGTGAGTTCGGCACAATCACGGTGGATTTATCACTCAGCTGAATTTCAGTAGCGCGGACATTAATACGACGGATGTCCCCTTCTACGCCGCTGATGCTGATCAAATCGCCCACTTTAACCGGACGTTCTGTCAGCAGGATCAGACCGGAGATAAAGTTCTTCACAATCTCCTGCAGACCAAAACCGATACCGACTGACAACGCACTGACGATCCATGCCAGTTTGTTCCATTCAATGCCCAGCGACGACAGCGTCAGCAGGATGATCAGCACATAACCCACGTTGGTGAACAGCGTCACCAGTGAGGCGCGCATCCCGCGATCCATCATGGTTTTCGGCAGGAAATCGTTGTCCAGCCAGCGACGTGCAGAGCGCAGAATATACCAGCCGACCACCAGACACAGCACCGCGTTAACCGCGTGCGCCGGAATGATGTTCATGCTTTCGAGGCCCTTTCCGCCCCAGATATCGACGATTTTTGCCAGCAGTTCCAGCGGCGTCGTGGTACCGAACGTACCGTTTAGCAGCGCAACGGCGGCCATCAGCAGCAGTGCGGTTTTGCCGATTGCCGAGAATAATGTGGCGGCCAGAGACAGATGGCGGTCATTGACGCTCAGCGTGCCTTTGAGGATTTTGCCGCTGTGCGTGGTCGGCGAAAACACGCTTTCGCAGAGATCAACCACGAAGTGGATCAGCAGGTACAGGCAACTGACCACCAGACCAATCCACAGCAGCTCGAAGGTCACGAAACGCGCCAGCGGGATGTAACCGATCAGCAACGCCATCAGAATGACAAAAGCGGTCAGGCTGATCACCAGGTGGATAAGCCCTGCCAGCGTGGAGCGCGCTTCGGTCTGCTCGCCCTCTGCCTTCATCTTGCGGCGCATACGGTTGACGCGAACCGGTGCTATCAGACAGTTGAGCGCAACCAGTAACGCGGCTAACCCGTTGCCAAATAAGGTGGCGGATACGCTGGCACCAACCAGATTATTAAGCTGTTCGATAATGCCGAACAGGAAAATGAAGCCTGCCAGCAGAACCGGGAATGACGCCAGCGTTTTCGCCAGCGGATCCGCAATCCCCGGCAGACGCCAGGACGGATGGTTATTGGAAAGTAACGCAATACCCAGCCCGGCGATCACCGCAGAGAAATAGGTCAGCTCGACCAGTTGTTCGGCGAATTCTGTCACCCACGGCGAAGTATCCGGCAATCGGGTGAAAATATAGCCCAGCAACTGGACGCTGATGCCCAGCGTTAACGTGGTGCTCAGTGTGGTGAAACAGGCCAGGAAACTGCGACGAAAGCGTCCCTGTGGCAACCAGCGCGGCAGGATCCAGTTCATCGGTTTATCCAGCACGTGGCGACCAAACACACCAATCACCAGCGCCAGAAACAGATAAATGCCGGTGGCGACGCGCCAGTCATCACTCCACGCCTGC
Source organism: Rahnella bonaserana (assembly GCF_019049675.1). GTDB lineage: Bacteria > Pseudomonadota > Gammaproteobacteria > Enterobacterales > Enterobacteriaceae > Rahnella > Rahnella bonaserana. The sequence continues at coordinate 53,888 of NZ_JAFMOW010000062.1, read as the reverse complement.
GTCCAGGCATCTTTAACCTGCGAACCAAAATCATCAAAACGCGCCGCATCATCATCGTTTGGCGTAATCAGCGGTGCCCAGAAATTGCTGCCGAGAATGCTGCCGGTATTAAGCGCAATCTGGGTTTTCAGTGCATCACGACGTAAGCCTGCGATTTGCGAAGACAGATTTTGCGCGCCAACGGCAATCGCTTTGGTCTGCTCAAGTTGTGTGGTCATCAGCGTTTTGCTGGCATTAAGCTTATTACGCTGACTGATCACCTGCGGCGTTTCAGTGAGCGTACCCGGAGCGGGTGCCGGGCCAAGAACGTCCAGCTGCGCCTGCACCTGCGCCAGCTGAGGGGTCAGCGCAGCATTCAGCTTGTCGGCATCTTCTGCCAGTTTCTGGGCGGCATCGGTCAGGCCAGTGTATTTCTTATCCGTTTTCGCCGATGAAACCTGTTGTTTAAGCTGATCCAGACGCTTTTGTAATGCCGGTAAGGCGGTACTGACATTCACTTTTACCGGTTGTTCTGCTGTGTCAGGCTGACCGGTACTGTCGTCCGCGTAACTCAGCACCGGCGTCAGGAATAAACATGACAACAATGCCAGCAGCAACGGCACTCTTAACATTTTTTGCATAGAAGGATGATTCCGGAAGCTCGAAAAATTATTGTTTTAGAAAAGCGGAAGAAGAATACTCTTTCTTATTAAGAAGAATAGTAGGGATTGTCTGTTTGTTTCATTGTCTGAAAAGGGACAGCCCGGAGAAAGGGCTGCCCTTTGTCAGATTAGTCGTTTTTACCCAGCATCTGACGGAGGATCGCTGCAGAATCCGCAGGTTGCAGTGCCAGAATGCCGGAATACAGGCTGATGGAAATTTCACAGACTTTTTCGCGATCGACGTCCGGTTTGGTCAGGTCGCTGAACATCTGCAATTGCTCGCCGTACATATTCGCCAGCGCCTCGCGCACCGGCGCCATCATCTGCACCACTTTTTCGGCGCTGACGGCTTCAGGCTGCGCAGTCTGCCCGCTGCCGGTCGCCAGCAGTAAATCATTCATGGTATTGAGATCTTTCTGGAACAACGCCGGTGGCAGAACCTCGGCAGTATTAATCCCGCCACTGACCTGCGGGTAAAGGAATTTAAAGCAGCTGCCGTCTTTGCGTGCCTGCAACGTCTGCATTTCTTCCAGATTGACCTGCATCGCCTCGTTTACATTGGCGTCCGGCGCATGGGTGATACGCTGCGAGAGCAGAACGGACACCATCGGTTTCACGGTGTCGATCGCTTCCTGCTGCGGCTTGCCCTCTTTTTTCATCTTCAGGATATTGCTGCGGATTTGTGCGTAAAGCGCCGGTTCCTGCATTTTGATGGTGTTATACAGCGGCAGGGCTTCCAGCGCCTGGTCTATTTTCTGCTCTTCGCTGTTGCCTGCCAGACGCGGTTTGATCACCCCGCCCCATAAAATATTGCCGCCGACGATCAGCACCAGAAATAAAACGACCGCCGGGATGCGCCCGATTTTGCCTTTTTTGTATAACGCTCCGAGCAGCGAGCCCACCACCACGCCGCTGAGGCCCCACACCATCACTTCTGTCCAGTTCATAATCCTTTGCCTTCAGTAAACAATTTAATGACTTCCAATTTGTGCGACCGCATCACGGCTGGCGTCAATACGTGCCTGCCCGTGCAGTTCTGTCAGTTTGCCCGTTCGCATCTCCAGCAGGCGATCAGCGTGTTCAAAATAGTGATCATCGTGACTGATTGCCAGCACGGTTTTTCCCATATCACGCAATTGCGGCAACAGCTCACGATAGAACGTCCGGCGGAATTGCGGATCCTGATCGGCTGCCCATTCGTCGAGCAGCAGGAAGTCTCGCCCTTCTGCCGCCGCCAGCAGCAACGCCACGCGCTTACGTTGCCCCTGTGACAGTTGCAGGTTGGTGACTTCGTTGCCGCTGAACTGGAGTTTTTCTTTCATTTTCAGACGTTGCAGCCAGTCTTCCACGACCCGCGGATCCGGCTGTCCGCCTTGCGGGCCAATCAGCTGTCCAAACAGGTGGAAATCAGTAAACACTGCCGAGAAAATCTGCCGATATTGTTCTGCATTTTCTGCGGTCACCGGCACGCCATCGAGCAGGATCTGCCCGGAACGCGGCTGATACAGGCCGGTCAGCAACATCGCCATGGTGGATTTTCCGCTGCCGTTGCCGCCAATCAGAAACACCAGTTCGCCGCGGGTAATGGTCAGATTCAACGGACCGACGCCAAAACCTGCGCCCTCTTCTTTGCCTTCATAGCTGAACATCAGATCGCGCAATTCCAGCGTCTGCCACTGTTTTGCAGCAATGGCTGGCGTAAACGCCTCGTCGTATTCTGCCAGTTTCAGCGATTTCAGTTTGCCAAACGCCACCTGCGCGCTGAGCAAGGTTGGCAGCGCACCGACCGCCTGCAACATCGGTGTACGCAGGAACAGCAGCGTCAGGGAGTAGGTCGCCGCCACTTCGGTATTGGACCAGCCCATGCCGTTAGCCATAAAGAACACCAGGCCGATTGCGCCCAGCATCATGATATTCGACCAGTTCACGGCGCTCAGATGGAAGGTATCCGCGCGGATAATGTGATGGCGATATTCTTCGGCATCTTTGCGATACACCTCGTCAAACAGATGACGCGCCCGCTCGCGGTTCAGCGCCAGCTCTTTGCGCCCTTCGATCACTTTCTGGTAATCAGTCTGCAGTTTGTCTTCCGCATCGCGTACTTTCGCCAGATGGCGGTATACGTGAGACACCAGTTTAAAGCCACCCAGGATGGTGATCACCAGCCAGATAACCGTCACCAGCAACATTTCCGGCGACAACCACGCCAGATATCCGGCGCAGCCAATGGTCAGGATAATCCCCTGCACCAGTTCCGGCAGGCGCACGAACGCCAGTGTGATATTGCGGATGTCACTGCCAAGGCTCGCAAGCAGTTGTGCATTACCGATCTGCTCGATACGCTCTATATCGGTATCTAAAATACGTTTGATGAATTGTCCGCGCAGGCGGTAAATGAAGTGGTGCCCCAGCACGGTCAGGGCGAGCTGAGAGCCTAATGTCACGGCCATCAGCAACAGTAACAACCCGAGAAATTCCGGAAGAACGATTAAGGAGGCCTGCGTGGTTTCAATCAGTTTCAGATTGATAAACGCGATCAGGCCAATGCCCAGAACGGCGCTGAGCAAACTCAGCGCCATCACACCTAAAAATGGCCAGCGGTATTGCTTAAAAACAACGCGTAACAACTCCATGAATTTTTCTCGTTCTGAATGCAGGAAAATGATGCTGCACGCAGTTTAATGACACATCTTGTCATATCAAGAACAATTCTCATTTTACCCTGTCATCCGGTCTTATCACCATGCGCTCAAACTTACCGGCCACCACCAGATAACCAAACATGCCCAGCAAACCGTGTGCTCCGACAAACCACAGCGCGAGGTTAAATGAACCTGTCGCCGCCACGATGTAGCCGATCACGACCGGCGTTATAATCCCGGCCACATTGCCGAGGCAGTTGAACACCCCGCCACTCAGGCCGATCATTTTCTCCGGTGCCGTATCGGACATCACCGCCCAGCCAATCGCTGACAGACCTTTGCCAAAGAACGCCAGCGTCATCAGCGCAATCACCGCGGCATCTGTGGAGACAAAATTCGCCATTGCCAGCATGGCAGCGAAAAACATGCCGAGTACGAACGGCGTTTTACGCGCTTTCGACGGACTGATGCCGCGGCGGATCATGTAATCCGACATCACACCGCCCAGCACCCCGCCGGTAAAGCCGCAAATCGCCGGTAGCGCCACCACCCAGCCGGCCTGCATGACCGTCATCCCGCGCCCTTTGATCAGATAAATCGGGAACCAGGTCATAAAGAAATAACTCATCGACGTAATGCAGTACTGACCGATATAAATGCCCCACAGCGTACGACTCTGGAACAGTTGCATCACTTCGCGGAAGGTAAATTTCTGACGCGAGGCGCGGCGGTTCAGTTCGAGATCGACCAGTGCGCCGTTAGCGCGGATGTGTTCAAGTTCGGCAGGTTTAATGTGCGGACTGCTGTGTGGCTCTTTATAAAAAGCGAACCACAAAATTCCGGCGAAAAGTCCGACCGCGCCCATCCACAGGAAGACATGTTCCCAGCCAAGCGCGTGAGTCAGCCACGCCATGATTGGCGTGAATACGCCAATCGCCATGTATTGCGCAGAGTTAAACAGTGACGTCGCCGTGCCGCGTTCGTGGGTCGGGAACCAGCAGGCAACGATGCGCGCATTGGCGGGAAATGCCGGAGACTCGACCAGCCCGAGCATAAAACGCAGGAAGAACAGCATGATAGCCGCCGAAATCCCGCTGACACCGAACCAGCCGACGGTACCTTGTAACATCGTGAACACTGACCACAGTATCAGGCTGCAACCGTATACCCGCCGCGCACCGAATTTATCCAGCAGCCAGCCGCCGGGGATTTGCCCGATCATATATGCCCAGGCAAACGCCGAAAAAACCATCCCGAGCATCACCGGATCCAGACTCAGCACCCGCGACACTTCCGTACCGGCAATCGACAGCGTGGCGCGGTCGGCGTAATTAATCACCGTGATGGCAAAAATCATTCCCAGCACCACGTAACGGAAATGACCCGGTTTTACTGCCTCTGACGCCGATTCGCGAATCAGCGGTTTGGCGTTATCTGACACATCTGTAGGGGACGTCATGTTTTCTCTCCAGACTTATGAGCGCATTCCTTGCTTTTTGTGACCGGATGCACAGTTTTTGCGGTTTCGGCCACGCCATTTGGATCTAAAAAACCCAAATTAATTAACAGAGTAGAAACATTTAACGATACGGTCTAAGTTAAAAAGACAATGGAACAAGTCAAAAATTGAATGATTGAATTAAACCAGTTGCGCTGTTTTGTGGCGGTCGCGGAGGAATTACATTTCGGACGCGCGGCAAAAAGATTGTTTATGACGCAGCCTCCGCTGAGCCGTCAGATCCAGTTACTCGAACATGCCCTTGGCGCGTGTTTGCTGGAACGAACCAACCGGCATGTCAGCCTGACCGCTTCGGGAAAGACATTTTTGCGCGACGCAAAGCTGATCCTCGAATTCACCGGACAGGCGCAGGAGACGGTAAAACGGGTCGAGAAAGGTGAAATCGGACGGCTGATGCTGGGATTTACGGCGGTCAGCGGCTACTGGCAAATTCCGCAGATTATCGCGCTGGCGGCGCAGGAATTACCGGAAATCACTCTGGTGCTCAAAGAGATGGTGTCTTCCGCGCAGCTTCAGGCGCTGGCGGCGCGCACTTTGGATATCGGCTTTGTGCGCCAGCCGGTGCCGTTATTTCCTCTTGCCTATCAGTGTGTGCTGCGCGAACCGTTATGCGTGGCGCTGCCGGTGTCATCGTCTCTGGCGGCAAAACCCCTCATTCGTCTGCGCGACTTCGCCGGACAGCCATTCATCATGTATTCCGCCACCGAAGGAAAATACTTTTACGACTGCGTGGCCGGGCTGTTTGCACAGGCCAACGTCGTGCCGCATTACGTGCAACATTGCAGCCAGACGCACACCATTCTCGGGCTGGTGCGCGCCGGTATCGGGCTGGCTATTGTGCCGGAAAGCGCACGCCAGCTGGGCTTCCCGGACATTGAGTTCCGCCCGCTCAGCCATCCCGATGCATTTGCTGAAATCTACATGGCCTGGCGGCAGGATGGCGAAACCCCGGCGCTGGCCGCCTTTCGTCAACTGGTGACGGCACACAGTACCGCCAGTGGCGCTATCGCAAGAAAAAAGCTGACAGGCCGCCGCACGCTTCCTAAACTGAGGTAATGGATAAAGAACAAGAACTTCGCCGAAGTAAACGTAACGCGCTGGGGCTGCTGCTGATTGCCGCCGCCCTGTTTGTCATCACCCTTTTCCTGCCGCCCAACTTCTGGGTTTCCGGGCTGAAAGCTATTTCAGAGGCCGCGATGGTCGGCGCAATGGCCGACTGGTTTGCCGTAGTGGCCCTTTTCCGCCGCGTGCCGGTGCCGTTTGTCGCCTCACATACGGCGATTATCCCCAAAAACAAAGACAAAATTGCCGACAATCTGGCGGTTTTTGTGCAGGAAAAATTCCTCGCGCCCGCGACGCTTATCACGCTTATACGCCAGCATGACCCGGCGCGGATGCTGACCGACTGGCTGAATGCGCCGGATAACGCACAGCGGTTTGCCAGCTATGCCGTGAAGATGATCCGCGGTTTTCTGGATGTCACCGACGATCAGCGCATCGCCCAGCTGATGCGCCGCGCACTGTACCGCGTGATCGACAAAATCGACCTGTCGGCTTCAATTGCCACTTTGCTGGAAAGCCTGACCAAAAACGGACGTCATCAGGAACTGCTGGATCAGGCGATGGATCAGCTGGAAATCTTGCTGGCGAAAGACAGCACGCGGCAGTTTATTTCCGCGCAGATTGTCGGCTGGATGAAGCGGGAGCATCCGCTGACCGCCAAACTGCTGCCCACCGGCTGGCTCGGACGCAACGGTGCAGACTTAGTTTCCAACGCGGTGAATTCGGTGCTAGACGATATGGGCAATGATAAAACCCACGCCTTCCGCAAAGGATTTGACCGGTCGGTGCAGAACTTTATCTGGAAGCTGCAAAACGACCCTGCGACTGCGCAGAAAGCCGAAGACATTAAGCAATACCTGAAAGATGACGAGAAGCTCAACGCCTATGTCTTGCAACTGTGGGGCGATATGCGTAACTGGCTGAAAGAGGATTTAGAAAGCGATGATTCGCGGGTGTTCGCCAAAGTCACCGAATCCGGCCAATGGCTGGGCAATGCGCTGGCACAAGATGAAAAGTTGCGCCACTCGCTGAATCAGCAGATGGAAACTATCGCGGAGAAAGTCGCACCGGAATTCGCTGAGTTCCTGACACGTCATATCAGCGATACGGTCAAAGGCTGGGATCCGCGTGACATGTCGCGGCAAATTGAGCTGAACATTGGTAAGGATTTGCAGTTTATCCGCATCAACGGCACGCTGGTTGGCGCCTTTATCGGCCTGGCGCTGTATCTGCTTTCGCAACTGCCGGTGGCGATCCCGTGGGTGATGGCGCGGATTTAAGGGCTTCTCCCCGCACAACAAACGGGTCTGATTATTTCGGGTCCGTTCATATTACTCTTGCGGATATTCCACATCGTTTTCAGCAGATTTCACCGCCAATCGGGTAAGTAAAAAACCTAATACCAGGGTAATAACAAGCATTATCGCGATAAAGATAATGACTGCCCAACCCTCTGGCACGCCGAAATAAACTCCCCAGCTAAAAACGAAAGCGATTATTACCATCACAAGGGCTGGAAAAGACCACAGTAACGGCATAGCCACATAATCCCCTTCGGGGACTTTTAACGCTGCAGGCTGTGCTGCCGATAATACCGTTAAAGCAGGTTTACCCTTTTCGGATGCTGCAATAAGCTGCGCTCCCTGCGCATACCTCACGGCATCAGTGGCAATGCCCAGTGCAAGCCACCTGTAGCCTGCAGTGTATTCACCAAAAGCCAGTTCCAGATCGATTCTGTCCGCTGCTGCTTTGCATTCATTCAATGCGTTAAAAAGTGGATACTTTTCCGTTTGTGCTAATCCGGTATACCAGAGGGTTTTGGGGATTATTGTTTGCTCCGCCGTCAGATACACCGGGACCGAATCCGCGAGATCCGCATCGCCTGTTAATGGCTGGTAAAGATAAACAGGTTTGGGCTTTTCATTTACCGGATATTCTTTGCAAATAAACACGGCCGTGGCACTTTCCATGCTTTTCACCATTTCATCATTGTAGAGATCGGCAATGATGAATAAACGACAAAATTGCCACTGATTACCTGACTCTTCGATCATTGCTGACAGCACGCCATAATCCGGGCATTCAGATAACTGCGTTATTTCATTTTTAATCCTGAGACCATGACTATCCAGTACCCAGTATAATTCTTCGGTTGTCGAATTATCACCTTCACGCAACCAATAATAAACCCCTGTCTCAGGATGATTTCTTATTTTATCCGCCAGAGGAGTAATAAGCTGATCAAAAATATACTGTGATTTCGTCACCTCAAAGTCTTCCCTCATTTTTATTCTCAGCGGGGTTTTCGGCGCGAGTGGAAACTGCCCCTCAAGTTTAAGTAATTGCAGAGCAAGATTATCCACCGGAGAAATGGTGGAACAGCCAGCAATAACAAGGTGTTTATGGGCAAACTTTTTCAGATAATAACGATCCCACTCCACACACTGCCTTTTAACGTCATGATAATAGTCTTCAACTGCGCGAAACATACCAGCGTAGCATAAGCCTGATGTAATTATGAGAAAAGGTCCCACCACTGACTGAAGAAAAAACATGACTTCAACGGATTTATTATCAGGCCAGGACAAAGCCCTTATCACTACCGCTATAGCGATCACCACAAGATATACCAGTAAGATAGCGAGCCAGGGGAAACGAAAGTTTTCTCTCTTTTTAAGAGGCGGGTATAGTTTCCATGGACTCATTTACAGGCTCCGGCAATTTGCAGGGTGGTTTTAATCGCGCAACCACAGGCTGCCGTGCAACCATCTACCACAACGCCACGCCCGTTCATCGTCCAGGTTTCACAACACCCGGTGATTGGAAATATCCCATTGTGGGCCAGACAGATGACCGTGTCGCCTTTAAGCGCAACCGCGATGCCCATAAACGGCGATCCGGAGGCCTGATTAACATATCCCCCGTTGACCAGAGGATCGTTCAAACGAATAACACCTTTCATACTATTTCCCCGCATCCATGTTGCAGCGCATATGATCCCATCCCTGATAGCTCTTCACCTCCGGGACTTTATCCGGCAAGTTAAACCACTCGGCTCTATATTGGTTGGTTGCATCTGCCAGCCCCCTTTTGGTCATATAGACCATTCCCCATGACCATCCAGGGGATCTGGGCTTTATTGTATCGAGGGTGCCATCTGGCGCTGTAAAATTGATACCTGGCCCGCCAGGAAGGATGCGCGGGTCATCAAATCCTTTGGATGACATATAGAGGCTTTTTTTAGTCAGTAAAAAACCCTGATCGTTAACGACGGTGAAAGAAATGACATCTTCTGACGGGGGTTGATTCATTTCATCAGGTTCATTAGGGCCGGGCGAAAACATAGCGGTACGCCATGTTTGCCCATAATCTTTAGATACTCTAAAACCTCCTGCACTCCATCCTGTTAAAGCAATATATCGCTCAGAGGGATGTACAAATTTTCGGGTGAATACGCGATAAAACTGACCCACTGGATTTGAACGAATACCCTTTTGAGTATCGATGTACCAAAGTTCTCCTTCGCAGTTCCAGCCTTTAAGTTCCATATAACGGTGATCATCAAACCGATAAACCACCTGCGTCGGCACTTTTTTGGCCTGTACGCTGTTGACAGCTAAAATCAGAAGCAAGCCTGATAATAATTTTATTCCGTTCATACTATTTCCCCGCATCCATATTGCAGCGCATATGATCCCATCCCTGATAGCTCTTCACCTCCGGGACTTTATCCGGCAAGTTAAACCACTCGGCTTTGAATTGACTTTTTGATTCCTCAAGCCCTCTTTTGGTCATATACACCATGCCCCATGACCAACCTGGAGCACGCGGTTCAATTTTATGAGATGTTCCATCAGATGCCTTATAAGGAATACCTGGCCCGCCAGGAAGGATCCGTGGGTCATCAAATCCTTTGGATGACATATAGAGGCTTTTTTTAGTCAGTAAAAAACCCTGATCGTTAACGACGGTGAAAGAAATTGCATCGTCATAAGGGGGGGCATTATCCCCGTTAGGCTCATTTGGACCAGGAGACATTCGGGCACTTCCTATTTCCCATGTTTGCCCATAATCTTTAGATACCGTAAAACTTCCTATCACCCCTCCCCACCAGGGGATGGCAATATAACGTTCAGAGGGATGGACATATTTATGGGTAAAAATCCGGTAAAACTGGCTGGCAACTTCCGAACGTATCCCTAATTTGGTGTTGATATACCAAAGTTCCCCTTCGCAGTTCCAGCCTTTAAGTTCCAGATAACGGTGATCATCAAACCGATAAACCACCTGCGTCGGCACTTTTTTGGCCTGTACGCTGTTGACAGCTAAAATCAGAAGCAAGCCTGATAATAATTTTATTCCGTTCATACTATTTCCCCGCATCCATATTGCAGCGCATATGATCCCATCCCTGATAGCTCTTCACCTCCGGGACTTTATCCGGCAAGTTAAACCATTCAGATCTGAATTGATTAGTTGAATGCTCAAGCCCTCTTTTGGTCATATAGACCATTCCCCACGCCCATCCCGGCGCACGCGCCTCCAGCGTTTGCATAGTGCCATCTTCAACGGTATAGGTAATACCTGGCCCGCCAGGAAGGATGCGCGGGTCATCAAATCCTTTAGAGGACATATAGAGGCTTTTTTAGTCAGTAAAAAACCCTGATCGTTAACAACGGTGAAAGAAATGACATCTTCTGACGGGGGTTGATTCATTTCATCAGGTTCATTAGGGCCGGGCGAAAACATAGCGGTACGCCATGTTTGCCCATAATCTTTAGATACTCTAAAACCTCCTGCACTCCATCCTGTTAAAGCAATATATCGCTCAGAGGGATGTACAAATTTTCGGGTGAATACGCGATAAAACTGACCCACTGGATTTGAACGAATACCCTTTTGAGTATCGATGTACCAAAGTTCCCCTTCGCAGTTCCAGCCTTTAAGTTCCAGATAACGGTGATCGTCAAACCGATAAACCACCTGCGTCGGCACTTTTTCGGCCTGTACGCTGTTGACAGCTAAAATCAGAAGCAAGCCTGATAATAATTTTATTCCGTTCATACTATTTCCCCGCATCCATATTGCAGCGCATATGATCCCATCCCTGATAGTTCTTCACCTCCGGGACTTTATCCGGCAAGTTAAACCACTCGGCTTTGAATTGACTTTTTGATTCCTCAAGCCCTCTTTTAGTCATATACACCATGCCCCATGACCAACCTGGAGCACGCGGTTCAATTTTATGAGATGTTCCATCAGATGCCGTATAAGGAATACCTGGCCCCCCAGGAAGGATGCGCGGGTCATCAAATCCTTTGGATGACATATAGAGGCTTTTTTTAGTCAGTAAAAAACCCTGATCGTTAACGACGGTGAAAGAAATGACATCTTCTGACGGGGGTTGATTCATTTCATCAGGTTCATTAGGGCCGGGCGAAAACATAGCGGTACGCCATGTTTGCCCATAATCTTTAGATACTCTAAAACCTCCTGCACTCCATCCTGTTAAAGCAATATATCGCTCAGAGGGATGTACAAATTTTCGGGTGAATACGCGATAAAACTGACCCACTGGATTTGAACGAATACCCTTTTGAGTATCGATGTACCAAAGTTCTCCTTCGCAGTTCCAGCCTTTAAGTTCCAGATAACGGTGATCATCAAACCGATAAACCACCTGCGTCGGCACTTTTTTGGCTTGTACGCTGTTGACAGCTAAAATCAGAAGCAAGCCTGATAATAATTTTATTCCGTTCATACTATTTCCCCGCATCCATATTGCAGCGCATATGATCCCATCCCTGATAGCTCTTCACCTCCGGGACTTTATCCGGCAAGTTAAACCACTCGGCTCTATATTGGTTGGTTGCATCTGCCAGCCCCCTTTTGGTCATATAGACCATTCCCCATGACCATCCAGGGGATCTGGGCTTTATTGTATCGAGGGTGCCATCTGGCGCTGTAAAATTGATACCTGGCCCGCCAGGAAGGATGCGCGGGTCATCAAATCCTTTGGATGACATATAGAGGCTTTTTTTAGTCAGTAAAAAACCCTGATCGTTAACGACGGTGAAAGAAATTGCATCGTCATAAGGGGGGGCATTATCCCCGTTAGGCTCATTTGGACCAGGAGACATTCGGGCACTTCCTATTTCCCATGTTTGCCCATAATCTTTAGATACCGTAAAACTTCCTATCACCCCTCCCCACCAGGGGATGGCAATATAACGTTCAGAGGGATGGACATATTTATGGGTAAAAATCCGGTAAAACTGGCTGGCAACTTCCGAACGTATCCCTAATTTGGTGTTGATATACCAAAGTTCCCCTTCGCAGTTCCAGCCTTTAAGTTCCAGATAACGGTGATCGTCAAACCGATAAACCACCTGCGTCGACACTTTTTTGGCCTGTACGTTGTTGACAGCTAAAATCAGAAGCAAGCCTGATAATAATTTTATTCCGTTCATTGTTTCTCCTTTATGACTTCAGCTGGCTGTCGTTAAGGGTTGTGGCATTTCCCATTGGTTGACTGTGACCATTCCTGAACTGCCTGCAGGGAAGAGCCCCATTTCGATTTCAACTCTGTTTCGTACATAGGGTTTCTCGCGAGGCCCATAACCGTTGTCCACACCAAAATCGCCTTTCGGAAGCACCTGCTCGGGTTTGCTCATATGACGTTTTGTATCGTCCTCAGGTAATCTTCCCGTCAGATAGTATTTTTTAGCAAATGAAAACGGATTCAACGGATCCCGCCAGTCAGCCCGATGGAGCAGACTTTCCCAGAACTTGCCTTCCTGATAATCGAATGACTTGCACTGACCAATGGCCAGGTCAAAAGCCATGGCATGTGACGGCGCAAATTCACTCATCACAATGGAAGAATGCTGGCTGTAACCCACCGGATCAGTTTTCAGCCATTCCTTTTCCAGTTCTTCGCGTGATTTCAGCCAGGTAAGCTGAATACCGCGATATTCAGGCGTTCCTGTGATAACTCCTTTGATGATTTTCTTTTTCCGGCTGATACTTTCGATAATCAGTTGTTGTTCACTGAGCACCGAACCCGGCATAAGGTCGCGGTAATCATATTTATCCAGCTGATAAACAGCCTTGTCTGTCCGGCTTATCGCACCCGCTTTGGCAGAATAGGAAATTGTCTGGTCAGGGCTGTCAGGATCAACAGCGTATGCGTAATTTGTGTTCTGCCCCTGTAATACAAATGTGAAGGGTTCCGGCAGTTCCTCACCGTTGGGTATTACGTCGCGAAAGTAATAAGCGGCATTGATACCTGATGCGGTGCTGAAATCGCCGGATTTCTTGATGGGATAAACAAAAGGCTGTCCGTCCGGTGCCTTACCTACTTCACCGTGCTGGACAAAGACGCGCTGATAAAGATTAGGGATATCCTGCGCAATCGCCTGCGGCACACCCCGCCAGCAGATCCCCTGCACGTTCTGCAATGAAACAATGTCATCATCGGCACAGAAATAATTAAACACTCTGCCGTTATTATTCCGGCTGTAGCGCGGGTCAGTATGCCACTGGTTTTTTTTAGCTGAGGGCAGCGCACACAGACTCTCAATGGCCGTAATTTCCTCCTCAGTGTGTTGCCCGCCGCGGTATTGCGTCGCCATCAGGTTGCAGAAGTTTCTAAAAGTCTTTTGTCTGGCCCCGGTGGTCTGCTGATTTCCTTCCTGAAGGTTCTCACTTATCCGGCTTTCCAGGGAATACGGAGAGTGGTTCATGATCACGCAGTTTGCCGGTTCTCCCCCTGCCTGTTTAACCAGCATGTTCGCCAGCATGGTGATGATGGTTCCCTGGCTGTGGGCAACGATGTTTATCACATCATTTCTTGTAGCCTGGTTGCTTCGTATCTGCATGATTAAATCTGCCAGCCTTTGTGCGGCAAAAAACTGGTAGATGCGGTGCGGGTTTGGGTAAATCGGGTGGGTGTAATCACCGCCATTCATATAGAGTGTGGCGAAACCAACCGGCGCCAGTACCGCGCCCCCTGAACCCGGCCCTAACATATCCGGTATGCTGGTTGTCGCGTTGGCGAACGTGCCGCCATTTTTTGCAAAATTCGCATCCAGCGCATTTTTGAAACTGTCGTTCTGAAATCTCAGGGGATTACTGCCGTCATTCCCCTGAGCCGCCATTTTTTTAGGATCATCTTCCTGATACGCGTCATAGGGGAGTTTTGCGTCGTCGCGCAAAGTCTTCAGTTCATCACGATACTTTTGCTGATCTTTGATGTAGTCGTCATGGGTAACGGGCTTATAGCCCCAGTAGAAGGGAATTATCGGTGAGCGGCCGGGAGCTTTGATTTTTTGCTGCGCACCTTCATTATGCATCAGCATAAAATTCCGCCATTCATGCGGGTAAAAATCGGCGCGATTAAGGCGCTTGCTCAATCCGGCGATGATGCCTTTTTCCTGGTTCTGATACGCTTCTCCGACGTCATTCACCCCGTGGACCAGAATGACGATGCACGGCATTGGCCGTTTAATCCCGATGCTGCAGGTCTGTGCCGCTAAACCCAGCGAGTGATGCACACCGATTTCATTGGTCGCAATGACGCGAGGTTGGTAAGGGCTGCCCTTCTGCTCAGTCATTTAAAAACTCCATTTTGAACGTTTGAATATCATCAGCATCAAGCAGGGATGAATGTCCTTCACCATCCGTCATCCCCTCGGTAACCGTTCCGTCTGAACCGGTTAAGCGAAATTTTTGATTAGAAATAGGCTGGTCAGGGTCATCAGAAGAATGGAGTTTGAACCGCCGCCTGAAGGTGCCTTTTTCAAAAGCAGGTGCTGTCGTCGTCACGCTTTCCGGCCCCATGAAAGCCAGATTGGGTCCTTTCAGTTCAATACCGGTCGGAGAGAATATTTCAACAGAGCCATCGGCATTAATGCGGATCCCGCCGCCACCGCAGGAAAGCTGGAGGCCTTTCTTCGCACTGATGGTCATCTTGCCGTCCGTGGATGACAGCGTGAAATCCTGCTGTGACAGTAAATGCATTTCGCCACGCTGTGCCTGAGCTTCGACATTGCCCGCGGAGGCAATCATCTGAATCCCCAGTTTCTGAGCAAACAAAGAAAGCTTTTCGCCTACGGCTAACGAGAATTTTTTAACGATGTTCAGGCTGGCATTGCTGCCTGCGGTGGCAATCAGATCATCGCCCGCCGAAAGCTGAAGCGAGGACGGGGTAATAAATGCCTGTCCGTGGCCTGCATAGGCCAGAAGTGAGGGTGACGTGAGCTGATCAAGCGCCTTGCTCAGTTGCTGCTGTGTACCGGTATCAACCGCGCCAGCACCGGATGTAGTCGCGGATTGCTGTAATGTCTGTGCAAGCGCCAAAGCGCTTTGCAACGCGCTGATGGCTGCCGCCATATCGAGCTGTTTTCCCTGAGCCTTGGGCTGTGGCTCCGTGGTGAGCATCATCCCTTTAGCGGAACGTACCGTCCCCCACGCGTCGGTGCGTAACTCAAAACCTTCCCCGCGCTTTTTACGTTCGGCATCGACCAGATGACCGCTATTGAGTTGCGTTTTGCCGTACTCGGTGGAGAGTTTGATATGCTCCTGCCCGCGTTTATCTTCAAGTCTTATCTTGTTGAAAGAGGCAGTGCGGATAATGTTCCGCGTGTCATTTTTAATGGTGACCAGATCAGGGTTTGCACCATCATGGAGAACGTGGGAAATGAACGGCCTGTCCGGATCGCCCAGCTCGAAGGCAACCGCGACCTCGGTATTATCCAGTAAGGGGAAATGAAAACCGAAGGTATCCCCAGCATAAGGTCTGCCAAGTCTGACAAAAGCACTTTCGTAACCTTTCTTTTTTTCATCGGGATCAAAATCGAATTTAACAATGTAACGGCCTTGCGCATCCGTTTCTGCATAGAGGGCATTACGTGTTTTGGCTGATACCCTCGCAGGCACGGTGCCGGAAATGACCGGACGGGGAAGACGTTCAGGGCGAAAACAATACGACTCACTGTATGGGATGCCGCTCAGTGTCGAGGTAAAATGTTCTGCGCGACTGCCGCTGATTTCAATCTTACAAACAACAAAACCCCGTTTAAAACCCACCGGGACGTTGCCTGTGGCATAGAACATCACGCCAGGTGAAATCTGCGGGTCATTGGTTACTGCGGTAAAAATACTTTGACGATTCAATAAATACTCGTGGCGGATACGGGCATAAAATGACGCTGATTCGCCCTCAACGCCATAGTGATCGCCGGAAGTAAGCTGATTATCGCCATAGTGATAATCCTGCCCGGCACGAATGTTTTCTGAAATATCGTGAACATAAACAGACTTATCAGCCTGAGGGGAAGACGGGGCTCGATAATTATAATTACGGGTTTTAACGGCATCAGAAACGACGTGATAGAATTCCCTGAGTTCGGTAACGTATTCCTTCTCGTTTGTCATACCAGAGTTTCTGACAAAGGGTATTTTCTTGTCAGAAAACTGATAACCCGTACCGCTGTCACTGAATACAGTCAGGGTTTCTGTCGTTATTTTGGGGTGATTTTCAAAATGAAACCAAATCCCAACCTCCGATAACAATCGCATAATAAACTGCAGGTCAGTTTCCTGCCACTGAATGACCATTGCGCGTGAAGGGTATGTGGACTGGAGCTTATCAACGTCAATTTTGTAGCTTTGAATCTGTTTGTGTTCCAGCATCACTTTTTTCACCAGTTCAGGAACGGTGATGTCGAGATAGACCGCAGACTTTCGGGTTCTATCAAGAAGCGCTAATTCGTTTTCTAAAACACATTCATACAAAGCTTCATCTGATGAGGAATCAATCCGTGAGAATGACGTAATTATCCCATTGACTTGTTTCATCTCCAGCCACTTCGGTTCAGAATCAAGAAATGCATGAATATTGGGAGCGCGAAAAAGGAAAGATGCGGGCGAGTTAAGCACTTGTTCTACAGGGACACTCATATCCTGACAGGTGAATTTAATTATGTATCTATAGGGTTTGCTCAGGTATTCGGTCGCAGTAAAAAATAATACATCAGCATTAATGTTTTCGTTAAGTTCGAAGCATAATAAATACCGGTTTAATGACTCTGCATTCTGGAATTCATTATTCATTTTTGTTTTTCCTGAATTAAAGGCCAGACATTCTTATCCTTTTCAGTGCCACAAACAAAGACTTCATGATCAAATGGCATTTATCAATAAAAAATCAGATAGTTGCATAAGAAATTAACATAAACAAACCAAAACAATTCATGCAACCAATTACAAATACATTCACAGGCAGCGAAATAAAAAATCCTCCTCAGAATAATCAGGATAAGAAATACAACTATTATGTCGGTCATCTGAAAAAGTGGAATTTATACAATGCAGTGTTTGGTTGACTGTTAATGCTCCCCCTTTGCAGAGGGAGCAAAACACATTACTTCACAGATTTACTGAACGCATCTACCGCCAGTATTGCGTTCGCCACTTCTTCGGCAGAAAGATTGTGGTTCAGGTTACCCAGCGTATCGCCCTCGCCACCTGCCAGCGCACCGACTTTCACCAGACTGGCAAAAGATTCGTTCTCCAGATGCATTTCTTTCAACGTGGTTGGCATTTTGATGGAGCGGTAGAAGCGCACGTATTTCGCGATTTCTTCGTCAGGACGCTGTTCCAGCACCATTTGGGTCAGCGTACCGTACGCCACTTTTTCGCCGTGGGTCAGATGATGAATGTCACCTGAAATCGCGGTAAAACCGTTATGGATGGCATGGGCACCCGCCAGGCCGGCGTTCTCAAAGCCCAGACCGGAAAGCAGTGTGTTGGCTTCCACTACCGCTTCCACCGCAGGTGTCACCAGTTTCTGCTCAACGGAGGTATAGGCGCTGTAACCGTAAGTCAGCAGCGTTTTTTCACAGGCTTCAGCTATCGCCATACCGGCAATCGTCGGATCCCCGCCCACCATTGAGTGAGAGTGTGAACGCAGCACAGCCTGTGCTTCAACGAACGTCGCCAGACCGTCAGCAATACCGGAAGCAAACAGACGCACCGGCGCCTGCGCGCAGACATGGGTATCTACCAGTACCAGATCCGGATTTTTGTTATAAAAGCGATAAGATTCGAAAACGCCTTCATCTGAATAGATAACAGAAAGCGCGCTGCACGGCGCATCCGTGGAAGCCACGGTCGGCACAATCACGACATTTTGCTTCAGTTCATCAGCAATGGCTTTCACGGTATCCAGCGTTTTACCGCCCCCGAGCCCCACCACTACTTTCGTTCCCGCATCGCGGGCAATGGCGGCGAGACGGGTTATTTCGTTGGCCGAGGCTTCTCCGTTAAAGCGTTCATAATGAAATTCAACGTCGGCTTTTTTCAGTGACGCTTTAACGCGTTCACCGATAATTCCCCAAACGACATCATCAGCTATCAGGAATGATTTTCCGCCCAGAGCAGGCAGATAATCCCCTAATTCATCCAGAACACCGCTGCCCTGAACGTATTTTCTTGGCGAAGAGAAGATAAATTTACTCATGATAAAAACCTCTTTTCGTTGATAAGGCTTACGTGAATAACTCTCCCGAGAGTACCGCAGGGCAGCAGGAAGCCCAACCCTTTTAATTCACATTAACAGCATGACTCGCAAAGAATATTTTCAAAAAGTGAGGATATTTAAAATATCGGGAGAAATTAGTTTGCCCTAATTTAATACCCTGAAATGATTATATAAACCGGCATGATTTCCTCACAAAATCTATTACGCTATTTGTAAGCTTTCATCTATTGAATACATCAATAAAAGCGACTTTCGCTTATCATCCAGTCACGTAGAATTCTCGTCATTGGCAGCACGTCGTAAGCAGTGGTCATTAGCCAGCTCTCTGTTAGCCATTCCATTAATATTTCTGACATTAATAAGGGAACAGCATGTATAACTTTCAGCGCTACAACGCCAAAGAACTGGCGCTTGCCTATATGAGCAGCAAACCACACGATTTTTCGCCAAATGAATTTTTACAGCAGTTGAAAGAAGTCGAAAAATCTTTCGATGCTGCGCTGAGAAACCCTCAGCAACAGCCTCAGAACGGAATGCTGGTGAAGGCGTTTTGATTGCCATCTTAGCTTTCATCAGTTGAGTACCGTGCGTTACCCTTGCTTTACCCGTTAAAGCTTTTTGCAAGATCCTGTGTCTGGTTCGCCTGCAGAAAAATAATGATGTAAAAAAGCAAAAGCCCCGAATTATCGGGGCTTTTTGTATTTTTATCAGTCACACCTCCCCTAAATCATTCAGGTTGCAGGAAGGCGGCAAACGAACGAATCCCGATGAGCTGACTAAAGTCAGTGATTCGGGTGAGCGAATGCAGTCAACGCACCTGCGGCCTGAAGGATGACGGGGACTATTTCGTCATTTTTCGATCGTCGATGTATTTGCGTTTATCCGGCGCTGGCGGGAAATACTGGTACAGCCAGGTTTCGGTTAGCGCGGTCTGGCCGTTGCGCAGGAACATACGCAGCTCAACCGGCGCGACAGAATCGCTGTCCGGATACCAGTCGAACAGAATGCGATAACCGTCAAACGGCTGCACATACAGAATTTCGATATTTTTGATTTTGCCGTGAGAGACGTTGATCACCGGTTCGATGCCTTTATCTGCAAAAGCTTTCAGCTCGCCGCCAACGAAATCGATGGCAAAACGGCGCGCCCAGACCTGCGGATAGTTTTCGCCAGGTGCCCAGCCTTCAGGGAAACCGCCCATACCAGTACGGGTCGCCAGCACATTGGCCAGCGGGCTGCGGTGCGGCGGCTCAGAACTCCAGTACAGTTTATAGCTGAAGCTGAACTCCGCCCCGGATTTTACCGGCGTTTCCGGCTGCCAGAAGCACACCACGTTATCCAGCGTTTCGCCGGTCGTCGGGATTTCCATCAGATTGACAGCGCCCTTCCCCCAGTCTCCGACCGGTTCGACCCACAGACTCGGACGTTTGTTGTACCAGCCAATCACGTCCTGATAATTGTCGAAATCATGGTCAAGCTGCAACAGACCAAAGCCTTTCGGGCTGTTATCGCTGAACGCGTTGAACTGCAAACTTTGCGGGTTATTCAGCGGACGACAAATCCACTCGCCTTTACCTGTCCACATTTCCAGACGATCTGAGTCATGAATTTGCGGGTGGATCGTATCACAGCGACCGCGTTCACTGGTGCCACAGCTGAACATACTGGTCATCGGAGAAATACCCAGCTGTTTGATGTCCTCGCGGGCATGCAGGTGGTTTTCGATTTCCATAACGACGCGGGTCGGTTCGCAATGGATCACGAATTTATAGGCACCCGTGATGCTCATACCGTCCAGCAGCGCATAAACAGTGAATGTGGTATCGCCAGGTTTCGGGGTATCAAACCAGAATGCGGTGAAATCCGGGAATTCCTCCGGCTGGTCGGTAAAAGTATCCACCGCCACACCACGGGCTGACAGGCCGTACTGATAGGTATCATCTACCGCCCGGAAATAGCTGGCGCCGAGGAATGAAACCACGTCACGACGCGTCAGTTCCGGCGCTTTGTTGACTTTAAACCCGGCGAAACCGAGGTTTGAGAAGCCTTCCAGCTGTTTGGTATCAACGCCTGCATCGTGATAGTTGAACAGTTCAGGGCGGAAATGGATTTCACGCGCCTGATGTTTTACCGGATCCACGGAATACATCCGCACACGACGTTTAAAGCCCATGCCGACGTGGAACAGTTCGACATCCAGCTGACGGTCTGGCAGACCATTCCACAATGAATGCGCATGATCGTACTGAATGGCGTTGTAAGCCTGCGGCGTCAGTTCAGCCAGCGTTTTAGGCAGAGGCTGCGGCGCGCCACCGTAGGGCTTATCCGCCAAATCTTTCGCCATTTTTTTCAGCGCATTGAAATCAAACGGCAATTCGCCGCCGTCTGCCACATTCGCCTCTGCCGCTTCTGCGGAACGGGTGAACAGTGTGGACATAGCCGGCACACCACACCAGGCGGCGAATGCCATAGATGCTTTAATAAATGCTCTTCGTTCCATGCAGAATCGTTTCCTGTACTGGGCAAAAATCTGGGGGCTTCGTCACAAAAACGCAGCCCCCGCGTATTCAGAATTTTCGACCCTAAGGCTAACGTAAAATTCACAAGCCGAGTACAAGAAATTGAATGCATTCAGCTAATATTTCGCTTGAAAAAGTCAGCGGTTATGACAGTGCTCATCCCCCGTATAGCAGGGGCTGAGAGGGTTTTTGGAAACAAAGGATTGAGCCATAAAGAATACCCTGTTTAAGGGAGACAACCGCAGAGGACTTTAGGAGCATTCTGTTACCCTTAAGTAACAATTCCCCAGGTGACGGTGTCACTCATTCATTTCCCACACTCTCTTATAGATGTTATAAATTTGTAAAGCCAAAATTCCTCACAGCGGAGTTAACGCATGTCAGATGAACTTATCCAGCAGAAAGCACGGGCGCTGTACGCGCAGCTCACCGGCGAGATATCGTTTCCCTGTTCGCTTCATATCAAGGGTGCAGGAAATCTGCCCTCTTATTATCCGGTCACCCCGCTTATCACCGCGTCCGTAGCATTAGCCGGTATAGCTTTATCGCGATTACTGGCGCTCAGACATGGCGAATATGAAACCGTCACCGTCGACCGGCGGCTGGCGTCGATGTGGTGTAAAACCAGTATTAAGCCAGAAGGCTGGGAGATCCCTCCGGCCTGGGACAGTCTGGCGGGTGACTATGCGACCGCGGATGGCTGGATCCGTTTACATACCAATGCGCCTGCGCACCGCAAAGTGGTGGAATCGCTGCTCGGGAAGCCGCAAAACCGCGAAGCACTGGCACAGCGGGTTATTATGTGCAAAAAGGCTGAACTGGAACAGGCCGTGGTGCAGGCGGGAGGATGTGCAGCTCAGATGCTCAGCCCGGACCAATGGCAGCAGCATGTGCAGGGAAAATCCCTGCAAAATGAGCCGCTGTTTCAGCGCTCTTTGACGCCTGCCGCCACGCTGCCGCAGTGGGCGTTATCCCGTGAAAAACCGCTGGCAGGCATAAAGATCCTCGACCTGACGCGGATCATCGCCGGACCTGTCGCCACGCGTTTTCTGGCCGGACTGGGTGCCGACGTGTTGCGTATCGATCCCTTTGGCTGGGATGAAACCAGTCAGGAAGCCGATGTCACTTTGGGTAAACACTGCGCGCGGCTCAATTTGCATAATCCGCAGGACCGGCACCGGTTCGAAGAATTATTACGTGACGCGGATGTGATTGTTCATGGCTACCGTGCGGGCGCGCTGCACAAACTCGGCTATGGCAGCGAGCAGCGTCGAGCTATTGCGCCGGGTCTGGTGGATGTCTGTCTGAACGCCTATGGCTGGAGCGGGCCGTGGCGCGAGCGGCGCGGCTTCGACAGTCTGGTGCAGATGAGTTGCGGCATTGCGGAACAGGGAATGCAACTGTCGGGCAGCAATAAACCGGTGCCGCTGCCGGTTCAGGCGCTCGATCACACCACTGGTTATCTGATGGCCGCTGCCGTTGTGCAAGGTTTAGCGCAACGTGTGGAAACCGGTCAGGGCAGCGAATTCCGCCTGTCACTGGCACGTACTGCCAGGGAACTGATGGAAAATGGCGCATCCGCCGCCAGCGACGAACCGCTGATTGGATCCGCAGAACAGGCCGATTTCTCACCGCAGGCGGAAATCACCGTCTGGGGCAATGCCCGGCGTTTGCTTGCGCCAGTCTGGCTGGAAAACACGTCGCTGCAATGGGATTTACCGGCGTCACCGCTTGGTTCCAGCCCTGCCAGCTGGCGGTCAGTCTGAGCATTTCATGTTAATAATGAAAACGCCGCCTTGCGATATTGCAGCGGCGTTTTGCCGATCATTTTCTTGAAACGGGTGATGAAATACGGCGCGTCTGAAAAACCGCATTGCAACCCGATTTCTTCCACCGAGCGGTCAGTTGACCGCAGCAGTTCACAGGCGCGTTTTACGCGCCGGGTGGCGAGATAATCCTGAATCGAGCCGCCGGTTTCCTGCCCGAATACCCGCGATATATAACTTTCTGAAAGACCCAGTGCGGCCGAAAGGTCTGCCAGCGAAAACTTCTGCACGTAATTTTCTTCGATCCATTGCATCACTTTCGAGGCTGTCGTGCGGCTGATGGTTTTCGGCTGCCCGTCTTCCGGGGGCATAAACACCATCAGTTGCAGGATCAGCATGGCAATTTCTTCCCACTGATCTGCCTGCGGTTCGGGCAACTGATTAAACTGTTCAAGGATCACTTCGATATGACCAGCGTGTTCGGTCAGGTCAAAAATATGCGCGGCACGGTCGGCATCCCAAAGACTGGCAAATTGCCTGCGCCGCTGCGGGAAAGAGTGCAGACAGCCATCCAGCAACTGATGATCGAGATGAATGGTGGTGCGCAGATACGCGTTCTTCTCGTCAGCTTCCACAAATACTTTATGCAGTTTAAATGGCGGGAAGACAAACATCCGTCCCGGCCGCAGCGTGTATTGCTGATTATCGACAATCACAATGCCATAGCCCTGACTGACAAAAAGTAATTCCAGACACTGATGCCAGTGAAAATAATTGGCGCTGCCGCGGCTCATACGGTTAAAAGAAACCTGACGTTCATTAAGGGCAATACGTTCGAGATAATCGGATGCCGGCATCAGGGTCGTTTCCTCTTAGTCTATTTTTGCGTCTTTTTTATTCAGGACAACAAAACACAATTTTCGGTCCGCTTTTTATAATTTAAGCCCTTTTACCCGCCATTTAATAACCACAATTTTAAAAATCACGTCATTCTGTGAAGCAGTTAACAATCAGCGCTTATCACTTCTCTATATTTCAGTCTCGACGCAGAGAATTGAAATAATATTTCAAATTAATAAACCCTTATTTTCTGGTTCCCACTCAGTCACCGGGAGAACTTTGATGACCCTGAATATTGTGAACATTGATAATCCGTTGCGTACGCGGAACGATTTGCAGCAACTGCTTAATGAACTTCTCTCGGCGGTGTCGCCGTATACCGAAGAAGGTAAAAGCGGCATTGATTTGGGAAACTCCACCACGCATTACGGTAAAGAGGTCGCCAAAATGGAGGCGCTGTCCCGCATGTTATGGGGGATTTTCCCGCTGCTGGCGGGTGGCGGCGAATGCGCGGATCTGCCCTTCTATCTGAATGCCATTCGCCTGGGTACCAACCCGCAGCATCCTCAGTACTGGGGAGATATCCGCGATTTCGATCAGCGCTGTGTAGAGATGGCCGCCTTCGGTGTCGGGCTGACGCTGCTGAATAAAAATCTCCTGCAGCACTTCACGCCGCAGGAACAGCAAAATCTGGTGGCCTGGCTGGATCAGGGGCGCAATGCGACCATTCCCAATAACAACTGGAATTTCTTCCCGATCATGGTGCAGATGGGCTTTAAGCAGAGCGGTCTGCCCTGGGATCAGGCTGCCGTCGCCGCCCGTTTTGCGCTGATGGAAGAATATTATCTGGGCGATGGCTGGTATTCCGACGGTCCTGGCCGTCCCCGTGATTACTACATTTCCATGGCGTTTCATTATTACGGACTGCTTTACGCGCAAAATATGGCGGATGTGGATGCGCCCCGTGCTGCCATGCTGCGTGAACGCGCTCAGCGTTTCGCACAGGATTTCATTGCGATGTTCTCCGCTGACGGTGCGGCCGTGCCTTTCGGGCGCAGTCTGACCTATCGCTTCGCCGAAGCGGCTTTCTGGAGCGCTGCCGCCTACAGCAAGCTGGATGTATTCACGCCGGGCGTCATCAAAGGTGTGATCCTGCGCCATCTGCGTCACTGGCTGAAAGAGCCAATTTTTGATCGTGACGGCGTGCTCAGTATTGGTTATCACACGCCAAATCTGGTGATGGCTGAAGACTACAACGCGCCGGGTTCTCCTTACTGGGCATGCAAACTGTTCCTGGTGCTGGCCCTGCCACAGGACGATGCCTTCTGGCAGGCCGAAGAAGCGCCGTTGCCGGAACTTTCCCGTGCCCACTGTATTCCTCATGCCAGTCAGATCCTGACCCGTGATACCCAAGGTCAGCATGTGGTGATGCTCACCTCCGGGCAACTGGAGCTGAATAATTTTGTGAATACCGAAGCCAAGTACACCAAATTTGCCTATTCCAGCCAGTTCGGTTTTACCCTCGACCGGGGTCGTTACGGACTCAAACACGCCGGTTGTGATTCGATGCTGATGCTCTCGGAAGGTGACGGGTATTTCCGCGGACGTCGTGACTGTGCCGAAACCCGCATCACCGGCTCGATGATTTATTCCCGCTGGCTACCGTGGCATGACGTTTGCGTGCGCACCTGGCTTATTCCTTGCGGCGACTGGCATCTGCGGGTTCATCACCTCGTAAATCAGCGTCCGCTCGATACAGCCGAAGGCGGTTTCGCGGTCATTCAGGACCCTTCCACGCAAACTGATTACACCGGCGATCGCCGCGCGATGACGGTCACAGCACGTAACGGCATCAGCCGGATTGTCAGCCTGGAAAGTCAGGCGGTGCGGGAAGCCGGTACGGTGATCACTCCCCCGAACAGCAGCATTATGTTTGCCGAAACAGCGGTCATTCCGGTGCTGCAAAACAGCCTTCCCGAAGGTGCTCACTGGCTGATTACTGGCGTTTGGGCATCGGCAACCGGGGATATAGGTAACAAAGATGTGCCGGAAGTCAGTCTGGAGGGCGAGCAACTGCGCTGGCAGTCTCCCGGCCACAGCGGCCAGATAACGTTAGGTTAACCGTCAGAGTCCGTTTCAGGAGTCACTATGAAAGCCATAAAAACTGCCAGTAAAACGGCTTACTATAAAATGAGCAGCTTTATATTCCTGTATTTCTTCACCTGGTCTTCAAGCTTCGGGCTCTATGCCCTGTGGCTGGGCCAAAAAGCCGGGCTGGACAGCGTCAGTATCGGCACCGTATTTGCCATCAACGGTGTGTTCGCGGTGATCATGAAGCCGGTCTATGGCTACATCATGGACAAAATTGGCATGAGCAAATCCCTGCTCTATTTTGTCGTGCTGGTTTCCGCGCTGATGGCGCCGTTCTTTATATACGTTTATCAGCCCCTGCTGGAAAGCCATCTGATGCTGGGGATTATTGCCGGTGCCCTGTATCTGAGCCTTGGCTGGTACGCCGGTGTGGCAGCGTCGGAATCCTACGCCGACCGCTTCAGCCGTCTGTATCACATGGAATTCGGTCAGGTGCGCATGTGGGGTTCGCTGGGCTGGGCGCTGGCCGCCTCGTTTTCCGGCCTGCTGTTTAATCTGTCTCCTGCCTGGAACTTCGGTCTGAGCAGCGCCACCTCGCTGGTGATGTTGGCGGTTCTGCTGTCGCTGAAAATTGGTGATGAAGAACTCAAAAATAACGACGTGATCTCCGCGCAAAAAATCGTGTTCAGCGATGTTATTTTACTGCTTAAAAACCGCAAGTTCTGGATGTTCTCGATGTATGTCGCGGGCGTGGCATGGATGATGTTTGTCGCCGAACAACAGTTCTCACGCTATTTCGTCACGTTCTTCGATACCAAAGAACAAGGCAATGCCTGGTACGGATATCTGAGCACCGTGCAGTCCGGTCTGGAATTCCTGATGATGATGGTGATCCCTTTCCTGGTGAACTATTTCGGCGCCAAGAAAGGCCTGCTGCTGGTGGGTGCAGTGGTGGGATTACGTTTGATCGCTTCCGGACTGACCAGCGATCCGCTGCTTATCTCGATAATCAAACCGTTCTACGGGCTGGAAATCGCCCTGCTGCTGGTATCCGTATTCAAATATATCGCTGAGCATTTCAGCAAACGTGTGAATGCCACCATGTATCTGCTGGGTTATCAGGCAATGATTTATGTTGGCTCAATCGTGGTCGCCCCGCCTGCCGGCTACTTCTATGACCGCATTGGTTTTGAACACACCTATCTGGTGATGGGCGGTATCGCGCTGTGCTTTACGCTGATTTCCGCTTTCACCTTATCGGCCTGTCACAGCTTGCGTTCCGGCGCGCCCGCCCCCGCTGAACCAGCCGAAAAAAACGGCGAACTTGCGCCGCTGAAAATGACCGACTAAATCCATCCACTGACTCTTAGACACTTATTGCTCTGCAAAAGGGAGACGTTATGACGCTTAACATCACGAAAGAAAAGTTACTGCCCGTTGAACTGAACCAGCTGGACAGAATTGCTTTCGCGCAAAAATTACAACGGGCACGCCATGTGGTGCTCAGTAAGATTTCCCGCAATCTGGATAAATTTGGCGATAAGTTTCCGGCGGAAACCTGCGAAAACGGTCACTACACACTGACAGACAATGTGGAATGGACCACCAGTTTCTGGACCGGCCAATTGTGGCTGGCCTTTGAGATGACCGGCGACGACCGTTACCGGCTGGCGGCAGAAAAACAGGTGACGTCATTTGGTAACCGCATCGCTAACCGTATTGATACCGCTACGCACGATCTCGGTTTTCTCTACAGTTTGTCCTGTGTCAGTGCCTATAAACTGACCGGCAGCCGTCAGGCGCGCGGATTTGCCCTGCTTGCGGCCGAAGCCCTGATGGAACGCTTCAATACCAAAGCAAAAATCATCCAGGCCTGGGGGGATTTAAAGGATCCGGAACAGGCCGGGCGCATGATTATTGACTGCAATATGAACCTGCCGCTGCTGTACTGGGCGAGTGAACAGACCGGCGAACCGCGCTTTGCAGAAGCGGCGAGCGCCCATGCAGAGCAGGCTGCGAAATATATCGTGCGCCCGGACGCGTCGACGTATCACACGTATTACATGGATACCGTCACCGGTGAGCCGCGTTTCGGCAACACGCATCAGGGCTATGCGGATGATTCCTGCTGGTCACGCGGTCAGGCCTGGGGCATTTACGGGTTCCTGCTCAGCTACCGTTATACCGGTGATGAAGAACAGGTCGAGCTGTCACGCTGTCTGGCGCATTATTTTCTTAACCGTCTGCCGGAGGATGATGTGTGTCACTGGGATCTGGCGCTGCTGGGTACCGATGCCGTTCGTGACAGTTCTGCCGCCGCCATTGCGGTGTGCGGGTTGCTGAGTCTGGCGACGACCCTGCCCGCTACTGACGACAAACGCGCCTGTTATGAGGAAATGGCGCTGCGCATTATGGATTCGCTGACTGAGAATTATCTGACGGGTGAGCAGGAAGATTGTGACGGACTGCTTAAGCATTCTGTTTATCACATGGCGAGTGGTAAAGGCGTAGATGAGTGTTGCAGCTGGGGCGATTATTTTTATGTTGAAGCCCTGACGCGCCTGACACAGTGCTGGCAATCCTACTGGTAATCACTGTGACGCAGCGCAAACACGCTGCGTCCGCATTTGTTGCCATTTTTTCATTCGTGAATTGTTTTTAAGCATAAGCAGCATCATCATCTCCTTGCGAAGTGTTACAACGTGTTACGGTAACACGCCTATTATTAAGCCCTCCTTCTATGTCTTTACATACATTAAGAATAATCCGAATTAGTTCTGATTTTTCGATCAGTCAAAAAGTTAATCCTGACATAAACCAAATTAATCAAAAACCTCCCTGTCTTTGGATGCTTAAAAATAA
Organism: Rahnella bonaserana; assembly: GCF_019049675.1. Taxonomy (GTDB): domain Bacteria; phylum Pseudomonadota; class Gammaproteobacteria; order Enterobacterales; family Enterobacteriaceae; genus Rahnella; species Rahnella bonaserana. The sequence continues at coordinate 25,402 of NZ_JAFMOW010000062.1, read as the reverse complement.
CACTTCCAACTCGCCATATTTCATGCAAAAAGTAGAGTCAGCGCGCATTATTTGCGCTATGTGCTGACATCAAAGAATCCAATCATTATGCAGAACAGGGACGTCCTACGAGGACTTACTATGCAAACGATAATCTTGGATCCATGCCGGTATACCCGTCTGGGGTTGCAACAATTACTCACCAGCGAACATGAGATCAGTTACGCCAGCAGTTTTGACCAGCTTCACGCCGGATGCATCAGACTCAATCCCTCTGTAGTCTTTATTAATGAGGATTGCATGTTGTCACAGTCGCAAAACAAAGAGCGGCTGGGCGAACTGATTACTGACTGCCCGGAGACATTATTTTTTATCTTCATGTCGCGTACACGTATTCACTTTGAAGAATATATTTTTGTTCGTAAGAACGTGATTATCACCTCGAAATCAATTAAGTCAGAAAGGCTCCGGCAGTTACTGAATCACCCTTCACTTCCGCAGGCACAGGATCCGGCCAGTTGCGCGGCGCTGGATATCAGACCGGTAATGCTCAGCCGTTCAGAATCCGCCATGTTAAGAATGTGGATGTCAGGTAACGGAACGATTGAAATATCCGATAAGTTGCAAATCAAAACAAAAACGGTGTCTTCGTATAAAGGAAATATTAAGCGGAAAATAAAGTCACCGAACAAACATATTATTTATCACGTTGTTCGTTTATGTGATCAACTCACTAATGGGATATACGTGAATTAACCCTTCCCTGGTTCCCGCTACAGGCTATGTCTTAACATAGCCTGTAGCGAATGCGGATTAATCTGCAGAAATGCGATCTGTGCCACAAATAAAAACTGAATCCCTCCGCCCGAATGCCGATGAATCCTAATGGCGCTTTCTTTTCGTCACGGCAGGACTTGCCCGCTGGCAATGCCTACATCGCTGTTATTTACCGTCCGGAACCGGCGGTATGCAGGATCAACAGAGCGGAATAAAATAATATGGATACTCCTACCCTTTCAGATACCAGAACGTCTTTTATCAGCAATATTCGACTGATTACCCTGATTAGCCTGATCCTCACCGGGATCCTGTTTCTTTTCGCCGTTTCCATCGGTACGTCCAGCTTCTTTCTCAAGCAAAGCAATGCTGCACTGGCTAATGCCACACAGGAACTGCAAATTCGTCTGGCACTTTCAAACAGTTCTAACCATTTACGTACGGCGCGCTTGTTGCTGATCCAGGCCGCTGCGGCTGCCCGTATCGGTGATCAGGACGTCTTCAATCAGAACCTGACTGACGCCGCCAGCCGCATTAAACAATCGCAATCTTCTTTTGACAGTTATATCAACCGTCCGAATAAGACGGAGAAAGATCTGGCGCTCGATGAGCCGCTGAAAAAGGCCTACAACGATTATCTGACCAAAGGCATGGCGCCTATGCTCGAATCGGCAAAACAGGCACATTTTGAAGAAGTCATTTCTCAGGAAGCGGAAACCGTGCGCAACCTCGATCTGGCCAACAACACCCCGTTACTGGCAGCCATTGCCTATCGCACGGAAACCGCTAACGCGATCAATGACAAAGCCCAGCGTAATGCTGTTCTCGGTTATACCCTGATGGCGGGCGGCTTCCTGCTGGCACTGGTACTGACCTTGATCACCTATCTTGTGATGCGCAAAGTGATTATTAATCCGCTTAACCGGCTGGTGACGCGTATTCAGAAAATTTCCGAAGGCGACCTGACTCAGCCTGGTCAAAGCAATGGCCGCAATGAAATTGGCGTACTGAGCACTAATGTTGAGCAGATGCAGCACTCTCTGGCGTCCACGGTGCTGACCGTGCGCGAAGGGGCTGTCTCGATATATCAGGGTTCAACCGAAATCGCTTCCGGTAATACCGATCTTTCTTCCCGTACCGAACAACAGGCCGCTGCGCTGGAAGAAACCGCTGCCAGCATGGAACAACTGACCGCGACCGTAAAACAGAACTCCGAAAATGCCCATCACGCCAGCAAACTGGCCGCTGATGCCTCGCGCAAAGCGCAAAAAGGCGGCAGCATTGTCGAAGATGTAGTCACGACGATGGATAAAATTTCGCGCAGCTCGTCCAAAATTGCTGAAATCACCAATGTGATTAACAGTATCGCCTTCCAGACCAATATTCTGGCGCTTAATGCCGCGGTTGAAGCAGCGCGTGCGGGCGAACAGGGTCGCGGATTTGCCGTTGTTGCCAGCGAAGTGCGCAGTCTGGCGCAAAGAAGTGCGCAGGCTGCGAAAGAAATTGAAACGCTGATCGAAGAATCCGTTGATTACGTGGGTGAAGGATGCATTCTGGTCGGTGATGCGGGCGATACCATGTCTGAAATCGTCACCGCCGTCGGTCATGTCACGGACATCATGGGTGAAATCGCTTCCGCATCTGACGAACAAAGCCGCGGGATCAGTCAGGTCAGCCAGGCCGTGTCAGAAATGGACGGCGTCACTCAGCAAAACGCCTCACTGGTGCAGGAAGCCTCTGCGGCGGCGGCGTCGCTCGAAGAACAGGCTGCGCGTCTGACTCAGGCGGTGGCGGTATTTCGTCTTGAGGACACCAGTCAACGTGCTCCGGCAAAGCGCCAGCCACCGGCACGCACCCTTTCCGCTGCAGACTCGCGTTCATCAAAACAGGTGAGTGAACAACCTAACTGGGAAACGTTCTGATCCTGAAAATTCCCGGTATATAACGGCTTTATAAACAAAAACACCGGTGGCTTTTGCCCCCGGTGTTTTTTTATGCCGGCTGCGTTTGGCGTGTGAAGACTATTCGGTGCCTTCGCGCGGTTCGACAAATGTGCCGTCTTTGCTGTCGCCTTCATTGAAGAACCAGATGCCTGCCGGATAATCTTCCAGCGACACCAGATACATGATGCCTTCGTAAAATTCTTCTACGGCTAATACTTTTCCTGGCCGGCGCGGTCCGCCGTCGGTTTTGACTGTCACAAGATCATTAACTTTCATCAGGTTATCCCATGGTTTTCAATTATGTTTATTGTAGTACAGACCGCCACACAAAAGCAGGTAGCGAGGGGAAAGTAAGCCTGAAAAGCAGAAAATAACCCTGCGGCACGAATTTGCATTTCCTTAACATATTGCCGCCAGAAAACTGACTTTGATATCCACTATACTGGCTGCGTGCTCACCCCCGAGGGAGTACAATAATGAATGTCATAAGAAATATTTTGCCCGCCACTATGCGGGCTTTTTTTTTGCTCTTTTGCCCGCAATTTCCGGCAGAGCCGTCACCACGAAGAAAAACCGGCAAAATGGACCATCAAAAACTGGCCGAGCAAAAACGGGTCGATCAGTTACTTGTCGATCAATAAGTGGTCGATCAGTAAGTTATCGATCAAAAACTACAGACGTAAAAAAACCCGCGCATGCGGGTTTTTGTTATCTTTACGTTTATCGCTGAAACAGCGGTAAAGCAAGATTAGATAGCGGTAACGTTAGCCGCAGACGGACCTTTAGCACCGTTCTCGATAGTGAACTGTACGTTCTGGCCTTCAGCCAGGGTCTTGAAACCTTGATCCTGGATAGCGGAGAAGTGTACGAACACATCTTTGCTGCCGTCAGCAGGAGTGATGAAGCCAAAGCCTTTAGACTCGTTAAACCACTTAACCTGACCTTTCATCATTGACATAGGAATTACCTTTTAAAAATAAATTTCGCCACCATGGGCATGTTATAGCCGGATTTCAGTCGTTACTTATGGAGGCACTAAGAAGGAAATTCGTCAGAGCAGGGTTATCATGGATAACGCTTTAAATTGGAACAACTTTACTCAGGATGTCGTGCATAAATAGGTCTGTACCACAGGCCGGTATGTATTTACTCATGACTGCCCTTTAATAGCAACTCTTTTTAATGCAATGGTGAGCTAAAGCCCAAAAATAGTCGAAATATGTACCATTCAGTACAATCATTGAACAATTATCAGGCTATTTTTCAACAGGTTGGGAAGTATCCGCCTCAAGAACGGCTCCGCAATGCGCGCAAAATTTTGCATCAATTTCATGTCCGGAATGCAGACAAATCTGACAAGAACGCGCTGCACGCCCTTTTTCCAACTCTTGTGACATATAAGCAGTCAAAATGCCGGTAGGCACAGCGATGATGGAATACCCCAGCAGAATGAGCACCGATGCCAGCATTCGTCCGAGCGCGGTATGCGGCGTGATATCACCGTAACCGACCGTGGTGAGCGTGACGACCGCCCAGTAAACCGAGGTTCCCAGTGAGGTAAATCCGTCCTTACCCCCTTCTACCGCAAACATCAGCCCGCCGAACAGGCAAAGGATGATCGCTACAAAGCCGAAGAAGATGCCCAGTTTACGTCGCGCGCGCATCATGCTGCGCCATAAAATCCCGGCGTCGCTCATATAACGCAACAGTTTGAGTACCCGCAGAACGCGCAATACCCTCAGCAGACGCACCAGCACCATCAGATTCGCGGATAACGTGAGCGACGGCATCAGCCAGATGATATACATCGGCAACACAGTACAAAGGTCGACAATCCCGAAAAAGCTCAACGGGTAGCGAATTTTTCGTGGTGAGGAAATCAACCGCAGTAAGTATTCCACCGTAAACACGGCGGTGAACACCACTTCCATCAGGCCAAGCTGAAGCAATATCTTCGGCGAATTGGGGAAGAGATCGCTGGCACTCGACTCAATGAACAAAGAAACAACACTCAGCAGCGAGATAACAATCCAGAAAGTTTCCATCCGGCGGCCGCTGCGGGTGCGGTGATCAAATAAAAGGGCATAACATCTGCGTCGTGCTGACGCGAAAACGCGGTAATCCTGAGACATAAACGACACCGGCAATAAGGAGTTACGGCAAGAATAGACGCTTTTATCCGCCACGCCTATGGGTGAGAAAGTCCAAAAAAAACGCCGGTCACATATTGTCTTTAAAAGACCCGGTGACCGGCGTTTTACAGCACGAGTATCGCGTGCTGGATTAATCCATGAGCTCTGAAACTGCGTTACGGACATAGGCCGTAATTTGCGCGACGTCATCTGCGTCAGCGCTGCCGCCGCCGATTGACCGCACGGTATTCTCCAGATGGCCGATATCCTGTTCGACTTTCTTCGCAATCTGCACTTTAACTATGGTGTCGACCGAAGAAATAAAAGCCCGCATCACGGCTTTCAGAGCGAAAATCTCACCGAAAGAATCGTACGCAGGTTTGTCCGCAGCGGTTGGTTGCGCTGCACGTGGCGGCAAATCTTTCAGCCTGTCCACATGTTCAATCATCAGATCCATATCTCTGATGAGTTCATCAAAACTCTTAGCCACTGGTTTTCCTTCGCCCGGCGAAAGGCAGCAGGATACCACCGCGCTTTCAAGCCGAGAAGTCACAGAAACGCGTAAAGAGTAAATTTCGCCACAATGCGCCTGCCCTGCTGTTTTAACTCAATTATCAGGACAGACGCATTAGGTCGCTATTTAACCAATATCGCTATTCGACGCGTAATAAACGCTTTTCAGTGCGCAATAAAAGTTAGTCAGCGTTTTTCAGTGAAGCCATATCAACAACGAAGCGATATTTCACGTCGCTTTTCAGCATACGTTCGTAAGCGCCGTTGATATCCTGCATGTCGATCATTTCCACATCACAGGAAATGTCATGCTCGGCACAGAAATCCAGCATTTCCTGAGTTTCTGCGATACCGCCGATCAGGGAACCGGCAACGGTTTTGCGACCCATGACCAGTTTACCGCTGTGCAGCGCAGGTTCGATTGGCTCGATAAGGCCAACCAGAATATGCGTACCATCACGTTTCAGGGTTTCCAGATACGGGTTCAGGTCGTGCGGATTCGGTACCGTGTCCAGAATAAAGTCGAAGTGGCTTTTCACTGCGGCCATTTGTTCTGCATCGGTAGACAACACCACGTGGTCAGCGCCCAGACGGTAAGCTTCCTGCTCTTTACCTTTGGAACGGGTGAACAGTGTCACATCTGCGCCCAGCGCTTTAGCGAATTTCAGGCCCATGTGACCTAAGCCACCTAAACCGACAACAGCGACTTTATGGCCTTTACCTACTTTCCAGTGTTTAAGCGGAGAGTAAGTGGTGATGCCGGCACACAGCAGCGGTGCAGCAGATTTGATGTCCAGCTTTTCAGAAACGCGCAGTACGAATTTTTCTGAAACAACGATTTGTTCGGAATAACCGCCATAAGTCATCATGTTGTCATGACGATCATGGCTGTTGTAAGTCATGGTAGCGCCTTCCTCACAGTACTGTTCCAGGCTTTCTGCGCAGGACTCACAGTGCTGACAAGAATCGACCATACACCCCACACCGACGGTATCGCCGACGTTGAAGCCTTTTACTTTCGCGCCAACCTGTTTAACGCGACCGATAATTTCATGGCCCGGAACCATCGGATAAATGCTCTGATGCCATTCATTACGTGCCTGATGGATGTCAGAGTGACATACACCGCAGTAAAGAATGTCGATCACAACGTCGGTATCACGCGGGTCACGGCGAACAAAGTTATGAGGCGCAAGAGGCGCATCCGCTGAATGTGCAGCGAAACCACGAACGTTAAGCGTCATTTTTTTCTCCTGGTAGGCAAACGGAATACTTCATGCCCGCACGAACTGCAGGCACCAGGAAATTATGCGGGTTTCAGATGACAAACAGATATAACGATTCTCGCTATTGCTTGCCTGAATCTGTTTTTTTCAGGATTTTTAGCAAGGATTGTACAGTGACTAAACAGTGACGCCCTGCAGGCAAAGCGCCACGTTTTGCGAAAGGATTAAACAAGTCCGGCTTCTTTCAGTTCGCTTTTAAGGTAAGCGTAATAGATAGGCGCGGCGACCACACCGGGTATACCAAACGCTGCTTCGAAGATAAGCATCGCCAGTAAAACTTCCCAGGATTTCGCCTTGATACGGCTGCCGACGATGCGCGCATTCAGGAAGTACTCCACCTTATGAATGATGATCAGGTACGCCAGTACCAGCCCGCCGACCCACAATGAAAGCGACAGACCGACGATGAAAATCAGCGTGTTAGAAATGAGATTACCGATCACCGGTAACAATCCGCAGACGAACGTCACCACCACCAGCGTTTTAGCCAGCGGCAGATGAATGCCGAACAGCGGCAGAATTCCGAACAGGAAGACACCTGACAGCACGGTGTTGATCAGCGAAATCTGGAACTGAGCAAACACTACATTGCGGAACGCTTCACCCAGCAAACGCATCCGCTGCAACAATTCATGTTTCAGCGGCGCGTGATGTTCGCCGTGATTAGGCTGCTGCAGCGAAATAATCGCGCCGAGGATCATCCCGATAATCATCGTCAGAAAAACATGCGCCGCATTTTTGCCGAAGGTCTGAATCATCACAATATGCTCACGTAACCATTGCAGGAAACTGCGCTGTAACTCTTCAATATTGGCAGGCAGATAATGCAGCAACACCGGCGACAGACGGCTCTGCGCGTCAGTCAGCAACCGTGACACCATGGCATTAAAGGCCACCGGATTCTTCATATCTTCCATCAAAAAATCGGCAATGCCAGCAATCGCCACGGTAAGGAAACTGACCACCAGCGTACCGATCACCGCGACCACAACCCAGCGGGCGCGTTCTCCGCTGATGATTTTCTGAAAGTAAGGCGTCAGGGCGTTGATGAGTTCAAACACTAAAAAACCGGCAATAAAACATGCCAGTAAATGAAGAGGAAGAATCAGTAACAGCCCGCCCATCACAATCAACACACTGAGCCAGCGAATTTGATTCGATCTCATAATCTGCATTACCTGTTTCCTTAAAATCTCTGTGTAGCGGGCTGCGCCCTGCAATCATCCTTATCATAGCACTGAACAATACACGGCCCCTCTACGCGAGCGTAAACACTCAAGAAAATTTTGACAGTCACACAGAGTTCTCTATGATCGGGACGTAATAATAGATAAAGAAATTCCTACATTTTGGTGAATAACAATGTCTGATTTAATTCGCGAAAAGCTCACGCTTCCTGAAGGACACGATAAACTGCTGCTGCACTCCTGCTGTGCGCCCTGCTCAGGTGAAGTGATGGAAGCCATTCAGGCATCGGGTATCGACTATACAATCTATTTCTACAACCCGAATATTCACCCGCAGAAAGAATATATGCTGCGCAAAGAAGAAAATATGCGTTTCGCTGAGCAACATGGAATTCCATTTATTGATGCGGATTACGACACCGATAATTGGTTTGAACGTGCTAAAGGAATGGAAAATGCACCTGAGCGCGGCGAGCGTTGCACCATGTGTTTTGATATGCGCTTTGAACGCACGGCACTTTATGCCTGGGAAAATGGTTTCAGTGCCATCACCAGTTGCCTGGGTATATCGCGCTGGAAAGATATGAAACAAATTACTGGCTGTGGCGAACGTGCGGCAGCGCCTTATCCGGGCATGGTCTACTGGGATTATAACTGGCGTAAAAAAGGCGGTTCAGCGCGTATGATTGAAATCAGCAAGCGCGAGCGCTTCTATCAGCAGGAATACTGCGGGTGCGTTTACTCCTTACGTGACAGTAACTTACACCGCAAGTCACAGGGCCGCGGGCTGATCAAACTCGGCGTAAAATATTACGGCGACGAAGACGACGAATAACCGACTTTCTGTTTCCTGTATTCCCTTCCAACCCGGCCAGCGCGTCGGGTTCATTATTCTGCTATTTCTTCCCTCACCTGTCAGATACACCAGATAAAAATCTGCGGTCAGTTATTTATATTGTCATAGTAATTTTCCGCCTGATTTAACCATTCTCGCGTGAGAGTTTTCGTTATTTTTTGCATCTTGCGTTCAGCCATGACGCTTGTTACTTTCCGCTTCACGCATTTTTATGCGAATTAGATCTATGTAATTACACAGGGTTATTACCGGTGTATTCACCAGACAGAGAACCATCAAAAATATAAAACAATCACAACATCATTGAGGGACACACCATGTGGGTTTTAATTGGTATTCCGATCGTCGTGCTGGGGTTCGCACTGCGGTTTAATCCATTATTAGTGGTCACCGTCGCCGGTATTTCTACCGGGCTGGCGGGCGGTATGCATACCGTTGAGATTATCAGCGCTTTCGGCAAAGCTTTTACCGATAACCGCTATATGGGCCTGATCTGGCTGACGCTTCCGGTGATTGCTATTCTTGAGCGCAGCGGCCTCAAGGAACAGGCGCGGCATCTGATATCGAAAGTCCACGCTGCGACCACCGGGCGGGTTCTGATGTTGTATTTTTTCCTGCGCCAGATGACTGCCGCGCTGGGGCTCAATTCCCTTGGCGGCCACGCACAGATGGTACGCCCGCTGATTGCACCCATGGCAGAAGCAGCGGCCACCACCAAATACGGTGATCTACCCAATGATGTGCGCCAGAAAATCCGTGCTCACGCTGCAGCGGCGGATAACGTTGCGGTATTTTTCGGTGAGGATATCTTTATCGCGGTGCAATCCATTCTGCTGATCAAAGGTTTTCTTGAGCAATACGGCATTAACGTCGAGCCGCTGCATCTTTCCGTCTGGGCAATCCCGACGGCCATCGCTGCACTGATTATCCACTTTATTCGTTTGTGGCTGCTTGACCGCTCGCTGGCAAAGCGTTTTGACGTTCATCACGGGAGCGCAGCGAAATGATCACCTTACAAACCGTTTATATCCTCGCGGGACTGATGTTTTGCGCTTACGCCTTTTTTAACCTGCGTGATAAAAGCAACGCACGCCGTTATGTCAACGCGCTGTTCTGGGGCATTTACGGCATCACCTTCCTGTTCGGCGGTGAGTTACCGCACTTTGTAACCGGCTGCATGGCCATTTTACTGGCCGTCATCGCCGGTACCGGCAAACTCGGTAAAGGCAAAACGGATAACGATCAGCCTGAAATGGTAGAAAAACGTGAAGCCGGTGCGAAGCGTTTTGGCAATAAACTGTTTATTCCCGCTCTGCTGATCCCGGTTGTTACCCTGATTGGCACGCTGACACTGAAATACACCCCGCTGGTGGAGGCCAAAAACGTCACGCTGATTTCACTGGTGATCGGCACGCTGGTCGCGTTTATTGCTGCGCTGATCATGCTGCGTGATTCGCCGGTCAAGGCGATTAAAGCGGGTGGTCAGACGATGGATACCGTTGGTTGGGCGGCTATTTTGCCGCAAATGCTGGCCGCACTCGGTGCACTGTTTGCACTGGCGGGGGTTGGCGGCGTGGTATCTGAACTGGTGAAAAACATTATTCCGCTGGGATCTCCGCTGGCGATTGTTGTCGCTTATACCTTCGGCATGGCGCTGTTCACCATGATTATGGGTAACGGTTTCGCCGCATTCCCGGTGATGACAGCCGGTATCGGTTTGCCGCTCATCGTTAACCAGCTGGGCGGAAACCCCGCCATTATGGGCGCTATCGGGATGTTGTCCGGTTTTTGCGGAACGCTGATGACGCCGATGGCGGCGAACTTCAACATCGTTCCGGCGGCGTTACTTGAACTGCAGGACAAAAATGGCGTGATCAAAGCACAGTGGAAAACCGGCGTTTTGCTGTTACTGGTTAACACTGCCTTTATGTATCTCTTTGTGTTCCGTTTCTGATAAGGCAAAAGATGACAACGCAACCGACTACCACCCTGACGCCAGAAATGGCGTCCCGCTTTGCCTCGCTGGCGCTGAATCATTTAACGCGCGAGTATCCTAATAAAATCATGCACGCCATGAGCAGCGCCGCGGATGCGCAAACTCCGCGCCAGCTGCATCCGATTTTTTACGGCAGTTACGACTGGCATTCCTGCGTTCATGGCTACTGGCTGTTATTACGTTTGCTGGATCGCTTTCCTGACCTGCCGGAAGCCGGAAAAATCATCAGCGTGGTGACGGCGCATTTCACCGCCGAAAACGTCGCGGGTGAGATGGCTTATCTGCAGCAGCCGCAACATAACGGGTTTGAGCGTCCTTACGGCTGGGCGTGGTTTCTGGCGCTGACTCAGCAACTGCATGAGATGGCATTACCGCAGGCCGCAGTATGGGCCAAAACGCTGACGCCGATGAGTCACTTTTTTGAAAAAAGCTTTACTGACTTCCTGCCAAAAGCCACGTATCCGCTGCGCGTCGGCAGTCACTTTAATACCGCCTTTGCCCTGGCATTGACGCTCGATTATGCGCGCAGTGTTAAACATTCTGCGCTGGCGTCAACCATCGAAGAAACGGCGCTGCGCTGGCATCTGGAAGATGTGCATTGTCAGGCGTGGGAACCGGGTGGCGATGAATTTCTTTCCCCTTCCCTGATGGAAGCCGAGCTGATGCGCCGCGTGTTACCACGCGACGCCTTTGTCACCTGGTTTGGGCGTTTTCTGCCTGAACTGGCACACAGCCAGCCCGCGACGCTGTTCACCCCAGCGACCGTGACTGACCGCAATGATGGCAAAATCGGGCATCTCGACGGACTCAATCTCAGCCGCGCCTGGTGTCAGCGTTCGCTGGCATCGGTATTACCTGCGGGTGATCCGCGTGCTGCGCTCCTGCGTCAGACCGCCGAAGCCCATTTACACAGCGCACTGGATCACCTCGATAGCACCTATATGGGCGAACACTGGCTGGCAACGTTTGCCTTGCTGGCACTCGAAGCCTGACCGTTTCCTCCGTTCAGCGAGCGGATTGTTGGTGAAAAACTAGCGCACAATCCCGCGCGCTGAACGGAGGAAGAATTCATTGAAATGGCACAGAAGCGGATATTCAGCACTCAGACGTGCGATCTCCAGTCTTACTTTTTCGATCGCCGCCTGCTGGTGATACAGCAGGTCATAGAGATAGTGGATCACCTCACGCACAGCAGGTTCTGCCTGTCTGAATGCATCTGCCCGTTCATTAATCCCTTGCGGTGACGCGCGGTTGCCGCCAGCCTGAACGTAGGGCGGTACATCCTGCACAACGCAGGATCCGGCCAGCAAACGGGCTCCCGTACCAATAATGCAAAACTGATGCACCGCGCACATGGCATCTATTTGCGATTCATCTCCCAGCACAACGTGTCCGGCCAGCCCGCTGTTCTCCCCGATAAAAGTTGCATTCCCTACCTGACAGTCATGGCCGATATGCACGCCGCGCTCGAAATTATTGTCATCGCCGATACGGGTCAATCCCCCGCCCTGTGCAGTTCCCCGATGCAAGGTAGCGTGACGCCCGATCCTGTTACGGTTGCCAATTTCGAGCCCGGCAGCTTCTCCGGCATATTTCAGATCCTGACTGATTTCGCCAATCGAAGAACCCATCCCAATCTGGTTATATGAGCCGATTTTCGTATTGCCGGTGATGACTGTATGCGAAGAAATAATTGTCCCTTCACCGATTTGCACACCGGCGGAAATGACACAAAAAGGCCCGATAACCACCTGCGGGCCGATCATGACATCAGATTCGATGATACTGCTGGCCGAAATGGTGGCCGAAGTTGAAATCAACACAAACGTCCTTCTGTCAGCAGGTAAGCCGCCAGTGGTGAATTAAACGTGTCAGGAGTAATCAGGGAGGGTCAGAATGAGCGGAAGGAACGCACTCAGAAAGGCTTAAACGAAACGGTTTATGTTTAAACAGCGCCGCGCTATACCGCACAGGATAAGGGAACGGAGCAAAAAACAGGCTAACTATATTTTATTTATTTTCTGAACCTTTTACAAAAAGGCATCACGTTAAACATTTATGACACTTCCATTAAGGCTTTCTTAAGCTTCAACGAATATGATTTCAACCATCCATTTCTGCACGTTACGTTTGCCTCACATTACGTATGCTTTTTCACCCCTTTTGGGAGTTTTCATTGCGCCATTTATTGCCGAAAATCAGCTATTTTAAGCTGACCTTGCTCCTGACGCTGTACTTCACTTTTGTGGTCAACCTGCCGATTCTGCTGCACTTTTATCGCATTCTCCATGCGTTGCCTGCGTATAATCTGGCTTTTGCCCTGAGCATTCCGGTCGCGCTGTTTGCTGCCCTGAACTTTGTGTTCACCCCGTTCAGCTTCCGGCCATTGCTTAAGCCCTTTTTCATCATTGTGCTGCCGGTCAGCGCACTCGCCAGTTTTGCGATGATGACCTTTCAGATTGTTTTCGACCGCGGCATGATTGAAAACATCATGGAGACGCAATCTGCCGAGGCAACGTCGTACCTCAATCTCAAAGTGGTGCTGTGGTTTGTGTTTACCGGCGTCCTGCCTGCAATTTTGTTATTCCTGACGCCTGTCAGCTATGAGAAAACCCCGCTGCACCGTCTCGGCGTGCGTCTGGTGTCGATGGTGATTTCATTGCTGGTGGTGGCGTCGGTTGCCGGTGTTTTCTATAAAGATTACGCGTCAGTCGGACGTAACAACCGCACGCTTAATCTGGAAATCGTCCCCACCAACTATCTGTACAGTGCTTTCCAGTACATGAATCACCGTTATTTCACGCCGAAAATGCCGTTCCGGACGATTGGTGACGATGCAAAACTGGTACAACAACCGGGACAGAAACCGAATCTGGTGTTTCTGGTCGTGGGTGAAACCGCGCGGGCACAAAACCAGTCATGGAATGGTTATAGCAAACCGACTAATCAGTTCACTCAGGCCATTCCGGATGTAGTGAATTTCAGCAAAATGACGTCATGCGGAACGGCAACGGCGATTTCCGTGCCGTGCATGTTCTCAAATATGAAACGCACCAGCTATGACGCTAACCGCGCCCGAAACAGCGAAGGCTTGCTGGATATCCTGCATAAAGCTGGCGTTTCCGTGTTCTGGAAAGATAACGATGAAGGCTGTAAAGGTGTCTGTGACCGCGTGCCAAATGTCATTATCGATACTAAAAATGACGGTAAATATTGCGATGGGGACACCTGTTACGATATGGCGCTGATGCAGAATATTGATAACGATATCAAGCCGGACGGCAAAAATACGCTGATCGCCCTGCATCTGATTGGCAGTCACGGGCCGACCTATTCCAGACGTTATCCGCCGGAATTCCGTAAGTTCACGCCAGACTGTCCGCGCAGCGACATTGAAAACTGCACACAGGAACAGCTGGTCAATACCTACGACAATACTGTGCTCTACACCGATTATCTGGTGTCGCAGGTCATTGAAAAGGCGAAGCAATATCAGGATAAATATAACGTGGCGGTGATTTACCTTTCTGATCACGGCGAATCGCTTGGCGAAAACGGTCTGTATCTGCACGGCACGCCATACCGCGTGGCGCCTGCCCAGCAAACACATGTTCCGATGCTGTTCTGGCTTTCCGAAAGTTATGCGAAAGCGCAGGGAATCGACATGCAATGCCTGAAAACCAATGCGGCAAACAAAGATGTCTCACAAGATAATCTGTTCCATACCGTGCTGAGCGCGATGAATGTTCAGACGTCAGAACGTGACCCTCAGCTCGATATTTTTGCCGCCTGTAAAGCGTCTCGTTGATCGGCTCTGCTCTCTCTTTAGAACGAAACTGAACTGAACCCACGTTCTTAAAACGGTTTGCTGCCGGACATCACGGCAGCAAACCGCACGCCTCCTGAATACTTTTCGCCAGCGCACTGACCGTCTGATCATAGCGCTGCGTTTCATCATCCAGCACCATATACAGCGACGTTTGTCTGACGGTTCTGGCCGAGAGCATCAGGCGGCTGAGCAATCCGTTTTTCAGCGCGTTATCCACACTGTCCAGCGGCAACCAGCCGTAACCGACGCCTACTGAAATAGCCTCCAGCGCCGCACCGACCGTGGTAAATGTCCAGTGCGCCACCGTGCCTGTCGGATGTTTATCTTCAGGGGGCGCGTGACGATCAGCAACGCTTATCAGCGGGAAGCGCGCCAGATCCTGAGCGGTCAGCGGAGCAGGCAAAGACAACAGCGGATGATCGCTTTTCGCCACCGGAACAAAGTCCACATCCAGCAGAAAACGCCCGTGAATAGCGTTTTCAGGTGCCAGCGTGGTGATATACAAATCGGCAGATTGTTCACTGAGTTGTGCAAGACTTTCGCCGCGCAGAATCTCCGTCAGATGCACCCTTGTATCCGGAAATTGCGACTGAAAGTGTTTTAACGCGCGGAATAGCCTGTTTTTGGGAAACACGCTGTCGACCACCAGACTCAGCTCAGTTCGCACGCCGTCTTTCAGTCCTGCAGCCCGGTGTTCAAGCTGTAAAAATGCCGAGATCAGCGGTGTCGCCTGCGCCAGCAAGGCGCGCCCTTGTTCAGTCAGCGTCGCCTTTCTGCCGTTGATTTCCAGCAAGGGTAAACCGATGCGTTCCTGTAAGCCGCTCAGGGCATAACTGACGGAAGACTGACTGCGGTTGAGCACCGTTGCCGCCTGCGCGTAACTGCCCTGTTCAATCACGGTTTGTAACACCACCCATTGCTCCAGTGTGGTTCTTGGCAGCGCCATACTTTCGTCCTTTGAGAAAATAACACATCTAAATTTTAGATGATTTCCATCTGAAATCAGCGTTTTTTTATCAGTTTTTTGAGGTGTATTATTCTTTCATCGAAACGAAGCGTTTCATTCCAATAATGACTTAAGGAGAACGACCATGAGCACATTTGATAAACATGACCTGAGCGGTTTCGTTGGCAAACACGTGGTTTACACCTACGACAACGGCTGGAATTATGAAATCTACGTCAAAAACGCGCAGACCCTGGATTACCGTATTCACAGCGGGCTGGTCGGCAACCGTTGGGTGAAAGATCAGAAAGCCTATATCGTGCGGGTGGCATCTGATGTGTACAAAATTTCCTGGACTGAACCGACCGGGACTGACGTCAGTCTGATTGTGAATCTGGGTGATAACGTGTTCCACGGCACCATTTTCTTCCCACGCTGGGTGATGAATAATCCGGAAAAAACCGTCTGCTTCCAGAACGATCACATTCCGCTGATGAACTCTTACCGTGATGCGGGTCCGGCGTATCCGACTGAAGTTATCGACGAATTCGCGACCATCACCTTCGTGCGTGATTGTGGTGCGGATAATGACACCGTCATCGACTGTGCAGCGAGCGAACTGCCAGCCAACTTCCCGGACAATCTGCGTTAATCTCGTTAATTCCCTCTGAGAGATTATAACGATGAAAAAAACCGCGGCCCGTAAAGGCTGCGGTTTTTTATTACTGAAAGGGAAAAAGGGAAATCAGCGCGACAGCGTTTTCAGCAAGGCCGCGTTAAATTTCTCCGGCTCTTCCATCTGCGGCGCATGGCCGAGGCCTTTAAATTCGATCAGTTTCGCATGGGGGATCAGTTTCGCAACCTGTTTACCGAGCACATTGTAGTGACCGATTTTGGCTTTTACCGCAGGCGGTGCAATATCGCTGCCAATCGCTGTGGTGTCAGCCGTGCCTATCATCAGCGTGGTCGGTACGCGCAGATTTTTGAACTCGTAAACGACCGGCTGGGTGAAAATCATGTCGTAAATCAGCGCAGAGTTCCAGGCCACCAGTTTATGCCCCGGCCCGTTGTTCAGCCCCGCCAGCATATCGACCCAGCGGTCGTATTCCGGTTTCCACTTATTCACGTAATAGGTTTTGAGTTCATACTGTTTAATGCTGTCAGCCGACGTTTTCAGCTCACGATCATACCACTGATCCACGGTACGATATGGCACCCCCTTGGCTTTCCAGTCTTCCAGACCAATCGGATTCACCAGCACCAGTTTCGCTACTTCCGGGGCGAACATCAGGCTGTAGCGCGTCGCCAGCATGCCGCCGGTGGAATGTCCGACAATCACAGCTTTGGTTATTTTCAGGCTTTTCAGTAACTCATGGGTATTGGTCGCCAGTTGCTGAAAGCTGTACTGGTAATGGGAAGGTTTGGTCGATGAACAGAACCCGACCTGATCAGGCGCGATCACCCGATAACCTTTACTCACCAGCGCCGAAATGGTGTCCCCCCAGGTCGCGGCACAGAAATTCTTACCGTGCATCAGCACCACGGTCTGACCATTTTTATGCCCGGTGGGAGCAACGTCCATATACCCCATTTGCAACGGCGCACCCTGGGAATTAAAAGAGAACTGTTTCAGCGGGAAAGGATAATCAAAGCCCTGTAGTTGCGGCCCGTATCCCGGCGCATCGGCAGCAAACGCTGAGCCGGAAAAGACTGCACCTGAAAAGGAAAGAGACAACACAGCGGCAGAAAGAAGCACTTTAAAACGGGGAAGCATCGGATAGTCCTGGTGTCGGTGACCGACAGGCGGCATAAAGTCTTATGCTACAAACTTTATGCCGCCAGTAAAACCCGATAAAACTGAAACCGCACGAACTGACGTAGTGTTTGGATCTCAGCTCAAACCGGTCAATCAGACCGCCCGGCTACCTGGAATAATGCCACCACAGTGCTTCTGCCGGGAAAACATGCTGACAATATTTGATTCATATAAAAAATAATTAAAAATCAACTATTCATGATTTTTATCAAAAAACGGGTTATTCATGACGTGAAATTAATCTTCTTATGTAGCTATAACAATGGTTAACACCATTATGGGTTATATTAACAGGACAAAACTTCTTGCTCTGTCTCTCACTGGTGGATATCTCTTTGACCTCAAACTGGTTAAACCGACCTTATATCCGGATTTGCCTCGCGCTGCTTGCGTTCATGTTGGTCGCGGCAGTCGGCATACTGGCGATCTCGTGGCAAACCTCCCAGGGATTACGCCGGGATACCGGCGCAAATCTGCAACAATCGGTGAGGCTGGTGGATATGACGCTGGATAATGCCGCCATTGCGACCAGCGCCGTTGAAAACCTGATTGGTGTCCCGTGTGATGCCAGCACAGTGCAGGCGCTACGCTGGCAGGTTGCCAAAGTGCCCAATGTTCGCACGGTTAACCTGTACCACCAGAATACGATCTATTGCGCATCCCTGTTCGGCCCGCGGGCTGACAATATCTCGACCGACAAATACGTCGGTGGCAGGCTGATGCTGATGAGCGGCAACAGCGTCACGCCCGACCATCCCCTCATTGCATATCGTCATGACGTCAACGGCAGCGGCGTTGTGGTCGGTGTCGATGGCTATTTTCTACACAATATTCTCTCATTGCTCAGCACACACGCTTATCTGGTGTTACAGGTGGGTGACAAATGGATGGACAGCAAAGGCATGATTCATACCGGTGAAGGCTGGCCGGACGGTGAACGCATGGAGCTCACGTCTGAGAACTATCCCTATGCGATCCGCCTGGTGATCCGGCCAAGCGACCACTGGAGCTATGTTTTTGATTACGCTACCGTCAGTCTGGTCTTGTTCCCGTTACTCAGTTTATTTATCGCGTTCATGACCTACAGTCTGCTTGGGCGTGTCGGCAGCCCGACCGCGGCGCTGAAAGAAGCGCTGGAGAAAAAACAGTTCATCCCTTATTTACAGCCCGTGGTGGATGGCACCACGCACGAACTGACCGGCGTTGAAGTGCTGATGCGCTGGCAGCATCCCCAATCCGGGCTGATCCCGCCTTATCAGTTCATCCCGCTGGCAGAAGAAAGCGGGCTGATTGTGCCAATGACACGACAGATGATGGCGCAGGTGCGTGATCAGTTCGGCCCGATGGCCGCTGAGTTGCCGAAAAATTTCCATTTCGGGTTCAATATCTGCGCCAGCCATTTCAAAGATCTGTCACTGGCCGAAGACTGCAAAGCATTTATTGATGCTTTTAAAGCGAATCCGATCAATCTGGTGCTTGAGCTGACAGAGCGCGAACTCATCGAACCGTCAGAAACCACCCACGGCCTGTTCAATGCCCTGCGCAGAATGGGGGTGCTGATTGCCATGGATGACTTTGGTACCGGGCATTCCAGCCTGGCGTATTTGCAAAAATTCCACATCGATATTCTGAAGATTGATCAGAGTTTCATAGGCAGGATTGGCACCGATGCGCTGGCCGGGCATATCGTCGATAACGTCATCGATCTCGCTAAACGCCTGCAAATGATTATCGTGGCAGAAGGAATCGAAACCCAGACGCAGGTGGATTATCTCGCGCCCTACCAGCTGGAATTTCTGCAGGGATACTTTTTTGGAAAGCCGGTACCCCCTGCAGAATTTATCGACAAGTGGCTCTGAAGCGACATGCTCCGCGGCGGGCGCATTGCTCACTCTGTGACTAGACTAATAACGTGAGCCAGGTCTGATTAGACGTGTGCGCGTTTTGCTTAAAATCTCATGATGTGTAACATCCACTCAGAATCATCCTGAGACGGTGCTAACCTGTTGAAGTTCCTTATATTGGTGTAGTCTGTGGCAAAAGCCTGCTGATAATCCGAATGATCACTTTGCGAGCAAAATGATGATTAAGTGGCCGTGGAAAGCGAATGAACTGAAAATTGAGAAATCAGAGGCGTGGAATGACGCGCTGAATATCCCACTTTTATCTTGCCTGAACGAAGATGAAAAACTGCGTCTGATTCAGGTCGCCAGTCAGTTGCTGCAACAAAAACGACTGGTTCCTCTGCAAGGCGTTGAGCTGACGGAACTGATGCAGGCGCGTATCGCGCTGCTGTTTGCGCTGCCAGTCATGGAGTTGGGTGCTGCGTGGCTCGATGGTTTTCATGAAATTTTGCTCTACCCTTCCCCTTTTGTTGTCGATTCTCCGTGGCAGGATGAAAACGGTCTGGTTCATGCCGGTACGCAAATTCACGCCGGTCAGAGCTGGGATCAGGGGCCAATCGTTCTTAACTGGCAGGATATCGAAGACTCATTTGATAATTCCGGTTTTAACCTGATCATCCATGAAGCCGCGCATAAACTTGATATGCGAAACGGTGGCGAAGTGAGCGGTATCCCGCCAATTCCCCTGCGCGAAGTGGTGGCCTGGGAGCACGATTTACAGGCGGCGATGCAGAATTTGCAGGATGAAATTGATACCGTTGGCGAAGAAGCGGCCAGTATGGATGCTTACGCCGCGACCGATCCGGCAGAGTGTTTTGCGGTACTTTCCGAATATTTCTTTAGTGCGCCAGAACTGCTTTCAGAGCGTTTTCCGCTGGTTTACGGTCATTTCACCCGTTTTTATCAGCAGGACCCGCTGGCAAGGCAACTTCGCGGACAGCGTTGTGATTGCTAAAAAGCACGATTAAACGATTTTTCCTGATGTAAAAGTGAAGTTTTATGGCTGTGTTGATTAGTTGCTGAGCAGTCGGACTGCTTTTCAGGAAATTGCCGTTGACACTCCACTGCCCTCTGGATATTATGCGCCCCGTTCACACGATTCCTCTGTAGTTCAGTCGGTAGAACGGCGGACTGTTAATCCGTATGTCACTGGTTCGAGTCCAGTCAGAGGAGCCATATTTATGTTTTCATGCATCTTCACGAATCTTTATACGATTTAGATTCAACGAGTTAGTGTGAAAAGTCTTCCCGATGCATTTTCATTTCCCCCTCCGCATCGGGCAAGATTGGTGGTCTGATTTGGGGTCATTTCAGTTCGATTATGGAGTGACCACCATATGTCTCTGAACGACACTAAAATCCGCAGTCTCAAGCCTTCTGAAAAACCTTTCAAAGTTTCCGATTCTCATGGCCTGTACCTTTTGGTTAATCCAGGCGGTTCACGTCTCTGGTATCTCAAATATCGTATCAATGGTAAAGAATCCCGCCTCGGCTTAGGGGCCTATCCCGATGTTTCTCTGGCTTATGCCCGACAACAGCGTGACGGCATCCGTAAACTCCCCGCGCAAAATATCAATCCGGCCCAGCAACGTATCGCAGACAAAGCAGCTCGCTCACCAGAAAATACCTTTAAACACGTTGCATTAAGCTGGCATAAAAGCAATCGAACCTGGTCAAAGAACCACTCCATCCGTCTGCTTGCCAGCATGAAAAATCATATCTTCCCGAAAATCGGGCACCTGCCCGTCACAGAACTCAAGGCTCGCCATTTTATCGACCTGCTGAAGGGCATAGAGACAAAAGGTTTGCTGGAAGTCGCGTCACGTACTCGTCAACATCTGTGCAATATCATGCGGCATGCGGTGCATCAGGGGATGATAGAGCACAATCCCGCTGCAAATTTGGAGGGTATAATCTCCCCTCCAGTTAAACGTCACTATCCTGCCCTTCCTTTTGAACGACTACCCGAACTTTTGAGTCGCATTGACGGCTATCATCAAGGACGGGAATTAACCCGGCTGGCTGTTTCTCTTACCCTGCATGTCTTTATTCGCTCCAGCGAACTGCGGTTTGCCCGCTGGACTGAGATAAGTTTCAGAAATAAAATCTGGACTATCCCCGCCACACGAGAACCGATCCCCGAAGTCCGCTATTCCGACAGGGGGGCGAAAATGCGCACGCCGCATATTGTACCGCGGTCACAACAGGCCATCGACATACTGAAGCAGATAAGAGAAATTTCCGGTGATCAAGAACTGCTGTAATTCATACAGACCAATGAGTGAAAATACGGTTAATAAGGCGCTGCGGCTGATGGAATATAATACTAAAGAGGATGTCTGTGGCCACGGATTCCGGGCAATGGCCTGCAGTGCACTGATTGAATCAGCGCTCTGGTCACAGGATGCGGTTGAGCGTCAGATGAGCCATCAGGAGCGTAATAGCGTACGGGCAGCATACATCTACAAGGCGGAGCATCTGGAAGCCCGCAAGGCGATGATGCAGTGGTGGTCGGATTATCTGGATATGTGCCGGAAAGAGTATATCCCACCTTATGTTTGTGGAAAGGGAAGCATATGCACAATGGGATAATCCCTCTGACAAAATAAACCAAAAAAAGGGCCGTATCAGTCTGAACTAGTACGGCCATTTTTCTGGCTTCAATTCGGAGAAATTGTTAAGCCGTTTATGAGCATCTTTAGGCAAACTGTCCTGCGTGAACCGAAGGTGTGAGGTCCGCTTCTCATACAGAGCTATCCACGGAAACGGATTAGGTCTGTTATGAGCGAAGAGCGGAAGTTAGTAATTGTTCTCATTGGTGAGGGTGTAGTACTAACATTACCGAGTGTTTATCAACGGGGAACACGTCAACCGTAAGTGGTGTACGGAATGATCCGGCTGTCCGTTAATGGTTTCGCTTACTTTCTTACAAGTTGTCTACATGCCTGCACGCAATCGCTCGGTTTCGGACACAGAAACGCCGCAATCCAAGGAACAGGCAAGAGGGCGCTGGTTAAGAAGTAGTCTTAATGTGCTTTATTTTCCGTTTTTCAAGCGACCCATCTCTTTTAGAGGGTGAAGCACAACCGTTCGAAGAGCATCGCTATGCTTTAAAATTGTTCAATAGAAGAGTAACCTTTATTGATAACCATTGATTTTTTGTGGTTATGGGATTTCTAATCAACATTCAGAGGGCTCGTAATGGACATCAGCAACCTGCTTCTAGATTTTAGAATAACCTCACACTGCAATCTAGGATGTGACCTGTGTTTCCGTAACCCCGGCATCAAGGACTCTTCTCTCTCCAGTGCCCTTAATGTCATTGAACGCATGTATAAAATGGGTTTCCGTCGTATCGGCTTTACTGGTGGTGAACCTACATCCAGAGACGATTTCATTAACATGATTGAGTATGCCAAGCAGATGGGTTTTATGACCTATCTGTCCACAGTCGGACATCGTTTCACAATGGATCATGAACGGTTAAATTCGATTCTGGACTGGGTGGGAATACCAATTGACGGGATTGATAGGCACGTCAATTCGGAAATTCGCAGTGACAAAATGAGTAACCAGCACAGAGTTATCAAAAATATATTAACGTGGCTTCCAGATAATAATAACCGCATTAACATCAAACTCACTACAGTGGTCTCACAGTCAAATATAAATATGTTGAGTGATATTGTCAGTTGGGTTGAAGCTCTTCCCTATAAAATCCAAGCATGGCGTTTTTATCAGTTCTGCCCATTAGGCGTAGGGAAAGAGAAAAGAGATAAACTAGAAATTAATACTGATTTATTTACATATAAAATGAAAATCCTGAAAAAACAACATCCAGGCACGCCCATAAGTTGGGCCACCTTCGAAGAGAGAGATAAAGCGAATGTTGTTATGGAACCGAATTTTGATATTATTATTCCCGATGGTGAAAACTATACTCTGCTGGGCAACATGCTAACAAATTCGCCAGAAGAGATTATCGATGCAATTTTCGGAAATAATGAAATCATGCAGAAATGTGAAAATAACCGTTTCTGGCTGGATGAAAGGGAGTTCATTGTATGAGATATAACTATCTTTATATGGACCCGTGGTCAGCAGATAAAAAAGAGAGCAACATCGAGAGAAAACCGTTATATATATGCCTGTCTGGAAATTCAGGAGTAGGGAAAAGCACTCTTCTCAGACGACTGTCAAAATCTTTATTTAAGGACGACCCGTATACTATCGCTATAGACGAAAAAAGCGTCCACCATTCTCTCCTTCCTTATCTGTTTGATGACACAAGCAACTATGGATATCTTATTCAGCTCAACTTTATGATACAACGCGCGTTGATCATTAAATCCTGGCTGGACAAGGGGTTTAATCTGGTGATGGAACGGTCTCATCTTGAGGATGTCATATTTATCAATTTTATGTTGAGCTCTGAATATATTAGTAAGGCGCAACATGACTCCTATATAAATCTATGGAATAGTGTTAACGAATTGCTACCGGAGCCTGATGTTATTGTTTTTATTGATTATAGTGTAGAGCATTCGCTCACCCATCTCGATGATGATGAAAAACATGGTGTCCGACCAAAGGAATTTCCAAATGAGGAGATGAAGATTAAATGGATAAAAGGATGGCATGCGGAATATCAGCATTTTACAGATAATCTTCCGAAACATCTTCGTCAGCGGGTTATGATTTGTAATCATCCGAGTGAAATTGACACCTTTTCTGATAGGGTAATTCAGAAAGCAATGATGTTAAGGAGATAAAATGCGCCAGAGAATAATCGTGTGCCCTGTGATACAAAATGACGGTGAGTATCTGCTTTGTAAAATGGCTTCCGACCGTGGGGTTTTTCCGGGGCAGTGGGCTCTGCCTGGCGGGGGAATGGAACCCGGCGAAATGATGGAAACTGCTCTAAGGCGCGAAATCATGGAAGAACTAGGTGAGGAACTTCGTATCACAGATGTTAAGCCGTGGGCATTTCGTGATGATATCCGGACTAAAATGTATCCAGATGGAAGCACCGAAGAAATTTACATGATTTATCTTATATTTGACTGCATTGCCGCTAACCGGAATATTACCTTTAACGAGGAATTTCAGGAAATTATCTGGGTGGCACCTGAAGCAATGAAAAGTATGGATTTGAATGAAGCGACACGGGTTACTTTTTTCCAGAAAGGACTCATTTAGCGAGCAATCCCTGCCTTTATGGCAGGGGTTTAGTCATTAACGATTAAGTCTGTCAAAGTAGCCTGGAGCTGCCATTACCTACTACCTACTCTATCCTTGTTTCGTAATCGCAAGGCGGTAATTTTTCATCCTTCATCCTCCATTAAACAAAGCAGGCTTGAGCAGGCCGGAGCGCCCCGCAGCAGGGCTGCTGTAAGCTCGGCGGTAAACAAATCTCCGGTTCCCTTTGGCGCGCCGGTATAAAAATCATGGCGTATCTGCGAGAATCCGCAGCGGGTCACAACCAGTACGCTGACCGTGACGTTATCACCACAGTCATCCGCACTGGTCACCGTTACCCACTGTGTCCTACCCTGAAGCAGTGAGCGCGCCGCACTCACAACCTCATCCCGGCTCTGCAGTGCCCTGCCGCTCAGGCACTCCAGTTCAAACAAATTAGGCGTCAGGCCGGTTGCCAGCGGGGTCAGCTGTGCTCTGTACCATTCTGTCAGTGCAGGATCGACATAATAACCCGTATCTTTATCACCCAGCACCGGATCCATGACGACCAGCAGATCGGGATGCCTGGTAATGCAGCGGGTAAGCCATTGCTTTAATACGGCGGCTTTAGCAGGCGTTCCCAGAAAACCCGTTACCACGGCCCGCAGACCGCCATCGAGCCCCCTGTCACTGATATCGCTCAGAAACCCCGCAAACCAGGAATCTGGCAGCTCGCCGCCGTAAATGTTTTGCCCGTCCGGTGTGTGGCTCAGTATGCAGGTGGGTACGGCAAGCACGTCATGCCCGTATCGCGTCAGAGCAGGCTGCGCAATGCTGTTTCCGACACACCCCCGGATCACCTGCGACTGGATGGAAATCACATCTGGCAGGGCCAGAGATGAGCTGTCACTGTTCATCGGGTCGGCCAGAAATTGACCTGCTCCCCGTCGATTAGTACACCCCGATGTTAGTAATGTCTTCATCTGCAACGTGAGGACATCCCCATGAAGAAGCGTTTTTCCGACCAACAGATCATCAGTATTCTCCGCGAGGCTGATGC
>NZ_JAFMOW010000063.1 GCF_019049675.1 Rahnella bonaserana | reverse complement strand
GTACGAAAGTACGGGGCTTTTGTCTTTTCTGCATTCAAAGATTCTGCAGATAAGACTGAATATCTAAACAAAAGGCCATCCTTCAGGATGGCCTTTTGCGTTTCTG
This sequence comes from Rahnella bonaserana, assembly GCF_019049675.1. Taxonomy (GTDB): domain Bacteria; phylum Pseudomonadota; class Gammaproteobacteria; order Enterobacterales; family Enterobacteriaceae; genus Rahnella; species Rahnella bonaserana. Next base: position 339,917 of record NZ_JAFMOW010000063.1, on the reverse strand, counting down.
AAACCAGAACAATCAGTGATTAGAACTTTGGGAGATCCCGATCCCCGTTTGTGAGCGTACAAACTGAGGATAGAAACGTTCTCTTTCTTTCTGGCCTTCCAGCGAGTTATCTGTAATTGAGAAGAACCAGGTCCCCACGAAGGCAACAATCATTGAGAATAACGCCGGGTATTCATACGGATAAATAGGTTTGGCATGCCCTAAAATCTGCACCCAGATAGTTGGCCCGAGGATCATCAATATGACTGCCGTAAGCAATCCCAGCCAACCCCCAATCATTGCTCCGCGCGTAGTCAGCTTCGACCAGTACATTGAGAGCAAAATAATAGGGAAATTGCAGCTCGCAGCGATGGAGAAAGCCAGACCGACCATGAACGCAATATTCTGTTTTTCAAACAAAATACCCAGGGCAATCGCCACGATCCCTAGCAAGATGACTGTTATCTTCGAAACGCGTAGCTCATCCCGTTCAGTGGCATTCCCATCCTTGATAACACTGGCGTAAAGGTCATGCGATACCGCTGAAGCGCCCGCCAGAGTCAGACCTGCAACAACGGCAAGAATAGTGGCGAAGGCGACGGCAGAGATAAAGCCAAGGAAGAAGCTTCCTCCTACCGCGTCAGCCAGATGGACTGCTGCCATATTATTTCCGCCAAGCAATACACCGCTGGCATCTTTAAAGGCAGGATTTGCACTGACCAGAACGATGGCACCGAAACCGATAATGAAAGTCAGAATATAGAAGTAACCAATAAAACCGGTGGCATAAAACACGCTTTTGCGCGCTTCTTTAGCATCGTTCACCGTGAAGAATCGCATCAGGATATGCGGTAAACCGGCGGTACCGAACATCAGCGCAAGCCCCAGAGACAGAGCCGATATCGGGTCTGAAACCAGTCCGCCCGGACTCATGATTGCAATCCCCTTAGAATGCGCGGCAACGGCCTGGGTAAAGAGCGTGTTAAAGTTAAAGCCGACAGATCTCATGACCATCACGGCCATGAATGTCGCACCGGCCAGTAGCAGAATTGCTTTGATGATTTGCACCCACGTTGTCGCCAGCATCCCGCCAAACAACACATAAAGCACCATCAGGATCCCGACCAGGATCACCGCAACATGGTAGTTAAGACCAAACAGCAGCTGAATTAACTTACCGGCACCGACCATCTGTGCAATCAGATACAATGCGACGACTACCAGCGATCCACAGGCTGAAAGCAGCCGGATGGGTTTCTGCTTCAGACGGTAAGACGCCACGTCGGCAAAGGTATATTTACCCAGGTTTCGCAGACGTTCGGCAATGAGAAACAGGATAATCGGCCAGCCAATCAGGAAACCGATGGAGTAAATCAGTCCATCGTACCCGGACGTGTAAACCAGCGCAGAGATGCCCAGAAAAGACGCAGCTGACATAAAGTCACCGGCAATCGCCATCCCGTTTTGCAGGCCTGTAATGCGTCCGCCCGCAGTGTAGTAATCCTGACGGGATCGCGTGCGTTTTGCTGCCCAATAGGTGATATATAACGTCGCACCAACAAACAGTACGAACATCACAATGGCTTCTATATTAAGAGGCTGACGTTTCACTTCACCTGCAATCCCTTCGGCGGCAAACAAGCTGAAGGGGAAGGCTGAAGCCAACGCCAGTAAAAGGAGAGAGCCGCGACGCGCCTTCATGGCTGTACCTCGCGGATAATATCTGCAGTTAACCGATCAAATTCACCATTCGCACGGATGACATAAATTCCTGTCAGAACGAAAGAGATAACGATCAGTCCCACGCCGACAGGAATACCCCGGGTAATCGTCGCTCCTTCATAAAGTGGGGTTCCCAGCCACTGCGGATCAAAGGCAATGAGCAGGATAAAGGCAACGTACAGGACCAGCGTAATCCCTGAAAGTAACCAGGCAAAACGACTGCGTTTTTGCACCAGTTCCCTGAAGCGCGGATTATTTACAACTCTCTGATAAATGAGATCATTCATCTCAGTGACTCCTGTGAGGCATTGATAGAGTTCACCGCGCCAGGGCGGTGAAAATTACGACGGCACTTTCATTGATTGTTTTTCTTCCAACAATTTGTCGACTACGCCCGGATCCGCCAGCGTAGAGGTATCTCCCAGATTACTGGTGTCGCCGGCAGCAATTTTGCGCAGGATACGGCGCATGATTTTGCCGGAACGGGTTTTAGGTAATGAATCCGTCCAGTGGAGAATGTCTGGTGTAGCGATGGACCCTATCTCTTTACGCACCCAGTTGCGCACTTCGGTATAGAGTTCCGGAGACGGTTCTTCGCCGTGATTGAGAGTGATATAGGCGTAAATAGCCTGCCCTTTGATGTTATGCGGAATACCGACAACAGCGGCTTCGGCAATTTTAGGGTGTGAAACCAGCGCGGATTCAATTTCAGCTGTTCCCAGACGATGGCCGGAAATATTCAGCACGTCATCTACGCGGCCGGTGATCCAGTAATAACCGTCTTCGTCACGACGGGCACCGTCTCCGCTGAAATACATGTTTTTGAACGTTGAGAAATAGGTTTGCTCGAACCGTTCATGATCACCAAACAGAGTACGCGCCTGACCGGGCCATGAATCGGTGATCACCAGATTGCCTTCACACGCACCTTCCTGTGGAACACCTTCGTTATCCAACAGCGCAGGCTGAACGCCAAAGAACGGTCGTGTTGCCGAACCGGCTTTCAACTCAGTGGCCCCCGGCAATGGGGTTATCATGAAGCCGCCGGTTTCGGTTTGCCACCAGGTATCGACAATCGGGCAATGGCTGTTGCCTATTGTTTTGTAGTACCACTCCCAGGCTTCCGGATTAATGGGTTCACCCACCGAGCCCATGATCCGCAGCGATTCACGGCTGGTGCCTTCAATCGCTTTATCGCCTTCAGCCATCAGTGCGCGGATAGCTGTAGGAGCCGTATAGAGGATATTCACTTTATGCTTATCAATGACCTGAGCCATACGAGCAGGCGTCGGATAATTTGGCACACCTTCAAACATCAGGCTGATCGCGCCGCATGCCAGCGGGCCGTAGAGCAGATAACTGTGACCCGTTACCCAGCCGACATCGGCAGTACACCAGTAGATGTCTCCGTCGTGATAATCAAAGGTGTATTTGAATGTCAGAGCGGCATAAACCAGATAGCCGCCGGTGGTGTGCAGCACACCTTTTGGCTTACCCGTCGAGCCGGAGGTATAGAGGATAAACAGCGGATCTTCCGCTTTCATTTCTTCGGCCGGACAATCGGCTGAAACGCCGTCAATGGCATCATGCCACCAGATATCACGGCCTTCTTTCCATTCGCCCTGTTTGCCGGTGCGTTTGAAAATAATGGAATGTGTCACGCTGGTGACGGAAGGATTTTTTAGCGCATCGTCCACATTCTGCTTCAGCGGAATAGTTCGTCCCGCGCGCAGCCCTTCATCCGCGGTGATAACGACTTTGGCGCTGGAGTCGACAATACGGCCAGCGACGGCCTCAGGTGAGAAACCGGCAAAAATAACGGAATGCACGGCACCAATACGCGCGCAGGCCAGCATGGCAACTGCAGCTTCCGGTACCATCGGCATATAAATAGCAACCACGTCGCCTTTTTTAACGCCTAATCCTTTCAGTACATTCGCAAACTGACAGACATCATGGTGAAGCTGCTTATAAGTGACGTGTTTGTTTTCAGCTTTAGGGTCATCGCCTTCCCATATCAACGCTGTCTGGTCGCCTTTTTCCGCTAAATGACGATCCAGACAGTTCGCAGCCAGATTGAGTGTGCCATCTTCAAACCAGCGGATATCGATATTTCCCGGTGCGAATGACGTGTTCTTCACTTTTGTGAAAGGTTTGATCCAGTCCAACACTTTCGCCTGCTCTGCCCAAAATGAATCCGGATCTTCGACAGACTGTTGATAAAACTGCTGATATTTCTCAGGTGTGATCAGGGTACGTTCTGCCACAGAGGCAGGAATAGGATGCTTGTAAACATGGCTCATAGTTTTTCTCCTTTGATTTGTTAATGATATGTCAATCAAAGGTTAAGTGTAGTTTGCGGTTTGGCTTTGTTTGGTTTTTGGGGGTCAGATCACGCAAGCAGCGTAAAAACAGCAGGATATGCGCATGTTCATTGCGGAGCACGCCACACAAATAAAATGTCATGCGGAAGGAAGAAAAAGGGGCAGTTGGTAAAAATTCATGACTGAAAATGTAATAAATTGGTTAAATAAAGCTTAACTCACCTTATCTAATGCGAAAGTTATTATTCATTGCAGAACATTTAATATCATTTATTTTAACCTATAAGTTAATTTTCTTTCATAATGGCAAAGTTTATAGATTAATCCGAGCGTAAAACTCTTAATATTTGCATTGTGCGAATTATTATAACGTTAAATTAAAAATATCAGTATATTGATCTGGCAAGAGAGGGGTGCTCTCTTCGGTACAGCGAATAATATCGCTTAATAGCTGCTTTATGCTTAATAGCTACCGTTACAATCTCAAGGACTTACTATGTTTAACGCCAAGAACAAGACACTGGTTATTGCTTTATCTGCCCTTATTTCTGCTTCAGCTTTCGCAGACGATGTTACAACACCGCCAACAGGAACCGATCAGGGCTCTGGTCGCATTCATTTCACCGGAACCGTTATTAATGCACCTTGCTCCATTGCTCCAGGAGATGAGGACATTAATGTGAACATGGGTCAGGTAGCGAATAAAGTGCTGGAGAGCGGTAATAAATATTCCCAGAACGTTAACTACACCATTCACTTGCAAGGCTGCGACCTGACTGCACAAACTGCGGGTACCGTCGAATATCCGGCGATGTCTAAAGTGGCCGTTTCTTTCGCTGGCACACCTGACAGCAGCGCGACTGAATTGCTGGCAAACACCGGCAGTGCAAAGGGCGCAGGCATTCGTCTGATTGATGCGAACGGCGACCTGCTGAAAGTCGGTGATACCTCAAAAGATATTAACCTTGTCACTGGTAATAATGAGCTGGTGTTTGCTGCGCGCGTTGAAGCCAACTCACAGCCAGTTTCGACCGGTACTATCGTTTCTCAGGCAACGTACGCCCTGAATTATAAATAAGCATTGTTATTATTTAGGGGAGTTATCTCCCCTTTATTTTCCAGGTGCACCTGCGCCAGGGGTTTATGTTTGATCTATAAAAGCAAAAAGTGATTTTATTATGTTGTTTGCGATGGATGGAACATCGACAAGGAAGGGGACTGGCTTTTGGCTTATTTTTCTTTTGTCGGGATGCTTAATTTCAATCAGAAGCCTGGCGGTGGAATTTAATGTTAATTTTATTGATTCTGCCGATCGCAATAACGTCGATCTGTCGCGTTTTCAGGTCGCCAATTACATCGCACCTGGCGAGTACCTGCTGGATGTGATGCTTAATGGTCGTACCTTAGGTGACCAGAGTGTCATTCAATATATTCCGGTAGATGACAATAAAAATAGCCGGTTATGTCTGCCGCCTTCACTGGTGGATAAATTCGATCTGACCAAAGCAGCACGGGAAAAAATAACCCTGTGGCATCACGGCAAATGTACGTCTCTGGATAAATTGCCGGAAGTGACCGCACGTTACGATCAGGAAAGGCAAACGCTTAATATCAGCATTCCGCAAGCCTGGCTGACGTTCCACGACCAGAACTGGGTACCACCTTCTCAATGGGATGAAGGTGTAAACGGCGTTTTGCTCGACTATAACCTGCTGGGTAGCCGTTACATGCCTCAACAAGGGGATACGTCGACCAGTTTCAGCAGCTACGGCACCACCGGGTTTAACCTCGGAGCATGGCGCGCCCGTGCGGATTATCAGTATTCCTCTTCGCGTACCTCAGGTTCACCAGCCAGTGATAATTTCACCTGGACGCAGAAATACTTGTATCGCGCTATACCCTCTATCGGCGCACGCCTGACCGGGGGACAAACGTATCTGAGTTCTGACATTTTCGATTCATTCCGCTTTCTCGGTGCGTCGCTGAACAGCGACCAGCGCATGTTGCCGCCGTCATTGCGCGGCTATGCGCCGCAGGTGACCGGGATTGCCAAAACCAACGCCAAAGTGAGCATCAGCCAGAACGGACGGGTCATCTATCAGACCAACGTCTCGCCGGGGCCGTTCGTCGTTCAGGATCTGACCGAAGCGGTACAGGGCGCGCTGGACGTCAAAATCGAAGAAGAAAATGGCAGCGTCACCACCTATCAGGTGACGACGGCCACCATTCCCTTCCTGACCCGAAAAGGCCAGGTGCGGTTTAAAACGGCCATGGGGAAGCCGACCACCGGCAGCAGCAACCACGTTTTACAGCCGGGTTTTTACAGCGGGGAAATGTCCTGGGGGGCGCTGAATGATTTCTCGCTTTATGGCGGGCTGATTTCGACGACCGGCAATTATCAGGCGCAGGCGCTGGGTATCGGGCAAAACCTGCAAAAACTCGGCGCGGTGTCTTTTGACGTAACGCGCTCTTCAGCGACCGTGCCATATGCGGGTAAACAAACCGGTTTCAGCTATCGCGCCAACTATTCCAAACGGTTCGATTCGACCGGCAGTCAGATCACGTTCGCCGGTTATCGCTTCTCACAAAAGACGTTTATGTCTTTTAACCAGTATCTCGACAAGGTGAACGGCGACGGCTATTCCCGTGATGACAAACAGACCTACACCGTGACGGCTAACCAGTATCTGCCGTGGCCGGCGATCACCTTATATCTGTCGGCGACACATAAGGTCTACTGGAACGAAGATCCGAGTAACAACTACAGCGTCTCAGTGAGCAAGATTTTCGATATCGGCCGCTTTACCGGTGTGTCTGCCACCTTTTCTGCCAGCAAGCTGAATTACCGCAGCACCGATGAAAACCAGATGTTCCTGTCGCTCAGCCTTCCGCTGTCTTCAGGACAACAAATCAGCTACGACGCACAGCAGGATTCACAAAGCGGCTTCTCGCAAACTGCGTCGTATTACAACAGTCAGGATCCAAACAATACCTGGCGCGTTGGCGCGGGGGGAAGTAGTCCTGATGTGCAAAAAGGTAACGGCGTGTTCCGCGCCAACTATCAGCATATGTCGCCGTACGGTCAGTTTGGCGCCAACGGCAGTGTGAAAAATAACGACTACCGTTCGGTGAATGCGAACTGGTACGGCTCATTTACCGCCACCGCAGCGGGTGCGGCCTTGCATCAGAGCAGCGCGGGCAGCGAGCCCCGCATGATGGTGTCCACCGGCGTGAAAGGCATTCCGATAAGCGACGGGGCATCCGTGACTAATGATTACGGCATTGCGGTGGTGAATGGCGTATCCAGCTATCAGACCTCTGATATTCGCGTGGATGTGAACCATTTACCGGATGACGTCGAAGTCTACAGCTCGGTGGTCAGTAAAACGCTGACAGAAGGCGCCATAGGTTTTCGCAAAATCCGTGCAATCAAAGGTGAGCGTCTGATGGCGGTGATCCGCCTGAAAGATGGCAGTCATCCACCGCTGGGAGCGTCAGTCACCGACAACAGCTCTGGTTTTGAAGCCGGATTAATCGGTGACGGCGGTCTGGCCTATCTTGCCGGGGTGTCAGGGGAGAAATCCCTGACTGTCCGCTGGGGAGACGACCAGCAATGCCAGGTTCAGGTGCCGCCGCAGCCTGAAACCCGTTCAGGGCAGGTATTGCTGCCATGCAGATAACGATGAAAAGCGGTCTGAAAGGACCGCACAAGCAAGGGAATAACCTGATGAAAAAAATGATTTTACGCTGTGTAGCCGTACTGATGTTAGCCGGAGCATGTTATCCGGCAATCGCCGCGGTGAACCTTGACCGGACGCGCATCATCTATAACGCCAGCGATAAATCCGTCAGCGTCATGCTCGAGAACCAGAGCAAGGAACTGCCTTATCTGGCGCAGGTTTGGCTGGAGAATGCACAAGGCGAAAAAATTACCTCGCCGCTGGTGGCGTTGCCGCCGATGCAGCGAATTGATGCCGGGCAGAAAAGCCAGATCCGTATCCTGCAACTGCCGGAAACCGCCGGTTTACCGAAAGACCGTGAGTCGCTGTTCTACTTCAACGTGCGCGAGGTGCCGCCAAAAAGTGACATGTCGAACGTGATGCAGGTGGCGATCCAAAGTCGCGTTAAATTGTTCTTCCGCCCCGCAGAACTGAGAAAACAGTTAAAAGCAAACTGGCAGGAACAGCTCCAGGTTTCACGGCTCAGTAACGGGCTGAAACTGACGAATCCGACACCTTTTTACATCACTGTCGGGTATCTGGGTAAAGACAACAAAGGTAATGCATCGGGTTTTGACAGCGTCATGCTGGCGCCGTTTGCAACGGAATCTCTGACCGGCAATCAGTACGTCAGCGACCGTTACAGTCTCGGGTATATGGATGATTACGGCGGTCTTCAGGTCAATCAATACCATTGCCCGTCCGTGCAATGTCAGCTTATCAGTAGGGATGATAAGCGATAACCACCACGTGAGAAGCCGTGACTGACGGATTTACCTTAAAGAAAAAGGATTGTTATGCCTGATATTTGCAGATTATCCATTGGCCGGATGGCAATCATCATCCTGCTATTCTTATTTTCCCGCAGCGCCCTGGCGCTCGATTGTGTGGAGAAAGGCACCGGCATCGTGGATAAGCCGGCGATACCGGTAGGGCAACTGGCTATTCCGGCGAATGTTCCTGTCGGCACCAAGGTCTGGGAATCGAATGACATCAACGTCACGGCTTATTGCGACAATGTATTAGGCTCGATTATCGACGTTGTGCATTTCTACTTTAACCCTAAATCCCAGTCGATTGGTGAAGGGTTATTGCTGGGCGTCAGCTACAACGGGCAGGATCTGGAACAGAACGAGCAGAGACTGAGTACCAACAGCACGCCTATTAGAAAAGGCCAGAACGTGACGGTCAACGTGACGTTTCGTCTTTATATCAAAGTCAGTGGAAATGCGCCTTCCAGCGGGCATTATCAGGGCGCGGACCAGTTCACCGTCTTTCAGCTTGATGGCAGCAGAGGCATTAACAAAACACCCGGCGCTAAAAACCTTAAATACAATCTTTCTGGCTTGCAGGGGATCCGTTTTTTGGCCTGCGGTTCAGACCTGAAAGTGTATCCGGAATCTCAGATTGTCGATTTTGGCGCCATTCAAAGCACGACCCTTTCACGCTCTTCGGGTATTTCACTGCCGTTTGCCATCAAGGCTGTAAAACAAGGATGTCTGGATAATTTCTCACTACAGGCAGAATTTTCAACGGCCAGTCCGCTGCTGGATAACACCGCAATTGACCTTTCAAACGGTGCCAAGCTAATGCTCTATAACGACCAGCAGCAGGCCATTACTTTCAACCGGTACGATAACTTTGCAGAGCTGAACAATGTGAATGAGGTCACCAAAAACTTCACTGCAAAGCTGAGTGCCATCCCGGGAAAAACACTTTCTCTCGGGCAGTTTGATGCGTCGGTGATCGTCAAGATTAACTATTACTGACCGCTAAGATAAGGGAGAACGATATGCTAAGAACGGCAAAACTGCGGGCTCAGGCGCTGGAGGAACCGATCTACTCCGCCCAGGCACCGGAACTCATCGCTGAAAGTCACATTCACGCTCTGCTGCAAACCCTGCGCGAAGATGCCGGATTGAGTAAAACTGAACTGGCCAGACGCCTTGGGATCACGCCACCGGCAATCACCCGTCTTGAGAAGCGGCCAGCTCAGGCAAGCTTTAGCACTTTGTCTCGTTATGCCCAGGCTTGCGGTTATCATTTATATCTCTACTATAAATAAGCAGGCTTCATCCATTTTGCTGTTTTTAAAAAGAATTTTTGAAAACACATAACGCAAACGCAGACTGATTACTTTCTATCAGCATGGTGTTGTCGTCATATTTCTTCAACACCATCGTATCGGTATGCCCGGTGAGAAAAAAACTGTTTATCAGCAGAAGCGAAGAAATACCCCAGTCCATATTATCTATGCTATCTATGTTTATCTGTCTGCTGGTCATTGAATAAGTATCGGTCACTTTGCTCTCCTGAACGTAGTCATAATAAATATTTCTCAGCAAAGTTTTCCTGTTAACCAGTTTTCCTTCCTGATTGTATAAATATGCAGTTCCACTGAGTGAAACTAAAATTTTATGCTTATCAAGAAAGCTAAAGTACAGGGAGGTCACCATTTTCGCTCTCTGATGGTCATATTGTGCTTCCACCATCATACTTCCTCTGCAAGGAATATTAACCGGGAACACATGCTTATCCTTTCTCAGAGACATTCCATATAACACTAACAGTAATGCAGCGACAGGAAGTAATGTAAAAATAATGGCTTTCTTACCCGGAGGAATAAAATTTCTATCACTGATCATGCGTGGTCCTGTCATTTGTATAATAGCTTATGCAAATGCTAGCTTTATGATTTTCATCGGTGCTGCATTGCGCGAGAAACTCCCGCACTGAACCGGTATTTATTGGCGAAGAGAAAATCTCACTTTGAAATATAAGAATATGTCCTGGTTTGCACGAGATATTGTTCTTATGAAGAAAATTTTCTGCCAGTTGGATAAAATCACTCTTACGTGACTGGGAAACCGGGGCCGTCGCGTACAGGCTACAGGATCCGATTTTGGCAATCTCCAGTTCAGCTTTAGGATCGCGCATCTCATTGTAAAAAATGAAAAATGCCCAGACTGTCAGTGCAGTGGTCACTAAAATGCTCATCATAAAATAATGATGATGTTTTCCCTTAGGCGAATCAGGTTCACTGGCATTTTGCCGGAGAACCACAGAATGATTTATAATTTCGTCATCCGGTCGCGCTTCGTTCAGAACAATATCTGGTTCATTATCCACTTCATCGCTATTTTCTACTAATACCTCAGTCTCAATCTTATTGGCACAGGTCTCAATAATGATTTCCTTCGTGATGATAAAGCCTACTTTAGGCACAGTGACGATAAATTGATTCTGGTATCCCAGCGTCGAGACAACCTTACGTAATTTGCTGATACAGTGGTTGAGGTTATTATTGCTAGCGTTCAGACCGTAGTCATCCCATACTTTTTTAAAGAATGTTTCACGCTGGACGACAACGCCTTGTTGCTCGATTAACAATAATAATATTCTCCGTGCAGGATTTGAGACGGCGATCTTACTTTCATCATCATTCAGTAATGAAAGCGAGTTTTCCTCCGGATTGAACACTATTTGATTTTCAATCAGATAAACCATGGGCATTCCACTCCTCCCTGTTTAGAATATTCGGTCATTTCCGCTGCATCAGTTAATTAGTACAGTACTGCTTTACGGAGGTTTTTTCTTTATATACTGCTTCACAGAGGGCAGTTAGTATAAACCCTTCTATTTTAAAAACAGATTTCTGTAGTAAATGTTTACAGAGCAGTTGATTGAAATGTAAATGGCCGGGATATGAAGCAGGAAAAGTATAATAAATCACGTACGGAATTTTAGTAGTACGTGATTTACGGAGTATCAGCGCAGGTACTGGCCGGAGATGTCGATATGCTGGCGATCAAAGTCGACAATAATGTCAGTGCCCAGAGGGAGCGTTAACATCGGATGCGTATGGCAACAGTCGAAACCATCGACAAGGGGAATGTTCTGGCCATTCAGAACTTCCAGCAGAACATCCGCCGGCTGTCTGCCCGTGCCGGCATTATCGAACAGCTCATGTTTTCCGAGCAGAATGGCGCTCACCCGGTCGAAAACCCCGCTTAATTTCAGCATCGAGAAAGAGCGTTCAACGGTGGCAATATCTTTCAGGCTGTCTTCAATAAACAAAATGTCGCCCCGACGAATTTCCGGCATATAAAGGCTACCCCAGATGCCTGACAGGGTATTCAGATTCCCGCCAATTACCCGTCCTTCGATACGTCCATTCCCCAGAAAGCGGCAGTTATTCGCATACAATTTTTTGGCTCTGACTGGCGTGACGTCATTCCAGTTGAGCTTTTCGTCAGTCCAGCGATCTGGAAGAGGATAACGGTAAGGCACGTTGTGTCGGGTCATCAGGATGTCGGCAAAAGAAGCCCAGGTTTCCTCAACCAGCGGAGGGAACTCGCCGAAAGAGGCCACCAGCGCCGGGCCGTAAAATGTGATGAGGCCAGTCTGGGCATAAATTCCGGCCAGAAGTGCTGTGGTATCGGAATACCCGATAATGATTTTCGGGTCGGCGCGCAGCGCATCGTAGTCCAGATAAGGCAGCAGGGAATTGCTGTTATTGCCTCCAATCGTCGACATCACACAACGCACCTGCGGGTCGCGGATCAGTTGATTGAATTCTGCGGCTCTGGCGGCAACTGAACCTGAACGGTAATAGTCAGAATGCCCCGTCAGTGAGCCTTCTTTTAGCACAAACCCTTTTTCCTCGAGGAATTTCTTTCCACGAGAAAAACGCTCAGGTGCCGTTGCAGTAACAGGTGACGATGCAGAAAAAAAACCAATGGTGTCACCGGTTTTCAACGCAGAAGCGATTAGCGGAGTTGTGGACGAAGGCATTTTATATCCTATAAATTTGCTCAATGTTCAATCTGCAATGTATCAGCTCAAGTGCAGGTTTAATATGAGTTTATAGGAGGTACTAATGGAGGATTTCACAGAAGAACAGGAGAGTATGGAGGATGGCGTATCTCCAAAAGCAAAAAACCCGCCATAGGCGGGTTTCTTTAAATAGGGTGCCCGGACTCGGACTAACGCCGCAGGCGTTTGAACAACGGCTGTGCCGTTGGCCCGCAGGGCGAGCCTGTTAAGGCGAGTCATCGAACGAAGTTCGATGGAGAGTCCGTATCTCCAAAAGCAAAAAACCCGCCATAGGCGGGTTTCTTTAAATATGGTGCCCGGACTCGGAATCGAACCAAGGACACAGGGATTTTCAATCCCTTGCTCTACCGACTGAGCTATCCGGGCAACGGGGCGCATTAAACCGTATTGGGCCTGCGCCGTCAACGGCTTTGTCATCTAAAACACATAAAACGCGTTCGTTTGCTGTCTTTTCATTCAAAAAAGCGAATTCCCGTGGCTGAAGACCGGAGAAGTCAGGAAAGCGCGCCATGTTCGCGGCAACGGGCCACGTTCAGCACATCTTCTGCCAGACGGCGGGCGACTTCTACGTCGTTCAGCTGGCGTTTCACCAGCAATTTACTCAGACACCCTTCCAGGATGAGTTCCATCTGCTGAGCGACCATTTCGGCATCATCCGACCCCATTTCCTGTAAAAGCGCCAGCGTGTAGTCGTAGGATGCCCGTTTCTGTTGCTGAGCGAGCTGATGGATCGGTGTGTCGCTGTCAGGGAAAAACGTACAGGCGGCAATAAACAGGCAACCCGGATACCGTTGCTGGCGCACCTGCTCATCCAGCACTTTGTAACGAGCCAGTAATTTCTGCGGGGCAGAAAGGGATTCATCAAGCATCAGCTGACGGCGCCAGATATCAATCTGTTCACCGTGATAACGCAGGCTGTCATAAAGCAGAGCGTCGGCATCCGGCCAGAAATGGCGTAATTCATTGAGCGGAACATCCACCAGTTCGGCGACAGTTTCCAGTGACAATGTTGCAAGGCCACGTTGTTCCAAAAGATTAAGGGTTTTATCGAGAACTTGTTCACGTAGCACGTTTGCCTCCTCACAATTCGCGTACTTCAAAAGGTAGTGTCGTTTAAGGGCGGGTTTTCTGCAAATGCGCCCTGAACTCTGCGGCATTCATAAACCCTGTTACCCTCGACTGTGGCAACTCATGTCCATCAGGCCCGAAAAACAAAATCGTCGGCAGACCCAGAACCTTCAAACGCTCTAATAACGCTTTCTGCTCCACGGAGTTTTGAGTGACATCAGCCTGCAGCAATAAGGTATTCGTCAGTTCATTCTGCACTTCTGGCGCTGAGAAGGTATATTTTTCGAACTCTTTACACGCCACGCACCAGTCGGCGTACAAATCCAGCATGACGCGTTTGCCCTGCGCGCCCTGAAGGGCGGCGTTTAGCTCACCGACATTATGAATTTTCTGGAAATTCAGCGCGTGCTGCGGCGCAGCCGTGTCACCGGCTGGCGTAAATGCCCAGTCCTGTAACGGACGGCTGACAATCAGTGCTGCCGCAAGAAAGACTAACTGCAGCACCCGAACCACGCCTCGCTGGCTTTTCAGGCTCAAGGCCAGCGCCCAGCCGAAGAAGGCCACGCCGAGCAGACTCCACAAACGCAGTCCCCAGGTATCGCCAATCACACGTTCAAGCAGGAAAACCGGTAGCGCCAGTATCACAAAGCCAAAACCTTCTTTGACGTATTGCATCCAGGGTCCGCTGCGTGGCAGTAGTTTGTTGCCAAACATCGTGACGATGATCAGCGGAATGCCCATCCCCAGCGCATACAAATACAGCGTGCCAGCGCCCGCCAGCAGATTCCCGCTCTGCGCGATATACAACAAAATCGCGCTAAGCGGTGCGGTAGTGCAGGGCGAGCAAATCAGTCCCGCCAGAGCACCCATAACAAAGACGCCGGGCAGCGAACCGCCTTTTTGTTCATTACTCCACAAGGCGAGCCGGGTTTGAACAGAAGAAGGAAGTTGCAGGCTGAATGTGCCGAACATCGACAGTGCCAGTGCAATGAACATCACCGAAAGCACAATCAGTACCCACGGACTTTGCAGCGCCGCCTGAAACTGCAAACCGGCTGCGGCCACTACCATGCCGAGCAGCGTATATGTCAGCGCCATGCCCTGTACGTAAACCAGTGCCAGCAGGAAAATACGCTTCATGCTGTGAGGGCGCTGGCGCCCGAGAATGATGCCTGAAATCAACGGATACATCGGCAGTACGCAAGGCGTAAAGGCAATGCCGATGCCGATCAGCAAGGCCCATAGCGGGGAGAACGGCAGTGGTGTTGATTGTGTTTCAGGCGTCGCGATAACCGCAGCTTTATCCGTTGCTGGCATGCTGGCGCGTTCCGGTTGTGTCACGGCACTCAGCGGAACCTCACGGGTTTCCGGCGGGTAACAGAATCCTGCAGCGGCACAGCCCTGATAAGTGACACGAACGGTCGCATCGGCGCTTGCCTGACGTATCGGCACGACAATATTTAGCGCGTTTTCATAAACTTCGCTGTCACCGAAAAATTCGTCGTGATGATCACGTCCCTTCGGCAAAAGGAAGGCGGCGAGCTGCGCATTCTTCGGTTCAAGCTCAATTTTACTGCGGTACAGATAATAGCCGTCGCGGATTTGCCAGCTAAGTCTGAGGTCATGCCCCTGCTGCTGAAAATCAAAACTGAAAGCCTGATCAACCGGCACAAACTGAGGTGCCGCAGGTTTTCCAAACAGAGAAGCATTGGCGTGCAGCGGCAGTAAACACAGGCTGCAAAGCAGGAAGAAAATTCGAAGAATGCGGTGATCCATGCGGAGTAAAGCTCTCTTTGTCGCGGCAGGAGTTCAGCCACTGAGTGATTCGACAGAAGAAGCGGACGGCTTCATGCCGCAGCGCGTTAATGAAAGGCGAGTATACCCCGCGCAATCGGTGAGCAGAAAGCCCTGCCGGTGCTGAAGGTGGTCTGACGCGGGAAGAATGCCGAAAAAACGGGGGCCGCAACCCCCGGAAAAACTGTCAGAGAATAATACTGCCGAAGCCAAATCCGAAAAGTACCGACAGGAACACGCCGATGGTGCCCGGGATAAAGAACGGATGGTTGAAGACGAAACGTCCGATGCGCGTGGTGCCGGTGTCATCCATCTGCACGGCAGCAACCAGCGTCGGGTAGGTCGGCAGAATGAATAAACCGGAAACGGCAGCAAAAGAACCCACGGCGGTCAGCGGCGATACGCTCAGCGCCAGCGCCATCGGCAACAGGGCTTTGGTGGTGGCAGCTTGTGAATACAACAGCGCAGAGCTGAAGAAGAAAATCACCGCCAGCAGCCACGGATGCGCCTGAATCAGGGTGCCTGCCGTTTCTTTGATCCAGCCGAGATTGGCCTGCACAAAAGTGTCACCCAGCCAGGCGACACCGAGAATACAAATACAGGCGCTCATGCCGGATTTAAAGGTGCTGGAGGACAGAATCGAGTCTGTATCAATACTGCACAGCAGAGTAATCAACGTCGCGACGCTGAGCATGATAATCAGAATGGCGCTATTAGTGGTCATCACCGGTTGCGCGACCCAGCCCAGACTCGGACTGTTGATCACCGCGTATCCGACCACGCCAAAAACGCCGAGCAGGAACAACAGCACGGAGAGTTTTGCGCCCGGTTTGATTTCCATGACCTTATCGCCACGCAGCTCAATCAGCCCTTCTTCATAACGTTTCAGGTAAACCGGATCGTTGGAAAGTTTGGAGTCAAAACACCAGCTGACTATCAGCGACATGAGGATCACAGCGGCAAGCGTTGCCGGGATCATCACCATCAGCAGATGCAGATAACTGACACCGTGGCCTTCCATCGTTGACGCCATATAAACAACGGCAGCAGAAATGGGGGATGCGGTAATCGCTATCTGAGCGGAAACGACGGCCGTCGAAAGCGGACGGCAGGGTCTGATTCCCTGTTCTTTCGCCACTTCTGAAATAACGGGCAGTGCTGAAAGAGAGATGTTGCCGGTGCCTGCCATAATCGTCAGGAAATAGGTCACGACAGGCGCGAGGAGAGTAATGTGCTTTGGATTACGGCGCAGCAGCTTTTCGGTTTGCTGCACCAGATAATCCATCCCGCCCGCTACCTGCATGGTCGAAATAGCCGCGATCACCGCCATGATGATGGAGATAACATCAAAAGGGATGGTACCCGGTTTAACGCCAATCAGCGTTAGCACCAGCACGCCCAGTCCTCCGGCGAAGCCGATGCCGATACCGCCCAGGCGAGCACCGAGGAAAATCGCTGCCAGTACAATAATAAGTTCGATGATTAGCATGGTTGTCCGTCCATAATCCTGCCACTCCTTAAGGGGTTGATAATTAATAAGGAATTGATAATTAATTGTTATGTAAATGTTGTGTCTTAAAAAGTAAAAAGGCCCGTTATTCCGCAGAATAACGAGCCTCTAAAAGGTCAGTAATTTAATCTGTTACTGTTCATTTTCATCGGTATAGCGTTTCGCTTTGTAGGCCGGATGCTTCAGGTTCTCGATAGAGAAAATGTCGTCCAGTTCGGCTTCTGTCAGCAGGCCGCGCTCAAGCACCACTTCTCTTACACTCTTGCCGGTTTCCGCGCAGATCTTCCCGACAATATCGCCATTGTGATGGCCGATGAACGGGTTGAGATAGGTGACGATACCGATAGAGTTGAAGACGTAGAACTCACACACTTCTTTGTTGGCCGTAATGCCGTTGATGCATTTTTCCAGCAAGTTGTAGCAGGCGTTGGTCAGGATATGCACTGACTCAAACATCGCCTGACCAATCACCGGTTCCATCACGTTCAGCTGTAACTGACCTGCTTCGGCAGCCATGGTGACGCACACGTCGTTACCGATGACTTTGAAGCACACCTGGTTCACCACTTCCGGGATAACCGGGTTAACTTTGGCTGGCATGATTGAAGAACCGGCCTGCAATTCTGGCAGATTGATTTCGTTCAGGCCAGCGCGCGGGCCGGAAGAGAGAAGGCGCAGGTCGTTACAGATTTTAGAAAGTTTAACCGCCAGACGTTTCAGCGAACTGTGAACCATCACATAGGCGCCGCAGTCCGAGGTTGCTTCGATCAGGTCTTCGGCTGGCACGCAGGCCAGGTTACTGACTTCAGCCAGCTTCTCTACTGCCAGTTGCTGATACCCTTCCGGCGTGTTCAGACGTGTACCGATTGCCGTCGCGCCGAGATTCACTTCCAGCAGTAATTCGCCGGTGCGCATCAGGTTGCGGGTCTCTTCTTTGAGCAGCACGTTGAAGGCGTGGAATTCCTGGCCGAGGGTCATCGGAACCGCATCCTGCAACTGCGTGCGTCCCATTTTGATGATGTTTTCGAACTCTACCGCTTTACGCTCGAAACCGTCGCCCAGCTGAGAAATAGCATCAACCAGTTTCAGCAAAGAGGTGTACACGGCAATACGAAAACCCGTCGGGTAGGCATCATTGGTGGACTGGCATTTGTTCAGATGATCGTTTGGATTCAGGAACTGGTAATCGCCTTTCTGGTGTCCCATCAGTTCCAGACCAATGTTCGCCAGCACTTCATTCGTGTTCATATTTACCGAGGTTCCCGCGCCGCCCTGATAGACGTCGATAGGGAACTGGTCCATGCATTTGCCTTTATCAAGCACTTCGTCGCACGCCTGAATAATGATGTCCGCAATATGACGTGGGATGGTACGCAACTCTTTATTGGCCAGAGCCGCCGCCTTTTTCACCATCACCATGCCACGAACAAACTCAGGGACATCGCTGATCTTGGTGTTGCTGATATAGAAGTTTTCAATCGCCCGCAGGGTGTGAATGCCGTAATAAGCTTCTGCCGGTACTTCGCGCGTGCCCAGCAGGTCTTCCTCGATACGAATGGTGTTTGACATGAGAACCTTCTCTTCGGTACTGAATGCGTTATGCGATGTTTAAAATTATGTTACTTGCCGTGGTAAATATAAAACGATCAACCGTTGTTTTGGCAACGAAGGCGATCATATGCTGCTTCAGGCGAATTGCACGTACTAAGATCACTATCCTGCCCTATTACTGTGCATGTTTTTGGTATCTGTGAGAATTCTCACAATTCATTCAGCGGCTCAATTAAATCAGGTCTGACGCTTGAAATCACGGTGATGTAGCACCATGTCAGTGTAGTCAGCCTGCATTTCTTTGAAAGCAAAGATCCTGAGCAGGCACTTATTCCTGGTTTCGATGACCTCTGTGACGGCATTTTACAACAGAATTTTCGGAGCCTAATTACAAGGAGAACGCGGTGCGCTGGTTACCGTTATTACTGTTATTTCTGCTGGCCTACATTGAAATCACCTTATTTATCAAGGTGGCTGCGTTTGTCGGTGTTGCCACAACATTATTGCTGGTGGTGTTTACCTCCTGCGTAGGCGTTTCTCTGGTGAAGAATCAGGGCATGAAAACCTTTATGCAGTTGCAGGAAAAGCTGGCACTCGGTGAAAGCCCGGCGGCTGAGATGGTAAAGAGTGTCTCACTGGTGATTGCCGGTTTCCTGTTGCTGGTTCCGGGTTTCTTTACCGATTTCCTTGGGTTGCTGCTGCTGTTGCCGCCTATCCAGAAACGCCTGACCTTAAAACTGATGCCGCACCTGAACATTGTCCGCTCTGGCGGCAACTGGGGGAGCAGTGCGCCGACAGGAAATACCTTTGACGGCGAGTTTCAGCGCACGGATGAAACGCAGGAACGTCTGGTTTCACCAAAAAAAGATGACGACACAGAGCACCGCGATCGCTAATCTCTGTGGCCTTGATTGTTAAAAGATTGTTGGGAAGTGCTGCGAAAGCCGATTTTTGGCGGTCAGAGCAGCGAAAGAAAAAGCGAAAATTTTTCTGTTCTTCCCCCTTGAAGGGCAGGGTATCGCCCCCATTAAACAAACCACGAGGCCAGGCAGGTTTTGCCAGGCATTCAACCCTAAAAATAGATATGGACCCGCTCACAGGAGAGTTATCAATGAAAATTCGTCCATTGCATGACCGCGTTATCGTCAAGCGTAAAGAAGTAGAATCTAAATCCGCTGGCGGCATCGTTCTGACTGGCTCAGCTGCTGGTAAATCTACCCGTGGCGAAATCCTTGCTGTCGGCCATGGTCGCATTCTGGAAAACGGTGAAGTTAAAGCGCTGGACGTGAAAGTTGGCGACATCGTCATTTTCAACGACGGTTACGGCGTGAAAGCTGAGAAGATCGACAATGAAGAAGTGTTGATCATGTCTGAGAGCGACATTCTGGCAATCGTAGAAGCCTGATCGTCCCCCCGATCCACTTTTTTCTGAACAGAACGAATTTAAGGGAAATTAACAATGGCAGCTAAAGAAGTAAAATTCGGTAACGACGCCCGTGTGAAAATGCTGCGTGGCGTAAACATCCTTGCTGATGCAGTAAAAGTGACCCTGGGCCCTAAAGGCCGCAACGTGGTTTTGGACAAATCTTTCGGCGCACCAACCATCACTAAAGACGGCGTGTCCGTTGCACGTGAAATCGAACTGGAAGACAAGTTCGAAAACATGGGTGCACAGATGGTGAAAGAAGTCGCGTCCAAAGCGAACGATGCAGCGGGTGACGGTACCACTACCGCAACCGTTCTGGCTCAAGCCATCATCACCGAAGGCCTGAAAGCTGTTGCCGCCGGTATGAACCCGATGGATCTGAAACGTGGTATCGACAAAGCTGTCGTTCACGCGGTTGAAGAACTGAAAAAACTGTCTGTTCCTTGCGCTGACTCTAAAGCTATCGCACAGGTAGGCACCATCTCCGCTAACTCCGACGAAACCGTAGGTAAACTCATCGCTGAAGCGATGGAGAAAGTCGGTAAAGAAGGCGTGATCACCGTTGAAGAAGGTACCGGCCTGCAAGACGAGCTGGACGTTGTTGAAGGTATGCAATTCGACCGCGGTTACCTGTCTCCATACTTCATCAACAAACCAGAAACCGGTTCTGTTGAACTTGAAAGCCCGTTCATCCTGCTGGCTGACAAGAAAATTTCTAACATTCGCGAAATGCTGCCAGTACTGGAAGCCGTTGCTAAAGCCGGTAAACCACTGCTGATCATCGCTGAAGACGTTGAAGGCGAAGCCCTGGCGACTCTGGTGGTGAACACCATGCGTGGCATCGTGAAAGTGGCTGCGGTTAAAGCACCAGGCTTCGGCGACCGCCGTAAAGCTATGCTGCAAGACATCGCAACTCTGACCGGTGGTACCGTTATCTCTGAAGAGATCGGTCTGGAGCTGGAAAAAGCGACTCTGGAAGATATGGGGCAGGCTAAACGCGTTGTTATCAACAAAGACACCACCATCATCATTGATGGCGTTGGCGAAGAAGCAACTATCCAGGGCCGTGTTTCTCAGATCCGTCAGCAGATCGAAGAAGCGACTTCTGATTACGACCGTGAAAAACTGCAAGAGCGTGTGGCTAAACTGGCAGGCGGCGTAGCTGTTCTGAAAGTTGGCGCAGCGACTGAAGTTGAAATGAAAGAGAAGAAAGCTCGCGTTGAAGATGCCCTGCACGCAACCCGTGCTGCGGTAGAAGAAGGCGTGGTTGCTGGTGGTGGTGTTGCGCTGATCCGCGTTGCTCACACTCTGGCGAACCTGACCGGCGACAACGACGACCAGAACGTGGGTATCCGCGTTGCTCTGCGCGCAATGGAAGCTCCACTGCGTCAGATCGTTGTGAACGCAGGCGAAGAAGCTTCTGTTATCGCTAACAAAGTGAAAGCGGGCGAAGGCAGCTTCGGCTACAACGCTTACACCGAAGAATACGGCGACATGATCGCAATGGGTATTCTGGATCCAACTAAAGTGACCCGTTCTGCTCTGCAGTACGCGTCTTCTGTAGCTGGCCTGATGATCACCACTGAGTGCATGATCACCGACCTGCCTAAAGACGATAAAGTCGATATGGGCGGCGCTGGCGGTATGGGTGGCATGGGCGGTATGGGCGGCATGATGTAATCATTCCCCTGCGTTCATCCGCAGGTACGCAAAATCAGCGGGCATTTTTGCTCATTGAGATTACGTACTGAAGAAACCCGGTCTGAAAAGGCCGGGTTTTTTTATTTGACCATTTTTTATCAGGTTCAGTAAGATAACTCTCATTGTCACCGGTCATTAACGTGTAGACTCATTTTTGCGTGACTTTCGGATTGTTTCCGATAGCGCAAACCTTGGGCAGACGTGGCAACGGATGCCTAAGAGAGCCAGGTGTTTTCTGATAGGCTTTATGTGATTACAAAAACAAATGGGGAAAGTGATGCGGATTAAAATGTTACTGGGCCTGTCAGCTATCGCGCTGCTTGCCGGGTGCAGTACCACTCATCAACTGGATGCAGCGGGCCAGCAGGTGAAATTCACGGATGACAAACCAGGCGCTAATTGTCAGCTGCTTGGCGAAGTCACCGGTGCCCAAAGCAACTGGTTCTCCGGTACCGGCGGTGACGGTAGCTCCATGCGTGGTGCAGCCAATGACCTGCGTAACAAAGCGGCAGCGATGGGCGGCAACACCATTTACGGTGCAAACAGCCCGTCACAGAACTTCCTGTCCAGCTTTGCACCGGTTGACAGCAAAATGGTCGGCCAGGTTTATAAGTGCTCATAATCGGGCTGCACGCCGTTTAATGGCGTGAATGCCAGATAGAATAAAGGGATGCCTGTGGCATCCCTTTTTGCATTCCCCCTTCATTCTTCAAGCTGCAGGCGCGTTGGCTACGTTTAGTCACCCGAATCACTTACCTGAGTAAGCTCATCGGGATTTCCTCGCTTGCCGCCTTCCTGCAACTTGAATTATTTGGGGGGAGATTAGGTTGTTAAGACTGCTTCAGCCGCAGATCCAAAATGGTTTTGCTTGGCTCGCCGCCAATCTCGCGGGTCAGTTTCGGCACCATATAACCTGACACCTTGCTCATCAGCTCTTTCATGATGACGCGCGCTTCGTCGTCGTTGACCATGAAATGCGCCGCGCCCTGGACTTTATCCAGTACGTGGATGTAGTAAGGCAGAATACCGGCATCAAACAGCGCATTGCTCAATGTTGCCAGGACATCAGCGGAATCATTCACGCCACGCAGCAGTACACTTTGGTTAAGGAGCGTCACGCCGTGGCGTTTCAGCTTCGCCATGCTGGCGCGCAGCGCATCGTCAATCTCATTGGCGTGATTGATATGCGTCACCATCAGCACCTGAAGGCGTGATTTTTCAAGGCGCTGACAGAAGGTATCCGTGATACGTGCAGGAATAACCACCGGCAGACGGGTATGAATACGCAGACGTTTAATGTGTGCGATGCCTTCCAGTTCACCGATTAACCAGTCGAGTTCGTGATCCTTGGCCATCAGCGGATCACCGCCGGAGAAAATAATTTCATCGAGTTCGGGGCGTGTGCGGATATAATCCAGCGCCTGAACCCAGTTGGCCTTATTTCCCTGGTTGTCCTGATACGGGAAATGACGGCGGAAACAGTAGCGGCAATTCACCGCACATCCGCCTTTCACCAGTAACAGGGCGCGATTGCTATACTTGTGCAACAGACCCGGAACAACGCTGCGTTGTTCATCAAGCGGGTCGGTGGTAAAGCCCGGCACGGCGATAAATTCCTCGCGCACGGTCAATACCTGAAGCAATAAAGGATCCTGTGGATCGCCCGGCTGCATACGTGCCACAAAGGCGCGGGGCACGCGAAGCGGGAACAAACGACGGGCTTCTCGCCCACTTTGCAGTTCTGCATTGTCGTTAAGTGCCAGAAGAGTAAGCAGTTCATCCGGGTCAGTGATAACATCGCCGAGTTGATACAACCAATCTTCTCTAAATGGCGTGTTTAGGGTTACAATGTTTGCCATTTTTTTGGCTAATACCAGTTTAAAATTAGAGGGCCATCATGGCGACTTATTCTAGCAACGATTTCCGTCCGGGTCTTAAAATCATGTTCGAGGGCGAGCCTTACGCTATCGAATCCAGTGAATTCGTAAAACCAGGCAAAGGCCAGGCTTTCGCACGCGTTAAAATGCGTCGTCTGCTGACCGGTTCCCGCGTAGAAAAAACCTTCAAATCTACTGACTCATGCGAAGGCGCTGACGTTGTAGATACCAACATGAACTACCTGTACAACGATGGTGAGTTCTACCACTTCATGCACCCTGAGACTTTCGAACAGCATCAGGTTGAAGAGAAAACGGTTTCTGACGCCTCTAAATGGCTGCAGGACAACGCAGAATGTATCGTGACTCTGTGGGATGGTCGTCCTATCGCTGTTCAGCCACCGAACTTCATCGAAGCTGAAGTTGTTGATACTGATCCAGGCCTGAAAGGTGATACTGCAGGTACCGGCGGTAAACCAGCTACCCTGAGCACCGGCGCTGTCGTTAAAGTGCCATTATTCGTGCAGATTGGCGAAATCGTCCGTTGTGACACCCGCTCTGGCGAATACGTTTCCCGCGTTAAATAAGTTCTCAATACTTATTACGTCGGATGAAAGCTGCCGCAGGTGAGAGCCTGTCGCAGCTTTCCAGCCCCAACTTGTTGAATTGGATTGTGTTTACCATGTTGAAGAAGATGATGTTTATCGTAGTTTCAGTGATGTTGCTGGCTTCGTTATCCGGCTGCAACACGGTTCATGGTTTCGGTGAAGACATCCAGCACCTGGGTGGCGCTATTTCCAAAGCAGGCTGAACCCTTCAGCCTCGTTTTTACCAACTTTCCTAAAAATCCTCCCTGTTTCCTTCTATATCCAGAAAGTTAGCTACAATAAAGATGTCGTACTTTACATTCTCCTATAGGAAGGAAATTTATATGCTGAAGAAAAGTATCCTCGCTATCTTGTCTGTTGTTGTTCTGTCTTCTGCGTTAACTGCCTGCAACACCACGCGTGGCGTGGGTGAAGATGTATCTGCCGGTGGGCAAGCGATCCAGAAAAGCGCGCAATAACGGCGAATGGTGTGAAGTAAGCTGAAGTCTGCCTGCACTTTGATGCAGGCAGTGTTGTTTCTGGCGTCCGGAAATGAGGTAAATTAAGGCTGTTTGACCCATACCAGTTTGCTGGTATCAAATCCGTAACGTTGTGCGGTTTGCAGAAGTTTTTGTTTCACGCCCTCATCGAGCGTCGGTGTGCGCGACAGGATCCATAAATAGCTTTTATCCGGCCCGCAGACCAGTGCGTAACGGTAATCCTTATCCAGCTCAATCACGTTATAGCCGCCATAGAACGGGCCAAAGAATGACACTTTAAGCGCTGCCCGGTCCGCAGAACCCGTAAAGTATCCTTTACCCTCGCTTTCCTGCCATTTGTTCTTCTGCGGATTAAACCCGCGGTTAATCACTTTCACACCGCCGTCGTCGCGCAGGCTGTAATTGGCCGTGACGCGTTCCAGCCCGCTTTCAAAACTATGATCCAGCCTGGCGACTTCATACCAGGTACCAAGATAGCGGCTGAGTTCGAAGTTATTTACGACGTTGACGTCTTTTGGGGGTGTGACGCTGCAGGCCACAGACATGAGAGCTGTGACGATGACGCCGAGTTTTGACCAGATACGCATAGAGTCTCCTTCCTTAGGTTGTTCTCTAAGTGTAGGTAACAAAAAGAAAAAGGAAAAACAAGTGGGGGAAGAAACGAAAACAGCGACCAGGAGCTGGCCGCTGGAAAGTCAGATCTTTAAGATCAGAGGCGGATCAGTACGATTAAAGTGACGATGCTTAAGATCGCCGCCAGGCCGTAGAATACCCATTTTCCGGCAGGAACGTGGATCTTCAGGTCATGCATGGAGTGATGGATCCTGTGAAGTCCGCACCAGATGGGTAAGACGATCATCAGCAGCAGGAACAGGCGTCCGATCCCGCTTTGCGCGAATGCCAGCACGCGCGGATAGCTCAGGGCGTCGCCGGGGAAGAAGCCCAGCGGCAGCAGGAAGCACACCAGCAGAATCATCACCGGTGCGAAAATCGCGCTCCACATACCGCCCGCACCAAACAATCCCCAGAACACCGGCTCGTCAGAACGTTTAGGAAGAGTATTTTTCATGTCGCCTCCTTAAAGAAACAGTGCGATGACGAGAACAGCCAGCGTCACGACAATGGTCACGCCCCAGAAACCGGCAATCACCGGCTCCGGCCCCATTTTTTTACCTTTCACCACGACGATCGAGGCTTTCGGCGCCAGCTCAAACCAGGTTTTGGTATGCAGTAAAGCCGCAAGCAGGGCGATCAGGTTAATCAGCATGACCACCGGGTTTTGCAGAAAATGCACAAAAATTGCCCAGCTTTCAGGTCCGTTACGTAATGAGAAAATCCCGGCCAGCAGCAAAAGGCTAAACCACACAGCCGGAACCGCTGTGCCTTCGCGCAGCATATAAAAACGGTAGAACGGTAAGCTTTTCCACCAGCTGGCTTTCATCTCACGCACGTAGGGTTTACGTTTGCTGCCCGTACTTTGAGTCGTCATATTTTCCTCCCTCATTGCGGTCTCAGCCTCGCGATCATGAAGTCTTTGGAGCTTTCGACTTTGCCTTGCTGAATGGCTGCGGCAGGGTCGACGTGCTTCGGACAGACTTCAGAGCAATAACCGACGAACGTACAACTCCAGACCCCGTTCTGACCGTTCAACTGCGGCATACGTTGTGCCTTGCCGTGGTCACGGTTATCGAGGTTGTAGCGGTGCGCCAGGGTGATAGCAGCCGGTCCAATGAACTCCGGATTCAGACCAAACTGCGGGCAGGCGGCGTAACATAAACCGCAGTTGATGCAGCCGGAGAACTGATGATATTTCTCCATTTGCGCCGGGGTTTGTTTACCGGGGCCTTCGCCGACCGTGCGGGTGTTGCCGATAATGTAAGGTTTGATGGCTTCCAGGCTTTCGATAAAGTGGGTCATATCGACCACCAGATCGCGTTCGACCGGGAAATTACCCAGCGCCTCGACCTGCATACCGTCCGGATATTCCCGCAGGAACGTTTTGCACGCCAGCTTCGGCACACGGTTGACCATCATGCCGCACGAGCCGCAAATCGCCATCCTGCAGGACCAGCGGTAGGAAAGGTCAGCGGCCAGATGGTCTTTGATGTAGCCCAAAGCATCGAGCAGGGACGTTGTTTCATCGAAAGGCACGTCATACACCACCGGATGCGGCGCGCTGTCCGTCTCCGGGTTATAGCGCATGATTTCAACCTTCAGGCTGCGCATTTTAGCCACGTGATTGCTCCTTATCTTTTTTATCGTGAGTCTCAGATTCCCCGCCGTACACACGTTTTGCCGGCGGCAGCGTGGTAATTTTTACGTCGCCATATTCCAGGCGCGGAGCGGAATCTGGCTGATAAAAGGCCAGGGTATGCTTGAGGAAATTCACGTCATCGCGCTCGGTACAACCTTCATCAAGACGCTGATGGGCGCCCCGGGATTCACGACGATTGATCGCGGAATGAGCCATACATTCAGCCACTTCCAGGCCATGCCCCAGCTCGATGGTGTATAGCAGATCGGTATTAAAGACGCTGGAAGTATCCTGAATTTTCACCCGTTTGAAGCGCTCTTTCAGTTCAGCCAGCTTATCGATGGTTTTTTGCATCAGCTCAGTGGTGCGGTAAATCCCGCAGCCTTCTTCCATCGCCAGACCCATTTCGTCACGGATAGCTGCCCAGCTTTCGTCACCTTCCTGCGCCATCAGTGCGGCAAGACGGTTTTCGATATCACGCACCTGTGCGTCGAGCGCGGCGCTGTTACCGGTGTCTTTGGCTTCGACGGCACGCTCTGCCGCTTTTTCACCGGCCATACGTCCGAACACCACCAGCTCTGCCAGGGAGTTGGAACCGAGACGGTTAGCGCCGTGCAGACCGACGGAAGAACATTCGCCGACTGCAAACAGACCTTTGATACGGGTTTCACACTGCGCATCCGTTTCGATGCCGCCCATGGTGTAGTGCGCGGTAGGGCGAACCGGGATCGGATCGGTAATCGGATCGACGCCGACGTACGCTTTCGCCAGCTCGCAGATAAATGGCAGACGTTCGCGCAGTTTTTTCTCGCCGAGATGACGTAAATCCAGATACACCACGTCGCCACGTGGCGTTTCGATAGTGCGTCCGGCGCGCCATTCATGCCAGAACGCCTGCGATACTTTGTCGCGCGGACCGAGTTCCATGTATTTGTTTTTTGGCTCGCCGAGCGGCGTTTCCGGTCCCATGCCGTAATCCTGCAGATAACGGTAACCGTCTTTATTCACCAGAATACCGCCTTCGCCACGGCAGCCTTCAGTCATCAGAATGCCGGAACCCGGCAGGCCGGTCGGGTGATATTGCACGAATTCCATGTCGCGCAGCGGAATGCCGTGGCGGAACGCCATGCCCATACCGTCGCCGGTGACGATACCGCCGTTGGTGTTGTAGCGGTAAACGCGGCCTGCGCCGCCAGTGGCCATGACCACCGCGTTAGCACGGATTTGTACGCGTGTGCCTTCCATCATATTGATGGCAACGACGCCGCGTACCTGGCCTTCATCGACCAGAATATCGAGGACAAAATGCTCGTCGAAGCGTTTGATTTGCGGGTATTTCAGCGAGGTCTGGAACAGAGTGTGCAGCATGTGGAAGCCGGTTTTATCGGCCGCAAACCACGTACGTTCGATCTTCATTCCGCCAAAGCGGCGAACGTTGACTGAACCATCATCCTTACGGCTCCACGGGCATCCCCACAGTTCGAGCTGAGCCATTTCAGTCGGGCATTGATGAACGAAGTGATCCACCACGTCCTGCTCACACAGCCAGTCGCCTCCGGAAACGGTATCCTGGAAGTGAAAATCGAAGCTGTCATGATCTTGCGTCACAGCGGCAGAACCGCCTTCGGCCGCCACGGTGTGGCTGCGCATAGGGTACACTTTCGAAATCAACGCGATATTCAGGTTGGGATTGGCTTCCGCTGCGGCTATTGCTGCGCGTAAACCCGCCCCACCTGCACCTATAATTGCAATGTCGGCGTTAAAGGTTTGCACTGCATTCCTCCACTATCATCAATGAGATCGGGTTTGAAACACCCGCGAAAAGCTCTTCATAATCGAAGAGTTAGTGAACCCCGATGACACACAGGCGCTGTCCCGGTGGCTGGTATTCTTATTGTTTGTAAGGGAATTATTATACCAAAGGGGTAGAAGTGGTAATTTGATGTGAACGCGCATTTAGGCTTTCTGTGCTTTACGCATCGCAAAATGAGATATTTGTTTGCCTGCGGGGATGCAGGTAGACTGCATGACTTTTCTGAATTCGGAGTAAATCACCATGAGCGAAACAGCAAGCTGGCAACCCAGTGCTCCTGTCGCCAATTTGTTGAAGCGTGCGGCTATCCTCGCTGAGATTCGACGTTTCTTTGCCGATCGCGGCGTACTGGAAGTTGAAACGCCGGCGATGAGTCAGGCTACGGTGACCGACATTCATCTGGTGCCGTTTGAGACACGTTTTGTCGGGCCGGGTGCGGCTGATGGCATGACCCTGTATCTGATGACCAGCCCGGAATACCACATGAAACGCTTGCTGGCAGCGGGCAGCGGGCCGATTTATCAGATGGGGCGCAGTTTCCGTAACGAAGAAGCCGGACGTCACCACAATCCTGAATTCACCATGCTCGAATGGTACCGTCCGCGTTATGACATGTACCGCCTGATGAATGAAGTGGATGATTTGCTCCAGCAGGTTCTCGATTGCGATACCGCTGAAACCCTCTCTTATCAGCAGGCGTTTACCCGCCACCTGAATGTTGATCCGTTATCTGCTGATAAAGCCGAACTGCGTGAAGCCGCGGCGAAGCTCGATTTATCCAATATTGCCGCTACCGAAGAAGATCGCGATACGCTGTTGCAGTTACTGTTTACGATTGGGGTGGAACCGCACATTGGCCGCGATAAACCAACATTCGTTTATCATTTCCCGGCGACTCAGGCTTCTCTGGCGGAAATCAGTACGGAAGATCATCGCGTCGCAGAGCGGTTCGAGGTGTATTACAAAGGCATTGAGCTGGCGAACGGTTTTCGTGAACTGACGGACAGCCGTGAGCAGCGTCAGCGTTTCGAGCAGGATAACCGCAAGCGTGCGGCGCGTGGCCTGCCGCAGCATCCTGTCGATAACAATCTGCTGGATGCGTTAGAGCACGGTATGCCGGAATGTTCCGGTGTGGCGCTGGGTGTTGACCGCCTGATTATGATTGCGCTGGGCGCTGCCAGCCTGAGCGACGTGCTGGCCTTCCCGGTGAGCCGCGCCTGATAAGCATTTAAGCCCTGATTTCAGCTCAGGGCTTTCTTTCCAAACTCTTCCTGTTTCGCCCCATCATTGTGCAATTAATCCAAAATCGCGCATTTCATGAAACAAAAGTACCCAAATGGCACAACACTGATTTTAAAGTTTCAGTGTCAGGCTTCGCACGCTAAACCGCGCGAACCGGGCATTTCTTATGCTTTAACTGAAATTTTCTTCCTGCTGGCCTGATTTATGCATTATCGGATCATCACTCATTATCCGGAAAACCCGATATGTCAGAATCCAACGACAAAGAACTTCTTTATGGACTGGAAGAGCGCATTGCACCGGCACCGGCATTTTTCACCGCCATCCAGCATGTGCTGGCAAGCGTGGTGGGGATTATTACGCCGCCGCTGATTATCGGTTCAGTGCTGGGGCTGAACACGTATTTGCCCTATCTCATCAGCATGTCTTTGCTGGCTTCCGGCATCGGGACCTTTATTCAGGCGCGCCGCTTTCTGTCAGTCGGCGCGGGAATGATTTGTCTGCAGGGCACCAGCTTTGCCTTTCTCGGCGTGATCCTCTCCGGCGGTATGCTGGTGAAAAGCCGCGGCGGTTCGCCGGAAGACATCATGGCGATGATTTTTGGGGTGAACTTTGTGGCGGCATTTATCCCGCTGCTGGTCAGCCGGTTTATCGGCCAGATGCGCCGTGTGTTTACGCCACTGGTGAGCGGCACAGTCATTGCGCTTATCGGCATCAGCCTGATTAAAGTCAGTATTACTGACTGGGCGGGTGGACATGGTGCGGTGAATTTTGGCGCACCGGCTAATCTCGGGCTGGGCGCACTGACGCTTCTGGTGATCGTCGCCTGTAACCGTATCGACGTGCGCTGGCTGCGCCTGTCATCAATCGTTTTGGGCATTGTCGTCGGCTGTCTTGCCGCTGCGCTGACCGGCCATCTGACAGTGAAGCCGCTACAGGGCGACTGGTTTGCTGTGCCGCAACTGTTTCGCTTCGGGTTTAAATTCGACTGGATTATCTTCGTGCCGATCGCGCTGGTGTCGTTTATCAGCATTCTCGAAGCAGTGGGTGACCTGACAGCTAACTGTATGCTGTCACAGCAGCCGATTGAAGGTGAAAGCTTCCGTAAACGTCTCAAAGGCGGCATTCTGGCCGATGGCATCAGTTGCCTTATCGCGGCGGCCTTCTCGTCATTTCCTAACACGACGTTTGCACAGAATAACGGCGTGATTCAGATGACCGGCGTCGCCAGTCGTTATGTGGGTATGTATATCGGCGCGGTATTATTAGTGCTCGGGTTGTTCCCGTTTATCGGTGAAATCCTTCAGCAGATCCCTGCGCCAGTGCTGGGCGGTGCGACACTGGTGATGTTTGGCAGTGTGGTCGCGGCGGGGATCCGAATCATGACGCAGTCGCCGGTCGGGCGCCGCGAAATGCTGATTATCGCTATCGCCTTTGGCATCGGTCTGGGCATTGAAGCCGTGCCGGATGTCCTCGGTCAGTTCCCGCCAATTGTCGGCAATATTTTCGGCCATGCAGTGACCAGCGGCGGCGTTATCGCTATCCTGCTCAACTTACTGATGCCCGCAGAACGCAGCACAAGTGTTGCGACACAGGAAGTTAAGGTTCACTGAAATCCCGCGCGTTGCGCCCCTGGATCAGCAGACAGGGCATAACTGAGCTGACTCACTTTTTGAATTTATTATGACCTTAAAAAGGAAGTCAGACATGTCAGAACAACGCACGTGGATCAAAAATCCGCTGGCGGTTTTTACCGCCAATGAACTCGATGCCCGTGGCGGCATCGTCACAGAAGGGCAGAAAATTGCCGAGTTGCTGGCCTCTGGTCAGCATCCCTCACAACCGGTCGATCACATCTTTGATGCCTCAGAATCTGTGCTGCTGCCGGGGCTGATTAACACCCACCACCATTTCTATCAGACGCTAACCCGTGCCTGGGCGCCGGTGGTCAGCGTGCCGTTATTCCCGTGGCTGAAAAAGCTTTATCCCGTGTGGGCGCGTTTAGGGCCGGAAGCGCTGGGGCTTGCCAGCCGTGTCGCGATGGCTGAACTGCTGCTCTCCGGTTGTACCACCACCACCGACCACCATTATCTTTTTCCGCAGGGCATGGAAGAAGCCATTGATGTGCAGGTCGATGTCGTCCGCGAGTTGGGCATGCGTGCTTTGCTGACCCGTGGCTCGATGAGCCTGGGAGAAGAACAGGGCGGGCTGCCACCGGAACAAACGGTGCAGTCTGGCGAGGTAATTTTGCAGGACAGTCAGCGTCTGATTGACCGTTATCATCAGCGCGGCGAAGGCGCATGGATGCAGATTGCGCTGGCACCGTGTTCGCCGTTTTCGGTCACTACCGACATCATGCGCGAGAGTGCAAAGCTGGCGCTGCGCGAAGATGTCCGGCTGCATACGCATCTGGCAGAAACGCTGGACGAAGAACAGTTTTGCCTGAAAATGTTTGGTCTGCGCACGGTCGATTATCTGGAAAGCGTCGGCTGGCTGAGCGACCGCACCTGGCTGGCGCACGGTATTCATTTTAACAACGATGAAATCCGGCGTCTGGGCGCGGCAGGTACCGGTATCTGCCATTGTCCGGTGTCAAATATGCGGCTGGCGTCCGGCATGTGCCCGACGCGTGATCTGGAGGCCGCAGGCGTACCCATTGGATTAGGCGTGGATGGTTCTGCCTCTAATGATGCCTCAAATCTGATGTACGAAGCGCGGCAGGCATTGTATCTGCAACGTCTTAAATACGGGGCGGAATACGCCACGCCGGAAAGGGTACTCGGCTGGGCAACTCGCGGATCGGCTAAACTGATTGGCCGCAATGATATCGGGCAGATTGCCGTGGGCAAACAGGCCGATCTGGCACTATTTAAACTTGATGAGTTACGTTTCAGCGGCAGCCATGATCCGATTGCCGCGCTGTTATTGTGTGGCGCAGAAAAAGCGGATCGGGTGATGGTTGGCGGAAAATGGCGGGTGATCGACGGTGAAATCGTCGGCATGGATATCAGATCGCTGATATCACACCATCGCAAAGCAGCAGCGGCGCTGATAGCGGATCTGTAAATCCTGCACGTAAAATCGTGGCGTAAAAAAGGGCAGAGAAATCTGCCCTTTTTGCTGTGCCTGTTACTGCGCTAAGTCGGCTGTTACAAATCGCCCGGTGAGCGCGAACTGTTTCCGCTGCGGCCAGTGCCGCTGCTGCTGGTAAAGGTCGCGTTATTACCATTTTGCGCGCGGTGCAGCGTTTCCATCCGCACCTGGAAGGGTGGGAACGGCAGGGTAATGCCGTGCTCGCGGAATCCGGCCAGGATCAACTGATGGATTTCATGGCGCAGCGGCATACGGTGCGCCATTTCAGCGGCGTGCATACGCAATTCGAAAATCTGAATGCCCTGTTGTAAATCAACCAGATAGGCTTCCGGCGCAGGCATATCCAGCACCAGCGAACAGCGATGCGCTGCATTGAGCAGGATTTCCGTGACTTCTTCCGTATTCGCTTCCGACGGCGCCGGAACGGTCAGCACCACACGGGTCACGGAATCTGACAGCGACCAGTTGATGAACTGCTCGGTGATGAAGGCCTTGTTCGGCACAATAATCTCTTTGCGGTCCCAGTCGGCAATCGTGGTGGCGCGGGTGTTGATCTTGGTGATGCTGCCGGTCAGATTGCGGATCGTCACGGTATCGCCGATACGGATCGGTTTTTCAAATAAGATGATCAGACCGGAAATAAAGTTGGCGAAAATCTCCTGCAAACCGAATCCGAGACCGACACCCAGTGCGGCAACCAGCCATTGCAGTTTTGCCCATTCGATGCCGATCAGCGAGAAGCCGGTCAGCCCGCCAATCAGCAACAACACGTATTTGGTGACCGTCAGCACGGCGTAACCGGTGCCTGGCGTCAGATCCAGATGTTGCAGCAAGGCCAGTTCCAGCAGCGCGGGCAGATTACGCACCAGTTGCGTAGTGATAATCAGCACCAGAATGGCGATCAACACCGATCCCAGGGTGATCGGCTGCATACTTTCCACGCCCTGCACGGTGGAGGAAACCTGCCACAAATGGATATTTTCCAGGAATGAGAAGGCTGAATGGATCTCAGACCACAGGAAGATCACTGAGATCAGCGCGATCAACGTCAGCAGTGAACGAACGAGGCGTAATGATTGCGCGGAGATCGCATCCAGATCGACCACCGGTTCTTCTATTTCTACCGTGCCTTCGTTACTGGTGTTGACGTGATTCGCATCTTCTTCACCGCGGGCACGCTGATTCAGCATTTCCGCCCGGCGTTGTTTGGCGCGTTCGAAGGCGATACGACGTCGCTGAATCAGCATCCAGCGGCGGATAATGTGATAAATCACCAGCAACACGAACCAGATAGCCACCGAGGTTTCAAGACGGGCCAGCAGCGCCTGCGAGGTGGCGAGATAGCCCATCAGTGAGGCCAGCGCGGCCACAATCGGTGCGCCCAGCAGCATCCACCACAGCGTTTTGTTAATGACGTTTTCGCTGTTGCCTTTTTTATCGTGATACAGCGGGATACCGGCACGTTTCAGGCTGTGAGTGACCAGCGCCACTACCAGACACAACATGACGAAGCACAACCGCCCGAGCGTATTGGAGAACTCCCGGTCATTGAGATTATCGAATGTAATCAGCGCCATAATCAGCGGCACCATGACCCAGATCGACAGCGCGTAATAGCGCAGTGCACGTGAAACGGCACGCTGCGGCCAGCCGAAGTGCGCGACAAACAGCCCCTGAGGATGCGCCAGTGCAGCGCTGACCATAAACGCCCACAGAATCGGCAGCGTAGCGGTCACGCCATCACCAATCGCCACCGCAATCGGATACGGCCAGGCACTTTGCAGCCCGAAGCCCAGCGCAGCCCATAAGACCGGCAGCGGCATAGCCACCAGAATTGACCAGAATACGGTACGCATCGTCAGCGAGAACTGATCCTGCGTGACTTTACCGACCCGGCTGCTGGCACGTTCCAGGAATGCATAGTAATGCTTGCGGGAACTGATGCTGATAATCACCAGAATCAGTGCGCCAAACAGCGGCAGCAGCGTTTCTTTGCTGGTGACCATCATCATGAAAGCGCCGCCGAGCTGGGTCAGTGAATCCAGCGACACCAGGCGTTTCAGGTCATGTGCTACCTGCACCGGATAAGAAATCCCGATGGCGCTGACGTCGGCAACCCAGAACAGATAGCGGTGGGCGGCCTCATGGACGTCATTCAGCGCTTCGACCAGCTGACTGTTGGCCACTTTGAGTTTGGTCAGTTCAAGAATCTGGGTATCACAGCCTGAAAGCAGGGAATTAAGCAAATCACGCTGAGTCCGCAACTGGGCATCAAGAATTTTCTGCTGAGCGGCGGTCAGCGGTTTGCCGTCGTCCTGCCGCGCCTGACGGTAAATCGGCTGCTTATCGAGTAAATCTTCATAGTGCAGACGCTGAACGCGCAGCTGACCCATATCGCGGTCAAGCTGCTGGGGTTTAGGCATATCCGGCAGACGAGCTACCTGCGCCCGCAGCGTTTCACCGAGTAAATTGGACGCGCCCAGCCACTGTGCCTGTTCGCGAATGGTATTGATCGCCTGACGAACCTGCTGGGTTTGCGCGGCAGCCTGACGCTGCTGGGAGGAAATCAAATCCATCCGCTGCGCCTGCTGATTCAATGCCAGCGACAACTCACGGTTGGACTGCAACTGCTGACTGATAGAATGCGGCAGTTCGCCGCTTTGCTCGGCCAGCAACTCGGTTTTTTCCAGCGCCTGTTCGGCTTCACGCTGACGCTGATTATTCAGAGTATTGCGTAAGGCCTGTAATTGCTGATCCAGATAATCGGCACGCTTTTTGTAGAGATCGGTGCGCATCCGCGACAGTTCCTGCCGGTTATTGGCAGAAAGCTGAGCCAGCTCGAGTTCATCGACCTTGGCTTTGCGCGCCGCAGATTCAGCCTGCAAAGCACTCAGCTGAGCCTGCGCCAGCGGAGATGATGTGGCTGCCGCCGTTGCCGCCGTTGCCGCCTGCATCCGCTGCTCAATGTCACTGAGCGCATTACGGGCCTCAGATTGTTGTTGCGGGATCAGACCCAGGGAATCGCTGATATCGCGCGAGCGGTCCTGCTCCTGACGTAACTGGCGGGTTTCTTCCAGCTGCTGGCTGCTGACTTGCAGAATTTGCTGCTCGAGCTGAGCTGTGGGAATGCTGTCATCAACCGCGGGTGGTTTATCCGGCTGATTTTGTAATTCCTGACGCAGGGCCTGCGTCAGTTTTGGGAAGTCATCAATGACTTTCTGGTATTGCTCGGTGCGACCGGCTGAAACACTGGCTTCATGCAGCCAGTTGAGCGCGCTTTGCAACGCCTCAACCACCTGTGTCTGATTGGCCATTTCTTTGTTGGCTTCCGCCTGTTTCAGTTCCTGTTTGAGCTGATCTTCAGTCGGCGCTGCCCCGGCCATCACTGGCAGGGACAGCAGTAAACTCATCAGCAAGGCGGGGATCAGGCGCACTCGGTCACATCCTTTTCTTCAGTTCTGTATGTCAGTTCAGTCTGAACTCAGTAGTCTTTAGGCGCTTGTGGTTCAGCCGTTGCCACACCTGCCGGTGTTTCTGTTTTGGCAGGCACTTCTGCAACCGCAGGTTCCGCGACTACAGGTTCTGCAACGACTGGCTCCGTTACGATGGGCTCTGCGACAACCGGTTCCGCGGTTGCCGTTGCTGATGTGCGCAGAGCTTCGGCGAACGGTTCGCCCATGCGGGTCACGGTGCCGTTTTTCAGATTTGGCATGAAACGAGTCTGATTAGCGGCAAACAGGTTGATCACGGTGGAACCCAGTTTGAAGCGGCCCATTTCCTGGCCTTTTTCCAGTGCGACAGCACCTTCTTCGCCCGCAGCCGGATACGTCCAGCGTTTGATAATGCCTTCGCGCGGCGGCGTGACACAGCCTGCCCAGACGGTTTCGATACTGCCGACAATCGTCGCGCCGACCAGAATCTGTACCATCGGACCGAATTCAGTATCAAAGACGCAGATGACGCGCTCGTTACGGGCGAACAAATTCGGCACGTTGGCCGCAGTCAGCGGATTCACAGAGAACAAATCGCCCGGCACATAAATCATTTCACGCAGGATGCCATTGCACGGCATATGCACGCGGTGATAATCGCGCGGTGCCAGATAGATAGTCGCGAACTGACCGTCTTTGAACTGCTCTGCGAGCAGATAGTTACCCGCCAGCAGCGCTTCTAAACTATAGAAATGGCCTTTGGCCTGGAACAGTTTGCCCTCGGTAATTGCCCCTAACTGGCTGACTGCACCGTCGGCTGGCAGGCAAAGCATATCTAAACCACTGACCACCGGACGTGCCCCATCGCGCAGCGGACGGACGAAGAATTCGTTGAACGTTGCGTAAGATTTCAGATCCGGATTTTGTGCTTCTTTCATGTCGACGTTGTAAAAACGTGCAAAAGCTTTAATCACCCAATGGGTCAGCGTGGCGGCACGTTTATCTGCGCCCCAGCCTGCAAGACGGGTCAGTCCTTGTTTAGGAAGTAAGTATTGAAGTTTGATTTTGATACTGTCCAGCACGGGGAAAACCTCTTGGATGGTATGAATGACCGGCGTAACCGGCCATTTTGCAGGAAACCCTGAAATCAGTTCAGAGTCACGCAGTGTTGTATGGCGGAGGATTGTAACGGGGTGAAATCAACGGTTCAACTTCCGTTAACTTCACCCGTTTGCCATTAACATGTTAATTCAATTAATTAGCATTAAAGCGCATCAAAGTTTTTACGCGTTTTTACGTCTTCCATGCTTTCCAGAATACGGTGGTAGTTGTCGAAACGTTCTTCGGCAATTTCGCCCCGGTCTACGGCGTCACGGATGGCACAGCCCGGATCGCTGCCGTGTTTGCAGTCGCGGAATTTGCAGTAGCCGAGGAAAGGACGGAATTCGACAAAGCCCTGGGTGATCTGCTCTGGCGCAAGGTGCCACAAACCAAATTCACGCACGCCCGGCGAGTCGATAACATCGCCGCCATGCTGGAAGTGATACAGACGCGCAGCGGTGGTGGTATGCTGGCCCAGGCCTGAGTTATCAGACACTTCGTTCACCAGAATTTGTTTTTCATCCGGTGGCAGAAGGGCGTTCAGCAGGCTCGATTTACCCACACCCGACTGACCCGCGAAAATACTGATGCGGTCGGTCAGCGCCTTTTCAAACTCCGGCATGCCTTCACCGGTCTGGCTCGATACTTCGAGTACGCGATAATTGATATTGCGGTAGATATCCATCATGCCCTGAACGAATTTACGACCTTTGTCGTCGAGCAGATCGATTTTGTTGAGCACAATCAGCGGCTCAACTTCAACGGTTTCACACGCCACCAGATAACGGTCAATAATATTGAGCGACAGTTCCGGCAGAATGGCGGAAACAATGACAATCTGGTCAATGTTCGCGGCGATGGGTTTTACGCCATCATAAAAATCAGGGCGTGTCAGAACGGACGTACGTTCGTGTACCGCCTCGACGATGCCTTTCACGCTGGTGTTTTCCCCGGCGCGCCATACAACGCGGTCACCGGTGACCAGAGAACGGATGGTACGGCGGATATTGCAACGGTGCTGGCTGCCGTCGGCCGCTTCAACGTCCGCATGCATCCCGAACCGGCTGATGACAACGCCGTCCTGCGGTTCGCCATGCAGAGAATCGTCCAGCTCTTTCCGTTTGTCGGTCTGTGTCAGACGACGCTGATGGTTAGTCTGAACGCGACGTTGTTGCCCTTTAGACAGTTTTGACTTAGTCACTGCGCCTCACTTAACTGGCTTTAATCGCTCGGTGCGACCAAAACGACTATGATACCAGCTATTTTATATTAAATGCCCGAATGACGGAGATCTCCGTCAACTCTCTACTTTGTAACAGGACACATCATGGCTGCAAATGACTCGAACTTAATTTGGATCGACCTGGAAATGACCGGTCTGGATCCTGAACGTGACCGTATTATTGAGATTGCCACGCTGGTGACCGACGCGCATCTGAATATTCTGGCAGAAGGCCCGGTCATGGCGGTGCATCAGTCTGACGCTCAGCTGGCGCTGATGGACGACTGGAATGTACGCACGCACACCGGCAGCGGTCTGGTTGAACGCGTAAAAGCCAGCCCGTTTGATGACAATGCGGCGCAGCAGAAAACCATCGAGTTCCTGCGTGAGTGGGTTCCGGCAGGTAAATCGCCGATTTGTGGCAACAGCGTCGGGCAGGACAGACGTTTCCTGTTTAAGTACATGCCGGAGCTGGAAGCGTATTTCCATTACCGCTATCTGGACGTCAGCACGCTTAAAGAACTGGCGCGTCGCTGGAAACCGGAAGTGCTGAGTGGCTTTAAGAAGCAGAATACCCATCAGGCGCTGGACGATATCCGTGAATCGGTCGCGGAACTGGCGTACTACCGCGAGCACTTTATTAGTCTTTAATCTCCGTCATCCTTCAGGCTGCAGATGCGTTGGCTGCACTCTCTCTCACCCGATTCACTGACCGATGTCAGCTCATCGGGATGAACGAGTTTGCCGCCTTCCTGCAACCCGAATGATTCAGGAGAATTTTTTAAAAATGTGTAAAAAGGCCTGTGGAACAGGAATTCACCGCGTTTCGCTGATTAATTCACCGGTTTGATGGTTTAATCGGCACTTGAACGAAAAATCCATTTTTTTGCTTTCAGGGGCTTGCGGCTAAAAGGATTTCTCGTATAATGCGCACCCCGTACCGATGAAGAATTTCGTTGAGTGCGCAGAGCGGGAATAGCTCAGTTGGTAGAGCACGACCTTGCCAAGGTCGGGGTCGCGAGTTCGAGTCTCGTTTCCCGCTCCAAATTTTTAAGTGGTTAGATTTAAAGATTTAAGACGTAAAAAATGCAGTGCCATGCGACGCGGGAATAGCTCAGTTGGTAGAGCACGACCTTGCCAAGGTCGGGGTCGCGAGTTCGAGTCTCGTTTCCCGCTCCAAAATTTCAAAGTCTGTACATCTTTTTTATGATGGCACAGCAAATGCCAGACCTCTCAATGCGGGAATAGCTCAGTTGGTAGAGCACGACCTTGCCAAGGTCGGGGTCGCGAGTTCGAGTCTCGTTTCCCGCTCCAATTTTCTTCTTCAGTACAAAATCATTTCTTTATGCCTTTCTGGTGCATATTTCATGCGCAAATGAAACAATCATTACATGCTTTGTATTATTTTCTTAAACAGACTTATCCACAGGTTTAGTCGATTTTTTGCACTGTCTGTTTTTTGCGCTTGCTATATTGCCAAAACATAACTTTCTGATTTATATCGAAATATATTTATAGCGAAACGTTATGAAGATCTCTTGCTCTTTTTTTTGCACTTGATTGGCAAAGCATTTTTATTTTTATGCACAGAAAATTATGCAATGCAGATTAGCGTCTTCAGGGAAATGTTATGCATCCCTTGGCAGGCCTTTTTCCACCGCGCGGATCAGCCGTTTCTGCTGCAGTGTTTGCACTTCGACACGATGTTCATTTCTTCTTTCTACCTGTTGCGCGATGGCCCAGCTGATATGTTCATCCAGAAGCGCATTTTCCCCTTCGCGAGAATGCAGTGAATCCATCACTTGCTGCGAGTAGGGCGCATTACCCAACGCCACCGCAATATTGCGCAGCCAGCGCAGATGTCCGATACGCCGTATCGGCGAACCTTCCGTAATGCGTAGAAACTTCTCTTCCGTCCAGCCAAACAAAGCAATCAGTTCCGGTGCATGGAGTGCGGCGCGCGGGCTAAAATCTTCTTCATCAGTCAGTTGCGAATAACGATTCCAGGGGCAGATCAGCTGACAGTCATCGCAGCCGTAGATGCGGTTGCCCATCAGCGGGCGGAATTCTTCCGGTATTGCCCCTTCCAGTTCGATAGTCAGATAGGAAATACAGCGGCGCGCGTCAACGGTATAAGGCGCGACGATGGCACCGGTCGGACAGGTAGTGATACAGGCCACGCATTTACCGCATTTTTCTTCCTGCGGCTGATCGACGGGCAGCGGCAAATCAATCAGCAGTTCGCCGAGAAAGAACCATGAACCGGATTCACGGTTAAGAATAAGTGAGTGTTTACCAATCCAGCCAAGACCGGCTTTTGCTGCCAGCGGGCGTTCCATCACCGGCGCAGAATCGACAAAAGGGCGGAAGGTGACAGTCTGACCGGCGTGTTCCGTGCAGTGTGC
Source organism: Rahnella bonaserana (assembly GCF_019049675.1). GTDB lineage: Bacteria > Pseudomonadota > Gammaproteobacteria > Enterobacterales > Enterobacteriaceae > Rahnella > Rahnella bonaserana. Next base: position 298,762 of record NZ_JAFMOW010000063.1, on the reverse strand, counting down.
CTGGATCATATCGCCAAGTTTCTTCAGGCGCTGCCGCAAGACTTTGTGATAGTCGCGTCCCAGGGCATAACGGCTGACATAACCGAGCTGCGGGTCATTCAGGGTTTTAGCAAAGGCGGCTTTGGCGGGCAGATAGTTCATGCGCACGCTGATCACCCGCAGCGTGCCGGGCAGTAATTCATGCGGACGGGCACGTAACATGCCATGGCGCGCCATCCAGTCCATCTCGCCATGATATTGTTTATCAAGCCAGTCTTGCAGTTTGGGCTCTTCAACAGATAAGTCTGTATCGCAGATGCCAACCTGCTGGAAGCCTAGCGATTGGCCCCATTGCTTGATATGTTGAGCCAGTTGAACGAGATCGAGAGGGAGTGTCATGACGAACCAACGTGAAAAACGAAACGAGGCGAGTTTACCACATTCCGTGTTTTCTGCTGACTGGCTGCGAAAAGCTGAGCGTCAGGCGGCGCAGGAAACGGGGATTTCTCTGTTTACACTGATGCAACGTGCGGCGAAGGCCGCTTTTTTACTGGCGCAGAGTGAGTTTCCGCATACGCGCCACTGGCTGATTTTATGCGGTCACGGCAATAACGGCGGTGACGGTTTTGAAGTGGCACGTCTGGCGAAAAGCGCAGGCATACGCGTGACGCTGCTGGCGGTGAAAGGGTGCAAACCGCTGCCTGAAGAAGCAGAAACGGCGCGACAGGGCTGGCTGAAAAGTGGCGGAGTGATCAATTTTGCTGATTCTGCATGGCCGCAGGACGTGGATCTGATTATCGACGGTTTGCTCGGCACCGGTTTATCTTCTGCGCCGCGCGCACCTTACGACGGGCTGATTGACGCCATTAATTCGGCATCTTTGCCTGTGATCTCTCTGGATATTCCTTCGGGGCTTGATGCGCAAACCGGCCAGACAGCGGGAAAGGCAGTACACGCCACGCACACTGTCAGTTTCATCGCCCTGAAACCCGGTTTACTGACCGGACAGGCCCGCGATTACACCGGTAAATTACATTGTGATGCGCTTGGGCTGCAAAGCTGGCTGGGTGGACATCTGGCAACGTTACAACGGCTGGATGCGACGCAGTTAAGCACATGGTTGCCTCCGCGCCGGCCGTGCTCTCATAAAGGTGAGCATGGGCGTTTGCTGGTGGTGGGCGGCGATACCGGTTTTGCCGGTGCTATCCGTATGGCGTCGGAAGCCGCGCTGCGCACGGGTGCCGGGCTGGTGCGAGTACTCACTCACAAAGAGCACTCCGGTCCTTTACTGACGGCCAGACCTGAGCTGATGGTGCAGGAACTGACCGCAGAATCCCTCGATGAAGGGCTAAAATGGGCGGATGTATTAGTTATCGGCCCCGGTTTAGGCCAGAGGGAATGGGGTAAAAAGGCGGTAGAACGCGCAGCAGAGTGGGATAAACCAGCTTTATGGGACGCTGATGCGCTTAACCTGCTGGCAATCAATCCACGGAAACGGCAAAATCGCGTACTGACGCCTCATCCTGGCGAAGCGGCCCGTTTACTCGGCTGCAGCGTGAAGGAAATTGAAAGTGACCGCTTACTTTCGGCGCAGAAAATCACGGCACGTTATGGCGGTGTGGTGGTGCTTAAAGGTGCGGGTACGCTGATTGCCAGTGAGCATGGCGAGATGGCGGTGGCAGATGTCGGCAATGCCGGTATGGCATCCGGCGGCATGGGCGACGTGCTTTCTGGTATCATTGGCGGATTGCTGGCTCAGAAACTGAATAGTTATGATGCGGCCTGCGCGGGCTCCGTTGTTCATGGCGCTGCCGCAGATGAAATTGCCCACCGGCAGGGAACGCGCGGTATGCTGGCAACTGATCTTTTAGCGGTGATTGCCCCGTTAGTTAATCCAGACCTGAAGAAATAGATATCACTGAATGAATCAACTTAATATCTCTCTACCCGACGAAGCGGCAACGCTGCAACTAGGTGCTTCACTGGCGAAAGCCTGCGAAGGCTCAACGGTTATCCATCTTTATGGCGATCTGGGAGCCGGTAAAACAACCTTTAGCCGGGGATTTCTTCAGGCATTAGGGCATCAGGGCAATGTGAAAAGCCCGACCTATACGCTGGTTGAGCCGTACCAGCTGGAAAAAATCGCCGTCTATCACTTTGACTTATATCGCCTGGCTGATCCGGAAGAACTGGAATTTATGGGGATCCGCGATTATTTCGCCCAGGATGCCATTTGTCTGGTGGAATGGCCGCAGCAGGGCGCTGGCGTGTTACCCGAACCGGATATTGAACTGACGCTGGATTATTCCCAGACGGGGCGCACCGCGAAGCTGGTGGCGGTTTCTGAATCTGGCATAAATTTGCTGCATCGTGTTCAACAGCAAGGATGATCACGCGATGAACTCACGTTTTACCTCTCTGTTTACTTCGGCGGCGATGTCGTTATCGGCGCTGATGCTGTTTGCTGTGCTGGCGTCGCCGGTTTTTGCGGCGGGCATGAAAAACATCAATGTCTCCAACGGCCAGACGCAGTCGACAGTCACGATTACCTTTGACGGCTCACCGGATTACTCCTTTTTCCCGCTGCATAACCCTGAGCGCGTGGTCATGGATATCCGTCAGGACGGCGTGATGAAAGGCCTGCCGCTGAATTTCAACGGTCAGAATCTGGTGACGCGTGTGCGTGCCAGTACCCCGCCGAATGCGCAAAGCCAGCGTCTGGTGTTTGAGCTGAATCAGAAAGTCCGAACTAACGCGACGAAACAAAAAGACGGCAGCCAGTACACGGTGGTACTGACCATGAATGCCGCCGCGCCCGCACCACGCCGTGCTGCGCCGGTGGTGACCGCCACCAATACGCCTTCGCCAAATGCAGGCAGAATGGTCACGCCGTCGTCGAAATCTAATCCGTTTACCAACGATCAGACCAAAGTGGTTTCCACTTCCGTCGCCCCTGATAACTCGCGTTCCTCAACTGTCAGCACCAGCGACAGCAGAATCATTGTTGCGATTGATGCCGGTCACGGCGGGCAGGATCCCGGTGCCATCGGTGCGGGCGGTCTTAAAGAAAAGAACGTCACTATTGCCATCGCACGTAAATTGCAGGCAATTCTGAATGCTGATCCGATGTTCCAGCCGGTCTTAACCCGCGACGGTGATTACTTTATTTCCGTTATGGGTCGTTCCGACGTGGCGCGTAAGAAAAACGCCAATGTGCTGGTTTCCATTCACGCCGATGCTGCTCCAAGCCGCAGCGCACGTGGCGCCTCAGTCTGGGTGTTGTCGAACCGCCGCGCGAACAGCGAAATGGGTAACTGGCTTGAGCAGCACGAGAAGCAATCCGAGCTTCTCGGTGGTGCGGGTGATGTACTGGCGAATACCGCATCCGATCCGTATCTGAGTCAGGCCGTACTCGATTTGCAGTTCGGTCATTCTCAGCGTGTCGGTTATGACGTCGCGACCCGCGTTCTGCGTGAACTGCGTTCGGTCGGTTCATTGCATAAAGCGAAGCCGGAGCATGCCAGTTTAGGCGTATTACGTTCTCCGGATATTCCTTCCCTGCTGGTGGAAACCGGCTTTATCAGTAACTCAACTGAGGAGCGGCTGCTGGGCAGCAGTGCGTACCAGGATAAAATTGCGAGGGCCATTCACATCGGTCTGCGTAATTATTTCCAGTCGCATCCGATACAAAACGGCCCAAAGGTCGAAAACCGTCCGCTGCTGGCCTCATCAGCAGCGGCGGCAGACAGTAGCCCCAAAGCCAGTAATCAGCCGGGACCAATTGAAGTGACGGCCGGTGCAGCCGGTGCCACGCAGATCCATAAAGTGACCCGCGGCGAAACGCTGACCGGCATCGCGAACAGCTACGGCACGACGAATGCGGCGCTGCGTGATCTGAATAAACTGAAAAAAGACGGTGTCTGGGTCGGCCAGCGATTGAAAGTGCCTGCGGGCACCCGCACATCTTCAGGTACAACGGCAAAATCGTCAAAGAAACCGTCGAAACATACGGTGAAACGCGGTGATACGTTGTCAGCAATTGCGAGTAAATATGGTGTCAGTATGAATGACATCAAAACCGCAAATCATATGAAGTCTGGCGAGGTACAGCTCGGCCAAACCTTAACTATTCCACAGTCATAGGCGGTTCATCACCGTCAGCCACAGGAGCCGCTATGCCGATCAAGGTACTGCCGCCGCAACTTGCTAACCAGATAGCAGCGGGCGAAGTTGTCGAAAGGCCGGCTTCCGTGGTGAAAGAGCTGGTGGAAAACAGCCTTGATGCCGGCGCAACGCGAATCGATATTGATATCGATCGCGGCGGTGCCAAGCTTATCCGCATTCGCGACAATGGCTGCGGGATTGGCAAAGACGATCTCGCACTGGCGCTGGCGCGTCATGCGACCAGTAAAATCACCTGTCTTGACGATCTTGAAGCTATCCTGAGTCTGGGATTCCGCGGCGAAGCGCTGGCGAGTATCAGCTCGGTCTCGCGTCTTATCCTGACGTCGCGCACGGCTGAACAAAATGAAGCCTGGCAGGCTTACGCCGAAGGGCGCGACATGGCGGTGACGGTCAAACCGGCGGCGCATCCGCAGGGCTCGACCGTAGAAGTGCTGGATTTGTTCTACAACACGCCCGCCCGCCGTAAGTTCATGCGCACCGAGAAAACCGAATTTACCCATATTGATGAAGTTGTCCGCCGGATTGCACTGGCGCGCTTTGATGTTTCCGTCAATCTCAGCCACAACGGCAAGCTTATGCGCCAGTATCGCGCTGTTAAAGATCCTTCACAGTTCTCCCGCCGTCTTGCAAGTATTTGCAGCCCGACCTTTGTCGAACATGCGCTGGAAGTGGAATGGAGTCACGGTGATTTGGCGATCCGTGGCTGGGTGGCGGATCCTGCGGGTTCGCGCAACCTGACCGACATGCAATATTGTTATGTGAATAATCGTATGATGAAGGATCGTCTGATTAATCACGCGATCCGTCAGGCCTATCAGGATCAGCTGAAAGACGATCAGCAACCCGCGTATGTACTTTATCTGGATGTCGATCCGCATCAGGTGGATGTGAATGTGCATCCGGCAAAACATGAAGTGCGTTTCCACCAGTCGCGGCTGGTACATGATTTTATTTATCAGGCGGTGATGTCCGTATTGCAGCAGGCGGGGGCACCGGTTCTGGATGATCCACAGCTACAGGAAGACACGCCGCGCTGGCAGCAGGAAAACCGTCAGGCCGCAGGCGGAAATCATTTCTCGCAACCGGCGGAAAGAAAAACATCGCCAGCACGTGAAAACACTTTGTCTCGTGAAAACACTATGCCTCGTGAAAACACTTTGCCTCGTGAAAACAGTGCGTCGCGTGAAAATGTGTTTCCTGAAACAGCACGTGCCAGCCAGCCACGGGAACCGGCTTTTCGCAGCAATGAACCGGCTTACAATCCTTCGGAAAGCAAGGCTTACGGCCGTTTATTGCAGCTTGCGCCGGAGTCATTTTCTTTACAGGAATCCCCGCCGGTCGTGGCACAGCCCGCTAAGTCTGCCGCTTCTGCGGCTCGTACACTGGCTGAACCGGCGCTGGAATCGCACAGCCAGAGTTTCGGACGTGTGCTGACGGTTTGTTCGGCGGAATACGCGTTGCTTGAGCGCGGCAAACAACTGGTGCTGCTGTCGTTGCCGGTGGCCGATCGCTGGCTGAAATGGGCGCAGCTGACACCGCCGGAAGAAGGATTACGTCCGCAGCCGCTTTTGATTCCGCTAAAACTGAATGTGAGTAAGGATGAGGCCGCTGTCATGGCGCGGCATCAGGCGATATTACAACATTTTGGTTTAGAAATGCTCAATGAGTCGCATCGTGTGACGGTTCGCGCGGTACCTTTACCATTACGCCAACAAAATTTACAAAAGTTGATACCTGATCTGTTAGGTTACCTTGCTGTTCAGCAGGAGGTGACTTCTGATGCGGTAGCCATGTGGTTTGCCCGCCACTGTGGCTGCGAGCACGAGGTATGGACGATTTCACAAGCCATACAACTACTCACGGATGTTGAACGTCTTTGCCCGCACCTGGTGAAATCGCCTCCGTCCGGACTTCTGCAACCTCTTGATTTACAGCCCGCGCTGGCGGCTTTTAAGCATGACTGACTCTGAAAACAACGCACTTCCCCCGGCAATTTTTATTATGGGGCCGACCGCATCCGGTAAAACGGCACTGGCGATGTCACTGATGAACCATCTCCCCGTTGAGTTAGTCAGCGTGGACTCTGCTTTAATTTATCGCGGAATGGACATCGGCACAGCCAAACCAACGGCGGAAGAGCTGGCGCAGGCGCCGCACCGGCTGATCGACATTCTGGATCCGGCCGAGGCTTATTCCGCGGCAGACTTTCGTCGCGATGCATTACGCGAAATGGCTGAAATAACCTCACGCAATAAGATCCCGTTATTGGTAGGTGGGACTATGCTTTATTTCAAGGCATTGCTTGAAGGACTTTCCCCGCTGCCACCGGCTGATCCTGAGGTTCGCGAACGTATCGAAAAGCAGGCGGCAGAGCAGGGTTGGGAAGCACTTCATGACCAATTGCGCGAGATAGATCCGGTGGCGGCAATGCGAATTCATCCGAATGATCCGCAGAGACTGTCCAGAGCACTGGAAGTTTTTTTTATTTCGGGTAAAACTTTAACGGAACTGACTAAAATTTCGGGTGAAACATTGCCCTATCGTGTTCATCAGTTTGCGATTGCCCCGACCCGTCGTGAATTATTACATACGCGGATCGAGGAACGTTTTAGTCAGATGTTGTCCAATGGTTTTGAAGATGAAGTCAGAACGCTGATAGCTCGGGGCGATTTGCATACCGATTTGCCTTCTATTCGCTGTGTAGGCTATCGCCAGATGTGGTCATATTTGTCTGGTGAATTCGATTACGATGAAATGGTTTATCGTGGTGTTTGCGCGACACGACAGCTGGCCAAACGTCAGATGACCTGGTTGCGAGGTTGGGAGGGTGTCGAATGGCTCGATTCTGAGAAGCCAGAAGAGGCCTTAAACCGTGTAATTCAGGTTGTTAGTGCATAGGTTGGGTGATTGTGTACAATTGATGAGTACTCAGCGCGCAAATTTTTTATGTGATTTATTTTCGAGCCGATAGGCTCAAAGTTACAAACAACAAACTAATAAGGAAAAGATAGAATGGCTAAGGGGCAATCTTTGCAAGATCCGTTCCTGAACGCATTGCGTCGTGAACGTGTTCCGGTTTCTATTTACTTGGTGAATGGTATTAAGCTGCAAGGCCAGATTGAGTCTTTTGACCAGTTTGTCATTCTGTTAAAAAATACGGTAAGCCAGATGGTGTATAAACACGCTATCTCCACCGTAGTGCCTTCCCGCCCGGTGTCACACCATAGCAATAATCCAGGTTCGGGCAGCACCAACAATTATCACCAAGGTAGTACTCCATCTGCGCAACAGCCGCAGCAGGAAAACGATGACGCTGAATAAAGCGCAACGTTGGTCAACCACGAAGGGGTTCATAAGTATTCCGATTATGCTTATGTACCCCCGGCTGGCGAATTTTTCCCAAATGAGAGGTCGCAAGCTTGTTTGACCGTTATGAAGCCGGTGAGCAGGCCGTACTGGTTCATATCTATTTCTCGCAAGACAAAGACACGGAAGACCTGAGCGAATTTGAATCGCTGGTTTCTTCTGCAGGTGTAGAGGCGTTGCAAGTCGTCACCGGGAGCCGCAAGGCACCGCACCCAAAATACTTTGTCGGTGAAGGAAAGGCCCAAGAAATCGCAGATGCCGTCAAAGCAACGGGCGCCTCTGTCATCCTGTTTGATCACGCCTTGTCTCCCGGCCAGGAAAGAAACCTGGAAGCCTTATGCGAATGTCGCGTTGTCGACCGCACCGGATTGATATTAGATATTTTTGCCCAGCGGGCCCGAACACACGAAGGTAAGTTACAAGTAGAACTGGCGCAATTACGCCACATTGCTACCCGACTGGTTCGTGGCTGGACGCACCTTGAACGACAGGGCGGCGGTATTGGCGCACGTGGTCCGGGTGAAACCCAGCTCGAAACTGACCGCCGTTTACTGCGGGACAGAATCACCTTAATTCTTAGCCGTCTTGAAAAAGTGGCTAAACAGCGTGAACAAGGTCGCCGTTCACGCGTTCGTGCGGATATTCCGACGGTGTCTTTGGTTGGATATACCAACGCCGGGAAATCCACACTCTTTAACCGTATTACTCAGGCCGATGTTTATGTGGCCAATCAGTTGTTTGCTACGCTCGATCCTACGCTGCGCCGCATTATGGTGGCAGATGTCGGGGAAACAGTTTTGGCGGACACCGTAGGGTTTATTCGTCACCTGCCCCATGATTTGGTTGCGGCCTTTAAAGCAACGTTGCAGGAAACCCGACAGGCATCTCTGTTATTACATGTTATTGATGCAGCGGACATCCGTGTTCAGGAAAATATTGACGCGGTGAATACGGTGCTGGCAGAGATCGAAGCAGATGAAATTCCTGCGCTGTTAGTGATGAACAAAATAGATATGTTGGATGATTTTGTCCCGCGTATCGACCGCAACGAGGAGAATTTGCCTGTCAGAGTCTGGCTTTCAGCCGTGACAGGTGAAGGCATTCCGTTGCTTTTTCAGGCATTAACGGAGCGACTCTCTGGCGAAATCGCGCAGCATGAATTGTGCTTGCCGCCGGAAGCAGGCCGCCTTCGTAGCCGTTTTTACCAGCTTCAGGCAATTGAAAAAGAATGGATTGAAGAGGATGGCAGTATTGGTCTGATGGTGCGAATGCCCATCGTTGACTGGCGCCGCCTCTGCAAACAAGAGCAGGAACTGGAAAGCTATGTCCGCAACCAGAGTCTGTCTGATTTGTCCTGAAGAACACCAATCATAGAATAATGGAGCTATAACATGGCGTGGAATCAGCCCGGTAATAACGGACAGGACCGCGACCCCTGGGGCAGCAGCAATAATAATAGCGGCAACTCTGGTGGAAATTCTGGTGGAAATAATGACAACAAAGGCGGCCGCAATCAGGGGCCACCTGATCTGGATGATATCTTCCGTAAGCTCAGCAAAAAGCTGGGTGGTTTCGGTGGAAAAGGTTCAGGCAACAACGGCAGCAACAATAACGGTACACCAACCGGTTCCGGTCATGGAATGAGTGGCACCCGGATTGCCGGCATCGCGGTCGCAGCGGTGGTGGTTATCTGGGCTGCAACAGGTTTCTATACCATTAAAGAAGCCGAACGTGGCGTTGTGACCCGTTTTGGTAAGTTCAGCCATCTGGTTGAGCCGGGCCTGAACTGGAAACCGACCTTCATCGACCAGGTACGCGCAGTGAACGTAGAATCGGTACGTGAACTTGCTGCGTCTGGCGTGATGCTGACCTCCGATGAAAACGTGGTGCGCGTTGAAATGAACGTACAGTACCGCGTGACGGATCCTGAAGCTTACCTGTTCAGCGTCGCCAATCCTGACGACAGCCTGAGCCAGGCAACGGACAGCGCATTACGTGGCGTAATCGGCAAATATACGATGGATAAAATCCTGACTGAAGGCCGTACGACCGTGCGTAGCGATACCCAACGTGTACTGGAAGAAACCATTCGTCCGTACAAAATGGGGATCACTATTCAGGACGTCAACTTCCAGACCGCGCGTCCGCCGGAAGAAGTGAAAGCTTCTTTCGATAACGCGATCGCTGCCCGTGAAAGAGAGCAACAGTCTATTCGTGAAGCAGAAGCTTATGCGAACCAGATCCAGCCTCTGGCAAACGGTGAAGCACAACGCTTACTGGAAGACGCGAAAGCGTATAAAGACCGTACTGTTCTGGAAGCACAGGGTGAAGTTGCCCGTTTCTCCAAACTGTTACCTGAATATAAAGCCGCGCCGGAAATTACCCGCGAGCGTCTTTATATCGAAACCATGGAAAAAGTCCTCAGTCACACCCGTAAAGTTCTGGTGAGTGACAAAGGGAATAACCTGATGGTATTACCGCTGGATCAGATGCTGCGTGGCGGCAATGCAGCAGGCAATGACACCAGCAAAAATGATGAATCAGGTTTGTTGCCTTCCGTTCCGGGTTTAACCAGCAGTAATGGCAAAAGCAGTGCCGGTACCAGCAGTTCCCGTTCGTCTGGCAGTGTCATGGACCAGCGCCGTGCAAACGCACAGCGTGACGATACACTTCGCGTAGGGAGAGAATAACAATGCGTAAGTCATTTTTACTTATCGTCGTTGTGGTGCTGGTGGCGCTTTATGCCTCACTGTTTGTTGTTCAGGAAGGTCAGCGCGGGATCGTGCTGCGTTTCGGTAAAGTCCTGCGTGACAGCGATAATAAACCGCTGGTTTATGCACCGGGCCTGCATTTTAAAGTTCCTTTTGTGGAATCCATTAAAATGCTCGATGCGCGTATTCAGACCATGGACAACCAGGCTGACCGTTTCGTGACCAGCGAGAAGAAAGACTTAATCGTCGATTCTTACCTGAAATGGCGTATCAGTGATTTCAGCCGCTACTACCTGGCAACGGGCGGTGGTGATGTGTCTCAGGCAGAAATTCTGCTGAAACGTAAATTCAGTGACCGTCTGCGTTCTGAAATTGGTCGTCTTGATGTGAAAGACATTGTGACCGATTCCCGTGGACGTCTGACACTGGACGTACGTGATGCGCTGAACACTGGTAGCGTAGGTGATGAGCCTGAAGCGACCACAGAAGCTGATGATGCAATTGCCTCTGCGGCCAAACGTGTTGAGCAGGAAACCAAAGGCAAACAGCCTGCGGTGAACCCGAACAGCATGGCGGCACTGGGTATCGAAGTGGTGGACGTACGTCTGAAACAAATCAACTTGCCGGAAGAAGTGTCCAGCGCGATTTACGATCGTATGCGCGCTGAGCGTAATGCGGTGGCATTGCGTCACATTTCTCAGGGTAAAGAAGAGGCGACCAAGATTCAGGCAGCGGCGGATTACGAAAGAACCCGTACTGTGGCTGAAGCAGAACGTACAGCCCGTATCACCCGCGGTGAAGGTGATGCCGAAGCGGCGAAACTGTTTGCTGATGCATTCAGCCAGGATCCTGACTTCTACGCATTCATCCGTAGCCTGCGTGCTTACGAGGCCAGCTTCAAGAGCGGTAACGACGTCATGGTGTTGAGCCCTGACAGCGATTTCTTCCGCTTCATGAAGTCTCCTGACCAAAAGACCAAATAATTGCTGATGCAATTTCCAAAAGGCCCTTCAGGGGCCTTTTGTCTTTTCTGAAACCGGTATAATTTTCCGCAAAGGAAGCACTGAGACACTCAACATGAATTCGACAATTTGGCTGGCACTGGCGTTAGTTTTGGTTCTTGAAGGTCTGGGGCCGATGCTTTATCCAAAAACATGGAGAAAAATGATCCTCTCACTGGCGAATCTTCCTGACCACATTTTACGGCGTTTTGGCGGGGGACTTGTGGTGGCGGGCTTCGTTATTTACTACATGTTGCGTAGTCGTCTGGGTGGCTGAGGTTTTGTTACAACCCTGGTGTCACGTCTTGCTGCGACGCGTAGCACGCAATTAAAATTTTTCCCGCAAACGTGTGCTAAAAGTGCTGGAAAGCACAGAATGAGATGTTAGAATCCTTTTTTAAGCAACCTGGTGATTCTTGAGATGGGTAAGAACGTCGTCGTACTCGGCACTCAATGGGGTGATGAAGGGAAAGGCAAGGTCGTAGACCTGCTTACTGAACGGGCTAAATATGTTGTGCGCTATCAGGGCGGTCACAACGCCGGTCACACTCTGGTTATCAACGGTGAAAAAACCGTTCTTCATTTAATTCCTTCTGGCATTCTGCGTGAAAACGTGACCAGCATCATCGGCAACGGTGTTGTTCTGGCGCCTGACGCGTTGATGAAAGAAATGGGCGAACTTGAAGCTCGTGGCATCCCTGTACGCGAACGTCTGTTACTGTCTGAAGCTTGCCCGCTGATCCTGCCTTACCATGTCGCTCTCGACATGGCGCGCGAAAAAGCGCGTGGTGATAAAGCCATTGGCACTACCGGTCGTGGTATCGGCCCGGCTTATGAAGATAAAGTTGCCCGCCGCGGTCTGCGCGTCGGCGATCTCTTCAACAAAGAAACTTTCGCTATCAAGCTGAAAGAAATCATCGATTACCATAACTTCCAGCTGGTTAACTACTACAAAGTAGAAGCCGTTGATTTCCAGAAAACGTTGGATGATGTCATGGCTATCGCCGACATCCTGACGGCTATGGTTGTTGACGTCTCTGAGCTGCTGGATGGCGCGCGCAAGCGTGGCGACCTGATCATGTTCGAAGGCGCACAAGGTACGCTTCTGGACATCGACCACGGGACTTATCCGTACGTGACCTCTTCCAACACCACTGCTGGCGGCGTCGCTACCGGTTCAGGTATTGGCCCACGTTATGTTGATTATGTTCTGGGTATCGTCAAAGCCTACTCTACCCGCGTGGGTGCAGGTCCGTTCCCGACTGAACTGTTCGACGAAACTGGCGAGTTCCTGCGTAAGCAAGGTAACGAGTTCGGCGCGACCACTGGCCGTAGCCGTCGTTGTGGCTGGCTGGATATCGTGGCTGTACGTCGTTCTGTGCAGATCAACTCCCTGTCTGGTTTCTGTCTGACCAAGCTGGACGTGCTGGACGGTCTGAAAGAAGTGAAGCTGTGTGTCGGTTACCGTATGCCTGATGGCCGCGAAATGACTACCACTCCGCTGGCTGCTGAAGGCTGGGAAGGTATCGAGCCAATCTACGAAATCATGCCTGGCTGGACCGAAACCACTTTCGGCGTGAAAGAAGTAGAAAACCTGCCACAGGCAGCGTTGAACTACATCAAGCGTATTGAAGAGCTGACAGAAGTGCCGGTTGATATTATCTCGACTGGCCCGGATCGTAGCGAAACCATGATCCTGCGCGACCCGTTTGACGCATAACAGCCTGAGCTGATTGCGTAAAACGTCATGACCGGGCAAAACTGCCCGGTTTATTTTTTTCTGAATCCCTTCTCTTGTTTACTTTCCATAAACCATCCACTATCTAAATGATTAGCTGCAAAGTTCGCGGCTGGTTTATCATCAAAGTGTCATAATAAACAATCATCTTCACCCTGTTGGCATTGCTGACGTGGAAAGACCGGGTAATAGCTACCCAGAGGTATGTGTGCAGTTAACGAGTTTTACTGATTATGGTTTAAGAGCGTTGATTTATATGGCTTCGTTGCCGGACGATCAGATGACCAACATTTCGCAGGTCACCGAGGTTTACGGTGTATCGCGTAACCACATGGTGAAAATCATTAATCAGTTGAGCCGTGCTGGCCTGGTGACTGCCGTTCGCGGAAAGAACGGAGGGATCAAACTGGGCAAGCCCGCAGAGACCATTCGCATTGGCGACGTGGTGCGCGAACTGGAACCTCTTTCGCTGGTCAATTGCGCCAGCGACTTTTGTCATATCACGCCTGCATGCCGGCTAAAACAAGTCCTGCACACTGCTGTAGAACATTTTCTTGATGAGCTGAATCAGTACACTCTGGCCGATATGGTTAAAGACAACTCAACGCTCTACAAATTATTGCTTGTTGAATGAAAGACTCTCAACAAACTGCTGATGACAACGGAGGAACCGCTATGTCACAAGATCCATTCCTGGAACGAGAAGCAGAGAAATACGAATCACCTATTCCCAGCCGTGAATTCATTCTGGAACACCTCGCGAAACGTGAAACCCCAGCCAGCCGGGAAGAAATCGGTAACGAACTGAATCTGTCCGGAGAAGAAGCGCTGGAAGCCCTGCGCCGTCGTCTGCGCGCGATGGAACGTGATGGCCAGTTAGTCTTCACCCGCCGCCAGTGCTACGCGCTGCCGGAGCGTCTGGACTTGCTGAAAGGCACGGTTATCGGCCATCGCGATGGTTATGGTTTCCTGCGTCTTGAAGGCGTGAAGAAAGACGATGTCTATCTTTCTGCTGAACAAATGAAAATGTGCATCCACGGTGACGTGGTACTGGCACAGCCGGTCGGCACCGATCGTAAGGGCCGCCGTGAAGCGCGCATCGTGCGTGTTCTGGTGCCGAAAACCAGCCAGATCGTTGGCCGTTACTTCACCGATGCCGGTGCGGGTTTCGTGGTGCCTGATGACAGCCGTCTGAGCTTTGACATCCTGATCCCGGCCGATGCCATTAACGGCGCGCGCATGGGCTACATGGTCGTTGTTGAACTGACTCAGCGTCCGACGCGCCGCACGAAAGCCGTCGGTAAAATTGTTGAAGTTCTCGGCGATAAAATGGGTACCAGCATGGCGGTGGACATCGCGCTGCGCACCCATGAAATCCCGCACGTCTGGCCGCCACAGGTTCTGAAACAGGTCGAAGACCTGAGCGAACAGGTGCCGGAAGAAGCGAAAAAAGGCCGTGTCGATTTACGCAGCCTGCCCCTGGTCACCATTGATGGTGAGGATGCACGCGACTTCGATGATGCCGTGTACTGCGAGAAAAAACGCGGTGGTGGCTGGCGCCTGTGGGTCGCCATTGCCGACGTCAGTTATTACGTCCGTCACGGCACTGCGCTGGATGATGAAGCACGCAGCCGTGCAACGTCAGTTTACTTCCCGTCGCAGGTTGTCCCAATGCTGCCTGAAGTGCTGTCCAATGGCTTGTGTTCCCTGAACCCGCAGGTAGACCGCCTGTGTATGGTCTGTGAGATGACTATCTCCGCGCAGGGCAAACTGACCAGCTCTAAATTCTACGAAGCGGTGATGAGCTCCCACGCGCGTCTGACGTACAACAAAGTCTGGCGCATCATCGAAGGCGATCCGGAACTGCGCGAGCAGTATTCGCCGCTGGTTAAGCATTTGCTTGAACTGCACACCATGTACAAAGTGCTGGATCAGGCGCGCGCCGAACGTGGCGGTATCGCGTTCGAAACCGAAGAAGCTAAATTTATCTTCAATGCCGAGCGCCGTATCGAACGTGTCGAACCGACCGTGCGTAACGACGCTCACAAACTGATTGAAGAGTGCATGATCCTGGCGAACATCGCTGCGGCGCGTTTTGTTGAAAAACATAACGAACCGGCGCTGTTCCGCGTGCATGACCGTCCAAGCGATGACCATATCTCTGCGCTGAAAAGCGTGCTGGGTGAACTGGGTCTGGTGATGGGCGGCGGCATGAAACCTGAGCCAAAAGATTACGCTCAGATTATGGATGAACTGGCCGATCGTCCTGACCGCGAAATGCTGCAAACTATGCTGCTGCGTTCGATGAAACAGGCGATTTACGATCCGGAAAACCGCGGCCACTTTGGTCTGGCGTTACAGTCTTACGGTCACTTTACCTCACCAATCCGCCGCTATCCGGATCTGGCGTTGCACCGTGCGATCAAGTACCTGCTGGCGAAAGAGCACGGCACGCTGAAAGATCGCTGGACGCCAACCGGTGGCTGGCACAGTGATTACGAAGACATGTTGCAGTTAGGCGAGCATTGTTCGATGGCAGAACGCCGTGCGGACGAAGCTACCCGTAACGTCGCTGACTGGCTGAAGTGCGACTTCATGCAGGATCACGTGGGTGAAGTCTTCACCGGCATCATCGCCAGCGTGACCGGCTTCGGCTTCTTCGTGCGCCTCAACGATCTGTTCATCGACGGGCTGGTGCATGTGTCCTCGCTCGACAACGATTATTACCGTTACGATAACATCGGCCAGCGTCTGGTCGGCGAGTCTTCCGGTGCGGTCTACCGCCTCGGCGATACCGTCGAAATCCGCGTTGAAGCCGTGCATATGGACGAGCGTAAAATCGATTTCGCGCTGGTTTCCAGCACCCGCAAAGCGCGTGGTGAAGGTAAAACCGCACGTGATCGCGCAAAAAAAGGCGGCGAGCGTACAATGCGTTCCGCAGCGCCGGCCAACGCCGGCCGTCGTCGCACCGGTAAGAAAAACGTGAACTTTGAGCCGGACAGCGCCTTCCGCAAAGATGACGCGAAACCCGCCAAGCCGAAGAAAGAGAAAGCGGTAAGCGCGGTCGGTAAAGACGGCAAGCCGAAGAAAGCTAAAAAGCCTTCTGATAAAACAGCAAAAATTGCTGCGGCCACCAGAGCCAAACGCGCGAAGAAAAAGTCAGCAGAAAGCTAAGTCAGACGGGCTGGTATTCTACCCGAAAGCATTCAGGTTGCAGGAAGGCGGCAAACGAAGGAATCCCGATGAGCTTACTCAGGTAAGTGATTCGGGTGACTGAGTGCCGCCAACGCATCTGCAGCATGAATGATGAAGGGTATGATAGAATCGCCCGCAATCCCTGTTAAATTGCGGACAGCTTGCTGTCCGCAAGTCTATTTTAAAGAGCATCATGAGCGAAATTATCTACGGTATTCATTCCGTTAAAGCCTTACTCGATAACGATCCGCAACGCTTTCTGGAAGTCTTCATCCTGAAAGGCCGCGACGATAAACGTCTGAAACCGCTGATCGACGAGCTGGAAGCCAGCGGCATCGTGATCCAGGTGGCGAGCCGCCAGTGGCTGGATGATAAATCCGAAGGCGCTGTGCATCAGGGCATTATTGCGCGTGTGCGTGAAGGCCGTCAGTATCAGGAAAATGACCTGCCTGCGTTGCTGGAAAGCCTCGAATGTCCGTTCCTGCTGGTGCTGGACGGCGTCACCGATCCGCATAACCTGGGCGCTTGTCTGCGTACTGCTGATGCAGCCGGTGTTCACGCGGTGATCGTTCCCCGCGACCGTTCTGCCAAACTGAATGCGACCGCCAAAAAAGTCGCCAGCGGCGCTGCTGAAAATGTGCCGTTGATCAACGTGACCAATCTGGCGCGTACATTGCGTGTATTGCAGGAACACAATGTCTGGATCGTTGGTACGGCAGGTGAAGCCGATCACGACCTGTTCCAGAGTAAAATGACCGGCCCGATGGCGCTGGTGATGGGCGCAGAAGGCGAAGGTATGCGCCGTCTGACCCGCGAACATTGCGACGAGCTGATCAGCATCCCGATGGCGGGCAGCGTGTCTTCCCTGAACGTTTCCGTCGCGACCGGCGTTTGCCTTTTCGAAGCGGTACGCCAGCGTGGTCTGAAGAAAAGCTGATTTCTGCTTTCTCTACTGTTGATTAAACGGGAGCCTTTGGGCTCCCGTTTGCATTTCTGCCTTTGTGATCTGTCTGCCTGTTAATTCCCCGATTTTTACCATACTTAGGCCATGTCCTTTTAACAGGGAGCAGGCGATGAACTGGGAAACACATCGGGTTTTTAATCAACCCAATCCACTGAGTAACAGTAACTTATTCCTTTCTGACACACCGCTGCGCGAAGCGGTTTCCCGCCAGCAGGCTGGCTGGGATGCCGATGTGCTGGCGTCGCTCGGGCAACAGTTAGGCTCTGCAGAATCGCTGGAGCTGGGAAGGCTGGCGAATACTAATCCACCCGAGCTTTTGCGCTATGACCCTTGCGGCGAACGCCTCGACGATGTGCGTTTTCATCCGGCGTGGCATCTGCTGATGCAGGGGCTGATCGCTAACCGTGTGCATAATTTGCCGTGGCAGGAAGATGCGCGTATCGGTTCGGCAGTGGCGCGAGCGGCACGTTTTATTCTTCACGGTCAGGTCGAAGCAGGAACGCTATGCCCGGTGACCATGACCTTTGGCGCGATCCCCTTGCTGCAAAAAACGCTGCCGCCGGAATTCAGCGGCTGGCTGAAACCTCTGTTATCCGACCGTTATGACCCCCATCTGCAATCCGGCGACCAGAAGAAAGGCGTGCTGATCGGCATGGGCATGACCGAGAAGCAGGGCGGCTCTGATGTGCTCAGTAACACCACCCGGGCGACGGCGCTGGAAGGGCGTGGCAGCGGAAAGCCTTATCATCTGGTCGGGCATAAATGGTTTTTCTCTGTACCACAAAGCGATGCACATCTGGTGCTGGCGCAGACTGACGGCGGGCTTTCTTGCTTCTTTATGCCGAGGGTTTTACCTGATGGTACCCGTAATGCCATCCGCATCGAGCGGCTGAAAGACAAACTGGGTAACCGTTCTAACGCCAGCAGCGAAGTGGAGTTTCACAATGCTACCGGCTGGCTGCTGGGCGAAGAAGGCGAGGGCGTCCGCCATATCCTGAAAATGGGCGGTCATACGCGCTTTGACTGCGCGCTGGGCAGCCACGCTATGATGCGCCGGGCGCTGTCGGTTGCACTTTACCACGCCTTCCAGCGGCAGGTTTTTGGTAAACCTCTTATCGAACAACCGCTGATGCGTCAGACACTGAGCCGCATGGCGCTGTTGCTGGAAGGGCAGACGATGCTGCTGATGCGTATGGCTGCGGCATCCGGTGCACAGGATAATCCTGCGGAACAATTGCTGTGCCGTCTGCTGACACCCGCTGCCAAGTTTGAAGTGTGCCGCCGGGGGATGCCTTTTGTGGCTGAGGCGATGGAAGTGCTGGGCGGTATTGGATATTGCGAAGACAGTGAATTGCCACGTTTGTACCGGGAAATGCCGGTCAACAGCATCTGGGAAGGCTCAGGGAATGTGATGTGTCTGGATGTGCTGCGCACGCTCAAAAAACTGCCCGCCAGCGGAGAAATGCTGCAACAAGTCTTGTATCAGGCGCGCGGCCAAAATCGCATATTCGACCGCGCCTTCCGTCAGTTTTTACAACGGCTGCGTACAACGGAAGAAGCGCACGGACGCTGGCTGACAGGTCAGCTGTTCAACCTGATGACGGCAATGCAGATGCTGGAATTTGCTTCGCCACCGGTGGCGGATGCCTGGTGCAGAATGGTGCTCGATCCGCGCGGCGAAACGCTGTTGCCGGAACGTTTGTGCCAGCTGTTGCTTAACCGCGCGATTGGGGCTGAATAATCAGCGGTAAAGTGTCGCCTGGGAATACCAGCGGCCGGGAATGATGGTTTCGCTGTTAAACATGATCACGTAGTAATGCGCCCCCGCAGCATCGGCGCGGCGCTGAACTTCTGCTTCTGCGTCCATCGGACTGCCAATCACATCCACCGAGATACTGCCAATTTTGGTGAGTGTGGAAGTCTGCGCACGGGTAATTTCCTGCGCTTTGACTGTCACGGATGGCGGCGGAACTGGCGTGGTGTGCATCAGATTACTGCAACCGCTTAGTGCAGCGAGTAACAATAGGGCAGCGGAGATTCGGAGGGATTTCATCGTGATATCCGGTAAAAGGGCGATACCCTGAAGTGTAGCCCTTTCACCGGCCTGCTGGCGAGTCCGCGCGGTGTTTATTGCCGCGCGAACCGCATCCTATCGTTCGGAAATTTTAAAGACGCTGACCAGCTGTGAGAGATGCCGCCCTTGCTCGCTGAGCGCCGCTGCGGTTTGCTGTGAGTTTTCCACCAGCGTGGCGTTTTCCTGCGTTGCTTTCCCAATCTGCATAATGGCGATATTCACCTGCGAAATGCCGGAAGATTGTTCGTGTGACGCCACGTCGATATCGCTCATCAGCACTTTCACCTGACGGATCCCCTGCAAAATACCGCTCATATTCGCCTGCGTTTTGGCGGCACTCTGATGGCCGTCTTCGACTTTGCTCAGAGAATCTGCGACCAGATTTTCAATCTCTTTGACCGCATTAGAACTACGCTGCGCCAGCGCGCGGACTTCCGAGGCGACCACCGCAAAGCCACGGCCATGTTCCCCGGCTCTGGCTGCTTCTACGGCGGCGTTAAGCGCCAGAATATTGGTCTGGAAGGCGATGCCTTCGATAACGGTGGTGATATCAGCAATGCGCGTTGAGGCGTGTTTAATGGCCTCCATGCTTTCAACTGACTGATTTACCGCATCAGCGCCGACGGTGGCAGCTTTGTCGGTCTGTTGCACCAGTTGGGTCGCCTGTGTGGCGTTATCCGCCGTATTTTGCACGGTAGCGGTGATCTGCTCCATGCTGGCGGACGTTTCTTCCAGACTGCTGGCCTGCGTGCCAATTTGCTGATTAATCTGCTCGCTGTCGTGCGCCAGCCCTTGCGTGTTGAGCATGATTTCAGACGAAACCTGCCGTACCTCGCCGACAATTTTCTCCAGGCCGTGGCCGATGCCGTCGATGGCGTGCATCAGCGCGCCAATTTCATCCACGCGTTGCGTTTGTGCCCGCGCGCGCAGGTCGCCGCTGGCATATTGCTGCGCGATACTCACAACGTCGCTGAGCGGGCGGCTGACCAGCTTGCGCGTCAGCCAGATGAACAGCGCGGCGAAACAGGCCAGCGCCAGCAGGCTGATCAGCAGGAAGTGATTACGCGTACTGTTCACCTGCTCCATCAGGCTGTCTTTATCCGTGCTGCCGACCACAACCCAGTGCCATGCGGGAACATTCGCATAAACTATAAATTGCTGGTGATGACTGGCTGTGTCTGTGTATTCACGCTGACCTTTCGCTTGCGCCATCACCTGCTGCAGTTCACCTTCAGGCCATGCTGGCGTTTTGCCTTCATCAGCAGAGTGAACCAGATATTTTCCGAGATCTTTCCCCGGCGCGCTGTTGAGCACAAAGAAATAGCCTTTCTCGCCAATGCGTTTGGACAGGATTTTCTGACGCATGTCGGCATATTCCTGCGTGATATCCACACCCACGAACAAAATCCCAATGACACTGCCCTGTGCATCGCGCACCGGCTGATATTTGGTGATGTATTTTTTACCGAACAGCGTTGCCAGCCCGCTGAAAGATTGCCCTGCCATAATTTGCGTATAAGCGGGACTGGTATTGTCCAGCAGCGTGCCAATAGCGCGGTTGCCGTCTTGTTTTTTCAGCGATGTCGTCACGCGAATAAAGTCATCGCCGCGGCGGGCGAACACGGTGGAAATTGCGCCGGTGCGGGCCAGAAAGTCATCGGGAATTTTGCTGTCGAGATTCAGCGGTATACCCCCGGCTTTAATGACCGGTGCCGATTGTTCGCCGATCATTACCGGGTTGGTGGTATCCAGCTCGAAATCTGAGGGCAGGAAATGGCTGAACAACCGCGTGTAACTGTCCACTTCCGCATTCAGGCTGGCGTTGTACATTTCAATCATATCCACCACACCGGTGACCTGCTCTGAAATGGCATTGACGGCAAGTGTATTCACCTGCCTTCCGGCGGAGTGAGTCAGTGACAAAGTGAAAATAATAAATAACGAGCCGACCAGCAAAGAGGCAATGCTGGCCAGTTTTGCGCCAATGCTCCAGCTGCGAAATGAGCGTTTTGATGACGTTTTCATGGATTTTTTCCGTTAGCTTCTGATAGCGCACTAACGGCGGAAAACGGCAAAGGATTAATGATCAAATGTAACGGGTTATTTCAATAAAAATTGATCTGAATCAATGAAATAATTATGAATATATGAATTTGAATTAAGGCCAGTGGTACTGAAAATCAGAATTGAACATAACGGGTTATAAATTATACGAAAAAGGGAGTGGTCGCCGGTTTACAGACCCGTAGAATGTCAGAACACAGTAACGCCCTAATTTTTTCTAAATGCGCAGGGGAATTCACGATGGTAGAGATGTACGAAGAAACTGTTGAAGGGATCCAGGTGATCCACGCAGTACCCGCCGGGCAGTATCAGCAACAGCTCCCGACGATTTTTTTCTATCACGGTTTTCTGTCATCCAAAGAAATTTATTCCTATTTTGGTTACACGCTGGCAAAAGCGGGTTTTCGCGTGATATTGCCTGATGCATTAATGCACGGTGCCCGCGCAGAAAAAGATGAGGCCAGAACCGTGGCGAATTTCTGGGGCATTTTGCAAAACAACATCGATGAGCTGGCAATACTGAAAGATGTGTTTGTCGGGCGCGGTCTGGCGGATCCGCAGCGTTTAGGCGTCGGCGGTGTCTCAATGGGCGGAATGACCACCATGGCGGCGCTGGTGAAATTCCCGTGGGTGAAAGTGGCGGCGAACCTGATGGGCTCGGGCTATTTCACCCGTTTATCTCACCATCTTTTCCCTGCTTACAACGCCAGTGACATCGTATCGCGCGACGTATTTGAACGTGAAGTCGCCCCTTTACTCAGTCTGGATATCGGCGGAAAAGCGGCATTAATCGCAGATGTTCCGTTGTTTGTCTGGCATGGCGAAGAAGATGATGTCGTGCCCTTTGCTGAAAGCCAGCGGTTGCGGCAGGAACTGGCTGAAAGCGGTGCGGATGCCAATCTGACCTTTATTTCGGAGGCGGGCGCGAAGCATAAAGTCTCTGTTCATGCGCTGGCAGAAGCCACGGCATTCTTCGCGGCAAAGCTGTAGAGAAATTAATCTGCCTTTCTCCTTGAGTTTCCCACAGGCTGTACATATAATTGCGCGTCATTTTTTCGACCGCACACAAACACGTTCCTTGCTTCCATGGGCCGCGGTTGACCCTGACAGGAGGCTGAATAATCCGTAAGGAGCAATTCGATGCGTCATTACGAAATCGTTTTTATGGTTCACCCTGACCAAAGCGAACAGGTTCCGGGCATGATCGAGCGTTACAGTGCAGTAATCACTAACGCTGCTGGTCAGATTCACCGTCTGGAAGACTGGGGCCGCCGTCAACTGGCTTACCCGATCAACAAACTGCACAAAGCTCACTACGTTCTGCTGAACGTTGAAGCTCCGCAGGAAGCGATCGATGAGCTGGAAACTAACTTCCGCTTCAACGACGCCGTTATCCGTAGCATGGTTATGCGTACTAAACACGCGGTAACTGAAGCATCTCCAATGGTTAAAGCAAAAGACGAGCGTCGTGATCGCCGCGAAGACTTTGCTGAAGCTAACGATGATGCTGAAGCTGGGGATTCTGAAGAGTAATTGCCGTGACGGCGAATCGTCTGGTGTTGTCCGGCACAGTGTGCAAGACCCCCATTCGTAAAGTCAGTCCTTCGGGCATTCCACACTGCCAGTTTGTGCTAGAACACAAATCCTCGCAGCAGGAAGCCGGATTTAACCGACAAGCATGGTGCAGAATGCCCGTGGTTGTCAGTGGACAAGCGTCACAAGCATTAACTCACAGTTTAACGGTCGGCACGCAACTCACTGTTACCGGATTCATTAGCTGCCATCAAGGGCGCAATGGACTGAATAAAGTGGTGTTACATGCCGAGCAGATTGATTTGATAGATACTGGAGACTAGCCTAATGGCACGTTATTTCCGTCGTCGCAAGTTCTGCCGTTTCACCGCGGAAGGCGTTGTAGAGATTGATTACAAAGACATCGCTACACTGAAAAACTACATTACCGAAAGCGGTAAAATTGTCCCGAGCCGTATTACCGGTACTCGTGCAAAATACCAGCGTCAGCTCGCTCGTTGCATCAAGCGCGCTCGCTACCTTTCATTGTTGCCATACACTGATCGTCATCAGTAATCGGCACTGTCTATTAACGACTTTGAGAGGATAAAGTAATGCAAGTTATTCTGCTTGATAAAGTAGCAAACCTGGGCAGCCTGGGTGATCAAGTTAACGTTAAAGCGGGCTACGCTCGTAACTTCCTGGTACCACAGGGCAAAGCTGTTCCTGCTACCAAGAAAAACGTTGAGTTCTTCGAAGCACGTCGTGCAGAACTGGAAGCCAAACTGGCTGACGTTCTGAACGCTGCTGAAGCTCGCGCAACTAAAATCAACGAACTGGGTTCAGTAACCATCGCGTCTAAATCAGGCGACGAAGGCAAACTGTTCGGCTCTATCGGTACTCGCGATATCGCTGATGCAGTAACTGCTGCTGGCGTTGAAGTTGCTAAAAGCGAAGTTCGTTTGCCGAATGGCGTTCTGCGTACCACTGGTGAACACGAAGTTGAGTTCCAGGTACACAGCGACGTATTCGCTAAACTGAACGTAGTTGTGGTTGCTGAAGCGTAATAGCGCTGAAGTTAACCTGTGAAACGCCGGCCATGTGCCGGCGTTTTGCTTTTCTGCGTTCGGGAAAGCAGAAAGATAAGGTGTTGCCTGAAAATCGTGATCAGTTACTGCGCTGGAAACTGCCGTCCGGCTGGCGGACAAATGTCACCGTAACGTTTTGATCGCTTGTCACCTGCAAAGCAGTGACCACGCCCTGTGCGTCACGTTGGATTTTCACTTCCTGACCGGTTTTTAGCGTACTCAGCGGTTTGTCCGCGCCTTCAACCCTTGCCATCGAAAACACATCATTGACCGCCATATTGTTATCGCGGAACAACTGCGCCAGCGTCTGACCGGATTGCACCTGATAACTCCGCCATGCACCGCTGTTGTCATTACTTTGCGGCGAAACAGGATCCGGCTGTGCCATCTGCGTGGTACGACCCTGATCGTTACGCAAATCCGCCTGCATCGGAATGCTGGTCGGTTGTTGCGGCTGCGAAGGGGCATAGGTATTTTCAGGCGTGTAAGGCCACAGGAGTGCCAGAAGGACCACCAGTACCGCAAGAATAATGCCGCGACGATGCGCATAAGGCAGTGGCGACATCCAGTGGAAATCGTCGCTCAGATGCCAGATTTTATGGAGCAGTGTTTTGCTCCGGCTAACCACCGGCTTTTCAGTTTCAGCGGTGACGCTGTCCTGAATGTCGCTTTCACTTTCGCTCTGTGCTGACGTGTCTCGCAATGGCCTTTTCATAATGGCAATCCAGGATCTCAACATGGGTTGATAAATACGGATGGCTTTCCTTCTCCTGGGCGGGATTCTGCCCATGACGACCTCTCTTGTTAACTGTCGCAATGTCTACTGGCTGTTGCTGCCTAGTATAGCTGTTTAACTGCTTGATGCGGAAAGGGACAAAGCACAAATATCACCCAAACGATGTGCTAACTGGCGTCAAATGCGAAAAATTTCCCGAAAAGAGGAAGGAACTGCGCCTGCCGTCATGTTGCCTCACAGAGGATTTTACCCAAAAGCCTTGCGCTGCTATGCTGCGCCTTCGACATTTTAAGAGCTAAGGAAATTTCATGACTACCCCTTCATTTGACAGCGTAGAAGCGCAGGCAAGTTACGGTATCGGCCTGCAGGTCGGTCAACAGTTGCAGGAATCAGGTTTGCAGGGCTTAGAGCCTGACGCACTGCTGGCAGGCTTACGCGACGCGCTGGAAGGGAATACGCCAGCCGTTCCTGTTGATGTGGTTCACCGCGCACTGCGTGAAGTCCACGAACGTGCTGATGCTGTCCGTCGTGAACGTCAGGAAGCTCTGGCTGTTCAGGGTCAGGAATTCCTGGCTGCAAATGCACAGCGCGAAGGCGTGAGCAGCACCGAGTCCGGTCTGCAATTCTCTGTTATTACTCAGGGCGAAGGCACCATCCCGGGCCGTCAGGACCGTGTACGCGTTCATTACACCGGTAAACTGATCGACGGTACTGTGTTCGACAGCTCCGTACAGCGTGGCGAGCCAGCGGAATTCCCGGTTAACGGCGTGATCGCTGGCTGGATCGAAGCACTGACCCTGATGCCTGTCGGTTCTAAGTGGGAGCTGTACATCCCTCATAACCTCGCTTATGGCGAACGTGGTGCGGGTGCTTCCATCCCTCCATACAGCGCGCTTATCTTCGAAGTTGAGCTGCTGGAAATTCTGTAATTCCTGACGGATAGCAGAAACAGGAAAGGGCGCACAGGCGCCCTTTCTCATTTCTGAAACCTGAATTATTCACCACGCAGCGCGCGTGGAAACAGCAGGTTATTCTCCAGATGGATGTGCTCCATCAAGTCGGTGATGAATTCGTTGATCCCGGCGTACAAAGCTCGCCACGTCACACAGGCACCTTCGGGTGGCGTCACGTTGTTGGTCAGGCGTTTAATCTCTTCCAGAATTTGCCCCGCATCATCATGCTCACGTTCCATGACGGAAATCGGACCTGCAGCCTGACGGCCCATACCGCTGCTGATCATCGGGAACAGGATCTGTTCTTCTTTCATCATGTGACTGGTTAGTTCTTCCAGGATCCTTTGCAACTGAACCGCCAGACCGTGCGGGCAAGGCAATTTGTCACCATGTACCCGTTCGACTTTTTCGGCCATCAGCACCAGCTCAGGTAATTCCTGACGATGACGATCGTGATAACGCGGAATAATGAAATCAATAATTTGTGCCAGCGGGGCAGTTTTCCAGTCTGTTGAGGTGTCTGGCTGCTTTGCGATCTCCGCAATCTGCAATTCAATAAGATCAATATCCAGATTTTTTTTAGTGACGGCGCGCTGCAGAGTTTGTTTACCGCCACAGCAGAAATCCAGATCGTACTGACGGAACAAACGGGTAGCGCGCGGAATGGCAACAGCCAGAGCGCCAAGGGGTTGGTCGCGATAGTCCATGATGAAGCCTCGTTAAGTGAAAGAATCTATAACATGTATTATAAATACATGTTTAAGGTGAGGCTATAGCTCAAAGGAAGTACAGAAAGAAAAAACGCCCCGGCAGGGGCGTCTGAGGGAGACATTATTTTTGTAAATCGACCTGATAAATCTCGAAACCCACAGCGTCCGGACCTTTGGCTGTCATCGGATACTGAGCGTGGGATTTGATGAAGTTTGCCGCTTTCTCGCCAGGCGACGTTTCGAAACGAATATCCAGAGGCTGCGAGGCTTTAATTGGTGCCAGCTTCCAGTTGTTGTCAGCCGTTGGCGTGACTGCGCCCGCTTTTTTCGTTTCGGCGCTGATATACGCCGCGACGACGGAACGGTTTTCATCCGGTGAAGCAAAGGCGATGTGCTTATCGCCGGTGCCTGCGAATTTTCCACCGTACGCGCGGTAGTTATTCGTGGCCACCAGGAAGGTCGCTTTCAGGTCAATCGGCTTACCGTTGTAAGTCAGGTTTTTGATACGTTCGGCGTCTTTATTGATCAGCGTACATTCACCGTCGAATTTTGCAGGCTGGCTGACATCAATCTGATAATTCACGCCGTCGATGACGTCAAAATTATAGGTACGGAAACCATCCCAGTTAATCAGTGACTGCGGTTTGGTGCTGTTGACGTCAATCTGATTAAACTGACCGGCGGAGCATTCCAGCCAGTCTTTGACTTCCTGACCGGTGACTTTCATCACCACCAGCGTGTTCGGATACAAATACAAATCTGCCGCATTACGGAAAGTCAGTTCGCCTTTTTCCACTTCCACAAAGCTGGCCGGATCGTTTTTACGACCGCCGACTTTAAACGGCGCGGCCGCTGAAAGCACCGGCAGATCGGCTAAATCCGGATCACCCTGAATGAAATGCTCGGTATAGGCCTTCTGGGCGTTATTGACGATTTGCACCGTCGGGTCATCCTGAACCAGCGCCAGATAGCTGTACATGTTGTCGTTAGATTTACCAATCGGCTTGCTGACAAATTCGCGTGTGGCGTCATGTGACGGCGCCAGAACGCTGACTAAATCCTGATCTTCCGCCGCCAGCGATTTCTTCTGTTCCTTGTCGTAAATCGGACGCGCTTCGGCTTTGGCTGTTTCCACTTGCCAGCTGCCACCGTCGTTATTGAGCACCATATCGACGACGCCCAGATGGTCGCCCCACATGCCGGGCATCACGGCAGGTACACCATTCAGCGTACCTTGTTTGATGTCCGCGCCTTTGATACTGGCAAATTCTTCACTTGGGAAAACGGCGTGCGCATGGCCGAACATAATGGCGTCGATGCCTTTTACCTGGCTCAGGTAATAGACCGAGTTTTCCGCCATGGTTTTGTACGGATCGCCCGACAGGCCGGAGTGCGGAATGGCGACAATAATGTCGGCACCTTGTTTACGCATTTCAGGGATCCACTTTTTCGCCGTTTCGGTGATATCAGCGACGGTCACTTTGCCCTGCAAATTGGCTTTGTCCCAGACCATGATTTGCGGCGGCACGAAACCGATATAACCGATGCGCAGATTATGAGTTTTACCGTCGCGGTCTTTGACTGCGTTATCGGTTATCAGGAAAGGCGTGAACAGGGGTTTACCAGTTTTATCATCAATTACGTTGGCATTCACGTAAGGGAATTTCGCCCCGGCCAGCGCTTTTTTCAGGTAATCCAGGCCGTAGTTAAACTCGTGATTACCCAGGTTTCCGACCGCGTAATGTAGCGTGTTCATCGCCAGATACACCGGATGAACGTCGCCCTGTTTCAGGCCTTTCGCCGCCATGTAATCGCCCAGCGGGCTGCCCTGAATGATATCGCCGTTATCGACTAATACGGAGTTAGTGACTTCGTTACGCGCCGCATGGATCAGGCTGGCGGTGCGTACCAGACCGAATTTATCAGTCGGTTTATCTTTGTAGTAATCGAAGTCCATCATGTTGCTGTGAAGATCCGTGGTTTCCATGATGCGCAGATCCACCTGTGACGCCTGAACGGATGTCGCCGTCAGTGTCGCCAGCAGGGATAACGTCAGATGACGCTTATTCATTGCCTTGCCTCCAGAGAAAGGGATGATGCCCGGAACAGAAAAACCGGATATGTATCTCAAAATTTGCTGAGAATGTAATCAGTTGTCATAAATAAATGTGAGATGTAACGGCTTTATGACGCGTTAACATGACGGGATAGCTATTCGCGGCAAAAAAAACTAGGCTTGAGAAATGAGAATCAAAGCACTGAGGTAAAAGATGTTAGAGCAAATTTGTCAGTTAGCGCGCGATGCAGGCGATGCGATCATGGCCGTATACGACGGTGAACAGCCGCTGGATGCGCGACATAAACAGGACGATTCGCCGGTGACCGCCGCTGATATCGCGGCACATAACGTGATTAAAGCAGGCCTTAAAAAGCTGGATCCGCAAACGCCGATGCTGTCAGAAGAAGATCCGCAAAGCTGGAGCGAACGCCAGAACTGGACGCGCTACTGGCTGGTCGATCCGCTGGATGGCACCAAAGAATTCCTCAAAAGAAACGGAGAATTCACGGTGAATATCGCGCTGATTGAAGACGGCATTCCGGTGCTGGGCGTGGTGTACGTGCCGGTGACCAAAGTGATGTACAGCGCGGCAGAAGGCAAAGCCTGGAAGGAAGAGCAGGGCGTACGTCAGCAGATTGAAGTGAAAGAAGCACATCCGCCGCTGGTAGTGGTCAGCCGTTCTCATTTCAGCAATGACCCTGAATTGCAGGATTATCTGGCGCAACTGGGCGAGCATCAGACGGTGGCGATCGGTTCATCGCTGAAATTCTGTCTGGTCGCGGAAGGCGCTGCGCAGCTTTATCCGCGCTTCGGGCCAACCAACATCTGGGATACCGGAGCCGGGCACGCCGTTGCGCTGGCAGCTGGCGCACAGGTGCATGACTGGAAAGGTCAGACGCTGACATACGCACCGCGTGAATCTTTCCTGAATCCGGGCTTCCGGGTCTCTTTATTCTGATGTTATTCCCCGGTTTTGTGACCGGGTTTTTCACGCTTTATTCTTTGACCAGCTGATCCACCAGCGTAATCACCTGCTGAACTTCCTGCGGTGACAACTGGCCATCTTTGGCAAATTTGATGACCCCGTTTTTATCCAGCACGACCACCGCTGAACTTTCCGGTTGCAGTTCCCATGCCTTTTTTACCGTGCCGTTGCTGTCGACAATCACCTGCGACCACGGGAATTCACGTTTGCCGTTTTCAATGCTTTTACGCACAAACAGGCCGGTGCCGATAATGGCGTCGTCGGTATTGACGATTGTGGTCGTCTGATAACGGTCATGCGGTAAATTCGCCGCTCTGATGGCGGTGATCAGCGGTTCGTTCAATGCTTTGGCGCTGCTTCTGCCTGCCATATGCTGCACGATACGGACTTTACCCGGCAGCTTCGCGCTGTTCCATTTGTTGTAACTGAAGGTGTCATTGACGTCATTCAGCTCGCCTTTGTCGTCTACGCCAACCGGGGCCACGCGCTGGCCGACGGTAAAATTATGGGCAGAAGCAAAAAACGAAAATGTCACAAAAGTGATCACAAAAAGACTTCTTAAAAGCATAGATTCTCCGGGGCGCAAAAGGACGGTTCAGCCAATCATAGGATCGCTGAAGTGGTCTGTCCTGTTGTGATGTTAAAATTGTGTAGCTGGTTACAAAATTGCCACATAAAGCAGGGTTATACTGCCACAGAACGTCAAGACTTAAGACAATACTGAAAAGCAATGTAAAAGCAGTTAAATCCACTGGCAATACCTGACTGCCCTGCTATGTTATAAGTCTCTTCACTGCACTACACTTTTCGGTCCCGGTATCTGTCGCCTTGCGACGTGGCCGGTACATGCAGTGATTTAACGGAGTAAAAGAGAAAAATGAGAATCTTCCAGCGTTACAATCCGATGAAAGTCGCAAAGTACGTTAAGACACTGTTTCGTGGACGTTTGTATATCAAGGACGTCGGCGCATTCGAATTTGACCAAGGCAAGATCCTGTTGCCAAAGGTACGCGATAAGCGCCACTTTAGCGTGATGTCTGAAGTTAACCGTCAGGTTACGCATTTACAGGCAGAAATGGGTTAAACACCCTGCGCGTTGTCGCTGCCACTTTGCAGCTTGCGCAAAAAAAAACGGCCCCCGACGGGGCCGTTAGTGTTTTCAGAATCTGGGAATTTTTGCACAAGAGCTGTTTACTGAGGAAATGATTACTGAGCCTTGGCTTTCTGCTCATCTTTAATTTCCTGCGGCGTCTTCGGCAGCAGTGGTGCAGCGGGCTGATCGACAATTCGAGTGACCAGTAGCTGATCAATCTTGTAGCTGTCGATATCTACCACTTCAAATTTGTAGCCTGAGAATTTCACGAAGTCCGTACGTTTCGGGATTTTACGCAACATAAACATCATGAAGCCGCCGATGGTTTCATAGTTGCCCGACTGCGGGAATTCTTCGATATGCAGCACGCGCATCACGTCTTCGATTGGCGTACCCCCTTCAATCAGCCATGAATGCTCATCACGGGCCACAATCTGCTCTTCCATGCCCTGACCGACCAGGTCGCCCATCAGCGTCGTCATCACGTCATTGAGCGTGATAATACCGACCACCAGCGCATATTCATTCAGGATAACGGCAAAGTCTTCACCCGCGGCTTTGAAGCTTTCCAGCGCTTCAGAAAGGGTCAGTGTATCCGGCACGATCAGCGCATTGCGAATCTGGACGCCGCTGCTGAGCATTAAACTCTGATTGCCCAGCACCCGGTTCAGTAAGTCTTTGGAATCGACATACCCGACCACCTGATCAATATGACCGTCACACACCAGGAATTTCGAATGCGGATGGGTGGCGATTTTCTCTTTGATGCTTTCTTCGCTTTCCCGCAGGTCAAAATAAATCACGCTTTCACGCGAGGTCATGGAAGAAGGTACGGTACGTGATTCGAGTTCGAAGACGTTTTCAATCAGCTCATGTTCCTGCTTACGCAGGACACCCGCCAGTGCACCGGCTTCAAACACGGCGTAAATGTCATCTGACGTAATGTCGTCATTACGTACCATCGGCAGTTTGAACAAACGGAAAATCATGTTTGCCATGCCGTTGAAGAACCACACCATCGGGCGGCAAATCATCAGGCAGAAACGCATCGGGTTGACTATACGAACGGCAACCGTCTCAGGTGAAATCATACCGATGCGCTTCGGTGTGAGGTCAGCAAACAGAATGAACAGGCTGGTGACCAGAACGAAGGAACAAATAAAGCTGACTTGATCCGCCATTTCAGGCGACATAAAGCGAATAAAGAACGTCTGGAACGCAGGGGAGAATGCGGCATCACCTACGATACCCCCGAGGATGGCGACGGCATTCAGGCCAATCTGCACCACGGTAAAGAACAGGCCAGGCGTTTCCTGTAATTTCATTACGCGGGAGGCATTGACGTTTCCTTCGTCTGCCAACTGTTTAAGCTTTATTTTGCGGGAAGCGGCCAGCGATATCTCAGAAAGCGAGAAAAAGGCACTGATCGCGATAAGTAGAAGAATCAGTAAAATACTGTTTAACATAATCTATCCGTTTAACACCGGGCTGAACCGGCAGGGAAAGGCACTCATTATTTTTGTTGCTTAAATGAACATCATTTTATTAGAACGACTAAAAAGCTGTTCAGAAGAAAAAAGCGTAAGGATGAAAAACAAAGATAATTGCCAGAAAATAGTTTCAAAGGGTCACATTTGTGACCCGCATAGTATAGCAGCAGCACTGAGACTGCCGCCAGCGCTTAAAAATCCCGCATTATTGAGGGGGCAGACAGACGCCAATTCCACCTAATCCGCAGTATCCTTCCGGGTTTTTAAACAGGTATTGCTGATGTTCGTCTTCAGCATAATAGAACGGCAGGGCTTCGATGATTTCCGTAGTGATGACGCGCTTATCGTTCGCTTCGTCCATCGCCTGCTGGAAACCCGCCAGACTGGCCAGTGCCTGATCTTGCTGCTCTGCACTCAGGACGTATAACCCTGAGCGATACTGGGTGCCGATATCCCCGCCCTGACGCATGCCCTGAGCCGGATCGTGGTTTTCCCAAAAAATCTGCAACAGCTTCGCATAGCTGATCACTGCCGGATCAAACACCACGCGCACCACCTCCGCATGGCCGGTCTGGCCGGTACACACTTCGCGATAGGTTGGATTCGGAGTGAAACCGCCGCTGTAACCGGCTGCTGTGCTGTAAACCCCTTCCTGCTGCCAGAACAAACGCTCTACGCCCCAGAAGCAGCCCATCCCAAAAATCGCGACTTCCATGTTGTCAGGAACATGCGTCATTGAATGTTCATTCACCGCATGAATAGTTGCTACCGGCATCGGGGTTGTACGGCCTGGTAACGCGTCTGCCTGCGTGACAGGCTGCGTTTTATCGGAAAGTTGCACCACGGAAAACTCCAGTTGTTGCTTAAATGAACAAGGTTTGTAACAAATCGGCCTTAAGAATAACCATCACCAACAGGCCAGTGTTAGTTGTATCTGATTGCGTCTTTGCACACAATACGGGGAACGTTGCTTCGTCGTTGAACATTTTCAGGGGATTAGCACTAAAATGCTTTCATCTGAGTTTATAAGGATGAATCTGCCAAAGACGGGCGGATTATCTACGGCGGGCATCTGATATTTTAACAGGACAGTAAAATTAGCAGGAGTGCGTGTGCCACGATATCGTGAACTGGGTTTGTTATTGGTACTGCTGGCCCCCTCACTTTCCATGGCAGCGAAGGTGCGTTTGCAGCTGGAAGGCCTGGATGGCGATTTGGAAAAGAACGTCCGCGTTCGTTTATCAGCAATTCAAAGCGATGAAGTCGGGGCTAACGGACGGTTCCGTGCCCGCGTCAGTGCCGCCATTCAACAGGGTTTACGGCCGCTGGGCTACTATTCGCCGACCATCGATTTTGATTTCCGCGAAACACCGCCGCCGGGACGTCCGGTTCTGATTGCCAAAGTGACACCGGGAACACCGGTAAAAATCGCCGGTACCAGCGTGGTGATTGAAGGGCAGGCGGATAAAGATAACGAATTCGAACAGCTCAAAAAGCGTGATGTGCCTGCGATAGGGACGATTTTAAACCACGGAACGTACGACAATTTCAAAAGCTCTCTGACCGGCATTGCGCTGCGTAAAGGCTATTTTGATGCCAACATGCGCAAGAGCCAGCTGGGCGTCATTGAAGATGAACATAAAGCGTTCTGGGATATTCAGTTCGACAGCGGTGAGCGTTACCGCTTCGGCGACGTTCATTATCAGGGATCACAGATCCGCGACGAGTATCTGCAAAATCTGGTGCCATTCCATAAGGGTGATTATTACACCACGGCGCAACTGGCTGAGCTTAACCGCCGCCTGTCCGCGACCGGATGGTTCAACTCTGTGGTCGTGTCTCCAGATTTTACTGATGCCAAAGCCACAAAAACCTTGCCGCTCAACGCGGTGGTGTCGCCGCGTACCGAAAACACTATCGAAACCGGGGTCGGTTATTCGACGGATATTGGCCCGCGCGTAACGGCCAACTGGAAAAAACCATGGGTTAACGATCGCGGTCAGAGTTTTGAAACCTCGACCACGCTGTCTGGCCCCGAGCAGTCTTTAGATCTCAGTTATAAAATCCCGCTGCTTAAATCGCCGCTGGAACAATATTACCTGGTGCAGGGCGGCTTCAAACGCGAAGATCTCAACGATACCAACTCGGATTCTACTACGGTGAATGTGGCGCGTTATTGGGATCTCTCGAGCGGCTGGCAGCATGCAGTGAACCTGCGCTGGAGCCTCGACCACTTTACGCAGGGTAGCGTGACCAACACCACCATGCTGATTTATCCGGGTGTGAGCCTCAACCGTACGCGTCAGCGCGGCGGCCTGATGCCGACCTGGGGTGATTCCCAGCGCTATTCACTTGATGTGTCCAATACCACCTGGGGCTCCGACGTTGATTTCGCTGTGGTTCAGGCGCAAAACGTTTGGATCCGCACGCTGGCAGATAAACACCGGTTTGTGTTCCGCGGAAATCTCGGCTGGATTGAAACTAATGACTTCGAGCGCGTGCCGCCATCCCTGCGTTTCTTCGCCGGTGGTGACCGCAGTATTCGCGGCTACAAATACAAATCCATTTCTCCGCGTGATGACGATGGCAAACTGACCGGTGCGTCCTATCTGGGTACCGGTTCGGTGGAATACCAATACAACGTGACCGGAAAATGGTGGGGCGCGGTGTTTGTCGATTCCGGCGAAGCGGTTAACGACATCACACAAAACGATTTCAAAACCGGCGCGGGTGTGGGTGTGCGCTGGGCTTCACCGATAGGCCCGGTGAAATTAGATGTTGCCGCTCCGGTTGGCGACAAAGATGAGCATGGATTGCAGTTTTACATCGGCTTGGGTCCGGAATTATGAGTTTATTTAAGAAAATCTGTCTGGGTTTCCTGATCTTCCTGGTGCTGTTAATCAGCCTGGTGGCTTTTCTGGTCGGCACACAAACCGGCCTGCATCTGATGATCAATGGCGCGAACCGCTTTGTACCGGGACTGAATATCGCCAGTACTGAAGGCGGCTGGCGCGATCTGACGCTCAAAGGCGTGCATTACGAAATGCCGGGCGTGGATGTGAAAGCCGGAGAGTTCCATCTTTCACTCGATTTCTCGTGTCTGAAAAACAGTGCGCTGTGCGTTAATGCGCTGCGGGTAAAAGACGTCAACGTGGTGGTGAACACCAAAGAGATGACGCCAGCAGCGGCCCAACCGGAGCCGGAAACCAGCGAACCGCTGACTAATCTCAGCACGCCTTACCCGATCACACTGCGTTTGCTGACGCTGGATAACATTAATATCACGCTGGATGACCGCGCGATTTCGCTGGCGTCATTCCGCACGGGGGCCCACTGGGAAGGCCGCGCCATTCAGCTTATGCCAACGCGCATCGGCGGATTACTGATTGCGTTGCCGAAAACACCGGTTAATCCGCTGCCGGAAGTGGTGCAGGCCGCGCAGGACAAAGCCGTCGAGAAAGCGACGGGCAAACCGGCGGAACCGCCGGTAGTGGTGCCGGAGAAACCGCTGGGCGAAACATTGCAGGAGATGTTTGCCAAACCTCTGCTGCCTGAGTTACCGGATTTCCGTTTGCCGGTCGATCTGGATATTCAGCAAATCCTCGGTGAAAACCTGCGTCTGACCGGTGACACCGATGTGTTGATCACCCGTTTTGAGCTGAAAGCCAGTACGCAAAATCAGCGAGTGAAACTGGATAAACTGATGGTGCGTTCGCCGCAAGGTTCAGTGGACGGCCTGGGACAGGCGACGCTCAATCAAAACTGGCCGGTAGATCTGACGATTAACACCGCAGTGAATATTGATCCGGTGAAGGGTGAGAAGATCAAACTGAAAGTGGCTGGCGGATTACGCGACAAACTGGATGTCGGACTCAATCTTTCCGGCCCGGTTCGCGCGCAACTTGCGCTGCAAACTCAACTGGCTGAAGCCGGTCTGCCGCTGGATCTGAAACTGACCAGTGATGCGCTGCAATGGCCACTGACCGGTACGCCGCAATATCAGGTAAAAGGCTTCAAACTTAATTTCAGCGGTAAAGCGACAGATTATGCGCTTTCGCTGCGTTCAGATTTCAAGGGCGATCAGATCCCACCCGCCACGCTGACACTCGACGGTAAAGGTAACGTGGAGCAGTTTAAACTGACGTTGCTGCGCCTGGCTGCGCTGGAAGGGAATACCGATCTGACCGGTCTGGTGGACTGGAGCAAAGCCATCAGCTGGAACAGTGAACTGAAGCTGACCGGCATTAATACCGCAAAACAGTATCCTGACTGGCCAGCGAAGTTGCAGGGTAAGATCACCACGCGCGGCAGTCTGTACGGCGGCACGTGGCAGATACAGATGCCGGTGCTGGATCTGACAGGCAACGTGAAGCAAAACGCCGTCAAAGCGCAGGGGAATGTGCGCGGCAACAGTTACGGTCAGTGGGATATCCCGCAACTGCACCTTGAACTGGGTCGCAACAATCTGGATGTGAAGGGCACGCTCGGCGATACCTGGAACCTCGACGCCAAAGTGGATGCGCCACATCTTGACGGCGCATTGCCGGGGCTGGGCGGCGTGGTGAAAGGCATGTTGCAACTGCGCGGTGATCTTAAAGCGCCGAAGCTGCTGGCGGATCTGACCGCCACCGGCCTGAAGTGGCAGGCACTGACGGTGCGTCGCGTGGATATCAAAGGCGACGTCAGCTCAACCGATCAGATCCAGGGCAATCTTGCCGTGCGCGTTCAGCAACTTAAACAGGATGCGCTGGACATCACCGATATCAATCTCGATGCCAAAGGCAATGAGAAACAGCATCAGCTGACGCTTAAAGTCGACGGCAAACCGGTGTCCGGTCGTCTGGCGCTAAGTGGCAGTTTTGACCGTGCGACCGAAGAGTGGAAAGGCAGCATCAACAATACGTTGTTTGATACGCCGGTCGGTCAGTGGCGTCTCAATCGTTCCATTGCGCTGGATTACTTCAACAAAGAGCAACGCATCACCGTCGGCCCGCACTGCTGGCAAAACCCGAACGCGGATTTGTGTGTGCCGAAAACGATTGATGCCGGTGCCAGCGGACAGGCGAGTGTTGTGCTCAACCGCTTTGATCTGGCGATGATCAAACCATTCCTGACCGATGATACCCAACTGAGCGGTGTATTCAGCGGTAAAGCAGATGTGAGCTGGAAAGCCGAGGGCGGTCTGCCACAGGCCAGCGTCTCGCTGGTGGGTAAAGGCGTGAAAGTTCAGCAACTGGTGCAGGGCAGTCCGCTGCCCGTCGCCTTCGACACGCTGAACCTGAGTGCCGGGCTGAACAATGGCCGTGCAAATCTCGACTGGTTAATCAGAATAACCAATAACGGCCAGCTGGATGGCAGCATCCAGATTGCCGATCCGCAGGGCAAACGTAATCTCAGCGGTAACGTAAATATTGCCCGCATCTCCATGGCTTTGCTGCAACCGGCGCTGATGGAAGGCGAAAAAGCGTCGGGTATTCTCAACGCTAATCTGCGTCTCGGCGGTAACGCGCAGAAACCGCTGGTGTTTGGCAGGCTGGCACTGACCGGTGTCGATTTTGACGCGCAGTTTATGCCATTTGATATCACTGACGCCAATATCGGCATTAATTTCAACGGCATGTCATCCATCATGGAAGGGGTGATTAAAACCGCGCAGGGCCAGCTGGAACTGAACGGTAACGCCGACTGGAGTGAGATTAATGCCTGGCGGGCGCGTATTGCGGCCAAAGGCAACAAAGTGCGTGTTTCCGTGCCACCGATGGTGCGTCTGGACGTTTCACCGGATTTAGTGTTTGATGCCACACCGCAACTGTTCTCGCTTAACGGAACCGTCGATATTCCATGGGCACGCATTACGGTGCAGGAATTACCGGAAAGCGCCGTCGGGATTTCTTCGGACGAAGTGATGCTCAACGATCAGCGTCAGCCGATTGCGCCAAAGTCAGCGTCTATTCCGATCAACAGCAACCTGATGGTCAACATTGGCAAAGATGTTCGCCTCGATGCTTTCGGTCTGAAAGCCCGTCTTGAAGGCGCACTGAAAGTGGCGCAGGACAGCCGTGGTCTGGGGCTGAACGGGCAAATTAATATTCCGTCCGGGCGCTTCCATGCTTATGGTCAGGATTTGATTGTACGTAAAGGGCAGCTGTTGTTCTCTGGGCCGGCTGATCAGCCGTTGCTGAATCTGGAAGCCATCCGTAACCCGGATGCGACAGAAAATGACGTGGTGGCGGGCTTGAGAGTCACCGGTGAGGCCGATGCGCCTAAACTTGAAATATTCTCAGATCCGGCGATGTCGCAGCAGGAAGCCTTGTCCTACCTGCTTCGCGGGCAGGGATTAGACAATTCTGGTGGCGACAGTGGCGCAATGACATCCGCTCTTATCGGGTTAGGGGTTGCGCAAAGTGGTAAACTTGTGGGTAAAATCGGCGAGGCATTCGGTGTCAGCAATCTGGCGCTGGATACTCAGGGCGTGGGAGACAGTTCTCAGGTCGTGGTCAGTGGTTATGTTTTACCGGGATTACAGGTGAAATATGGTGTCGGGATATTCGACTCGCTGGCGACTCTGACGCTGCGCTACCGGTTGATGCCAAAGCTTTACCTGCAGGCAGTATCAGGCATCGATCAGGCATTGGATTTGCTCTATCAGTTTGAGTTTTAATTCATGTGACTTTTACTATACGAATATAAACATGCGAATAATTGTTTACGGTAGTCTGCGACGCAAGCAAGGCAACAGTCATTGGATGACGAATGCTCAATGGTTGGGTGACCATGAGCTGGAAGGGTATGCCCTGTATAATCTGGGCCACTATCCTGCTGTTATTCCAGGGGAAGGCAAAGTCTATTGCGAAGTTTACCGCATTACCTCGTCAATACTGGCGGAGTTGGATGAGCTGAAAAGTAACACCAAGGATTACCGTCGTGAACTGATTTCGACACCTTATGGCAGCGCCTGGATTTATCTCTACATTCGCTCACTGGATGGTGTGCCGAGAATAGAAGGTGGAGACTGGGTGAAGCGTAACGAAGCGGTCAGTGAGTGATCTGAGCAAGGTCGTCTAAAAATAATCGTTGTCTGACAACGCTTAATACATAAAAAAACACCGCCATGTGGCGGTGTTTTTTTTTATTCAAATGGCTGAAAACTTATTTGTTTTTAGCGCGTTCGAAAGAAGTCACGATTTCAGCTTTTGCTGCAGCAGCATCAGCCCAACCGTCAACTTTTACCCATTTGCCTTTTTCCAGCGCTTTGTATTGCTCGAAGAAGTGGGTGATCTGGCCGCGCAGCAGTTCAGGCAGATCGTTCACATCTTTGATGTGATCGTATTCTTTGCTCAGTTTGGTGTGCGGAACAGCAACCAGTTTCGCATCTTCACCGGCTTCGTCGGTCATTTTCAGCATACCGACAGGGCGGCAGCGGATCACAGAACCTGGTTGCAGCGGGTATGGTGTTGGAACCAGAACGTCAACCGGGTCGCCATCCAGAGACAGGGTGTGGTTGATGTAACCGTAGTTGCACGGATAGAACATCGCAGTAGACATGAAACGGTCTACAAACAGCGCGCCGGTATCTTTATCCACTTCGTACTTGATTGGATCCGCGTTTGCAGGGATTTCGATAACGACATAGATATCTTCTGGCAGTTCTTTGCCCGCCGGGACATTCAGTAAGCTCATTGTTGGTTTCCTTCGTTGAACCAGGAATAGAGTGCCGCACATTATAGCCAACTCTCCCGCGATTTCCCGCCCTTTTCGTCAGAACCTCTTAACACGTTTTCCGGCACGACCTGCTGCTGAAGGTCGGCAAAATCCTCTGTAGCGGCAGTAAAATTTACTCATCCGGCGCTTTGCCGTGTAACTGCCTGTTTTTACTTTTCTTATCAAGATATTCAGTCCGTTGCCGATAACAATATTCAAACAAAAAATCAGGAATCACCTGATCCCTACCTCACCGTAAGTATCTCTTTTCACCTGAATGGCTGGATAACATCGTATGTTGAATAAGTTGAGCGTAAAAGCCGGTCTGATCGGTTTGCTGGTATTTATGACGTTGATTTTACTGCTGGTTAGCGTGCTGGGTGCCAATGCGATCAGGCAGAGTGCGACTTCCCTGCAAAAGATTAATCAGCTTCAGGGCGATGAACTCGGTTCACTGGCCGACAGTTACAGTTTCTCGCTGCGCACGCGAGTTGCCAGCGGCGTGGCCGTACGTCAGCTGGAAATTGGCATGATGGATGATGCGAAAAGTACATCCGATCGTATTGCTGGTTATATCAAACAGGCCGATACCGATCTGGCAAAATTTGTCAGTATTCAGGACGAAACTCAGCAGGGCAGAGATTTATCCGACGCCGTGAAGAAAACCTACGACGCGTATAAAGCTAACGGTTTAGTACCGCTTCTGGCTGCGCTTCAGGCGCAAAGCGCAGACGGTTATTACGATGTGCTGGAAAATAAAATCACGCCTTACAGCAATGCTTATGACAAAGCCCTGGCCGATTTTCGTGCTTACGCGGTCGATAACACCAGCAAGCGCATCGAACAGGCTCGCGCCAATGCACGTATCCAGCTGACGGTGATCGTTGTGGCTTTCGCCATTGCGCTGACGATTGCGGTGCTGGCGTGGTTTGCCCTGCAGAAAATCATCATGCATCCGCTGAATTTCTCTATCGCTCAGCTGGAATATATCGCCAAAGGCGACCTGACTCATGAGATTGATGATTCACGCAATAATGAGATGGGGCGCTTGCTGAAAGCGATGAAACAAATGCAGGACTCGCTGGTTGAGTCGGTCGGACGCGTACGCGATGCCGGAAATCAGATTGATGTCGGTTCCCGCGAACTGGCTGCCGGTAACGTCCACCTGGCGCAGCGTACGGAAGAATCCGCCGCGTCGCTGGAAGAAACAGCGGCAAGCATGGAACAGCTGACATCTACCGTGCGTATGAACGCTGCGAATTCCGAACAGGCAAATCAGCTGGCGCAAAGCGTATCGGTTATTGCCGGTAAGGGCAGCGAAGTCGTGCATCAGGTCATGGATAAAATGCAGGGCATTACTGACAGCTCGAAACGCATTGGCGACATTATAACCGTTATTGACGGCATCGCATTCCAGACCAATATTCTGGCGCTGAATGCGGCTGTCGAAGCGGCGCGTGCCGGCGAACAGGGACGCGGTTTTGCCGTGGTAGCCGGTGAGGTGCGTAGTCTGGCGCAACGCAGCGCGCAGTCGGCCAAAGAAATCAAAGAGCTGATTGTTGATTCTGAAAGCCGCGTTTCCGAAGGTTCGGATATGGTGAAATCAGCCGCAGACACGATGCTGGAAATTTCCAGCGAAGTGACGCGTGTGACCAGCCTGATGCGCGAAATTTCTATTGCAACCACCGAGCAGACTCACGGCATCGAACAGGTGAACGTGGCGATTACCCAAATGGATCAGGTGGCGCAGCAGAATGCGGCACTGGTAGAGCAGGCGACGGCAGCCACGCGTTCTCTGGAAGAACAGGCGCAGTTGCTGGCTGAAAGCATGGCGGTATTTAAGCTGAACCGGGCAGGTCAGTTCTGATTTCGGACCCTCGGGCTGAATAAAGAAAAGGTGGCTGAAAAGCCACCTTTTTACGTTCTGGAGTATTGCTAAGTTACAGAGGTATCACGTTCATTCTTTGATGATTTTATTGAGGCAAGTTTGATTATTCATCCGGGAACTGAGCGATAAAGCGTTCTGCATCTTCCACCATGGAGCTGTTACCGACAAAGAACGGCGCACGTTCATGCAATTTTTGCGGGACGATATCCAGAATACGATTTTTACCGTCACTGGCTTTACCACCGGCCTGCTCCGCAAGGAAAGCCATCGGGTTGCATTCATACAGCAAACGCAGTTTTCCGTTCGGATGGCTGGCGGTGCTTGGATAAATATAAATGCCGCCTTTCAGCAGGTTACGATGGAAGTCTGCGACCAGCGAACCGATATAACGCGAGGTATAAGGGCGTTGCGTGGCTTCATCCTGCTCCTGGCAATACTTGATGTATTTTTTAACGCCGAGAGGAAACTTGATGTAGTTACCTTCGTTGATCGAGTACATGTTGCCCTTTGCAGGGAAACAGACTTTTTCGTGAGAAAGGCAGAACACACCGAGAGAAGGATCGTAAGTAAAGGCATGCACGCCAGCGCCGGTGGTGTACACCAGCATGGTTGAAGAACCATACACGACGTAACCTGCGGCAACCTGACGATTCCCCGGTTGCAGGAAATCAGCTTCAGTAACAGGCTGACCCAGCGGGGTGGTACGGCGGTAAATGGAGAAGATTGTGCCGACGGAGACGTTTACGTCGATGTTGGAGGAGCCATCCAGGGGATCCATCAAAATGACGTATTTTGCATTTTCAGCGCGTTCACCCTCGAAAATGACAATTTCATCTTCTTCTTCAGACGCGATACCGGCAATTTCACCGCGCGCCTTCATGGCTGCTTTTAGTTTTTCATTTGCGTACAGATCGAGTTTCATCTGCACTTCACCCTGCACGTTCTCTGCACCACTGGTGCCAAGAATATCAACCAGACCCGCTTTGTTGATGTCGCGGTGAATGATTTTGGCGCCGAGTTTTATCGCTGAAAGCAACGCTGTCAGTTCACCGGTTGCATGTGGAAAATCCTGCTGCTTTTCAACAATAAATTCGCCTAACGTTTTCATGACACTTTCCCTGAATCGAGGATAGATAACGGTACGTTAATAAAAATTTCACAAGAGCGAAGGCAGTTTAGCCCAAATATATGGACGAATCATAGGCAAATCCATTTCTTCTGGAGGAATCTGAGCGGTAGAATAGCGGCTGACTTAAAGGCATCAATGGAAAATATATGCGCATTCATATTCTTGGGATTTGCGGCACGTTTATGGGCGGGCTGGCGATGCTGGCACGTGCTCAGGGGCATCAGGTCACCGGTTCGGACGACAACGTTTATCCACCGATGAGTACGCTTCTGGAAAATCAGGGGATCGACCTGATCCAGGGCTACGATCCTGCACAGCTCGATCCGCACCCTGATCTGGTGATTATCGGCAACGCGATGACACGCGGTAACCCCTGCGTCGAAGCCGTGCTGGAACAGGGGATCCCTTATGTTTCAGGGCCACAATGGCTGCATGATCACGTCCTTCCGGGGCGCTGGGTTATTGCTGTGGCGGGTACGCATGGTAAAACGACGACGGCGGGAATGGTCACGTGGATCCTCGAAGCCTGTGGTTACGAGCCGGGTTATGTTATTGGCGGCGTGCCGGGCAATTTCGACGTATCTGCACGTCTGGGCAACAGTCCATTTATGGTGCTGGAAGCCGACGAATACGACTGCGCGTTCTTTGATAAACGCTCCAAATTCGTTCATTACAGCCCGCGTACGCTGGTGCTCAATAATCTCGAATTCGATCATGCTGATATCTTCGACGACCTCAAGGCCATTCAGAAACAGTTCCACCATCTGGTGCGACTGGTGCCGGGCAAAGGCAAAATCATTTTGCCAGAGCACGACACACCACTGAAACAGGTCATGGCGATGGGCTGCTGGAGTGAGCAGGAATTTGCCGGTGAAGCTGAAAATTGTACATGGGATGCGAAAAAACTGACGCCAGATGCCAGCACTTTCGAAGTATATCTGCACGGCGAAGTGGTCGGCCAGGTTAACTGGAATCTGGTCGGCGAACACAATATGCATAACGG
Source organism: Rahnella bonaserana (assembly GCF_019049675.1). Classification (GTDB taxonomy): domain Bacteria; phylum Pseudomonadota; class Gammaproteobacteria; order Enterobacterales; family Enterobacteriaceae; genus Rahnella; species Rahnella bonaserana. Next base: position 255,138 of record NZ_JAFMOW010000063.1, on the reverse strand, counting down.
ACTGATGGCGATCGCCGCTGCCCGTCATGTCGGCGTTAAACCGGAAGATGCATGTAAAGCATTGGGTGAATTTATCAATGCCCGTCGTCGCCTGGAGCTTCGCGGTGTGGAAAACGGCGTCAGCGTATACGACGATTTCGCTCACCATCCGACAGCGATTCTGGCCACGCTTTCTGCTTTGCGCAGCAAAGTTGGCGGGACTGCGCGCATTCTTGCTGTTCTCGAACCTCGCTCAAATACCATGAAAATGGGGATGAGTAAGAATGAACTGGCCCCGTCACTGGGCCGTGCTGATGAGGTTTTCCTGTTACAACCACAGCATATTCCGTGGCAGGTGGCTGAAGTGGCTGAACATTGTGTTCAGCCAGCGCACTGGAGCGCAGATGTGGATTCGCTGGTTGATTTGGTGATCAAAGCTTCCCTGCCGGGCGACCATATTCTGGTGATGAGCAACGGAGGCTTCGGCGGCATTCACGGCAAACTGCTGACGGCACTGGCAGCCAAGGCGCAGGCTGTGCAAGAGCTGTAAAACCGTGAATTGATGAAACCAGGCACAGCTCCGGCTGTGCTTTTTTTTGCCTTTTACCGGCGGGCGGGCAGATTCAAGGCAAAAAAAAGCCCTCAAAAAATGAGGGCCAAAGGGTGTCGTCGGACAGGACGACGAGGGTATCGTTAGCCGGAGAGCAAGGCAGTGGCAGTGTCAGCTCTCCTTCCAGCCTCAACAGCGCAGTAGTTTTTCGCTGTATTTCTTCGAACAGTGGCTGTTGAAACCCGGTAACGCTAATTCAAAATACTCAAACAGTGGCTTTGTATCAGGGACTTACTCAGAAATCTTACTGATAGATTTCTGCGGTTGCATGATAAGCGCCGTCGTTATGGGCTTCTATCACGCGGAAAGATTTAGCGCCTTTGCTGTCGGCTTTATCAGACAGTTGCTGGCGGATATCGGTCGGAACACCATCGACGCCGCTGACGCTGATTGTTCCCATAGGCTGTAAATTTTCTGCCTGCTGATTAGTCACCAGCTGAGCGGCTGATGCACCGAAAGAAACAGCAGATAACAGGCTAAGGGCGGCAATAGTAGTAATGATTTTCATGATAATTTCCTGAATTCATTGACGTTGTTAGATTATTTCGAGAGCAACGTCGATTGAGGTCTGGATTCATCAGAACTGTGATATCGGGTTCAGGAGTGCGTAAAGCCTACGGGAACGCTGATGATGCAGTGACAAATCCGTCTAGATGCGCATTGCGCGGGCCCGAGTCATTCAGGCCCCTTCGCTTCGTTTACCCGAACTTATTGGTAAATTTCAGCGGTCGCGTGATAGTTACCTTCTTCACGAACTTCGATAACACGGAATGCTTTAGCGCCTTTGGCATCGGCTTTGTCTGACAGTGCCTGACGGATATCAGAAGGTGCGCCGGCCACGCCGCTTACGCTGATCATGCCGGTTGATTGCAGATTTGAAGCTTGTTCCTGTGTTACAGGTTGTGCTGCAAAAACGCCAAATGACAGAGCAGACAGAATGCTTAATGTTGCGATTGTAGTTTTAACTTTCATGATTTTGACCTCGTCGATTTTATTATGTTTTCAATATCCGGTGCTTCACACCACGGAAATGAGTATACATCTAATAACTGTAAACATTAATAGTTTGCTAATAGTTATTTGGGTGTCTATGTGCGGGCTATGCGTATTTTTAATAACTAAAAAGAATAAAAAGCGAGCAAAAAATAGACTTATTGTGTTAATTTTTCGTAAAATCAATAGATTGAGTGAATGTGGCTATTTGTGCTCATTTTTGCAGTGAATCACATCGTTGAAATGTTTCTGTGACGTGGTTGTGGTGCTTGTTAAGGGATTTAACAGAGGTGACTCCTCTCAGGAGCAAAATTGCGGTCGGATAATGGCCGTTTTTACCCATGACGGGTGGACTTAGAATGAGGGGAGTAAGAGAGAGTGAAGTAATGGTAAGGCCAGAAAAAGTCTTCTTCTGACCTCAGGCACAGAAATGGCGCTGCGACAGGTTCAAAATAAGCCGGATTTACAGTTCCTGCTCGAACAGACTGAGTATCGCATCATGGAGTTGCTTAACGCTAAAGCCGCGGGCCGGTGTCGTGAAGATGGTGTCATCGCCAGCAATCGTACCCAGGATCCCTTCAGATTTACCCAGGGAATCGAGCAAACGCGCGATAAGTTGTGCCGCGCCCGGACTGGTGCGGATTACGACAACAGCGTCATTATAATCTATATCTAATACCAGATTCTTCAGCGGGCTGGTGGTGGTTGGCACCCCAATCTCAGCAGGCAGACAGTACACCATTTCCATCTTCGCATTACGGGTTCTGACAGCACCAAACTTGGTCAGCATCCGGGAGACTTTTGACTGGTTGATATTTTCGAAACCGTCATCCTGAAGTGCGGCAACAATTTCGCCCTGAGAACTGAATTTCTCTTCCTTCAACAATGCTTTGAAGGCTTTGATCAAATCTTCCTGTTTAGCAGGATTACGCATTTTGCACCCTGGTCTCTGTATCATAGTTGTGTTGATTATGCAGATAATTGCATTTTTATGCAACATCACGACGAGATGCAGATCCCGAATTATGCATCCGGCAAGGAATGCTGGCGTGATGGGTATAAAGGAGAGGTAATGAATATGCCAAAATTGTGCATTAGGGTGAAGCCAGACCCTCAATCCGTCCTTAATGTGATGATCTCGATTCAGCTCTCAACATTGGAGCGAATTTAACCATTTATTAACCTGGTAGGTTTTGTGGTGCTACTTTTAATGATGTCGCTTTCCGATAAAAAGTCATAAAAGACCGGAAAAGGTCGTCGCAAAGGGTTTTTTTTACTTTCTAAACGACCAACCTCAGTTTCTCTGCAGGTGAGCAATTGTTTTTAACAGCGTAAGTGATTAAGGTCACACTAAAATAATTCCACGACACTTATAAGTTAATGATAAAAAAGGAGTATAGGATGAAAGTTGCAGTTCTCGGTGCTGCGGGCGGTATCGGTCAAGCCCTCGCGCTTCTGCTCAAGACCCAGCTACCTTCCGGTTCCGAACTCTCATTATATGATATCGCTCCGGTTACTCCGGGTGTCGCTGTCGATCTCAGTCATATCCCCACAGCAGTCAAAATCAAAGGTTTTTGCGGTGAAGATGCGAAGCCGGCTCTGGTTGGCGCAGACATCGTCCTGATCTCTGCGGGTGTCGCCCGTAAACCGGGGATGGACCGATCTGATTTGTTCAACGTGAATGCGGGCATTGTTCGCAATCTGATCCAGCAAGTGGCCAGTACATGCCCGAAAGCCTGCATCGGGATCATCACCAATCCCGTCAATACCACCGTTGCGATTGCGGCTGAAGTATTGAAAAATGCAGGCGTATACGACAAGAACAAACTGTTTGGTGTGACAACGCTGGATACTATTCGCTCCAACACTTTTGTCGCTGAACTCAAAGGTAAGCAGCCAGAAGACATCGAAGTGCCGGTTATTGGCGGGCATTCAGGGGTGACTATCCTTCCTTTATTATCTCAGCTTTCTGAAATCACCTTCAGTGACAGCGAAGTTGAAGCACTGACGAAGCGTATTCAGAATGCCGGTACGGAAGTTGTAGAAGCTAAAGCGGGGGGGGGTTCTGCCACGCTTTCCATGGGGCAAGCCGCAGCACGTTTCGGGCTTTCTCTGGTTCGTGCCTTACAAGGTGAAAGCAATGTCGTTGAATGTGCTTATGTTGAAGGAAAGGGTGAACATGCCCGTTTCTTTGCGCAGCCTGTTCTTCTGGGTAAAGAAGGGGTCGCTGAGCTTATCAACATCGGCAAGCTCAGCACTTTTGAGCAACAATCCCTGGACTCAATGTTAGATATCCTGCGTAAAGATATTGAGTTAGGTGAGCAGTTTATCAATAAGTAAGTCCTCATTAAGTAAGGCATTAACAAGCAGATTGTTGAGTCAAAGAGCCGCCAGAGAAATCTGGCGGTTTTTTGTTTTCTGAATATTTGATTTTATGCGAGCTTATCAGGAGCCGGCCGGCATCGGCGCTCAATGATCTTTAATGTCTTCGCATCAAAGTAACGGCTGGGCCAGATGAGCGACGGATGAACGCCCAGCGCACTGGCAATCAGCAATTCCCCCTTTGGCCACGGTCTTGATAACGCGTTTGAGAGCGTGGAAGAGCTTAGCCCTGCGGAACGCGACACTGCAGCCAGTGTTGTTCCTTTTTTACGAAGCGCTGCAATGATATCTGCCTGATGCCAGTCTTTATTATTTGCCGTCATGATCTTTCCTTATGGGTTAAACAGATTATAAGAAGCTATAAGAGGCTATTGCCAAAAATATATATTCTCCGAGTGCTTATTGTAATTTTTAGTTAGCCTCATCAATGTTTCCGAATAATAAGTTATTCTCTTATTTCGAAAATACATTCTTATTATAATTAAAACAAACAAGTAATTTAAATTTGCTTTTTGTGATTTATCTCGATTTTTATTGAATTTGTTGAATACATTTTATTAGGATGAGTTATTGGAATGTTGTTATTTTTAGCAGTTACATAAATATTGGTGATGTTTGAATTTTTTTTGTGTGGCGAAAGTGATCGATGAAACAATGGTTAGTATAGGTTTATAAATGAGTTTTTATGCAACAATATGTTATCAAAGGATTTTGTTTTAGTTTTTTCTTTTCCTGAAAGAGATTGCTTTCATAACTTTCTGAAAAAGTCCTTTTTAGGGTGTTGAACAACTTTTGATGAAATTAATTCATGGAAACTTTTTAAAGCAGCAGTAGACGCATTCTGAAAAATTGAATATCTTCTTTTCGTTAAATACCTGTATTCCTAAATGACACGTGTTAATACCATCTTTAAAAAAACGCTCACCAGCCAGGAAGGACATCATGATTAATTGCATGTCATGAATCTATAACAACAACCTTTCTTATTCTTATATAAGAAATACAAGGAATGTTATGAAAAAAGAGTGGTTTGCAGCAAAGGAATTGACCGGAAAAGAAGGCCTTCCAACGTCAACACAGGGTGTGCATGGAATGGCCCGCAGATTAGGCTGGGTAAAGCGTCGCAGGCGAGGTGTGCAGGGGCGGGCGGTGGAATATCACATCGACAGTTTACCGGGCAGTGCGGTGGCGAGTCTGGCCATGAACGAACACTCTGCGGAATATGTGTATACCTCTCATCAGGACCCTCTGGCGATTTGGATTGAAAGTTATAAACAACTCAGGGAGCCGGAACGGGAAACAATGATTTCTTTTATCGTGCGGGAGGGTGTAGCGGAAATGCTTAACAGGTTACGCAAACCGGGGGAGGCTTAATCGGACAATACCGTCGTACCTGCCTGCCGGCGGGTACGACGGAGTAGATTCAGAAATCGCGTTTTACAGACATATGTGCCAGACCTTCGAGCGCAGCCCGATATTCGGAATCAGGAAGAACCTGCAGTGCCTGAATGGCTTTATCTGCTTCTTCTTCAGCACGCTGACGGGTATAGGTCAGTGAGCCCCATTGATGCATCGCGGCAAGAACAGGTTCAAGTAAATGACGTCCGTTGCCTTCTTCGATAGCTTTTCGAATCATGGCCGATTGTTCAGCATCGCCGTGCTTCATGGCGTGAAGAAGCGGCAACGTCGGTTTACCTTCATCGAGATCATCACCGGTGTTTTTGCCCAGTGTTTCACCGTCAGCATCATAATCGAGCAAATCGTCTATCAGCTGGAATGCTGTACCGAGGTAACGGCCGTAATCCTGCAATGCTTTAATTTGCTCATCATTCCCGCCAGCCAGCATGGCAGAGGATTGTGATGCCGCTTCAAACAGGCGCGCAGTTTTGCTGTAGATAACCTGCATGTAGCTTTCTTCAGTGATGTCCGGATCATTACAGTTAATCAGTTGCTGAACTTCACCTTCAGCAATCACATTGACCGCTTTTGCCATCAGCGCAAGAACCGGGAGCGATTCCAGATCCGTCATCATTTGAAATGCCCGGGTGTAGATGAAATCACCGACAAGCACGCTGGCTGCGTTACCAAACGCGGCATTAGCAGTCGCTTTACCTCGACGCATATCAGACTCATCAACGACGTCGTCATGCAACAGCGTGGCGGTATGGATAAACTCAATCAGAGCGGCCACTTTTACGTGTTTATCGCCCTGGTAGGATAGTGCTTTGGCTGCCAGTACTGCTATCATCGGGCGGATACGTTTGCCGCCGCCACTAATGATGTAATATCCCAGTTGATTGATGAGAGAAACCTCTGAATTCAACTGTTCAAGGATGGATGCGTTGACTGCAGCCATGTCGTCCTGGGTAAGATCAATAATCTGTTCTAGGTTCATTGTGTTTTTTCGGCTGTTGTTCTCTTCACCGCAATGAGATCTGGCTCACATTGGCACATGGCGCTAACTGTAAAGGGGATTGTACTTGAAAAACAGTGTAGATAAATGCTATCGAAAGAACTGCGCTTTTTTTCTTCTTTTGTAGGCATTGTGCTCTTGTCTTATGCTGATTTTTTGCGTAGAATTCGCGCCCTATTGTGAATATTTATAGCGCCCTCTGGACTATACAAAGTTGAGTGCGCGGAAAGCGGAGTTTTATATGTACGCGGTTTTCCAAAGTGGTGGTAAACAACACCGTGTCAGCGAAGGCCAGACTATTCGTCTGGAGAAGCTGGACGTTGCAACTGGCGAAGCTATCGAATTCGATCAGGTTCTGATGATTGCAAACGGTGAAGAAATTAACATCGGCCTGCCTTTAGTTGCTGGCGGTGTAATTAAAGCTGAAGTCGTTGCTCACGGTCGTGGCGAAAAGGTCAAAATCGTTAAGTTTCGTCGTCGTAAACACTATCGTAAGCAGCAGGGCCACCGTCAGTGGTTCACTGACGTTAAAATCACCGGCATCAGCGCTTAAGATTAGGAGAGCGGAACAATGGCACACAAAAAGGCTGGCGGCTCCACACGTAACGGTCGCGATTCAGAAGCTAAACGTCTGGGCGTAAAACGCTTTGGCGGCGAAGCAGTACTGGCAGGCAGCATCATCGTTCGTCAGCGCGGCACTAAATTCCACGCTGGTATCAACGTGGGTTGCGGCAAGGACCACACTCTGTTTGCTTTGGCTGACGGTAAAGTCAAGTTCGAAGTTAAAGGCCCGAAAAACCGTAAGTACATCAGCATCGAAGCTGAATAAGTTTTTCGCGTCTTAGTAAATAGATGTAAGCCCCGCAATTCGTTGCGGGGCTTTTTACATTCTGGTTAGCCCATTCTGGCGGGATATGGACACGAAATCGCAGGCCCCTGTTGGGATTATGTTGGCACTGATCACTGCTATGAGTTGGGGATCTTTGCCCATCGCCATGAAGCAGGTTTTAGTGGTGATGGATCCCTTCACTGTAGTCTGGTATCGATTTTCGATGGCTGCCATTGTGTTGGGTTGTATTCTTGCTGCCAGACACAGATTACCGCCGAAAGCGATTTTTAGCCGGCCTCGCTGGCTGGTTTTAGTCCTGATTGCCACCTGCGGATTGCTGGGGAACTTTGTCCTTTTTAGTTCGTCCCTGCAATTTCTCAGTCCAACGGCCTCTCAGGTAATTGGTCAGCTTTCTCCTGTCGGGATAATGGTGGCCAGCGTGATTATCCTGAAAGAAAGGATGCGTGTTACGCAGGTCATTGGCGCCAGTATGTTAATATTCGGGCTGATATTATTTTTTAATACCAGCCTGATTGAAATCTTTACCCGTCTGACGGATTACACCTTGGGTGTGATTTTTGGCGTCGGGGCAGCAACGGTTTGGGTGATATACGGCGTGGCGCAAAAGGTATTACTGCGCCAACTGGCTTCACCGCAAATCCTGTTTTTGCTGTACACTTTATGTTCTATCGCATTGCTCCCGCTGGCCAGCCCGGCGGTGCTTTCACAGCTCAGCGGCTGGCAGTTTGCCTGTCTGTTGTTTTGCGGCGCGAATACCTTAGTAGGATATGGCGCCTTAGCGGAAGCGATGGCGAGATGGCAGGCTGCTCAGGTCAGTGCTCTTGTGACACTGACCCCGTTGTTTACCCTGCTATTTTCAGATTTATTGGCACTTGCCTGGCCTGACTTTTTTGCTGCACCAGTGCTTAATTTCATTGGTTATCTTGGGGCATTTGTGGTGGTGGCGGGTGCAATGTTTTCCGCAATTGGCCATCGTTGGTGGCCACGTCGGACAGAGCAAAACCTGGTAGCTAAACTTTAGCTGCCCGGCGAATGATTTACGGAGACGGTACAAATGAAGTTTGTTGATGAAGCCACGATTCTGGTTGTGGCCGGTGATGGCGGTAACGGGTGCGTCAGCTTCCGCCGCGAAAAATACATTCCACGTGGCGGCCCTGACGGCGGTGACGGTGGTGATGGCGGCGATGTTTACCTGGTTGCTGATGAGAACCTCAATACGCTGATCGATTTCCGCTTTGTGAAATCTTATCGTGCTGAGCGCGGTACTAACGGTCAGAGCAGCGACTGTACCGGTAAGCGCGGTAAAGATATCACCATTAAAGTGCCTGTCGGAACCCGCGTTCTCGACCAAAGCACGGGTGAAGTCCTGGCCGACATGACCCAAAATGGTCAGGTTAATATGGTCGCGAAAGGCGGTTTCCACGGGCTGGGTAACACCCGCTTTAAATCTTCCGTGAACCGTTCACCGCGTCAGAAAACCATGGGCACCAAAGGTGAAGAGCGCGATATCGCACTCGAACTGATGCTGCTGGCTGACGTAGGTATGTTGGGTCTGCCAAATGCGGGTAAATCTACTTTTATTCGTTCAGTGTCTGCGGCGAAACCTAAAGTTGCTGATTATCCGTTTACCACGCTGGTTCCGAGCCTGGGCGTTGTCCGTATGGATCACGAGCAGAGCTTTGTGGTTGCAGATATCCCAGGTCTGATTGAAGGGGCATCTGAAGGCGCAGGTCTGGGTATTCGTTTCCTGAAGCATCTCGAGCGTTGCCGGGTTCTCTTGCATCTGATCGACATCGCGCCGATTGATGAATCTGATCCAATCGAAAACGCGAAAGTCATCATCAATGAGTTGAAGCAATACAACGCCAAGCTGGCTGAAAAGCCGCGCTGGTTAGTATTCAACAAAGTTGATCTGATTGAAAAAGAAGAAGCGGAAGCACGTGCAAAAGCTATCGCCGATGCGTTGGGTTGGGAAGGTAATTACTATCTGATTTCCGCCGCAAACCGCGAAGGCGTGAATGCGTTGTGCTGGGACGTGATGAAATTCATCAATGAAAATCCTAAGCACATGGCAATTGAAGAAGCTGCGCCAGAGAAAGTTGAGTTCATGTGGGATGACTATCACCGTGAGCAACTGGCTGAAGTGGAAGCTGAAGCTGACGACGACTGGGATGATGACTGGGATGAAGATGACGACGAAGGCGTAGAAATCATTTACGAACGTTAATCCTCAAGAGTTGTTGTGAATAAAGACGGAAAAGTTGCCTTAGGCAGCTTTTCCGAAAACCACTCTTATGCCATTTTTAGGCACGTGCCGTCTACTTTTTGAGTTCATTTATCCTGTCATTTTGCCTTTCTCATTGTCCTCAAGCCTGCCTTGCAACTGACTTATGTTTCAGTGTCTTGTTAAAACAGGACTGATAATTTATCAGCTATAACATTTCTTTTTTACAGAAAGAAGAAGTAACATAAACTTAACTTTGTATCGCCTCCAATAACAACTCTTATCGTCACCCAAAATATCATTCATAGTAGTTATATATCTATACGGATTTTTCCATTTAAAATAATGCTTTAATTTCTTTATTTTATCGAGGTGGAGGACTAGTGTTATAATAGTCCCATATATTAAAATTAATTTTCTTTCTTCATCGAATTATATTTTAATTAAAAACAAGGAGCGTTATATGCCTCATCCTAAACCTAAGCAAGGTGATCTGATGTATGGTGTCCATTCCGATTATGCCCGTAAGTGGTACATAGCAAACGCTAAAGATTTTAAAGGAAAAGTAATCACAGCCGATAGCTATCATGTAGTCAAAATTGACCCTTTTTCAGCCAATTGCGATCAGTCCCTGCTTGAGAGTTTTATCCGTAAACATCCGAAATACTCTTCTGCATGGGGGGGCTCTGGCAGCAACCAGGATTTACGTAGAAAATGTAAAGCTGTTGTTGAGTGGGGGATATCAGTAGGAAAAAATATCCACTTTGCTCTTGATGCGTTGGATGTCACAGCAGTTGCCAATAAGAACTTTAGAGTTGGGAAAAATAGAGACACAGTGGAAGGTAACCGCTCTATTACAGGTTCAGAATTACGTCATATATACCGAAACTGGCATAGGTTTAAAAATAATGTTTATTTCTGGCATTTAGGTGAGGCAGTATCTCCACCTTGGGAACAAGATATCCAAACTTATGTGGGCGAACGTAAACTAAAAAAACATTCCAAAGAAGTATGGGCGAAATATAACGCAAAATTCACTGGTCGGTGAAACTAACTTTTGCCGGTTATTGTTGATGATGATCATTGCGCAGCTCTTCATGGGCTGCTATTTCGTTATTATAAATTTTTATTTTAAATCATAATCATTTATCCAGGTGTACACTAATTCTGTAAACATAATGATTAATTCAAAGGTTGCATAAAAATAGCAATGTAACCTTCTGAATATAGATACGCATTAGCATCGTAAACAGTCTTTTAATATGCAATGTTTGAAATATCCGTGGATGGGATAAGTGAACTTTGTAGCGCGACATCCGGTAACCAGCACTGTGCACTGAGCCCCGCGTTATCGATACGGTTTCTTAAGGTCAATATGCCTGCGTGCAGATGCGTGATCCGTACCACAATATTTAAGCCCAGGCCGCTGCCGCCATATCGTTGATCGCTGCGTTTAAACGCCTGTGTCAGTTCGCTGGTTTTGTTCTCATCAATGCCCGGACCCGCATCATCAATCTGTATCAGGAAGCCGTTATTTTTGGGCACAATCGTAATTGTGATATCGCTATTTTCCGGACTGTAACGGTGGGCGTTTTCGACAAGATTGCGCACCATCAAACGCAGCAGCACGGCATCTCCCTGAATTTCAGCAAACGCCGGTAAGTGCATTTTCAGCTTCTGTCCCCGTTCATCAAGCATCTCGCGCAACTCTTCTTCGAGTGGCGTCATGACGTTACTGATGAGATCGACTTGCTGGTATTCGCCTTTCGCGAAATTTTGTCCTGCGCGGGCAAGCATGAGCAATTGTTCTATGGTGTGTATCAGCAGGTCGATACGCGTTATCAACATATCGCTGCCTTCCACGCCATTTTTTTGCATGATTTCTAAATGCAACCGCACGCCAGCGAGAGGAGTACGCAACTCATGCGCCGCATCTGCAGTGAACAATCGTTCCTGCTGGATAGTGCTGGAGAGACGGGAAAACAGCTGATTGAGTGCATTGGTCACGGCAACCACCTCCCTGATTTCACTGTTAAGCGGCAGGGGAGAAAGGTTATCAGCCGAGCGGGTTTCAAGACGTTTCTGCAACTGATTGAGAGGGCGAATGATCCAGCTGATGGCCCAAAAGGACAGTATCAGAGTAATACTCATCATCAGTAAGGAAGGAGCAATCAGTGAAGCAATGGCTTCTGCAATTTCCTTCTCAACATGTGCGTTACGGACTTTGGCTGACAGAGTGTCATTGACCAGCAGATTAATTTGTTCCTGGCTCTCGTGCCAGAGCCAGAAAACACTGGTGAGCTGAGTGACGAATAAAATCAATGCCAGCATAACCAGCAGACGGCGACGCATACTGGTCATTGTAGAATTTCCAGCCGGTAGCCAATGCCACGTACGGTACGGATGACTTCTTTACCGAGCTTACGACGCAGGTTATGGACATGGACTTCGAGTGTGTTGGAACCGAGATCATCCTGCCAGGTGTAAAGATCTTGCTGAAGTAATTCCCTGTTCACGGTTTGACCGGCACGCATCATCAGGCGCGACAAAATCGCGAACTCTTTCGGAGTGACTTCTACCGGATTGTTGTCGAGATAAGCCTGTTGCGAGGACAAGTTGATTTTAAGATTACCCACTGAAATTTGATTGTCGCTTTGTCCCTGATAACGGCGGATAAGCGCCCTCACGCGGGCCTGTAATTCGACCAGAGCAAAAGGTTTGATCAGGTAATCATCAGCGCCGGCATCAAGACCATCGACGCGGTCTTCTAACGCATCCCGGGCGGTAAGGATAAGGACGGGGAGAGCGATGTTCTGGCGTCGCCACTCGCGCAGTAACGTTGCCCCGTCTTTGTCTGGCAATCCTAAATCCAGGATCACCAGACTGTACTGGCTGGTTTGAATCAGGCTGTGCGCCTCGGCCGCCGTTGAAGCGCAGTCGCAGGCATAATTTTCACTGGTAAGTGCCAGCATCAACCCCTGCCGTAAAAGTTCATCATCTTCAACGATCAGTAGTTTCATTGTCTGGCACTTCTCCGTGGTTAATTATTTTGGTAGATATCCCTGTAGAGACGGCTTTCAAAACGTACCAGCGGAGCCCGTCGCGTGCGTTGATCTTCAGGCGGAACCGCATATCCTGAAAGGAACTGGACAAAGGCCATTCGTTGTCCGCTGGCCGTCGTAATAAAGCCTGCAAGGTTGTATACACCAGACAGTGAGCCGGTTTTCGCCGATACTTTGCCGTCAACGCCCGCTTCATGCAAACCGCCGCGATATTGCAAGGTTCCGTCATGACCGGCTAATGGCAGCATTGAGATAAAGTCTAACTCTTTATCATGCTGCGCGATGTATTGAAGGACCTGCATCATGGTGGCCGGTGACAGCAAGTCATGGCGGGAAAGACCGGAACCATCAACCTGAATAGAGTTTCCTAAATCCACGCCTGCTTTCTGACGCAAAATCTGACGGACAGCATCTGAACCTGCACGCCACGTTCCCGGCACGCCAAAACGCTGATGGCCAATAGTACGAAATACCGTATCGGCGATCATGTTGTCTGATTTCTTCAGCATCTGATGCAACAGATCATGCAACGGCGCCGACTGGGTTTGCGCCAGAACGGTACCCGCCGGTGTTGGCTTAGTCTGCCGCTTTAACGTGCCATCGATCTGAATATCAGCCTGCAACAGCTCATCTTTTAAAATCGCACCGGCATAACTGGCGCCATCCTGAATAGCGAATGCCAGCGGCAAAGGTTCGCTGCGTTGGGTCAGACAGCCGGTGAGGGTATAGCGATTGAATTCACCGGGGACGACGTCCAGTTCACAATATTGTGCATCCGGAGAGCCTTTCGCCAGAGTGCGCACTTCGCTAAACATATGTACCGGATAGTAAGACGCGACGCGAATAAATGCGTTTTCATCAGGTTTCGGCGCACTGTAAAGTGAGACGGAGAAACAGTTTCTGTCGACAATGGCGGCAGCTGGCGGTGCGCTAAAGCATTGGGTAATGTCGTTCCATGGCCATCCCGGCGCTTTGTCATGGCTGGCAAAAACCGAAGTATCGATAACCACATCGCCGGTGATTTCTTTGACGCCCTGTTTTTTCAAAACAGCGACCATATTCCGAATATTCTGACGTTTTAGGGTCGGATCGCCGGAAAAACGAGCGACCAAATCACCTTTTAATATGCCATCTGAAACGGAACCTGGTGTTTCAAGAGTGGTGGTGAAACGAAAATCAGGCCCAAGCTGCAACAGGGCCGCCAGCGCGGTCAGAATCTTCATGGTACTGGCGGGCAATGCCATCTGAGTACCGTGATAGTCTATAGCCGGCGCAGGCGCGCCAATTTTCTGTACCAGCACAGCCAGATTCGTGCCGTCAGGCAGATATTCTGTGTAATTTTCGATCTGAGCCGCATTTGTATTCAGTACAAACGCGCATGCTAATCCACTGACAATTCGTAAAAAACGCATTATTTTGAGTAAAGGCTCTGGGTAACGGCAGGATAATGTGGTGCCATACTACGATGCTACGAACCAAGGCGCAACGTGGCTGAAAGTAAACGATGATCCTCAAGGAACTCTACGTTAAAATACGAATCAAAATGCAAAATGAATCCTGGCCTGGTGGCAACTCCGGGTGAGGTTTTTTTTGTTTTTCGCCAGAGAGTCGGTCAGAAGAGCTGGCTTAATTTCTTACCTGATTCAATCAGGACGGTGTTTACCGAAAGGACCAAGTTAGAGGTAATAAATATATGAAACCGATTCCGATGACATTGCGTGGCGCAGAAAGATTACGTGAAGAACTGGACCATCTGAAAAGTGTCCGTCGCCCGAAAATCATTTCTGATATCGCGACCGCACGTGAACACGGCGATTTGAAAGAGAATGCTGAATACCATGCTGCGCGTGAGCAGCAGGGTTTTTGTGAAGGCCGTATTCAGGAAATCGAAGCCAAGCTTTCGAACGCTCAGGTTATCGATGTGACAAAAATGCCTGCGACGGGTCGCGTGATTTTTGGTGCCACAGTAACCGTGCTGAATCTGGATACTGAAGAAGAACAAAAATACCGCATTGTGGGCGATGACGAAGCTGATTTTAAACAGAACCTCATTTCTGTAAACTCACCGATTGCACGTGGTTTAATCGGTAAAGAACAGGATGACGTTGTGGTCATCAAAACACCTGGCGGTGATGTTGAATTTGAAGTATTGAAGGTCGAATACCTCTAAAATCTGCATTAAAAAGGGCGAAACGTGATGTTTCGCCCTGTAATTCTCACATTCATGCAGTGAATTACTTCACAGTAAATTGAAAACTAAAGTAAAAAGGCCCGCTAAGACCTTCCCCTGAACGTGATTTCGTGGCACCTTTCCGAAAATCTACAGCGCTTTTCGTTAAACCTTAATGGATTAACGCGGTAAGATAATTTTGCGGTCTTCGGTGGAAGGGCGATAAAGTACCAGCATATTGCCGATGACTTGCACATTACACGCCTTGGTTTCACGCACAATCGCGTCTACGATCAAGGTCTTCGTCTCACGTTCTTCTGCCGCGACTTTTACCTTGATCAGTTCGTGATGTTGCAGTGCCTGTTCGATTTCGGCCAACACACCTTCTGTCAGGCCGTTGTTGCCCAGCATAACAACCGGTTTCAGTGGATGTGCCAGACCTTTCAGGTACTGTTTTTGTTTATTGTTAAGATTCATCGTCTTTTTTGCTTAAGTTGGGATTGAAAACGGTTCATTCTACCGCCATCTCATGTATATGACCAACCCGGACTGCTTCGGGAGGTCAATTATACTGACTTAGCCATAGACGCCATGATGCTAACGGCTTGTTCCAAAGGCTCTAACTCAGGGTGGTTGGAAAACTATATGGTTACTAAATAATGTCTAATAAAAAGCGTTCTGCAAGTTCCAGTCGCTGGTTGCAGGAACACTTTAGCGATAAATATGTGCTACAAGCACAGAAAAAAGGGCTGCGTTCCCGTGCCTGGTTTAAACTTGATGAAATACAGCAAGGCGATAAGCTGTTTAAACCGGGTATGACGGTGGTTGATTTAGGTGCAGCACCTGGCGGTTGGTCACAGTATGTGGCTACGCAGATCGGTAACAAAGGGCGAATTATTGCTCTTGACCTTTTACCTATGGATCCTATTGTTGGAGTCGACTTCCTTCAGGGGGATTTTCGTGATGAATTAGTTCTCAAAGCGCTGCTCGAACGCGTGGGAGAAAGCAAAGTTCAGGTGGTCATGTCTGACATGGCGCCTAATATGAGCGGTACTCCGGCAGTCGATATTCCAAAATCGATGTATCTGGTTGAATTAGCATTGGATATGTGTCGGGATGTATTAGCACCAGGTGGAAGTTTCCTGGTGAAGGTGTTTCAGGGAGATGGCTTTGATGAATACCTGCGGGAAATTCGCTCCCTGTTTACGAAGGTGAAGATTCGTAAGCCAGACGCTTCCCGAGCACGTTCGCGAGAAGTGTACATCGTAGCGACAGGGCGGAAACTGTAGTTCCCTAACGCTGTTTGTTAACACAGTTGTAATATGAGGTTAATCCCTTGAGTGACATGGCGAAGAACCTGATCCTCTGGTTAGTCATCGCAGTTGTATTGATGTCTGTATTTCAGAGTTTTGGTCCCAGCGAATCTAATGGCAGTAAGGTAGATTACACTACCTTTACAACCGAAGTGGCCCAAGACCAGGTCCGTGAAGTACGTATCAATGGACGTGCGATTGACGTTATCAAAAAAGACAGCAGCAAATACACAACCTATATTCCGGTTAATGATCCTAAATTACTGGATACGCTGCTGAGCAAAAACGTGAAAGTTGTTGGTGAACCGCCTGAACAGCAGAGTTTCCTGGCGACTATCTTCATTTCATGGTTCCCGATGCTGCTTCTGATTGGCGTCTGGATATTCTTTATGCGACAGATGCAGGGCGGCGGTGGCAAAGGCGCAATGTCCTTTGGTAAAAGCAAAGCCCGCATGCTGACGGAAGACCAAATCAAAACGACGTTTGCTGACGTTGCAGGTTGTGACGAAGCGAAGGAAGAGGTGAGCGAGCTGGTAGATTACCTGCGCGAGCCAAGCCGTTTCCAGAAACTGGGCGGTAAGATTCCTAAAGGCGTTCTGATGGTTGGTCCTCCGGGTACCGGTAAAACCTTGCTGGCGAAAGCAATTGCCGGCGAAGCCAAAGTGCCATTCTTTACGATTTCCGGTTCTGACTTCGTAGAAATGTTCGTGGGTGTTGGTGCATCTCGTGTGCGTGACATGTTCGAACAAGCGAAGAAAGCTGCCCCATGTATCATCTTTATCGATGAAATCGACGCCGTTGGCCGTCAGCGTGGTGCAGGTTTAGGTGGTGGTCACGATGAACGTGAACAGACACTGAACCAGATGTTGGTTGAGATGGATGGCTTTGAAGGTAACGAAGGTATCATCGTTATTGCTGCAACCAACCGTCCTGATGTTCTGGACCCTGCGTTGCTGCGTCCGGGCCGTTTTGACCGTCAGGTTGTTGTCGGTTTGCCAGACGTTCGTGGTCGTGAACAGATCCTGAAAGTTCACATGCGTCGCGTTCCGCTGGCTACTGATGTGGATGCGTCTGTGATTGCCCGTGGTACACCTGGTTTCTCGGGTGCTGACCTGGCTAACCTGGTTAACGAAGCTGCATTGTTCTCTGCACGTGGCAACAAACGTGTGGTGTCGATGGTTGAGTTCGAAAAAGCCAAAGACAAAATCATGATGGGTGCTGAGCGCCGTTCCATGGTGATGACTGAATCGCAGAAAGAGTCCACCGCCTATCACGAAGCAGGCCACGCCATTATTGGTCGTCTGGTTCCTGAACATGACCCGGTGCATAAAGTGACCATTATTCCTCGTGGCCGTGCATTAGGTGTGACCTTCTTCCTGCCTGAAGGCGATGCTATCAGTGCCAGCCGTCAGAAACTCGAAAGCCAGATTTCTACCTTGTACGGTGGCCGTCTTGCTGAAGAGATCATCTACGGTGTGGAAAAAGTGTCTACCGGTGCGTCCAACGACATTAAGGTTGCCACCTCTATTGCCCGTAATATGGTTACGCAGTGGGGCTTCTCAGAGAAATTAGGTCCGTTGCTGTATGCGGAAGAAGAAGGCGAAGTCTTCCTCGGTCGTTCAGTTGCGAAAGCTAAACATATGTCTGATGAAACGGCCCGCATCATCGATCAGGAAGTTAAGTCTCTGGTTGAACGTAACTACATTCGTGCGCGTACGTTGCTGATGGAAAACATGGATATCCTTCATTCAATGAAAGATGCCCTGATGAAGTACGAAACCATCGATGCACCGCAAATTGATGACCTGATGAACCGCACAGAAGTTCGCCCGCCTGCTGGCTGGGATGATGCTAACGGTAAAAACGGCAACAATAATTCTAACGACGGCGGTGCCCCAAAAGCGCCAACGCCAGTTGACGAACCTCGCACGCCAAATCCTGGTAACACGATGTTTGAGCAATTCAGCGGCAAATAAGCAGCTGGTTGGAAAATAACGCAGATAACACTCAACCCCGGGCTTGCCCGGGGTTTTTTATGCGTGCATTCTTTGTCTCGGAATTTGAAACTGCCTCACGAACGACCAGAAGGGACATGATTTATGCACCTCACAGCCAGAGAGTCGATACTGGATCTCACTTTTCCCCAGGTGATGGGGATCCTGAATGTTACCCCGGATTCTTTTTCAGATGGCGGACGCCACAACACGCTTGACCTTGCACTTCGACACGCTCAGGCGATGGTCGATGCCGGGGCGACAATCCTTGATATCGGCGGCGAATCAACGCGTCCCGGCGCTGCTGAAGTCAGTGAAGAGGAAGAGCTGGCCCGTGTGGTGCCGGTCGTAGAAGCTATTGCCCGACGTTTTGATGTCTGGATTTCGGTGGATACCTCGAAGGCGTCGGTTATCCGCGAAGCAGCAAGTGCCGGTATGCATCTGATTAACGATATTCGCTCACTTCAGGAACCTGGGGCATTGCAGGCTGCGGCAGAAACGGGTTTACCCGTTTGTCTGATGCACATGCAGGGTGACCCGAAAACGATGCAACATGCCCCGCGATACGACAACGTCGTTGCGCAGGTAGATCAGTATTTTGTCGAGCAAATTGCACGTTGTGTGAATGCTGGCATTCCGAAAAGCAAATTGTTGCTCGACCCGGGCTTCGGTTTCGGTAAAAATTTAGAACATAACTACCAGTTACTCGCCAGACTGGCTGAGTTCCATCACTTCGGGTTGCCACTTCTGGTGGGGATGTCGAGGAAATCTATGGTAGGGCAGTTGCTGCATGTGTCACCGGAGAAACGAGTGACGGGCAGTATTGCCTGTGCCGTGATCGCTGCCATGCAGGGAGCTCAGATAGTTCGCGTACATGATGTTAAAGAAACCGTCGAAGCGATGCGTATCGTGGAAGCGACACTTTCTGCAAGGGATAAAAATTAATTATGAGCAACCGTAAATACTTTGGTACTGATGGCATACGTGGAAAAGTAGGCGACAGCCCGATCACCCCTGATTTCGTTCTCAAACTGGGCTGGGCAGCAGGCAAAGTATTAGCGCGTCATGGTTCGGGTAAAGTGATTATCGGTAAAGATACCCGTATTTCCGGCTACATGCTGGAATCTGCACTTGAAGCCGGTCTGGCTGCTGCGGGGCTGTCGGCTTCCTTTACCGGTCCGATGCCTACACCTGCGGTTGCGTATCTGACCCGTACCTTCCGTGCTGAAGCCGGGATTGTGATTTCTGCTTCGCATAACCCATTTTACGATAACGGAATAAAATTCTTCACTATTGACGGCACTAAGTTGCCAGACGAAGTGGAAGAAGCCATTGAAGCTGAGCTGGAAAAACCGCTGACCTGCGTAGAATCCGCCGCTTTGGGTAAAGCCAGCCGTATTGTGGATGCTGCCGGTCGCTATATCGAATTCTGCAAAGGGACATTCCCGAGCGAACTGAGCCTGAACGGCCTGAAAATCGTTGTGGATTGTGCCAATGGCGCGACCTACCACATTGCGCCAAGTGTTCTGCGTGAACTGGGCGCTAAAGTGATTACCATCGGCTGCGACCCGGACGGGATGAATATCAATGAAGAGTGCGGTGCGACAGACGTCCGTCAGTTACAGCAACGCGTTCTGGCTGAAAAAGCCCATGTCGGACTGGCATTTGACGGTGACGGCGATCGTCTGATTATGGTCGACCATGAAGGCAATAAGGTCGATGGTGACCAGATCCTTTACATCATTGCCCGTGAAGGTCTGCGTCAGGGCCAGTTGAAAGGTGGCGCTGTCGGCACCCTGATGAGCAATATGGGCCTGGAACTGGCATTAAAACAACTCGGTATTCCGTTTACCCGCGCGAAAGTGGGCGACCGCTACGTGCTGGAAAAAATGCAGGAAAAAGGCTGGCGTATTGGTGCTGAGAACTCCGGTCATATCATTCTGCTGGATAAAACTACCACCGGTGACGGCATCGTGGCCGGTTTGCAAGTGCTTACCGCCATGGTTCGTAATCACATGAGTCTGCATGATTTGTGCAGCGGCATGAAATTGCTGCCACAAATCCTGGTTAACGTCCGGTTTGCCGGTGAACATGATCCGCTGGAATCCGACGAAGTTAAGCAGGTTACGGCCGAAGTTGAAAAACAGTTAGCGGGCCGCGGCCGGGTACTGTTGCGTAAATCAGGCACCGAGCCTTTGCTGCGTGTAATGGTTGAAGGCGAAGATGCAGAACTGGTTGAAAAACTGGCTAACCGCATCGCTGATGCTGTAAAAGCGGTCAAGGCGTAACCTGATAAAAAACGGTGAATTTTCGAGATATGGGTGGCTGCACAACGTCCTGTTAGCCATTTTTCTTACAATTTGCCGTTTTTTTCCGCAAACGAACATTTTGGTGAAGATTGCCCTTGCACGGCAATACGGCTTTGGTTAGTATTCACACCCGCTTCAGTGGGTCCTTGAATGACCTGCTAAATGGTGAGAAGCAATTGGCATGCGGTGAACCCGCGAGGATACAGGTACTACTATGTACGACGCTCTTCTGGTGATTTTCCTTATCGTGGCAATCGGGCTTGTTGCTCTGGTTATGCTGCAACAAGGTAAAGGCGCTGATATGGGAGCCTCTTTCGGAGCAGGTGCTTCTGGCACATTGTTCGGTTCGAGTGGTTCCGGTAACTTCATGACCCGTATGACCGGCATTTTGGCAGCACTGTTCTTTATCATTAGTTTGATTCTCGGGAACATGAGCACCAATAAAAGCCAAAAAGGTAGTGAGTGGGAAAACTTGAGTCAGCCAGCGAAAACTGAGCAGACTACTGCACCGGCAGCTCCAGCAGCGCCTAACAGTGACGTTCCTCACTAAGCAGTAACCTTCTTATCACAAGAAGTGAAAAGTTTTAAACAGTGGCTTGTACTTGGACAGTAGAAGCGATTGTGAAAAAAAAGAGTGCCGAGGTGGTGGAATTGGTAGACACGCTACCTTGAGGTGGTAGTGCCCGAATGGGCTTACGGGTTCAAGTCCCGTCCTCGGTACCAATCTTTATGATAATTTGCTTTTTAGCGATTATCGGCGTAGTATTTGCCACGTTTTCGGACGCGGGGTGGAGCAGCCTGGTAGCTCGTCGGGCTCATAACCCGAAGGTCGTCGGTTCAAATCCGGCCCCCGCAACCACTTTCCCTAAGTGTTTATTTCAAATAGACTTTCAGTGTCTTCCTGTGATGTTCTGCAGTTCCAATTTGAAAGCGTCTATTTGAAATAACACTTCGCGAAAGTTGTACCGAAGCCGCTATGCGGCGAATAGGGTCCAGTTGCATAAAGCCCCGATTTATCGGGGTTTTTTGTTATTTGGCAACAGAATCACTGGGCTATTTAGCCCTTTTTTTATGTCTTGGGGGTGGGCTTGTCCACATTAGAACAAAAATTAACAGAGCTGATTACAGCACCAGTCGAGGCACTTGGCTTTGAGCTGGTGGGCATCGAGTTCGTTCGGGCTCGCCAATCGACGTTGCGTATCTATATTGATAGTGACGCCGGGATCAATGTTGATGATTGTGCTGATGTCAGCCACCAGGTGAGCGCTGTGCTGGACGTTGAAGATCCAGTTACCGTCGCCTACAACCTGGAAGTTTCCTCTCCAGGCCTTGATCGTCCTATGTTCACCGCTGAACATTATCAACGTTTCCTGGGTGACGAAGTCAGCATTGTTCTGCGTATGGCAGTGCAGAATCGTCGCAAATGGCAGGGCATAATTAAGGCTGTCGAAGGCGAAATGATCACGGTGACAGTGGAAGGGAAAGATGAAGTGTTCGCACTGAGCAACATCCAGAAAGCGAACCTGGTACCCCACTTTTAAAGAGTTTGGAAGAGGCAACTAGGATGAACAAAGAGATTCTGGCTGTTGTAGAAGCAGTTTCTAATGAAAAATCCCTCCCGCGCGAGAAGATTTTTGAAGCGCTGGAAATTGCATTATCAACGGCGACCAAGAAAAAATACGAGCAGGAAATCGAAGTCCGCGTCAGCATTGACCGCAAAACAGGTGACTTCGATACTTTCCGTCGCTGGGTGGCAGTCAATGAAGTGACTCAGCCGACCCGCGAAATCACCCTCGAAGCTGCACAATACGAAGATCCGTCAATCGAGCTCGGCGGATATATTGAAGATCAAATCGAGTCGGTCACTTTCGACCGCATCACCACGCAAACTGCTAAGCAAGTTATCGTACAGAAAGTACGCGAAGCAGAGCGCGCGATGGTCGTTGATCAATTCCGTGAGCAGCAGGGTGAGATCGTCACCGGCGTGGTTAAGAAAGTTAACCGTGACAGCATCGCTCTGGATTTAGGCAGCAACGCTGAAGCCGTTATTCTGCGCGAAGACATGCTTCCGCGTGAAAACTTCCGCTCTGGCGACCGTATTCGTGGCGTTCTGTATGATGTGCGCCCTGAAGCTCGCGGTGCCCAGCTGTTTGTCAGCCGTTCACGTAACGAGATGCTGATTGAGCTGTTCCGCATTGAAGTGCCGGAAATTGGCGAAGAGCTGATTGAAATTAAAGCGGCGGCCCGTGATCCTGGCTCCCGTGCGAAAATTGCAGTAAAAACCAACGACAAACGTATCGACCCGGTCGGTGCTTGTGTCGGCATGCGTGGTGCACGCGTTCAGGCTGTTTCCAGTGAACTGGGCGGTGAACGTATTGATATCATCCTTTGGGATGATAATCCTGCGCAATTCGTTATCAACGCAATGGCACCGGCAGATGTCGCTTCCATCGTGGTTGATGAAGATAAATGCACCATGGATATCGCCGTTGAAGCCAGCAATCTGGCACAGGCGATTGGCCGTAATGGCCAGAACGTGCGTTTGGCCTCCCAATTGTTGAAACAGCATCGTGGTGATGACAAGTGGGAACTGAACGTGATGACAGCAGACGACCTGCAAGCCAAACATCAGGCTGAGGCACACGCTGCGATTGATACCTTTACCAAATACCTGGCCATCGATGAAGATTTCGCCACGGTTCTGGTAGAAGAAGGTTTCTCAACGCTTGAAGAACTGGCTTACGTGCCAGTCAACGAACTGCTTGAAATCGACGGCCTGGATGAAGACACCGTGGATGCGCTGCGCGAACGTGCGAAAGAAGCGCTGACCACACTGGCTTTAGCTCAGGAAGAAAGTCTCGGTGACAAAAAGCCTGCTGACGATCTGCTTAACCTGGCGGGTCTGGAACGTAGCATGGCATTTAAACTGGCTGCACAAGGGGTTTGTACGCTGGAAGATCTTGCCGAGCAGGGTGTCGACGATCTGGCTGATATTGAAGGTCTTAGTGACGAGCAGGCTGGTGAACTTATCATGGCCGCGCGCAATATCTGCTGGTTTGGCGACAACGCGTAATAAACTGTAGCAGGAAGGAACAGCATGACAGATGTAACTGTAAAATCGCTGGCGGCAGAGATTCAGACACCGGTAGATCGCCTGGTACAGCAATTTGCTGATGCAGGGATCTCAAAGTCCGAAGCTGACTCTGTGACCCAGCAAGAAAAAGAAATTTTATTGGCGCACCTGAATGGCGGAAATGCCGGTGCGACAAACAAACTGACGTTACAACGCAAAACGCGTAGTACACTGAATATTCCGAGCACCGGCGGGAAGAGTAAATCGGTGCAAATCGAGGTCCGCAAGAAACGCACTTATGTTAAACGTGATATGACCGAGGCAGAAGTTGCCCAGGCCGAAGCGGAAGAGCAGGCGAAGCGTGACGCGGAAGAACAGGCACAGCGTGAAGCAGCAGAGCAAGCCCAGCGCGAAGCTCAGGAAAAAGCCAAACGCGCCGCCGAAGAGCAAGCTAAACGTGAGGCCGCTGATAAAGCTAAGCGTGATGCAGCGGAAAAAGATAAAGTGACCAACCAAAATACCGATGAAGTAACCAAACCAGCTCAGGCAGAAAAAGCACGCCGTGAAGCTGAAGCCGCAGAGCTGAAACGCAAAACGGAAGAAGAAGCCCAGCGTAAGATTGAAGAAAACGCCAAGCGCATCGCAGAAGAGGCCCGTAAAATGGCTGACTCTGGTGTCTGGACTGAAGCGACCGCTCCAAGCGAATCAGAATCTGCTGACTATCATGTCACCACTTCTACCCATGCTCGTGCCGCTGAAGACGAAAATGACGCCAAAGTTGAAGGCGAACGTCGCAGCCGTACCCGCGGTGGCAAAGCAACAAAACAGAAAAAAGGCAACAAGCTGTCCGAATCTAAAGCGGATCGCGAAGAAGCCCGTGCTGTTGGCCGTAACGGTAAAGGTAAGCGTAAGCCAAGCACCTTACAGCAGAGCTTTAACAAGCCTGTCGTTGCCGTGAACCGTGATGTTGTAGTGGGTGAAACCATTACTGTTGCTGAGCTGGCAAACAAAATGGCAGTTAAAGGTTCTCAGGTCATCAAAACCATGATGAAACTGGGCGCCATGGCCACCATCAACCAGGTTATTGATCAGGAAACTGCTCAGCTGGTTGCGGAAGAAATGGGCCACAAAGTTATCCTGCGTCGTGAGAACGAGCTGGAAGAAGCGCTGATGAGCGATCGTGATACAGCTTCTTCTGCTGCCGCTGAGCCACGTGCTCCGGTTGTGACCATCATGGGTCACGTTGACCACGGTAAAACCTCATTGCTCGACTACATTCGTTCTACGAAAGTTGCAGCAGGCGAGGCCGGTGGTATTACGCAGCATATCGGTGCTTACCATGTAGAAACCGAAAACGGCATGATCACTTTCCTGGATACACCGGGACACGCCGCATTTACTTCAATGCGTGCTCGTGGTGCTCAGGCAACAGATATCGTAGTTCTGGTCGTTTCTGCAGATGACGGTGTGATGCCACAAACCATCGAAGCTATTCAGCATGCGAAAGCAGCTGGCGTGCCAATCGTGGTTGCGGTAAACAAAGTTGATAAGCCAGATGCAGATCCGGACCGTGTTCGTACCGAACTGTCTCAGTACGGCGTGATGCCGGAAGAGTGGGGCGGCGAATCTCAGTTCATTCACGTTTCTGCGAAAGTCGGTACCGGTATTGACGATTTGCTGCAAGCTATCTTGCTGCAAGCCGAAGTTCTGGAACTGAAAGCCGTTCGTACCGGCATGGCTAGCGGTGTCGTGATCGAGTCCTTCCTGGACAAAGGTCGTGGCCCGGTTGCTACCGTTCTGGTTCAGGAAGGTACTCTGAACAAAGGCGACATCATTCTGTGTGGCTTCGAATACGGCCGTGTCCGTGCGATGCGTGACGAAATGGGTCGTGACATTACGTCTGCGGGTCCTTCTATCCCTGTCGAAGTTCTGGGTCTGTCCAGCGTGCCGGCTGCGGGTGATGAAGTGACTGTTGTTCGTGACGAGAAGAAAGCTCGTGAAGTTGCTCTGTATCGTCAGGGTAAATTCCGCGAAGTGAAACTGGCTCGTCAGCAGAAATCTAAACTGGAAAACATGTTCGCGAACATGACTGAAGGCGAAGTTTCTGAACTGAATATCGTTCTGAAATCTGACGTTCAGGGTTCTTGCGAAGCGATTTCCGATGCGTTGCAGAATCTGTCTACTGACGAAGTTAAAGTTAAAATCGTCGGTATGGGTGTCGGTGGGATCACCGAGACTGACGCAACACTGGCCGCTGCTTCCAACGCGATCATCCTGGGCTTCAACGTCCGTGCAGATGCTTCTGCCCGCCGTGTCGTAGAAAGCGAAAGCCTGGATCTGCGTTACTATTCCGTTATCTATAACCTGATTGACGAAGTTAAACAGGCGATGAGCGGTATGTTGGCGCCAGAATACAAACAGCAAATCATCGGCCTGGCCGAAGTTCGTGACGTGTTCAAGTCACCTAAATTCGGTGCTATTGCAGGTTGTATGGTGACTGAGGGTATGATCAAGCGTAACAACCCAATCCGTGTACTGCGTGAAAACGTGGTGATCTACGAAGGCGAACTGGAATCCCTGCGTCGCTTCAAAGATGACGTTGCTGAAGTTCGTAACGGCATGGAATGTGGTATCGGCGTTAAGAACTACAACGATGTGCGTACTGGCGATGTGATCGAAGTCTTCGAAATCATCGAGATCAAACGTACTATCGCTTAACGTTTGCGAAGTAGCTGATATCCAGATGGGGGGCCTTGCGCCCCCTTATTTGTCTGGAGCAAGTGAGGAGAAAAGCATCATGGCAAAAGAATTTAGCCGTACTCAGCGCGTCTCTCAGGAGATGCAAAAAGAAATCGCCATCATCTTACAGCGTGAAGTCAAAGACCCGCGCGTAGGCATGGCGACTGTTTCAGGCGTTGAAGTTTCACGTGACCTGGCGTATGCCAAGGTGTTCGTGACCTTCCTGGACGTGCTGACCACAGATAATCACGATCCTGATCGTGTTAAGAATGGCATCAAAGCTTTGCAGGACGCGTCAGGTTTCATCCGTACGCTGATCGGCAAAGCGATGCGTTTGCGTGTAGTACCGGAACTGACTTTCGCTTACGACAACTCTTTGGTTGAAGGTATGCGTATGTCCAATCTGGTGACCAACGTCGTGAAGAACGATGCTGAACGCCGTTCAGCTGCAGGCGATGACGAGGAAGCATAATGAGTCGCCCACGTCGCCGCGGCCGTGATATACACGGTGTTCTGCTATTAGACAAATCTTTAGGCTTGTCTTCTAACGATGCCCTGCAAAAGGTTAAACGCCTTTATAACGCTAACCGGGCAGGACATACCGGCGCGCTCGATCCTTTAGCTACTGGCATGTTGCCGCTGTGCTTAGGCGAAGCGACCAAGTTTTCCCGGTTCTTGCTCGATTCTGACAAACGTTATCGCGTGATTGCCCGTATGGGACAACGCACGGACACGTCAGATGCTGAAGGCTCCATCATTTGTGAACGTGAAATGGCCTTCACTCAGCAGCAACTTGACGATGCTCTCGACAGTTTCCGCGGGGAAACCCAGCAAATTCCTTCCATGTATTCTGCATTGAAATATGAAGGAAAAAAACTGTACGAGTACGCGCGTCAGGGCATCGAAGTTCCGCGAGAATCCCGCAGCATTACCGTGTATGAACTCAAGTTCATCCGCTGGGAAGGCTTCGAGGTTGAATTAGAAATCCACTGTTCCAAAGGCACTTACATCCGCACGATTGTGGATGATCTGGGCGAAAAATTGGGCTGTGGTGCGCACGTCACATATTTGCGTCGTCTGCAGGTTGCAACCTATCCTTCAGAGCGTATGGTTACCATGGAACAACTTCATGAGCTGATCGCTCAGGCAGAAGAGCAGGGCATTGAGCCACGCCTGCTGCTGGATCCATTGTTGTTGCCGATGGACAGCGCGTGTGAAGACTTCCCGGAAGTGAATCTGCTGCCAGTGGTGGCCGGATATGTCAAACAGGGTCAACCTGTTCAGGCATCTGGTGCGCCGGTCAGTGGCATGGTTCGCATCACCGAAGGCGAAGAACGTAAGTTTATCGGTGTAGGCGAAATTGATGATGATGGCCGCATTGCGCCGCGTCGTCTGGTCGTCGAATACACGGATTAAGCGCTTTCTGCTCACCTTGCGATCATATATAGCAAAGGGTAGAATAGCGCAGCTTATGCATTGGGTTGCTGAATTAGAGATCGGCACCCGTTTAATTATCTATAATATTTTGGAGTAAGATTATGTCTCTAAGCGTTGAAGCTAAAGCTCAAATCGTTTCCGACTTCGGTCGTGGCACTAACGACAGTGGTTCTACCGAAGTTCAGGTTGCTCTGCTGACTGCTCAAATTAACCATCTGCAAGGTCACTTTGCAGAGCACAAAAAAGATCACCACAGCCGTCGTGGTCTGCTGCGTATGGTTTCTCAGCGTCGTAAACTGCTGGACTACCTGAAGCGTAAAGATGTAGCACGTTACACCAGCCTGATCGAACGTCTGGGTCTGCGTCGCTAATCAAGCGAGTTTCAGTGTAAAGGGGCCAATAGGCCCCTTTATTCTAGGAAGCATGGCCAAATCAGGGTACTGTATGGCTGCTGTTTCTGTTGTTATTCTAAGTACATGAACTTCCGTTACAGATGTTTTCGCGCGGCTAATGAGAGACTTTATTACCACATTGCCAGGTATATAAGGATTGTCATTAGTCGCGAGAATGTAGTGAGAAGCTCGGATATCTATCGGCGTGAACTGCTGTCATAACAGCTGCGCGTCATACAAAAGGACATTACATTGCTTAATCCGACTATTCGTAAATTCCAATACGGCCAGCACACCGTTACGCTGGAAACCGGCATGATGGCTCGTCAGGCAACTGCCGCTGTTATGGTCAGCATGGACGACACCGCGGTATTCGTTACCGTTGTTGGCCAGAAAAAAGCTAAACCAGGTCAGAGCTTCTTCCCGCTGACTGTTAACTATCAGGAGCGTACTTACGCTGCTGGTCGTATCCCGGGTAGCTTCTTCCGTCGTGAAGGACGTCCAAGTGAAGGCGAAACTCTGACTTCACGTCTGATTGACCGTCCGATTCGTCCTCTGTTCCCGGACTCCTTCCTGAATGAAGTTCAGGTTATCGCGACTGTAGTTTCCCTGAACCCACAAGTTAACCCTGACATCGTTGCGATGATCGGTGCGTCTGCAGCCCTTAGCCTGTCTGGTATTCCATTCAATGGCCCAATTGGTGCTGCACGCGTTGGTTACATCAACGACCAGTATGTTCTGAACCCAACCGCAGATGAGCTGAAAACAAGCCGTCTGGACCTGGTTGTTGCCGGTACTCAGGGCGCGGTTCTGATGGTTGAATCTGAAGCTGAAGTGTTGAGCGAAGATCAGATGCTGGGCGCGGTCGTATTCGGCCACGAACAACAACAAATCGTTATCGACAACATCAACTCACTGGTTGCTGAAGCCGGTAAGCCAAAATGGGACTGGCAGCCAGAAGTGGTTAACGCTGAGCTGCACGCTCGCGTAGCTGCACTGTCTGAATCCCGTCTGGGTGATGCGTACCTGATCACCGAGAAACAAGAGCGTTACAACCAGATTAACGTCATCAAATCTGACGTTGTTCAGGCTCTGCAAGCTGAAGACGAAACTCTGGACGCTGGCGAAATCTCTGACATTCTGGGCAGCATTGAGAAGAACGTGGTTCGTAGCCGTGTTCTGCGTGGCGAGCCACGTATCGATGGCCGCGAAAAAGACATGATCCGTGGTCTGGATGTGCGTACTGGTGTTCTGCCGCGTACTCACGGTTCTGCACTGTTCACTCGTGGTGAAACTCAGGCACTGGTTACTGCAACTCTGGGTACTGCCCGTGATGCACAGAACCTTGATGAGCTGATGGGCGAGAAAACTGACAGCTTCCTGTTCCACTACAACTTCCCTCCGTACTCTGTTGGTGAGACCGGTATGGTAGGTTCGCCAAAACGTCGTGAGATTGGCCATGGCCGTCTTGCTAAACGTGGCGTACTGGCGATGATGCCAAAACCAGAAGACTTCCCGTACACCGTACGTGTGGTTTCTGAAATCACTGAATCTAACGGTTCATCTTCAATGGCTTCTGTTTGTGGCGCATCTCTGGCCCTGATGGATGCAGGCGTGCCAATTAAAGCCGCTGTTGCGGGTATCGCAATGGGTCTGGTTAAAGAAGGCGAAAGCTTTATCGTTCTGTCCGACATTCTGGGTGACGAAGATCATCTGGGCGACATGGACTTTAAAGTAGCCGGTAGCCGCGACGGTATCACCGCGCTGCAGATGGACATTAAAATCGAAGGTATCACCCGCGAAATCATGCAGGTGGCTCTGAACCAGGCTAAGGGTGCGCGTCTGCACATTCTGGGCGTGATGGAACAGGCTATCAGCACACCACGTGGCGATATCTCGCAGTTTGCTCCACGTATTCACACCATCAAGATCAGCCCGGACAAAATCAAGGACGTGATCGGTAAAGGTGGTTCTGTAATCCGTGCGCTGACTGAAGAAACCGGCACCACCATCGAAATCGAAGATGACGGTACTGTGAAAATCGCAGCAACCGACGGCGAGAAAGCGAAATACGCTATCCGTCGTATCGAAGAGATCACTGCTGAAATCGAAGTTGGCCGTATCTATCAGGGTAAAGTGACCCGTATCGTAGACTTTGGTGCGTTTGTTGCCATCGGCGGCGGTAAAGAAGGTCTGGTACACATTTCTCAAATCGCTGACAAGCGTGTAGAGAAAGTGACTGATTACCTGCAGATGGGTCAGGAAGTACCGGTTAAGGTTCTCGAAGTTGACCGTCAGGGTCGTGTGCGTCTGAGCATCAAAGAAGCTACCGCACCTTCTCAGGACGAAACAACTGAGCAACCTGCAGCAGAATAATCTGTAACAGAAGTTTTACAGCTCCTTTCCAGCTGGAAGGGAGCTGTTCGTCTCATGAACACAGGATGCGTTCGTGTTAAGCAAGCGGATGACAGGATGTTCATCCAATGTTTGTCTCCGGGAGTAGAAATGAAGCCTTTCTTGCGCTGGTGTTATGTTGCGACAGCACTTATGTTGGCAGGATGCAGCAACCATGATTGGCGTAAAAATGAAGTTCTGGCGATTCCGTTGCAGCCGACGTTGCAGCAGGAAGTCATCCTGGCACGCATGGAACAAATACTTGCCAGCCGGTCATTGACCGATGATGAGAGAGCACAGCTATTATATGAGCGCGGTGTGCTGTATGATAGTCTCGGGCTAAGAGCACTGGCGCGAAATGATTTTTCACAAGCGCTGTCTATTCGTCCTGATATGCCAGAAGTTTTTAACTACCTGGGGATTTACCTAACGCAGGCAGGCAATTTCGATGCTGCCTATGAAGCGTTTGATTCTGTACTAGAGCTTGATCCAACTTACAACTACGCGCGTTTGAACCGAGGTATCGCACTGTATTACGGTGGCCGATTCTCGTTAGCGCAGGATGATCTGCAGGCGTTTTATCGAGACGATCCAAATGATCCCTTCCGTTCGTTATGGCTTTATCTTGCGGAGCGAGAAATCAATCCGAAGAATGCCGAGGTAGCGCTCCAGGAGCGTTATGACAAAGCGGACAGAGGGCAATGGGGATGGAATATCGTCGAATTCTACCTGGGCAAAATCAGCGAATCTACGCTGATGGAACGCCTCAAGGCAGAAGCAACGGATAACACTTCGCTCGCTGAGCATCTCAGTGAAACTGACTTCTATTTAGGTAAGCATTACCTAAGTCTGGGGGACAAGAACAGCGCCGCGGCACTGTTCAAACTGACGGTAGCTAACAACGTCCATAACTTCGTTGAGCACCGCTATGCATTGTTGGAATTGGCGCTTTTGGGCCATGAGCAAGACGACCTATCAGAATCGGACCAGCAATAGCTGACGACACCAATCAGCCTTTTTAATCATGGTATTTACCATTTTTAAGCGCCTTAACGGGCGAGGGTTGCTTTGTTCGTTTTATAATCTAATTTGAGCCGGTTCACACTTTTCAATGAAAATGACTGAAAATTTTCTCGACGAGTTATGTAGACTGGCTGCCATTATTAATGAGGCACGTGTACATGACTACTGAGCTTGAAACCTCTTTTGCTGACCTGGGGCTGTCTGCTCCGATCATTTCTGCCCTGACTGATTTGGGCTACGAAAAACCTTCACCAATCCAGGCTGAGTGTATTCCTCACCTGTTAAATGGCCGCGACGTTCTGGGTATGGCTCAGACAGGTTCCGGTAAAACAGCAGCATTCTCTTTACCACTGCTGCACAACATTGATGCTTCACTGAAAGCACCACAAATTCTTGTTCTGGCACCAACCCGCGAACTGGCGGTTCAGGTTGCTGAAGCAATGACTGATTTCTCTAAACACATGCATGGCGTGAATGTGGTTGCTCTTTACGGCGGCCAGCGCTATGACGTTCAGCTGCGCGCACTGCGTCAGGGACCACAAGTTGTTGTGGGTACCCCGGGCCGTCTGCTGGACCACCTGAAACGCGGCACCCTGAACCTCTCTAACCTGAGCGGTCTGGTGCTGGACGAAGCTGATGAAATGCTGCGTATGGGCTTCATCGAAGACGTCGAAACTATCATGGCTCAGATCCCGGCTGAACATCAGACCGCGTTGTTCTCTGCAACCATGCCAGAAGCCATCCGTCGTATTACCCGTCGCTTCATGAAAGATCCTCAGGAAGTACGTATCCAGTCAAGCGTGACTACCCGTCCAGACATCAGCCAGAGCTACTGGTCTGTCTACGGTCTGCGTAAAAACGAAGCGCTGGTGCGTTTCCTTGAAGCAGAAGATTTTGATGCGGCGATTATCTTCGTTCGTACCAAAAATGCGACACTGGAAGTGGCTGAAGCTCTGGAACGTAGTGGCTACAGCAGCGCTGCACTGAACGGTGACATGAACCAGGCGCTGCGTGAGCAGACTCTGGAACGTCTGAAAGATGGCCGTCTGGACATTCTGATCGCAACTGACGTGGCAGCACGTGGTCTCGATGTAGAACGTATCAGCCTGGTGGTTAACTACGACATTCCGATGGACTCAGAATCATACGTTCACCGTATCGGTCGTACCGGTCGTGCTGGCCGTGCGGGTCGCGCATTACTGTTCGTTGAGAACCGTGAGCGTCGTCTGCTGCGTAACATTGAACGCACCATGAAGCTGACCATTCCAGAAGTTGAAATCCCAACTGCAGAAGTTCTGGGCGAACGTCGTCTGGCTAAATTCGCAGCGAAAGTTCAGCAACAACTGGAAAGCAGCGATCTGGATCAATACCGTGGTCTGCTGGCGAAACTGCAACCTGCAGAAGAGCTGGACATCGAAACACTGGCTGCGGCATTGCTGAAAATGGCACAGGGCGAACGTCCTCTGATCGTTGCAGCGGATCCGGTCTTCAAAAGCCGTCCACCACGTCGTGAATTCGAAGATCGTGGTGACCGCGGTGATCGTGGCGATCGTCGTGACCGTCCGGTTCGCAGCAACGACCGTCCTGCACGTGATGGCGACAGCCCACGTCGTGAACGTCGTGACGCTGGCGAAATGGAACTGTATCGCATCGAAGTGGGTCGTGATGATGG
The DNA here is from genome assembly GCF_019049675.1 of Rahnella bonaserana. Lineage (GTDB taxonomy): Bacteria > Pseudomonadota > Gammaproteobacteria > Enterobacterales > Enterobacteriaceae > Rahnella > Rahnella bonaserana. The sequence goes on along the minus strand of NZ_JAFMOW010000063.1, from coordinate 222,109 downwards.
TGTTGAAGTTCGTCACATCGTTGGCGCTATCGCTAACGAAGGCGACATCAGCAGCCGTTATATCGGTAACATCAAGCTGTTCGGTACGCACTCAACTATCGAATTGCCTAAAGGTATGCCGGGCGAGATCCTGTCTCACTTCACCCGTACGCGTATCCTGAACAAACCGATGAACATGCAGCTGATCGGTGATGCAGTGCCACAGGCTCCGCGTCGTGATCGTCCGGCTGGTGCAGGCGGTGAGCGTCGTGGTAACGGTGCTCCGCGTCCTTTCAACGGTGAACGTCGTGAAGGTGGCCGTGGTAACGGTGCTCCACGTTCTTTCAGCGGTGATCGTCGTGAAGGTTCTTCAGCAGCTGGCGACCGTCGTCCGCCAAGCCGCGCACCACGTCGTACTACTGACGCATAATCTGAATCCAGCTTGCTGATATTCAGATGACTTAACGTCAGAAAATAAAAAACCAGCCTTCATCGGGCTGGTTTTTTTTCGTCTGTAATTTACTTTGCTCTGTAATTTACTTACTAAGAGGGTCAGCTGATGCGCTGCTCTTTAACCAGATCGCCCTGCAGCTGAGACACAATTTCGAACGAATGCAGACGTGCCTGATGATCAAAAATCTGACCGTTGATCATCAGTTCATCGGCTTCGGTTTCACGCAGAATATTTTGCAGACCCTGACGCACCGTCTCTTTATTGCCCACGACTGACATGCGCAGTGCGTTGTCGACGCCAAAGCGTTCCTGTGCTGACCACAGGCTTTCAATGTTATCGACCGGCGCAGGGAGTTTACCCGGCATTCCGCGGCGCAGATTAATGAACTGCTGCTGATTGGAGGTAAACATCCGGCGCGCCTCTTCATCAGTATCCGCGGCAATCGCGTTGATGCACACCATCGCGTGAGGTTTTTCGAGCTGCGCGGAAGGCTGGAATTTGCTGCGATAAATCGCCAGTGCCTGATACAGCATGTCCGGTGCAAAATGTGAGGCGAAGGCAAATGGCAGGCCAAGAGCCGCCGCCAGCTGCGCGCTGTACAGGCTGGAACCGAGTAACCAGATTGGCACATGCAAACCTTGTCCCGGCACGGCCTGAACGGCCTGCTGCGGCTGAACGTCGCCGAAATACATCTGCAATTCCTGCACATCTTGCGGGAAGTTATCGATTTCGCCGGAAAGATGACGGCGCAGCGCAATCATGGTGCGCTGGTCTGTACCCGGCGCACGGCCCAGTCCCAGGTCTACGCGATTTGGATAGAGCGTGGCGAGCGTACCAAACTGTTCAGCAATCACCAGCGGTGAGTGGTTTGGCAGCATCACACCGCCGGAACCCACACGGATCGTTTTCGTCCCGCCAGCGATATAACCCAGCAGCACAGAGGTCGCCGCACTGGCGATACCGGTCATGTTGTGATGTTCTGCCATCCAGTAACGCTGGTAGCCCCACTTCTCGGCGTGCTGCGCCAGTTCAAGGGAACACTGGAATGCCCGGGCGGGATCGGCACCCTGCGGAACCGGCGCCAGATCGAGCACGGAAAGGGGAACGGTGTTTTTCTCAGACATAATCACGGCTCACTCATCAAAGGAAAGAGCGGAGAAAGCATTCACTCCGCTCATAATTAGAACGAGTATTACCCAATAAGTAGGTATTGAATACGGCATTTGTGCCCTTAATTGCCGTTAAAACATCCTTAAAATCGATTTAAATAACTTAAACTATAGTTTCTATGAATATGTTGTTTTGTGTTAAACAGTCTTTGTTCATCCCGCTATGATTTGACAGAAGTGCACATGCGCCTTTAAGAACGGGCGTTGGCGGGAAAGGACAATCATGGAAAGGAGAACCAAAGCCGATGATAAACACAGGCAAACAAAAAGGATGAAGCACCGATGAGTAAACGAATATTATTGACCCTGCTGCTGGTTGCAGCGGCGGTTTCTCTGGCGGTGCTGTTTCGTGCGCACAATCAGGATTTGCTGTTACAGGGCGAAGTCGATGCGCCGGAAGTGATTGTGGCATCGAAATCTAAAGGTCGCGTGATTGAACGTCATGTTGAGCGCGGTGACGATGTAAAAGCCGGGCAACTGCTGATAACTCTCGACAGCCCGGAAATGATGGCGCAATTGCGCGCCGCCGAAGCTGCCCGCGATCAGGCAAAGGCCCAGCTCGATCTCTCGGTTAACGGTACCCGTGAAGAAAGTATCCGCAATCTGAAAGCTACCCTGGCGCAGTCTCAGGCGGAATATGTTAACGCCCGTGACCTCTACAACCGCAACGCCAAAGTGGCGGCAAAAGGATTTATTTCAGCCTCTGATTTAGAAGATTCCCGCCGCGCCCGCGACAGCGCATATGCACAAGTTCTGGTCGCCAAAGCCAATCTTGATGAAGGCGTGAACGGCGACCGCGTGGAACAGCGCGCGAGTTACGCCGCGCAACTGCGTCAGGCTGAAGAAGATTTGCTGGAAGTGAAAGCACAGACCGATGACCTACAGGTCAAAGCGCCGGTTGATGGTGAAGTGGGGCCGATCCCGGTAGAAGTCGGCGAGCTGGAAAGTGCTAACAGTCCGTTGCTGACATTGGTCCGTCTGCCCGATGCCTATTTCGTCTTTAACCTGCGTGAAGATATTCTGGCCGGCGTACGCAAAGGCGACAAAGTGCAGATGCGCGTTCCCGCGCTGAATAACCAGATGATCGAAGCTGAAGTTCGCTACATCGCGCCGCTTGGTGATTACGCAACCAAACGCGCCACGCGTGCCACCGGTGATTTCGATTTAAAAACATTTGAAGTGCGTTTGTATCCTGCGAAACCGGTGCCCGGATTGCGTCAGGGCATGAGTGCATTGTGGCAATGGAAAGCGAAGTGAAGCCGGTCAAAGCGCCACGCAGTGAAAGGGTAAAAGCCGCATGGCGCTGTTTCAGCCGTTCTTTTACCCGTGAAGTGAATCACGCCTTTCGCAAACCGGTGATCCACTGGCTGTGCTGGATCTTCCCTTTGCTTCTGTTCGGCCTGATCAGCAGCAACTTTTCAGAAGGTACGTTGCTGGATTTACCGGTGTCTGTGGTCGATAACGATCACAGCCCTTTATCCAAAACGCTTGTTCGCAAACTGGATGCCGGTTCACACGCGCATGTGCAGGCGTTCGAAGGCGGTTTACCCGAAGCGGAATATCGTCTGCGTACAGCCCAGGACTATGCGCTTTTATATATTCCTGATGATTTTGAAGCGGACGTTCTGGCCGGAAAACAGCCCAGCGCCGTGCTGTATTACAACGCGTTATTTTACGGTGCCGGTCTGTATTCCACGCAGGATTTCAGCGGGCTGATTACCGAACTCAATACCAGTTACCGTTCTATTATTGCGACCGAAATCGGTAAAACGCTGCCGTCGCTGGCCAGCGTCGATTTATCCTACGGCAGCCTGTTTAACGCCAGCGGCAGTTACATCTATTACCAGCAATTTGCGGCGACCATCCATCTGCTGCAATTATTTACCGTGACTTGCATGATCTACGTGATGGCGCGCAGCCAGGCGCTGCTCAGTGCGCCGTCATTTACGCTGGCGCTGCTCGGCAAACTGGCCCCTTATACGTTGTGTTTCACCACGTTGCTGATGGTTGAAATCGCGATGCTGGTCGGGTTTTTCGATGCCCGCGTCAGTGGTAACCCCTTGTACATGCTGGTGATTGGCTTCTTCTACGTGATCGCTGCGCAAAGCCTCGGGCTCTTACTTTTCACCTTCACCAAAACCACTATTACGGCTTACACCATGATGGGGATTTTCGTCAGTATCGCGCTGACTTTTTCCGGCATGGCGGTACCGGTGCTGTCGATGCCGCTGCCAGCGCGCATTATTTCCGGCATTGAACCGCTCAGTTATGCGCTGGCCGCAATGTTTGACGTCTTCCTGCGCGAAGTCTCGGTGCGCGGCATTCTGATGGTGTGCTGCATCCTGCTCATTTATCCGCTGCTGACCGGCCTGCTGGTGCGCAGACGCCTCTACATGCGGCTGAAACGACAGGAGGCAGGCCAGTGACCCGTCGTGAATGGTTTAAAACCTGGTGGGCGACATTCCGTAAAGTGCTGACCGGTTTGCTCGACAAGCCAATGTGGATGATGTTGCTGCTGTCATTGTGCGTGATGAGCCTGGTCTATGCGAACCGCACGGTATGGGATTTGCCGGTGGCGGTGGTCGATCAGGATCACAGCACCGCCAGCCGGATGCTGACCCGTCAGCTGGACGCCACTTCCAAAGTCGCGACGGTGGCTTACGACAGCCTGGCGCAGGCGGAACACGATCTGGCGCTGCGTAAGCTCTTCGCGGTGATTATCATGCCGGTGGATCTTGAGAAGAAAATCCTCGCCGGGCAAAACATTGTGATCCCGGTGTACGGCGATGCGACTAACCGGCTGGCGAACGGGCAGATCCAGCAGGATGTGCTGGCGGCGTATCAGGCGATCCTTACGCAATACAACACGGATTTATTGCTGAGCAGCGGCTTCAGCGAGCGGCAGGCCAGCGTGGTGCTTTCACCCATCATCGGGCAGTCTCTGGATGTGTTTAACCCCGGCATCAGCTTTGCGGCGATTATTTTCCCCGGCCTGCTGGTGATGTTATTGCAGCACTCATTACTGATCGCCAGCGTGCGTGTCAGCATTGTGCTCAACAGCGGGCCTTCCGGAAAACCGGCGGTACCGGCGTTTCTGGGCGGTATTTCGGCGCTGATCCCGGTCTGGCTGTTTCTTTCAATCGTCTTGTTTGTGCTGTGGCCGTGGATACTGGGTTACCGGCAAACGGCCAGCATTCCTGAAATCCTGTTGCTGACGTTCCCGTTCCTGCTGGCGGTGCTGGGGCTGGGAAAACTGGTGACGGAATGCCTGCGCAGCGTCGAACTGATTTACCTGACGCTGGCCTTTATCACCACGCCGGTCTTTTATATTTCCGGCACTATCTGGCCGTTACAGGCGATGCCCGCCTGGGTCAGGGGTGTATCGTCTATGCTGCCCTCAACCTGGGCGACCAAAGCCATTGCTGGCGTCAATCAGATGGGGCTGCCATTTAAAGATGTGGGCGGTGATATTCTCATGCTGCTGATATTGTGCCTGTTTTACACCTTTATCGGCATTGCCGTAGGCATGTTGCGCGATGGTGTCCGGCTAAGAGCGATGTTCCGGCCGAAGCAGAGAAATTCGTAATAAAAAAAGGGAGATGACCGCCAGGTCTTCTCCCTTTTCACTGCAACAGGCGCTGTCAGGGGCGCAGTTCCAGCCCGGCGACGCGCTGCCAGTAGCCGTTACAGTCGGCCTTATCGGTGAGTGTCAGGGGCAGCAAACCGCGTTCGTTGTGACGAAACGCTTCCAGCGTGGCGAGAGTATCTTTGGTTTCCGGCGACAGACGCACGATATCGACTATTCCCTGCATCGACACCAGTTCGTTGCCGAGGTTGTAGCAGTAGCCGCTCTGCGTCTGAATGCCGTTGAGGACGAATACCTGCTGATTTTCCTGCGACAACATTTTGCGTCCCTGGGGATAATTGATGCAGCAGGTTTCGCATTCGTCTTTCGCGCGGTTTTCAGAACGAGCGGTGAAACAGCGGGCCGAATAAGCCAGCGGTAAATGCCCATAAGACAGCACTTCCACCTCAAACTTATCGCGGATACCCAGGTCATCGCACTGGTTCAACAGATTCACCAGCCAGTCGCGGGAAAGCTCTACCGGCATACACCAGCGCACCATGCCCTGTTTTTGCAGGATTTTCAGCGTGACGGCGTTATAGCAGTTCAGCGCATGACCGACGACAAACGGCAGATTGCGTTCGGCTGCCATGTTCACCGCGCCAAAATCGTTGGCTTCCAGCAAAAACTCGCCGTTTTCTACGTAGCGTTTCAGTTCATTAAGTTCGGACGGTGCCTGCAATAAGGCCAGCGTGGAAATCACCACCTGTTTGCCCGCAGCGGCCAGCTGGCGCGCGACCTCCATCCAGTCATTCACTTTCATCTCACGGCGTTTGGTACAGACGTTTTCGCCGAGATAAATGATATCTGCGCTGCTGTCCGCAGCGGCCTGGTAAAAATCTTCAACCTGCGCTTTTGGCCAGTAATAAAGAATGGCCCCTAAAGAGTATTTCATCATTGTCTCTTCGATTACTGCCACTTGCGGTGATAAGCACCGAGCGTGGTTTGTGTACCTTCAGACATGGAGCCCAGCGTTTTCATCCATGCATCATCGGTTTTGAAGTTTTGCGGATCTGCCATACAACGGTCGATCGCCGCGCGCCATACGCGGGCCACCTGACTGACATACGCCGGGCTGCGCTGACGTCCTTCAATTTTCACGGAAGCAATATTAGCTGCGAACAACTCCGGCAATAACTCCAGCGTGTTCAGGCTGGTCGGTTCTTCCAGCGCATGATATTTCGCGCCATCCACCAGATAACGCCCCTTACACAGTGTTGGATAACCGGCGTTTTCACCTTCGTCATAACGGTCGATCAGCACATCATTCAGACGCGATTCCATGCCCTGAGCCGTTTGTTGCCAGCGCACGAACCGCGCCGGTGAGCAGGCACCGACGGTATTCGGCGATTCTCCGGTCAGATAGGAAGAAAGATAGCAGCGACCTTCGGCCATGATGCACAAGCTGCCAAAGGCGAAGACTTCCAGCGGCACGACTGTGGTGCGGGAAAGCTGACGCACCTGATGCATGGAAAGCACGCGGGGTAAAACAACGCGGGCGACATCAAAGTTACGTTTATAGAAGCGAATTGCTTCGTCGTTGGTGGCCGATGCCTGCACCGAGACATGGCGCTCCACGTGGGGATATTTATTCGCGGCGTAATCAAGCATGGCGATATCGGCCAGGATAAGCGCATCCGCTCCGAGCTGCGCGGCCATATCTACCGCGCGCTCCCAACGCTGATAGCCGTCAGGGTGCGCAAACGTATTGATGGCGATATGCAGTTTACGGCGGTGACGGTGAACGTAATCCGCGGCTTCCTGCAATTTTTTTTCCGTGAAATTCAGACCGGCGAAATGGCGTGCATTGGTATCATCTTTCAGGCCGATATACACCGCGTCGGCGCCATTATCGATCGCCGCTTTCAATGCAGGTAAATTCCCTGCCGGGCAAAGTAGCTCCATTCTCGTTCCTTACTACAACCGGCCAGCCAGAGCTGAGGTTGGTGGGTGATGAAAAGCCAGTTGCCGACGTCATTCATTCATCAGTCAGGGCTTTGATTGGCGAACTATTTTAGAGAAGCTATGGATGCAATATTTTGATTTGAGGCAGTTTCTGCGGCTTTGGAAGGCATACAACGCCCGGGGAGGTTGTACGTGATGTTTTTCTGTTGCAGTATTTATTGATGTAGACCGCTGAACGTTCCCGGCAATGTGTCAAAATAGGCGGTATAACTGCCTTAAAACTTGCCGAAAAGTTACCGAAAGGAGTAGTGCCAGTGTTGCAAAAACTACGTGCACGTGTGGTCCGTCAGGGGCCATCCCTGTTAAGTCTGCCTTTGAAATTCACGCCTTTTGCGTTGCAACGGCAGGTTTTGCAACAGGTGCTGAGCTGGCAGCTTCGTCAGGCGCTGGCCGACGGAGAGCTGGATTTCCTTGAAGGTCGCTGGTTGAAAATTGACGTCAGCGATCTCAGCCTGACCTGGCTGATGTCAGTGGAGGAGGGCAAACTGGTGGTCGCCGAACACGGCGAAGCCGATGTCAGTTTCAGCGGTAATGCAAACGATCTGATCCTGATTGCTGCCCGCAAAGAAGATCCGGACACGCTGTTCTTCCAGCGCCGGCTTCGTATTGAAGGTGATACCGAACTGGGCTTGTATGTGAAGAATCTGATGGATTCTATCGATCTTGATACTATGCCGCTGCTGCTGAAAAATGGCCTGCTGCGCCTGGCCGATTTTGTCGAAGCGGGTCTGCAAGAGGACCGTGAGCCGCAAGCTCCGGTAGCTGAGCCATGTTAATTCGTACTGAAATTCCGGTAGATGCTGCGGGCATTGACCGTTTGTTACGCGCCTCATTCCCGACGGGTGCAGAGGCGGATCTGGTGCAGGAACTGCGCGAAGATGGTTTGCTGACGCTGGGGGTTGTGGCGACCGACGATGAAGGCGGCGTGGTCGGTTATGTCGCTTTCTGCCCGGTGGATATCCGGGGCGAAGACCGCAACTGGGTCGGCCTCGCTCCGCTGGCAGTAGACGAATCTCTGCGCGGTCAGGGACTGGGCGAAAAACTGGTTTATGAAGGGTTAGATTCCCTGAATGAATTCAGCTATGCCGCGGTAGTGGTATTGGGTGATCCGGCGTATTACCAGCGCTTTGGATTCAAACCGGCTGCCGCTCATGACCTGCATTGCCGCTGGCCGGAAACGGAAACGGCTTTCCAGCTGTTCACCTTATCTGACGACGCACTGACGGACGCCAGCGGCGAAGTGGTTTTCCCGTCAGCGTTCAATCGTTTCTGAATCTTTTCAGATACTATAAAGGCCGGATATCCGGCCTTTATTATTTTCCGCTTTCCGTTAATCCTGGATAGTTTTCCAGACATTCCGGTGCATTTCTCACCAGCAACTCTTTTTGCGCTTTGCTCAGTTTTTTGACTTTAATTTCCAGCTTTGATGCCAGTGAGCGGTCGCCTGCCGGACAATGAAATGCCAGCGTCAGTTCACCTTTTCCCCGCAACGATTTCGCCCCTTTTCCGGACTGATGCTGACCGAGACGCCGCGCCACGTCGGTCGTTATGCCGGTGTAAAGCGTCCCGGTCGGGGTTCTCAGCATGTATAGAAACCAGTTGGATGGTGCGGACATAAGCTCTGCGCGTCAGGAAAATTTTGTGTCAGTTTACCTGAAAGGCACAATAGAGTGAGGCAAAACATCAACATGGGGCGGTAAACTGACCCAAACGAAAATAAGGCGTGTGTGATGAATAACCCTGATGACCTGAAACATATTCTGAAGTTTCTGAATAAACACCATGTGCTGGCGCTGTGTGCCGTTGCGGACGACGAGATGTGGAGCGCTAACTGCTTTTACGTCACAGATGCAAAAAACATGACGCTGTATTTCATGACCGAAATGAAAACCCTGCACGGTACGCTGATGGTCAAATCACCGCATATTGTCGGCACGATTGCGCCGCATCCGAAAACCATTGCGCTGATTAAAGGCATTCAGTATCGCGGCGAGGCAGCCATTCTTAGCGGTGAAGAAGAAGCTCATGCGCGACATCTGTACTGCAAGCATTTCCCGGTCGCCATCGCCATGAAGGCTCCGGTTTGGGGACTGAAACTCAATCACATCAAAATGACCGACAATGCGCTGGGCTTTGGCAAGAAACTGCTGTGGGACAGGGAAGTCTGAAGGGGAAATTGCCCCTTCAGCAGAAGGGGCACATGGCTTATGCGGCCAGAATTTTCAGTGATTCACGGTTAAAGGCTGGCAAATCGTCCGGCGTACGGCTGGTGACCAGCGTGTTATCGTCAACCACGACTTCTTTGTCGTAAAACTCTGCACCGGCGTTTTTAACGTCGACCACGACCGGTTTAACCGTCGTGAGTTTTCTGCCACGTATTACATCGGCGTTAATCAGCAACTGCGGGCCGTGGCAGATGGCGAAAATCGGTTTGCCGCTTTTCGCGAAAGCACGGGTGAATTCGACAAATCTGTCGTCACCGCGCAAGGTATCCGGCGAATGTCCGCCAGGCAGCAACAGTGCATCGAAGTCGGCCACGCTGACATCATCAATCGATTTATCAATGGTGACTTGCGCCTTGCCCTGTTTGCCTTTGATCACGTTGCCCGCTTTATTTTCGATGGTAATGACCTGATGGCCAGCCTTTTTATAGGCTTCGGCGGGTGAAGTGAATTCTGAATCCTCAAATTCATCAGTGATGAGTACCGCTATCTTCTTGCTCATGGTTCCTCCTGCTGAGAATGTGTCTTTCGTCATACATTACTAAGCCTAGAAGCCAGCGGCTGCCTGATCAAACTGGATTCGTCCTAGTCTGCGAAAGTAACAGGAACTGTCTTATAGCGTGATATTTACATTCAGGTAACACTTCAAATATCTGTTCATGCTTTCATGTTTCAGAACCCATGTTTCAAAATCGCAGCGCGAAAGCCGTTTTTTAAAAGGAAGTGATATGGCAAAAGTTCTTCTGCTGGGCGGAAGTGGCCTGATCGGGCGTGAGCTCTTACGTCTGTTGCAACTTGATCCGCGTGTCAGCCGCATCGTGGCACCCAGCCGTCGTCCGCTTCAGCCTGGGAATAAGCTGTTTAATCCGCTTGGTGAAAATCTCACGTCACTGGTGGTCGCACTCGATGAGCCGATTGATTTACTGTTCTGCTGTCTGGGCACCACGCGAAAACAGGCGGGAAGTGCGCAGGCATTCCGGGCAGTGGATTACGATCTGGTGGTGGATTGCGCCAAGGCGGCACGCGAGCTGGGCGCACGCCATTGTCTGGCTGTGAGTGCTAACGGAGCTGACGCCCGTTCGCGTTTTCTCTATAACCGTACCAAAGGTGAAATGGAGCTGGCGCTGATGCAACAGGGATGGCCGTTGCTGACATTAGTCCGGCCTTCGTTATTAGTTGGAAAGCGCCATCCGCCGCGTCTGCTGGAACAACTCAGTGCGCCGCTGTTTAAAATGCTGCCGGGGAAATGGAAAGCGATTGATTCAGATGTGGTGGCGAGGGCGTTGCAGGAGCAGGCATTTAATGCAGGATTAGGCGGCATCACCGTGCTGGAATCCAATGAGATCGCCGCCAGTATCGAAGATCTTTAATTCGCATGATCCGCTGATCCGGATCCTTGTGATATGGTATCAGGCAAAAAACGCGAATTTTTCTCAGACTACTTTCAACTCAATATCACGCCAGATCCTTACAGGTATTTTTCTGCAAAAACGGAAAGATCCCTGAAATCCGGCATCCTTTCTCTCAGCGTTTCATGATCTCAGTCCCACCAGCGACTGGTTTCGATCCGCCCGATCATAGTGTCATCAAAGCGCATGCCGATCTTTTTCGCTGCCACGCCCGCGACGATCGAATAGGGTTCAACGTCTTTCGTCACAACGGCAGAAGTGCCGATCACTGCGCCATTGCCGACTTTTACACCGGGCATCAGTACCGCGTTATGCCCGATCCACACATCGTTACCGACGGTGACATGATGCTCACGCCGCCAGTCGAAAAATCCCTGATCGTCTTCACCGAGTCCGTAAACAGAACTGCGATAGGTGAAATGATGCTGGGCAACGCGCTGGTAGGTCGGATGATTGCCGGGATTGATCCGCACGTAAGTGGCGATCGAAACAAATTTCCCGATCGTCGCGTAAAAGATCTGATTGTTGCCGGCGGTATACGAGTAATCGCCGATCTGCGTTTCTTCGATGATCGCGTTGTCCGCAATATGCACATACTGACCCAATGTTGAACGGTTCAGCTCGACCTGCTGACCAATTTTTGGCCGCGAATAATCCTGCTCGTCAGCCAGCGAAAACGGATGAATGATATCTGTCATAAAATCGCTCATGATGAAGTGACCGGATAAATAAATGCGCTGACTGGCAAGGCAAGAATGGCCAGCAGATGCTGTAAAGTCTCGTGCAACGCACCGTCATTATTCAGCCGGTGGCAGCCGGCTGGCAGGGCGTTTTCGTACTCTCTGGCGCGCTGAAGACGGCAGGCGATTTGCGCCGTATCTTCACGTCCGCGACGCGTCAGGCGTTCAGTCAGCACCGGTTCGGAAACCTGTAAACAGACGGGTACCAGCCGCTGACCATAACGTTGCCGGGCTTTTTCCAGATGCGCGCGCGAGCCGTTGACCACCACGTGACAACCGAGCTGCATCCAGGTGTCTATCTCAATCCCCACGGCGTACTGGCACTGGTGCGCGTGCCACTCCATGGCGAATAAACCGTGCTGGCGACGCTGAATAAATTCGGCTTCGCTTAGTGCGATATGGTTTTCAGAACCCGCATCCGCAGGGCGCGTAATGTAACGATGCGCGACGGCGACATCGCTGGGTAAATGCTGGCGCAGCGCGTCCAGAAGACTGTCCTTACCAGAACCCGAAGCACCCATCAGATAGAGTAAACGACTCATTTCATCTCCTTACTGAGTAAGAATTCGGCCTGCTCCCTCCCTTCGCACGGGGAGGAGCAGGATTTCATTCCCTCAGAACACCTGAATGCCCTGACGCCAGACGTTCTGCACAAAGTAGTAATCGCCATGTGCGCGTGCCAGAACCAGATCGGCGCGTTTGCCTTCGGCGATTTCCCCGCGATCTTTCAGACCCAGCGCGTTAGCCGGATTGCGCGTCACCAGCTTCACCGCCTGCGGCAGACTGAACGCATTGCTCTCATCGTTGGCAATCCGGAAAACCGCGTCGAGCAGGCTGGCGGGATAGTAATCGGAAGAGAGAATATCCAGCAGGCCGAGTGAAGCCAGATGGTGCGCCGCCACGTTGCCTGAATGCGAACCGCCGCGCACGATATTCGGTGCACCCATCAGCACCTGCAAACCGCTGTTGTGCGAGGCGCGGGCAGCTTCTTCGGTGGTCGGGAATTCGGCGATCACGCTGCCGAGCGCCAGGGATTCTTCGACGTGCGCTGCCGTGGCATCGTCATGGCTGGCCAGCGAAATATTGCGCTCGCGGCAGTGTGCTGCAATCGCTTCACGGTTTGGTTGCGCCCAGCGACGGGAGAGCGCGATTTGTTCTTGCTGAAAATCGTCCATCTGCTCATCGTTCATGTGGTATTTGCCCTGATAATACTCACGGTATTTCTGTGGCGTGGCGAACTGGCGCTGGCCCGGTGAATGGTCCATCAGTGAAACCAGTGATAACACTGAGGTGTCCATCAGCTTCTCGAACAACGGTAAGGTCGTTTCATGCGGCAGTTCGCAGCGCAGATGCAGACGGTGTTCGGCGCGGTTCAGCCCGGCGTTCTGGCTGTTGACGATGGCGTCGATCATCTTTTGCAGATTATCCAGACGATGTCCGCCGTCGCGCACGTCACCGACGGCAACGGCGTCCAGCACGGTAGTGATCCCGCTGGCGACCATCAGCGCATCGTGGCTGCTCATCGCGGAATGGGCTGGCCAGTCTACTTTTGGTCGCGGCGTGAAAAACTTATCCAGATTATCCGTGTGCAGCTCGATGAATCCCGGCAGCAGCCAGCCGCCCTGAGCATCCAGAGCCTGCGGCAACTGACTGCGGCTGTCAGCAAAGGCGCTGATCACGCCGTTTTGCATCTCAAGCGACCCTTCAACCACCTGATCGTCGAGCACCAGTTTGACGTTATTAATGATCATGCGGACATCTCCGGCGCCGTTTCCGGGCTCATTTCATACAAGCGATCGGCAACGCGTTCGCGCACATCTTCATCATGGAAAATCCCGACCACCGCCGCACCGCGCGCTTTCGCCTGCTCAATCAGTGTGACGACGGCGGCACGGTTGGTGGCATCCAGCGAGGCGGTCGGTTCATCAAGCAACAGCACCGGATAATCGACCACAAAACCACGGGCGATATTCACGCGCTGTTGTTCGCCGCCGGAAAACGTGGAGGGCGCAAGATGCCACAGACGTTCCGGCACATTCAGATGGCGCAGCAACGCGCTGGCGCGGGCTTCGCTTTGTGCTTTGTCCGCACCGAGTTCCAGAAGCGGCTGCATCACCAGATTTAGTGCACTGATGCGCGGAATAACCCGCAGAAACTGGCTGACCCAGCCGACCGTATGGCGGCGAACGGCCAGAATGTCCCGTGCTTCGGCGCTCACCATATCAATCTGCTGGCCCTGATGTTCGACCCAAATTTTGCCGCTGTCCGGCAGATAGTTGCCGTATAAAGAACGCAGAAGGGTGGACTTCCCGCTGCCGGAATGGCCGTGCAGCACTACGCATTCACCGGCATTCACAGTCAGGCTGGCGTTGCTGAAAACCGGCAATCTGGCGCTGTTCTGGTTATGCAGAACGAAAGTTTTACTGAGATTTTCGACCCTGAGCTTCGTCGTCATTTTGGTCACTCTTTCTCTGAAATGAGGTTAGGAAAGCACGGAAGAAACGAGCAGTTGCGTATACGGATGATGCGGATCGTCAAGCACGCGGTCGGTTAACCCACTCTCCACTACCTGACCCTGTTTCATGACCAGCAGACGGTGTGCCAGCAGGCGGGCAACGCCCAGATCGTGGGTGACAATCACCACCGCCAGCTGCATTTCCACCACCAGCGTGCGCAGCAGATCCAGAAGGCGCGCCTGAACCGAAACGTCGAGTCCGCCGGTCGGTTCATCCATAAACACCAGACGCGGATGTGTCACCAGATTGCGGGCAATTTGCAGGCGCTGCTGCATGCCGCCGGAAAACGTGGTTGGCAGGTCATCAATGCGTGAAACCGGAATTTCGACATCTTCCAGCCACTGACCTGCCTTCCTGCGGATATCGCCATAATGACGTTCTCCGACTGCCATCAGGCGCTCGCCGATATTGCCGCCGGCAGAAACCTGACGGCGCAAACCGTCCATCGGATGCTGATGTACCACGCCCCAGTCTGTGCGCAGTAAACGGCGGCGATCGCTTTCCGCCATGTCATAAAGCGACTGCGCCGGAGTCTGGCCGTTGTTGTAGATGACTTGCCCTGCCTGGGGCGCGAGCCGGGCAGAAATCGACTGCAACAGCGTGGTTTTACCCGAGCCGGATTCGCCGACAATGCCCAGCACTTCCCCAGGATACAAATTGAACGACACATCGCTGAAGCCTTTGCCCGGCGCATAAAGATGGGTCAGGTTATTCACCGACAGCAGCGGTTCGGCGGCAAGATTTAAGGGAGTGATCATCAGCGGTTAACCTCGTTGGACGCCTGTTGCTCAACCTGCTGAGCACAAAAATCGGTATCGGAACACACGAACATGCGGTTGCCCTGATCGTCGAGCACCACTTCATCAAGATAACTGTGGTGCGATCCGCAAATCGCGCAGGGTTCATCCCATTGCTGGACGGTGAACGGGTGATCGTCGAAATCCAGACTTTCGACTTTAGTGAATGGCGGCAGGGCGTAAATACGTTTTTCACGTCCGGCACCGAACAGCTGCAATGCGGGCATCATGTTCATTTTCGGGTTATCAAATTTCGGGATCGGCGACGGATCCATCACGTAGCGGTCATTGACTTTCACCGGATAGGCGTAAGTGGTGGCGATATGCCCGAAGCGCGCGATGTCCTCGTAAAGCTTCACCTGCATCACGCCGTATTCTTCCAGCGCGTGCATTTTGCGGGTTTCTGTTTCGCGCGGTTCAATAAAGCGCAGCGGTTCCGGGATCGGCACCTGGAAAATCAGGATCTGATCTTCCTGCAACGGCGTTTCCGGAATGCGATGACGGGTCTGGATCAGGCTGGCTTCCACGGTTTTTTCAGTGGTTTTTACCCCCGCGACGCTCTGGAAGAACTTGCGGATTGATACGGCATTGGTGGTGTCATCCGCGCCCTGGTCGATCACTTTGAGCACATCTTTTTCGCCGATCACGCTGGCGGTCAGCTGGATCCCACCGGTGCCCCAGCCGTAAGGCATCGGCATTTCACGTCCGGCGAACGGCACCTGATAACCGGGGATCGCCACGGCTTTGAGGATCCCACGGCGGATCATACGTTTGGTCTGCTCATCGAGATAACCGTGGTTGTAGCCGGTAATCGTTTGAGCGGCATTATTGTTCATTGGCGGGATCCTGTTCTTTCGCGGCGCGCAGGCGTTTTAACAACTCCAGCTCAGCCTGGAAATCGACGTAATGCGGCAATTTAAGATGCGAGACAAAACCGGCGGCTTCGACGTTATCGGCATGGGACAACACGAATTCTTCGTCCTGCGCCGGGCTGCTGATTTGCTCGTTGTATTCACGGGTTTGCAGCGCGCGATCCACCAGCGACATCGACATTGCCTTGCGCTCGGCGCGACCAAACACCAGCCCGTAGCCACGGGTAAAGTGCGGCGGCTTGTCTTCAGGGGCGACAAAACCGTTCACCATTTCGCATTCAGTCAGCAGGATCTCGCCGATATCAATGGCAAAACCCAACTCTTCCGGCACGATCTCAACGGTGAGCCAGCCGGTACGGATTTCACCGGCAAACGGATGGGTGCGGCCGTAACCGCGCTGTGTGGAATAACTCAGTGACAGCAGAAAACCTTCATCGCCACGCACCAGTTGTTGCAGACGTGCCGCGCGGGATGCCGGAAATACCGGTGGCGTGCGGGTGATGTCTTCCGGTTCGGTTCCGTCATCTTCTTCCTGCATCGCCAGCTGTTGTTGTGTCAGCAAATCAAACACATGGCCGCAATTCTCCGGCTGTGGTTCATCGGCTACCGGAGTGAACGGTGCTTCGCCTTCGGCCAGCAGTGCAAAATCCAGCAGGCGGTGGGTGTAATCGTAAGTCGGGCCGAGCACCTGCCCGCCGGGCAAATCTTTGTAGATAGCAGAGATACGGCGTTCGGGGCGCATCGCCTGAGTCTTCAGCGGTTCGCTGGTCGCCAGACGCGGTAACGTGGTGCGGTAAGCGCGCAGCAGGAAAATCGCTTCGACCAGATCCCCGCCGGATTGCTTAATCGCCAGCGCGGCAAGCTCGCGGTCATAAATCCCGCCTTCGCTCATCACACGGTCAACGGCTAAACCCAGTTGTTGTTCAATCTGTTCGCAGCCGAGTTCTTTCACATCGGTATTGCCGCGGCGTTCATGCGCCAGCAACTGATGGGCGGCGGCAATCGCCTTCTCACCCCCTTTAACGGCGACGTACATCAGCACACCTCCACGCGCGTGGTGCGCGGTACGGCAATCATTTCTTCGCCGCAGGTGAACATAAAGTCCAGACCCAGCGGGAAACGGTGAGGGCGGTTAAGCAGATAAGCACGAACACAATCAGGCAACTGCGGTGAAATCGTGCGGCTGCTCTCAATGCCGGGTCCACGCAGACGCAGCGGTGTGCCGCCGGTCAGACTTTCCAGCTGAACAATCACGCTCGTCGCCAGCTCCGGTGACATCTCATCACCGCACGGAAAAGCCAGCAGCGTGGCGCTGTCGAGCGCCGGATCGGCCAGTGCAAAACTGACGGCAGAAGGATCATCGGTGAGCACCGCACCGGTATGAAAACGCAGGTTTTTACGCAGAATTTCATCGTTGAGCGAGGCGCTCAGCCACAGCGGCGTATCGTTATCGATAAGCGTCAGCAGCACGCAGGCGCTGGCGGAACCTAACGCACCGAAGCCGGGCATGGCAGGCAACTGCACGCTGACGCCGGGCTCACTTAACGCTTTGAGAATACGACGGAAACTGTACTGCGCATCAGCAACCGGATTTTGAAAACTGGCAACAAGTGACATGAATTATTCTCCGCGAACCAGGGTAAAGAAATCGACGCGGCTGGAAGCCACTTCACGGGCGCGTTGCTGGCGGCGTTCCTGTTGCAGAGCAGCCAGCGGCGCTATCACACGTTTGTGCAGCAGTTCATCCATGCCCTGCATTTGCAGCAAGGCGTCGATGACTGCGCACAGTTCGGCGTGGGCTTTATTACGCCCGCTGACGTAGCTGTAGCCATAGACGCCACCGTCTAACTGAATGACTGCGCGGGTGACGGTCATATCGCCCATCACAAAACGTTTTCCGGTGCCGCCCATGCGGCCCTGAAGCTGAGTCAGACCCGTTTCGGCAGCGCGGATCCGTTCAAATTGCGGGGACAAATTCAGCGGCTGCCAGTGGGCGATCAGCTCATCGGGGCGGCTGTGAGCCAGCACCGACATCCAGCGCTGGCGGGTTTGCAGGTGATCCATTCAGTGCTCCATGGTCAGTTCGATCATGTCGGCGCGCGTCAGGCTGACGGAATATTCCGCCACCGAATTGCTGCCTTCACAAATGTTCAGGGTGCGGACACACAGCAGCGGTGCCTGCGGGACGATTTCGAGTAATTTGCTCTCTTTTGCCAGCGCGCGGCGGGCATTAATGCGGGTGGTACGGCGGCTGAGTTTTTGCTTAATCTCTTCGCGGATAAAATCGTGCAGCGAGCCGTTATGGAAGTTTTGCAATGCAGGCCACCAGTCGAGATCGGGCAGATAGTGATCAATCACGCAGACCGGCACGCCGTTCACGCGCCGCAGCGTGCGCAGATGAATAACGGTGTCGCCTTCCTGACGGGAAAGCGCTGCCGCGACGTGATCGGTTGCCGGACGCAGCACCGCCAGCAGACGTTCGCTGGTCGGGTGGCTACCCTGATCCAGCAGGTTCTGGCTGAAACGTGCCTGCGAATGCAGCGGATAATCGTAGGGACGCATCAGCACCAGCGTGCCAATGCCCTGACGGCGTTGCAGCCAGCCGCGATCGACCAGCTCATCCACCGCACGGCGCAGCGTATGGCGGTTCACCTGAAAACGTTCGGCAAGCTGTTGTTCCGGTGGCAGATAATCGCCGCAGCGGTAACCATTACGCAGCTCCTGTTCCAGTTCGGCAGCGATTTGTTGATACACCCTGGCGTGACTGGTCGGATGTCTAGATAAGTTCATCACAATGAATACCTCGCACGGGATAAACGGGTAAGGGAGGGGGAGGCATTAATACGCATTCGCCTAAAACTTTGTTGCAAACGAGACGAAGGAAACATGATTCAAACCTCAGTTCGGTGTTGAGATCATGTTGGTGGAATTAGGTGACAGTTGAGTGAAGGTTTGGTTGCAGTGATGTGTCGGATGAAATGGAAGAAAATATCAGGAAAAATGAATGGAACTTTTTTAAAACTCTATTTTTTAACATTATCATTTAAGAGTTATGTATAAAAACTATTACCCTATGATTTCATTGTAATTTATGAATTTTAAATATGTAAATTTTCATAAGCGTTTTTTGCATTTCAGATTTTGAATAATATTAATTGATATTTCACCTTTCTTAATTAATTTAAATGAGATGTTTATCTAACAAGTTAATTAACCGAATGAAGATTTTTAAAGGCATAACTCTGTGTTTTTAATGCTGAATTTCAGGGTGGGCGTTTAGTAGATGATTAAATACATTCAGTATGCAAATAATTGAATGTCGCAGAGTATTAAAATTGTATTAATTGCATTGAGAAGGGGGTTGTTAAAAATTAGTGTATATTTTAAGTGTCGTCCATTCATGTACAATATACATCTTTCAGAGTCGTTTATTATGTTCATCTATTAACAAGGAAAAGTTAGTTATGTTAAAGAAATCAAAGTTTTTATTATTACCTGTGTGTTTATTTGCCAGCAGCATGGCAGCGAGTGCTGAAGATGGCACAATTACTTTTACAGGTACTATCAGCGATGCAACATGCATTGTTGAAGGCGGAACCGAGGCGGGCTTAACACCATCCGGGACTTTTACCGTTAATCTTAAACCCGTCAGCACCACTGCATTAAGTGCAGCAGGTAAAAAAGCGGGTGATACACCATTTTATATCAGTCTGAGTGGCGCTGATTGCCCGAATGGTAAATTTGCTAATGTTTCCTGGGAACAAGCAGCAAGCACTAAAATTGACAGTGCAACAGGTAATTTGCAGAACTCAACTGCAACAGGTTCTGCAACGAAAGTTCAGGTTGTACTTTCTGACGAAAATAAACAAGCCATCGACTTACGTCAGGCTGTAACCGATCCGACTACCGGTAAAAAAATTTCTAATAATGCTGCTCGTTTCGATTATTGGGCACAGTATATTGCTACCGGTGGTGCATCTACCGCGGGTACAGTGAATACCGATATCGTTTACTCCATTATTTATAACTAAGATTTAACGCCGGAATGCGTTGTATTCCGGCTTATTAATAAACCGGAGTGTTAAAGATGAAGTTAAACCTGGCAATCCTGTTGCCTTTACTCTTTGTATTTCTGTCACCCGCTGAGGCTTCCATTCAGGTGATGGGAACCCGTGTTATTTTTAATGCAAAAGAGAAAGAACAATCGGTTCGCATTAATAATGTGGGAGACGCGCCTGCACTTATTCAGGTCTGGCTCGACAGTCGGCGTGAATCAAAAATTGACGATAAAGAAAATTTGCCGTTTGTCATCAATCCGCCCATCTCCAGAATAAATAAAGGCAAAGGGAAGGTTTTGCGAATCTTTCCAACGGATGAAACTGCGACAAAATATCCCCAGGATCGTGAAACGATGCTCTGGATAAACATTCTCGACATCCCACCTGAGGATGAGAATGCTGAAGATAAAAACTTGATGAATATTGCAGTCAGAACGCGTCTTAAGTTCTTTTATCGCCCGGCGGGCCTTAAAGGCGATCTGATCACTGCGTCTGAAAATGTCCAGTGGTCCTCTCAAAAGACGGCGACGGGTTATAAATTTACAGGGAAAAATAACTCTCCTTATTACATTTCATTCGCCTCCATAAAATTGGTTGGGCAGGAGAAAAGTATCCTTCAGGGCGATACTATCGAACCCTTTAGCAGTAAAGATTTTGAATTTAAAGACATAAAAGCTATGGCTAACCCCGTACTTAATTATACTTTCATAACTGATCTTGGTGCATTTGTCAGCAAGGAATTTAAGTTGTAATAACTGCTGTTGCCTGTTGTTGCATTAGATAAAGGAATATTTTGTGATTCGTTACATTCAGGCATCAAAGCATATTCCTGCATTTATAGCGGGAGTCTTCAGTGTTGTGGTCACTAATGCATTTTGTGAAGACGTGACCGCTAAGCGCGTTTCTTCTGAAAACAATACTGAATCTTCGAATATTGTTAAAGAAAAAAAATCAGTAAAGTTCAATAATGGATTTATGGTCGGAAATCTTGCCGGTATGGATCTCTCTGCATTTGATAATGAAACTGTAACACAGCCAGGAAATTATCAGGTAGATGTCAAAATCAATGAGAGATCTATTGGCACGAAAAAAGTTAAATATGTCGCAGTCGAAGGAACACGTGATGTTCAGCCCTGTTTAACCAGAGAGTATGTTTATCAATTTGATATTGATACGGCAAAGCTGCCATCGGGGTGGGATCAGGATGAATGTATTTTATTGAGTAAGCTCATTCCGGCAGCGTCATTTAACTATGATTCTGATGAAGAAACACTGTTATTT
Source organism: Rahnella bonaserana (assembly GCF_019049675.1). Taxonomy (GTDB): domain Bacteria; phylum Pseudomonadota; class Gammaproteobacteria; order Enterobacterales; family Enterobacteriaceae; genus Rahnella; species Rahnella bonaserana. The sequence goes on along the minus strand of NZ_JAFMOW010000063.1, from coordinate 201,022 downwards.
GCAATACCACAAGTAAGCTTACTCAATAATCCGGAAGGCTATGTTAATCCGGAGCTTTGGGATAACGGTGTACCTTCTTTAGCGGTAAATTATTCGCTTAGTGCCACTAACATGCGAAGCAACGACCATACCTCCGATGATTATTATTACGGAAATGCAATATCTTCATTAAAACTTGGGGCATGGCGTTTCTACACTTACGACAGTGTCACCAAAGACAGTACGTCTACTCAATGGGATCATATTTCGTCGTATGTACAGCGAGCTATTGCGCCGCTCCAGGCAGAGATGAAAGCCGGGGATATCAACACCAGTGGCGAACTGTTTAATACCGTTTCACTGCGCGGTATCACTCTGGAATCCGATGAGCGTATGCTCCCTGATTCTCTCAGAGGATATGCGCCGGTTATTCGTGGCGTTGCCGATACTAATGCGAAAATAACGATCAGGCAAAATGGTAATGTGCTTAAGGAACTGACGGTTCCACCGGGTGAGTTTGAAGTTAAGGATCTTTATGCAACGGGCTATGGCGGGGATCTTGAGGTCACTATCACCGAGGCGACAGGTCAGATTCGTACCTTTATTACCCCTTATTCCAGCGTGCCGATGTTATTACGTCCGGGGCAGTCGAGGTTTTCCACCACGGTGGGTGAAGTGCGTAATGACTCGTTACGTGACAAACCCCTGGTTCTGGAAGGAACTTACCAGTATGGCGTGACTAACCCGTTAACTGCCTATACAGGTTTTCAGACTACGGATAATAACGAGTATTCAGCGTTAATGGTGGGGGCGGCTGTCAATACACCAATAGGTGCTTTGGGTGCGGATATTACCCGGTCATTTACTTCTTTCGAGAAGGAGGACGAGGAGTCATGCGATCGCTTCTGTGATATGAGTCTGAAACTCAGCCTGGCAAAATTCTTTAATGAAACCGGGACGAATCTCAGCCTTGCGGGCTATCGTTATTCAAGTAAGGATTATTATTCTCTTAGTGATGCCCTGCTGACTGCGCAGGCATTAGAGGAAGATGAGGGTAAATATTTACCTGTCAACTATCGCGATAAAGTTGAAATAAATATCAGTCAGAATCTTACCGATGGCTGGGGGAACGTTTATCTTTCCGGATATTATGGCCGCGCATGGGATTCAAAGACTGAAAAAAATAATGCCAGCAGTTATCAGTTTGGTTATTCCAATTCATGGCAGTCAATGAGTTATAACATCAACTTCAGCAAAACTATCGATGAAGATGGCAATACTGATGATGCGATATATCTCAGCATGTCAGTGCCCTTCGGCACATTGCATTCTAAAGTGCCTAAGTTGAATGCATCAGTAAGTTACAGCGATCAGGACTCCAGTATCAGAACTGCGCTGAACGGTACTGCCGGTGAATATAACCAGATGTCGTATGGGGGCTGGGTGAATTATGTGCAAGATCACCAGACAAATGCGGGTATTAATCTGGGGTACAGCGGCAGCGCAATGCAAGGCAATGTGGGTTATAGCCAGACCGAAACTTCATTCATGACCACCATGAATGCCAGCGGTGGTGTGGTTTTACATGAGGGAGGCGTCAACTACAGTTCTGCGTTAAGTGACACCTTCGGTATTGTTGAGGCAAAAGGGGCGACAGGTTCACATGTTTACCCAGATATGACCTCCCAGGTATCTGAAAATGGTTATGCCATTATCTCCTCACTGAATCCGTATCAATATAACGATGTTTATCTTGATACAAAAGGAGCAGAGGCAGATGTGGAAGTTGAAGATACTAAAGCAAGCCTGGTTCCAACAGCCGGAGCCTCAGTAAAACTGGATTTCAAAACCAAAAACAACGTGACCAGATTCCTGGTAGTGAAAGATAAAGAAGGCAGCGTTATCCCTTATGGGGCAATGATAAAAGACAGTAATAAAAATGTTCTCGGAATTGTCGGTCAGGGAGGAAGGGCAATGATCGCTCAACCTGAAGATAATGTTGACCAAAATCTGTTGGTGACCTGGTCTAAAAAAGAGGGTGCTCATACCTGTCTCATTAAATATGTTCCTGATGAAAAGGAAGTCGCCGAAAAAACAGTTGGGATCGCCACGCTTAATAAAGTGTGCCAGTAACACACCCCCATCATTTATTTCATAACGTACAGGAGGGTGCATAATGAAGTTAATAATAACTTTAGCTATGCTTGGTTTATTATCGTGGGTAATGCCGGTGTCCGTGGCATTGGCGGCGAATGACTGCACTATTACGCAGGGTAAGGCTATTAATGTTTCCGTTAATATCCCCACTCTGAGGCCTGCTAAAAGAGGCACTGTCGGGACTGTATTGGGAAAAGGGGAAATTAATACCCCTGCTATCAGTTACAACTGCGGTAATTTAATCCGTAATACCTGGCGCTCTAAGTTTACCCGGGCGGAATCGACTCTGCAGGCACTGAACGATGTATATAACACGAATATCCCGGGGCTGGGCATCAGATTAAGCTGGCCTTCTTCAAGGAATATGTTTTTCCCCAATGCGGCAGAATGCATCAGTTCCTGTACCGAACCTGCTGATAAGGTTGTTTTAGAGTTTGTACAAACTGGCGTCATCAGTAGCGGAATCATTCCGGCAGGTAAAATTGGCGAAGTGAATTTAGAGGCGGATTCCAATCCTGGTACTCCGGTAAACCTGGTGACCATTAGCCTGGGAACGCCGGTGAATATCGAACCTAAATCTTGTGCCATTTTAACCCCGATTCAAAACGTTGAACTGGGTACGTATTCTTTGGCAGATTTTCAGAGCAGGGCCGTCAGGCGTGGCGCAAAGGTTCCTTTCAACATAACACTCGATTGTCCGCAGCAAACTTCTCTGGAATTTAGTTTTTCCGGCGAACACCCCGTGGGTACCGTCGTGGGTTACATAGCGAATTGCGACACCAGCGGTTGTGCAAAAGAGGTGGGGGTCAAGTTGTTAGACAACTCGGGTAATAAAGGGATCAATACCCAGGGCACCTACAGCACGGCAGTAATACTTAACGGTAAGCAGTCTTACTTGTACTACGCAAATATAGAACCTAAAACGACGGGTACGGCAGTGGGTGCCGGTAAAATAGATACCTCAGTAGTTTTTAATATTCGCATGAACTAGTTATTCACTCTTATAAAACATCAGGAAATAAATCATGTATAGGACATACAAATATTTGGGGGCTGGATTACTGGTTTTATCTTTTTCCGGTCAGTCAGCGATGCTTGCACCCATGAATTCCAATCGTGAGCTTGACCAACTGGAACGTCGTCAGACTCAAATGAATATTCAACAGGAGAAAGACCGCGAGGCTGAAGTATTAAAGGCCGGAAAAAGTTCGGAACAATTACCAGATAGCCTTGCCAAGGCGGGACCAGGTTATAAATTTGATATTAATGATATTGTTGTGCTGGGCGATGAGGAGTTTAATGATTCCCCGACACGTCAGAAAATCATCGATGTCTATAAACATACTAAAATGGGTCAGTATGAAATTATTAAGCTCATTAGTGAGCTGACTAATTTCTATGTTGGTAAAGGTTATACTACTACCACAGTAACTATTCAAGAGAGCAGTCTTAAGAGTGGCATTCTGACCCTTAAAGTATTGTGGGGGAAAATTGATGGTGTCACAGTTGACGGCAAGGCCCCGGATTTTAGAGAATCCACACGACTGTTCAGTGCTATGCCATTTGCATCAGGTAAAGTATTAAATATGTCTGATGTTGATCAGGGGCTCGACAACCTCCTGCGGGTTTCAAACAGTGACAAGCTTATTATTGTTCCTTCTGATAAAAGCGGTTACTCGAAAATAGATTTACAGAATATGGATGTTAACTTGTTTTCCGGCAGCCTGGGCACAAATAACTCCGGTACTGAAAAAGACGGCTGGGCACAATATTCCGCCAGCCTCAGTGCAAATAATTTAGCTGGGTTTAACGATGTCCTGAATTATTATACTTCTTTTAATGACCTGAATAATAATAATGATAACCAAAAATCCTGGTCATTAGGCTACAGCGTGCCTCTTGGCTATTGGGCTTTTGATGCTCAATATTATCATTCAAGTTATGACAAAACGATTGGCGGCGATTTTGGCGGCTATGGTTCTGACGGTACTTCTGATCGCATGTCGCTTAAAGTGAGCCGGATGCTGTTCCGTGATGCGAAAGGTAAAACCAGTGCTTACGCTAAAGTTGAAAGTAGCGACAGCACCAATAATGTTGAAAGCTCGCAAATTGATGTCAGCAGCAAGCGTTTTTCTAACGTGACGGTAGGCCTGACCCGGGTGGGTACGTTATTTGATGGTTCACTGTATGCTGATCTGAGCACGACTTTCGGTGTGCCGTGGTTTGGCGCTGCCTGGAAAAACGATCCTGATTTAACCGGCTTTGATGTTGATGCTGTGAAATATAATGGCCTGCTCAGCTGGTCTAAATCACTTCTTCAGCTCGGTCGTGTGGGTATGGAATATGAACTGGGTTCTGGTTTCCAGTACACAGACGATATTTTAGTCAGTGATGATAATATGAGTGTAGGTGATGAGTACACGGTGCGCGGATATAAAGATAGCTATATGTCTGTAAACAGTGCTGCTTACCTTTCAAATACTTTTAAATTCCCAATTAGCATTTACAAATTCGGTATTAACCAAATCGCACCTTTCATTGGTTATGACCTGGCAGTTGTAAAAGATAATTGTTCCCAGGATGTTTCTCTGTGTCATGCGGAATATATGACCGGTGCAGCTATAGGTCTGAAGTTTAATGCCAGCCATTTTAACAGCGCATTGACGTATAGCCGCCCATTAACAGAACCAACATCCTTAAGAAACACAGGGATGTCAGAAGAAGCGATTTACTACAACGCTTCTATTTCATTCTAATTAAGATCTCTAGTTAATTAATCATCAGACAGAGGATGTTATGACTAATCGCAATCATCAAAATCACTCCAAAAAAGTGATCAAACTTAAGCCGTTGTATCTGGCTATGGCCAGTATTTTTTCCTCATTCGCCGATGCGGGTGCAATTATTCCTGATAACCGGGAACATAATGCACCAACAATGAATCAAAGCGCCAATGGTACGCCGGTTATCAATATTGTTGATCCGAATGCCAGTGGTGTTTCGCATAATAAATTTTCTGAATTCAACGTTGATCAGCAAGGCGTTGTATTCAATAACAGCATGACCGATGGCGCCAGTCAAATCGGCGGCTTTGTCATTAAAAATAACCAGCTGACCCATGAGTCTAAAGCAATTATTTCTGAAGTTACCGGCACGAAAGGCACTCAGATTAATGGTGCTATGGAAGTGTTCGGCCAGAAAGCCGATGTCATTATTGCTAACCAAAACGGGATTTCCGTTAATGGTGTCTCAACCGTCAATGCTAATAATCTGACATTAACGACGGGTAAAATTAATGCACAAGCGGATGGTCGTATTCAGCTGAGTGTAGAAAAAGGCACGGTAAATGTTCAGGGGAAAGGGATCTCAACTGAAGGCCTGGGCTACTTCGATATTATCAGTCGTTCTGCGGTTCTTGAAGGTGAAATTGCAGGCCAGGCGGATATTAAAGTGGTTACCGGTCTGAATGAATACGATATTCAGTCCCGTACGCACACTGTGCGTGATGCGAATGCCAGCGATCGTCCTGAAGTCTCCATTGACGGCAGTGCTTTAGGTTCCATGTACGGTAACCGTATACAACTTATCAGTACTGAGAGTGGTGCCGGGGTTCGCCATGAAGGCAGCGTTGTCGGTAAAAACGGCATTGAAATTTCTGCGAATGGCGATCTGCGTTTAAGTGGTTTAAAGAGCGAGCAAGGCGGCGTGACGCTCGCAGGTAATAATATCAGCGTACAGAAAAATTCTGCGGGTCAGGGCGGGATTATTAGCCAGTTGGATCTGGTTATTAATGCATTGGGTCATATTGATTTAGGCGCTGATGCGGTTTCACAACAGGGCCGGATCCTTATTGATGCCAGTTCAATGCTTCAGAATGCAGCCACATTAATGGCGGAAAATGGTCAGGCGGCGGCTGTTAACGTGCCGTCCATCCAGATTAATATCGCTAATGAATATCAGATTGTTGGCTCGCTTTACGCCGTCGATCAATCTGGACAGCAGATTTCTGATGCTGTTATCTCCCTGGAAAATGGAGATTATGTTGTACGCAGAAACGGTCAGGTTATTGATGCCGGGGTTGCTTCCAACGCACAGGTTGTCAGCGCCAGTGGTGACATCGCCCTTAATGCTAAATCGGCCAAAAATAACAATGGCGGCATATTCGCTCAGAAAGGTGCATTGGTATTAAATATTGATGAAGCCTTTGAGAATAATGGCATGCTCAATGCGTCAGGTAAACTGTCCATTAATACCCGCGCATTTAAAAATAAAGGCATTATTTTTACTGACAGCCAATTAATCAACGCAAATTCTTTCGAAAATGCGGGCGGCTTGTATGCTCAGAACAAGATTGATGTCACGAGTGACTCACTGATTAACAGTGGCAAAATGAGCTCGACTGGCAGCGATATTCAACTGAATGTTAATGGCGAAACTGCGCGTAACAGCGGCAATATTTCTGCGAAAAATGTCACCATTAACCAGAAGAATCAGGCTAATAAAAGCGCTGCCTTTATAAATGAAGGACGAATTGATTCTGAAGAAAAATTACACATTAATTCTGATTCAGTCTCTAACAGCGGTACCCTTATTGCCGGCACAGCTGTAGAACTGGCTTTAACCAAAGAGTTAAAGAATACCGGTTCCGCCGCTGAAATCATTGCCGAACAGGATTTACTCATCTACAGCAATCTGACGGATAATGCGCTGTCCGTCTTTAATGAAAGCGGATGGGTACAAGGTAATAACCTGCATTTATCTGACATCGATACTTACAGCAATACTGCCGGTGCAACGTTGATTGCCAATGAAAGTATCGAACTCTCAAACATCAATAATATCTTTAACGATGATTCGTTGATTAAAGCAGACTCAGTATTATTAAGCCATATCCAAAATCTGAGTAATACACAGAATTCTATTATTGAAGGTACCAACAATTTAGTAATCAGTGATATTAATAAACTGATCAATGACAAATCAACCCTTCAGTCTGATGGTGATATGTCAATCAGTAATATCGACGAAATGAATAATATCAACGGTCTGATCAGTTCCGGCGGTACCCTGGATATCCGTCAGGTTGAACATTTCCTGAATACTGCAGTGGCGACTATTCAGGCATCGACCGCATTACTGATCAATTCTGTGACATCTCTGGAAAACAGCGACGGCTCTATCATATTGTCACAAGATGTGATGAATATGGATGCAGTTAAAAATATTCTCAATGATGAGACGAGTCAGGTCATCAGTGAAACAGAGCTGACTATTTCAAATGCAGATCTTATCGATAATGCCGGGGTTATTCAGTCAAACAGTAATTTATCGATCAAAGATGTCAATACTTTACTGAACTCAGGTGAAACTTCCCTGATTGCAGCGCTTGATAATCTGACCATTGAAAACATTGCGACTCTGTCGAACACAGAAAAAGCAATAATCTCCTCTGGTCTGGAATTGGTGCTCAACTCTATTGAAACCCTGATCAATAATGCTGCCCTCATCCAGTCAGAAGACGGTATGACGGTGAATGCGGCCAACCTGACTAACCTGGGGGGTAATATACAGAGCTATGGTAATATTGCGTTAAATATTACTCATGTGCTTGAGAATTTATCTGTGGCCGGTGTGGATATATACGGCAATCCGGTAAGTTCTGGCGGGAATTTGCTTGCTGACGGCACGCTTGATATTCATGCTGAAACCCTGGTTAACCAGAGTGAAATCAATGCAACGAATATCCTTATTGATGCCAAAGATGTCATTAACACCGGCGGTAATATTGAAGGGTATGAGACCGCTGCCCTTAAAATAGCCAATGAATTCGTCAACAAAGACGGTTCAGTTCGCGGTAATGACCGCATGTCTTTGGATTTAGACAAAGACTTTGTATTTGATGAGAATGCCGGGAGTCTGATGACTCTGGAAGAATTATCCATTCATTCTGATGGTAATATTTCTATTCGAGATTCTCTCGAAAGTATGGGCGATATTATTCTCGATGCCGACAAAGATATTACCAACTATTCCTCCATCGTAAGTAATCAGAATATTACTCTGGACGGTAAAAATATTATCAATGCCTTTAATGCTGACACAGTAGACAGTGACGGTAATCCGGTCCCTGCGATGAGTAGCCTGATCTGGGCATTTGGTGACGTCAAAATTGATGCTCGCGACGGCACGTTCCATAACCAAAAATATGGCAACGTTCTGAGCGTGGGCGACATGAGTATTATCGCCAAAGAAATTATCAATGATGCCGGTATTATTCGCTCCGAAGGCGATATGGCGCTGGATGCAAGAAGCATTAAAAACCTGAGTGAATACAGCGGTGGCGACTGGAAAACCGGGCCTATTCAGGAAGGGAAGGGCAAAACTACGGGGTGGGAGCACGCAGCAACCTACGATGCCTGGACCGTGTGGACTTATCTTCCTACGTTATCTTCAGATATCACTTTACTGACAAAAGCTGAAATCTCATCTGCCGGTAAGATGGATATCAATCAGAAGGGTATTTATGAAAATACAGAAAGCAACCGTGTAGAAGTACTCAATGAAGGCGGCATTATTCAGTCTGTTGGCGATATGACTATCACCGGGAATCTGACCAATGCGCCTAAATACACAAAAGCATCATTATATGAATATCTTACCGAGCCGCTGGCAACCCCAATAAAAGTCGAATATTACTGGACAGTGCTCATTGATCATCAGGACACGGCTACTTTCAACACTGTTTATACCTTCCTTGACTGGATGTTCGGTGATGGTCGGCCAAGTTCTAAGGATGGGGATGAATTCTCAAAATCACATTTCCTGGACTCATTACGTTTAGCGGCGGCAGGTACTGATGAATCTTCTCCACAGCTTAACACCGTCATGACCATGATATTTGGTGAGAGCTGGCTGACGAAAAGTCTGGATACGTTAAGAGACGAATGGGTTAATCTGGGGAAATCCTCGGATAATACTGATATTGGCACCGATGGTGCCCTGAAAGAAAAAGGTTTCTATTTCCTGCCTAATGACAAGGGCAGCATCGTCACCATGGGCGACTTCAATCATAATGGTGGTGAGCTAAATAACGGTATTGGCGACTTTACTATAGAAACGGGCAATTCAAGCTCAGTGAATGTTGAGAAAGTTGGCGATCAGGAAATTGCCCCGATTGGTGGCAGTACGGAAGTTCTGATTAATATCAAGGACATTGAAGAATACCGCGCAGGTATTTCTCCAATGAGTACCATTGAGGCCATGAGTAAGTTGCCTGCCATGTTCCCTTATTCTCCGGAATGGAACCAGCGCAACACGGGCGAGCCGAACCTCAAGGACGGGCCAACCAATACTGTCACACCTGTTTTCGAAACACGTTTTGAAATGATCGACCAGAGCCAATATTTTGGTTCTGACTATTTCTTTGAACAAGTCGGTTATGTTCCTGACGAACCTGTCTATGTCATTGGTGACAACTATTATATTTCTGAACTGATCCGTCGCCAGGTCAACGACTCTGTCGGCACCTACTTCGCAGTACGCGATGGTGTTGATGGCGTGGACATGGTTCAGATGTTAATGGACAACGCGAATGAAGTGGTTAAAAACGGTGTTCAGGTAGAAGGGGCGCCAGCTAATTCGGCGAGTCAAACACCTGATACTGATAACCTGCCAGGCCAAACACTGGATTCGGGTAATACCACTCATACAGAAAATCTTGGTCTGGTGGTGGGTGAGCCATTGACTGAAGAGCAACGCAGTAAACTGGACAAAGACATTGTCTGGTTTGTTAACCAAACGATTGATGGTGAGCAGGTATTAGTGCCGTTTGTCTATCTGGCTAACACGACCATTGAAGCGATGTCGACCGGTGCCAAAGAATCCAGCGGTTCTGCCGTCATTCATGCTAAAGAGGACGTCAATATCGATGCCTCTTCTGTGAATAACAAAAACGCCCTTATTTCTGCAGGTAATAACGCGAACATTACCGCCGAAGGCGATATTAACAACAGCAGCAAAGGCGCCAGTGGCGGCATTGTGGCTAAAAAAGATGTAAGCCTGGTCAGCACTGAAGGTTCCATTAAGAGCGATGGTGCCTACGTTAAAGCCGGTAATGATATCAATATGGCGGCAGAAAACGGCAGCATTGTAATGACCGCCAGCGTCGGCCGTGATGAAGAAGGTAAACAGCAAGTTCATACTTATGACGATGCTGTTTCCGCCGGTGGCAACATCACAATGAAAGCCAAGGACATTACGTCTAATGCGGCAATTATCGAAGCCGGTAATGATGTCAATATGACATCAACTGAAGGCGATATTACCTTCAACGAAATGCATGAAATTTCAGCTGAATACACAAACGAGATGGATGGGAAGGGGGCGTTAAACTATACCCATACTGAAACCGAGACGACAACCGCAACGGCTATTGAAGGTAAGGTCACCGCGGGCGGCAATTTAAATATTGACTCCGCTAAAGACGTGGTGATGAAAGGGGGTGAGTACAGCGGCACTTCCGGCAGCATCAAAGCGGCCGGTGAAGTCGATATGCAGGCCACTCAGGATTATGAACATTCTGAATCTGTGGTTGAATCCCGTGAATTTACGCTGACCGGCAATGCCAATGCCATGGGGTATAGCGCCTCTGCCGAATACAGCGGACTTGATGGTATGAGTAGCAACACCACGGCGGGTGACTACGAATTCGATTATGGTTCAGAATTTGGCGGTAAGGGCTCAAAAAATCCGGGTAAAGCTGCGGTAGCGCCTGCTGCTACAAGTTTTATAGGCTTCCGTACCTCAACGGATACCTCGACTTCAGACAGCGTAACGAATCAGAACGCTTCCTTTAATTTCAGCAAGGATCTTAATATTGAAGCGAAAACTGTCGATATTGGCGGCGCTGACATTAAGACGGGCAACGAGCTTAATATCACGGCTGATGAGCTTAAAACCACCAAATACGTCGACACTGTTGATGAAACCTTCACGCATGAAGGGCTCTCCGTCGGCTTAACGGCGAGTGCTGCGAGCGTGTTCCTGGATGTTGCCGATAAGAATGCTGGCATGGTTGTCAAGGCTGCAAATAACCCTGATGTCGGTTTTGATGCACTGACTACCGCCGCTCAGGTTGCGGGTGATGTGACCAACTTAATCTTCAACGATTTTGGTTCTTACAGCCATACATGGGGAGTGGATTACAATAAATCTTCAGGCTCCTCAAGTTCGACCAGTGAAAACATCACACATGTCGATGCCGGTAAAGTCAATATTAAAACCAAAGGCGATACCACGCTGAATGGTGTTGATATGAAAGCGAAGGATGTTGTTATTGATGCTGGCGGCGATGTGAATATGCGCGCGGCTGAACAAACCACCTCTTACACCGAGGATGGGATGAATGTCAGCGTGGGTGTGACTCTGGGTGGGGCTGTTGACCGCGATTCTGCAGGGGTCGGACTCTCGCTGGATGCTTCTGGCGGTAATAACCACAAGGATGATAGTTCCAAAAGTTATACAAACACCACAGTGGTTGCTGACAATGTGTCAATTAAAAGCGGAAACGACGTTAATTTAGTTGGCGCAGATGTGACGGCGAAAACTGCGGATGTCAAAGCGGCGGGTGATCTGAATATCGTTTCCGTACAAGACACAGTCGATAACGACGCATCAAGCTGGCATGCCGGTGTTTCAGTGGGTGCCGCAGTCACATCGCAGACAGGATCAATCCCTATTCCTACTGCATCGGCTAGTGGTGGCGGGGGATCTGATTACCTTGACAGCGCAACCACCGCGAAACAGTCCGGAATCCATACCAGCGGTGAGCTGAACGTGGAAACGGGCGGTGACCTGAATATGACCGGTGGTCAGCTAATCTCTGATGATCATACCGGTAATGTTGATGTGGCAGGCAACATTAATGTGCAGGATCTGGTTGATACTGTTGAACAGGATGGTGCGTATGGCGGTGGCGGTGGCGGTGTAACCAAAACCGGTCCAAGTGTTAACATTTATACACAAACTACCGACGAAATTCATTATCAGGAAAACCAGCACTCAACGATTGATGTTGCCAATACAACGGCTTCTAAGATCAATGGTGATCTCAATACTGATGGCACCAAAACTTCTGACATCGTCAAAGATGAGAAAGAGTGGGGCAGTGATATTTCTGCCACAGTGAGTTATTCGAAGAAGAAAAAAAGTAAGGATGGTAAGGCTGTCGACGGAAATAGCCCAAATACCACTGATGGTGGGGCAACGCCGAGACCAGATGGTATGACACCGAAGCCAGATCCGAAGCCAGCGCCGAAGCCAGAACCGACTCCGGAGCCGACGCCAACGCCAACGCCAGAACCGACACCGGCGCCATCGCCGAAGCCAGAACCAACACCGAAACCGGATGACGGCGTGAAACCGGATGACGGCGCGAAACCGGATGACGGCGTGAAACCGGATGACGGCGCGAAACCGGATGACGGCGTGAAACCGGATGACGGCGCGAAACCGGATGACGGCGTGAAACCGGATGACGGCGCGAAACCGGATGACGGCGCGAAACCGGATGACGGCGCGAAACCGGATGACGGCACGAAACCGGATGACGGCACGAAACCGGATGACGGCACGAAACCGGATGACGGCACGAAACCGGATGACGGCACGAAACCGGATGACGGCACGAAACCGGATGACGGTACAAAACCGGATGACGGCACGAAACCAGATGACGGTACAAAACCGGATGACGGCACGAAACCAGTGGACGGTGATGATGGCAAAACGCCAGAAAAACCACGTCCAAGCGAATACAACGGTAAGAAGTGGGCCAAAGTTGAAACACCAAAACGTGTGGTAACAACGCCAGGATCTGCTACTGGTAACACAACCTGGATCGAACCACCGAGAACCGGTCCGGGTAAAGATGGCACACAGTATCAGGGTGTGCCAAGAAGTGGTGCGGTTAAAACGCGCGATACTGCGCCGAAAACACCGGCTGCGGACGGCAAAAAGGTCGATCCAAGTAAGTATGATGGTAAAAAATATCCGGTTGTGCAGCCTGCCAAACCAGTGGTGCTGACGCCGGGGTCAAATACCAATAACATCACGCCGAATGATACGCCGCGCGATGGGAACAAGAACAACGGGACGGAGTATGAAGGTATGCCCGTTCGTAAAGAAGTGAAGCTACCTGACAGCTCCGCTAACTGGAAGCCACTGATGCCAGAACATGTTATGGCTTCCGCGCATACTTATCAGGAGACAGAGTGGTCTGAGAGTAATACCCCAATCAACCAGCGGGGTACTAAGAACGCGTAACTGATAAAACTGTAATCTCCATTAGCCCTAAAATGCGCCTCACTTGAGGCGCATTTTTTTTACCTGTTTGTCTGGCAGTCCGGCAAATTTTTTGATTAAGGTTGTGGGTGAAAAAGGATCGGGGGAAGAGAGATGAAAACGAAGAGATGTAATGACGAGAGAAAAGAGAAGGCACTGCCGGAAAAGGAGTGCCTTTAATGTTATCTGAGGTAATGAATCACCTGGTTGCTGCTGCCGCGCCAGATAAGTGCAGGGTCTTTCAGTTCCTGCACGAATTTACCGTCGACCAGCACGTTGATTAACGCCACGACTTCCTGCTGTTCAGCACTCAGTTCCCCGAGCGTATAACCCGTCCACATCCACACATCTTTGCCCGGACATTCCGCCTGCACGCGCAATAACAACTGGCGCACCGCAGAAAGATTTTGCGGATGCAGCGGGTCGCCACCGGACAGCGTTAAACCCTGACGCGGGATCACTGTGCTTTGCAGATCGGCGATAATGCGGTCTTCATCTTCCTGCGTAAACGGTTTACCAGAATCCAGCCGCCAGGTGCTTTTGTTATAGCATCCGCGGCATTCGTGGACGCAGCCGGAAACGAACAGCACGCAGCGTGTTCCCGGCCCGTTGACCACGTCGATCGGATAATATTGATGGAATCTCAAAACATTAACCCAGCTGACCGTTACCCAGATGTTTAATCCGGCGCTTCACTTCTTCCTGCTTACCGGCGTTAAACGGACGCGCATCCGGGCTGCCGAGATAACCGCACACGCGGCGGGTGACTGACACGCGGGAAGGCTCGTGATTGCCGCATTTCGGGCAGGTGAATCCTTTGCTGGTGCATTCGAATTCGCCGGTATAGCCGCAGTCGTAACATTCATCAATTGGCGTGTTGGTGCCGTAATACGGTACGCGGGTATAACTGTAATCCCACACGTCTTCCAGCGCTTTCAGGTTGTGCTGCAGGTTCGGGTATTCGCCATAGCAGATGAAACCGCCGTTGCTCAGTGGCGGATAAGGTGCTTCGAAGTCGAGTTTTTCGTACGGATTCACTTTCTTCTCGACGTCCAGATGGAAGCTGTTGGTGTAATACCCTTTGTCGGTGACACCCGCCACCAGGCCAAATTCGGCTTTATCCAGACGGCAGAAGCGGTCACACAGGTTTTCGCTCGGCGTGCTGTACAGGCTGAAACCGTAGCCCGTTTCGTCTTTCCAGCTTTCGGTTGCCGCTTTCAGACGGGCCACAATCGCCTCGGCTTTTTCACGCAACTGACTGGCGTCGAACACGTGGGTCTGATTGCCGAACAGTGCGTTAATGGTTTCATGCACGCCAATGTATCCGAGCGAAATCGATGCACGGCCGTTTTTGAAAATGCCGGAAATATCGTCGTCGGCTTTCAGGCGTACGCCGCACGCCCCTTCCATATACAGAATCGGCGCAACGCGCGCTTTGATGCCTTCGAGGCGCGCAATGCGGGTCATCAGCGCTTTCTTCGCCAGCAGCAAACGTTCATCGAGCAGTGTCCAGAACGCCGCTTCGTCGTGGTTTGCTTCCAGCGCGATGCGCGGCAGGTTCAGGCTGATCACGCCGATATTATTGCGGCCTTCGTGGATCATCTCGCCGTTTTCTTCATACACGCCCAGGAAACTGCGGCAGCCCATCGGCGTTTTGAACGACCCCGTGACTTTTACCACCTGATCATAATTGAGGATGTCCGGGTACATACGCTTGCTGGCGCATTCCAGTGCCAGTTGCTTGATATCGTAGTTGGCGTCACCGGCTTTGTGATTGAGGCCGTCGCGGATGGCAAATACCAGTTTCGGGAACACGGCAGTTTTACGATTTTTGCCCAGACCCGCAATGCGGTTACGCAGGATTGATTGCTGGATCAGACGCGATTCCCACGACGTGCCAAGGCCAAAACCAAAGGTGACGAACGGCGTCTGGCCGTTGGCGGTGTGCAGCGTGTTGACTTCATATTCCAGCGACTGGAAGGCGTCATAACACTCTTTTTCGGTGCGGCTGTGAGCAAAGCCCTCTGCATCCGCAATCTGCCACTCTTCGGCAGTCTGACGATGTTTATTGAAGCTGGCGGTGACGAACGGTGCCAGAACTTCATCAATACGGTTAATGGTCGTGCCGCCGTAAATATGGCTGGCGACCTGCGCGATAATCTGCGCGGTGACGGCCGTCGCGGTGGAAATGGACTTTGGCGTGTCAATTTCCGCATTACCCATTTTGAAACCGTGATTCAGCATGCCTTTCAGGTCGATCAGCATGCAGTTAAACATCGGGAAGAACGGGGAATAATCGAGATCATGATAGTGAATTTCGCCACGCTCATGCGCCAGTACAACATCACGCGGTAAAATATGCTGTTTGGCGTAATGCTTGGCGACAATACCGGCCAGCAGATCACGCTGTGTCGGGATCACTTTGCTGTCTTTGTTGGCGTTTTCGTTGAGCAACGCCATATTGCTTTGTTCAACCAGACCACGGATTTCCTGATTCAGGCGGCCACGCATTTCGCGTTTCACATCGCGGTCATGGCGGTATTCGATATACGCGCGTGCCAGCTTTTTATGCGGACCTGCCATCAGCTGATTTTCGACCGCATCCTGAATATCGTGGATATCAACACGAGCCTGATCTTGCAGACTTTCCGCCACCACCCGCGCAACCTGCGCGCAATAATCCACGCTGTCGATACCGGCGGCGGCGGCGGCGCGTTGCACCGCTTGTTTAATCAGAACTTCATCGAAAGGGACCTGACAACCATCCCGCTTGATCACGATGGGCTGCATTTTTGTGGATTTTGCGGGTACGGTTTCCAATCTGTCTGCCTTCACAATGACACTCCTATTGGGCGGATCCCGCGCCCCACAAGGCTTACAGGCCGGTTGTGTGGTTTTTGCAGGAAACCGCTATATCTTGGGTTGGGTGTGTACTATACACACTACATGTAGCATTCACGCGAGTGATAATTCTCGTTTTATTGACCTGAAACAAAGAATTTTTTTGGCGGAAGAATTGGTGACCAACTGTAAGTTCTGGCCTGAATTTTGCGTGTTGTTTTATAAGGAGATGCATAAAAAATAAACGGGCCAGACACGAGTGTGACTGACCCGACAGAACAGAAATTTCAGATTATTCGGTGAGTTGCCAGAGGCATTCGTAAGGACGAAGCATGCCGGAAGCAGCCGGTGTGTCGTAATTACTCAGCAGCGTACTGCCGGTGAATTCCGGCAAGGTGAACGCCTGATCCTGTGCGCTCAGGTTTGCCATCACCCGCAAGGTTTTGGTTGCTGACTGACGGGTATAGCACCACAACTGCGGATGTTCCGGCAGCAAATCCTGATAATCGCCATCGGTCAGTACCGGCAGCGTTTTGCGCAGTCGGATCAGTTGCTGATAGAGATAAAAAACGGAGTCTTTATCCGCCAGCGCCTGTTCGGTATTGATATCCTGCGCGTTGTGGCTGACGGAAATCCACGGCGTGCCGGTGGTAAATCCGGCCTGCTCCCCGGCATTCCATTGCATGGGCGTGCGCGAGTTATCCCGTGATTTCTTCGCCAGAATGCGCAACAGTTCTTCGTTGCTGCGCCCGTCGGATTTCAGTTCGGCAAACATATTCAGACTTTCCACATCGCGATACTGTTCCAGATGCTTAAAGCCAGGATTAGTCATGCCGATTTCTTCACCCTGATAGATGTACGGCGTGCCCTGCAGACCGTGCAGCACCATCGCCAGCATTTTGGCAGACGTATTGCGCAGTGCGCCTTCATCACCAAAGCGCGACACAATGCGCGGCTGATCGTGATTACACCAGAACAGCGCGTTCCACGCATGCCCGTGCATTCCCTGCTGCCATTCGCGAAAAATCTCCTTGAGCTGGACGAAATCCGGTGGCGCATCCGTCCATTTTTCGCCGTTGGGATAATCGACTTTCAGGTGATGGAAGTTAAACGTCATCGACAGTTCACTGCCGTCATTGGCAGCGTAGCGGCGGCAATGTTCCAGTTTGGTGGAAGACATCTCGCCGACCGTCATCAGCCCGAGCGGTTTGAACACATCGCGGCTGAATTCCTGCAGGAACTCATGAATGCGCGGCCCGTCGGTATAAAAACGGCGACCATCACCGGTATCGTCGGACGGGAAGTCCTGCTGTTTTGATACCAGATTAATCACATCCAGCCGCAGACCGTCGACGCCTTTATCCGCCCAGAACTGGCAGACTTTTTTCAGCGCCTCGCGCACCGGCGGGTATTCCCAGTTGAGATCGGCCTGCTCGGTGGCGAACAGATGCAGATAATACTGGCCGCTGGTTTCATGCCACTGCCAGGCACCGCCACCGAATTTAGAACGCCAGTTATTCGGCGGGCCGCCTTCGGCTGCGCTGTCACGCCAGATATAAAACGGGCGGAATGGACTGCCCGGATCCTGCGACTGGCGGAACCATTCGTGGTGCGTCGAGGTATGATTAAACACCATGTCCATCACGATGCGGATCCCGCGCTGATGCGCCTCAGCGGTCAGCCGCTCGAAGTCTTCCAGCGTACCGTAAGCCGGGTCGATCTCGCAGTAATCCGCCACGTCGTAGCCGTTATCAATCTGCGGAGAGAGGTACATCGGTGTCAGCCACAGGGCATCGACGCCCAGTGTTTTCAGGTAATCCAGACGCTGCGTGATGCCGTTGATATCACCGGTGCCGCTGCCCGTAGTGTCCTGAAAACTCTTTGGGTAAATCTGGTAAATCACGCCGTTTTTCCACCACGGCAATTCGCTGTTCATTCCATTTTCCTTACTGAATGTTTTATACCACTGCCAGTTCGCCACGGCGGGCTTTGCGCTGATAAACCAGCACGGTCAGAATAATCGGCACCACAATCGCTACCAGCATGGCCAGCGCGTAGATGCTCCAGAACTGCGGTTTGATGGACAGAATGCCCGGCAATCCGCCGACGCCGATGCCGTTAGCCGTGACGTGGAACAGGCCGCAAATCAGGCCGGCAAACGCCGAGCCGATCATCGCGCACAGCATCGGGAAGCGGTATTTCAGGTTGATCCCGTACATCGCCGGTTCGGTCACGCCGAGGAAGGCAGAAATCGCCGCAGGCACGGAAATTTCGCGCTCGTTATGTTTACGGCTGACGATAATCACACCGACGACCGCGGCTGCCTGGGCAATGTTAGACAGGGCGATCAGCGGCCAGACTGGCGTTCCGCCGGTGCTTTGTACCATCTGCATATCGATGGCGAGCGTTGTCTGATGCACGCCGGTAATGACCAGCGGCGCATAGAGGAAACCAAACAGTGCGGCACCGATTGGCGCGAGGCTGCCGGTCATGATGAATTTCACTGCGAAGGCGACGCCGTCACCAATCATGCGGCCAAACGGCCCGATCAGCGTGTGCGCCAGGAACACGGCAATAATCAGTGAGCTGACCGGCACAATCACCAGATACAGATAATTAGGGATGATGCGTTTCAGGCCATTTTCGATAACCGCCAGCGCCATACCGGCGAGAACTGAAGGGATAACCTGCGCCTGATAACCGACTTTTTCGATGGTGAACCAGCCGAAATTCCACACTTCAGGAATTTGTTGCCCGAGGTTGTAGGAGTTCATTAACTGCGGCGACACCAGCGTGATACCGAGCACGATACCGAGGATTTCAGTGCCACCCATTTTTCTGACCGTTGACCAGCAGACCGCCACCGGCAGGAACATAAATACCGCTTCGCCGAGCAGCCACAGGAAATCGTAAATCGACTGCCACAGCGGATGCATCTGCGCCAGCGTCTGGCCGCCGCTCATCGGGATTTCACCGATAACGTTACGGAAACCGAGAATCAAACCGCCGCTGATCAGCGCCGGTAACAGCGGGAAGAAGATTTCTGCGAAGTGAGAAATGCTGCGCTCAAACCAGCTCATATTCTGGCGGGCGGCGACTTTTGCCTGTTCTTTTCCGGCCGCGCTCTTACCGGTGCTGGCGATCAGGACTTTATAGTAATCATCCACTTCCGGCCCGATAACGACCTGGAACTGACCGGCGTTGGTAAAGCAGCCTTTTACCATCGGCAGGGCTTCGAGGCCTTTGGGATCGGCTTTGGACGGATCATTGAGGACAAAACGAAGACGCGTAATGCAGTGAGTCACCATCGCGATATTGTCGCTGCCGCCGACGAGGGCGATCAGCTGATCAACATCCTGTTGCTTAACTTTGCTCATGGGAAGTGGCCTGTGATTTTGCGTAAGTGTGTAGGGTACGGTTCAAGCATAGCGAAGGTGATGGGAACTTGTCAGGGAACGTTCCCAGTTTTGCCGGAACGATCACAAAGTTTCTGCTTTTTAGAAAAGCACAGAACAGAAAAGCGGGGACTCAGAAAGCAAGCTTGCCGGGGATAATCCGCTGCTGCAAGGCCGCAGAACCGCTGAGTTGCGCCAGCAGTTGCTTCGCCGCCGCCTCACCGCCTTCGCCATAACCGAGTTCAACTGAAAGAGATTCAGGGAAGAGGAAACGCAGCAGCGGGTTATTACCGATACCGCACACCTGAATGTCACGGATTTGCTGCTG
Source organism: Rahnella bonaserana (assembly GCF_019049675.1). Taxonomy (GTDB): domain Bacteria; phylum Pseudomonadota; class Gammaproteobacteria; order Enterobacterales; family Enterobacteriaceae; genus Rahnella; species Rahnella bonaserana. The sequence continues at coordinate 180,982 of NZ_JAFMOW010000063.1, read as the reverse complement.
TTGCAGGTATTTTTGCGCACCGATGGCGATGGTATCGGAGGCACAAATTACCGCCTGCACGTCGTTTTTCAGTAATTGCGGGATCAGCTCAAAACCGCTCTGATAGGTGAGTTCACCCAGCGCAATGTGCGGTATCAGCCCGTTTTCCTGACAAAATGCCCGGTAGGCTTCGCTGCGGCGCTGGCCTGTCGTGGTGTCCTGCGGGGAAACGCCAATAAAGCCGATGTTACGCAGGTTCTGTTTCATCAGCTTTTGCATCAGCAACTGCACCGCGCCTGCATCGTCATAACAAACAGAAGACAGCCCCGGTATATCCCGCGCCAGCATCACCAGTTTGTCCTGCCACGGTGTCAGTATCTGCGCCGATAAACCGGTAAAACCAAACAACACCACGCCGTCGATATTGCGCTGTTTCAGCACCTGTAAATGCTCTTTAACACGTTCGGCGCTGAACTGACTTTCCAGCACAATCGGGTCGTAACCTTGCTGATAAAACAGTGGCAGCATGGCGCGGACGGCCTGATTTTCGGACGGAGAGTCGAGGCGCGACACAATGATCGCCACGATTTTATCGCTGAACCCGCGCATCGCCCGCGCTGATTTCGACGGGCTGAAATGTTCCTGCTCAATCACCTGCAGAACCCGTTCGCGGGTTTGCGGGCTGACATTGCCTTCATTGTTCAGCACGCGGGAAACCGTGGATTTACCGACGCCGCTCAGGCGCGCAATGTCATTTATGGTCAGGCGATTTTGCATAGTTATTTTGTATGGTTAAGTTTGATCAGGTTTAAGTTCGGTTGCAGTAAACAGGTCTATAATCCGCGGAAAATACGCCTGAGGCGTAGTTAACAGCTCTACCCTAACGGATTTTTATACCCGATGCGTATGAATTTCCAGACCGTTCCTTACCGGAGGTGAAAACCCATGGAACCCGACCCCAATTCTGTAGGTCCGTTGTGATCCGGTAAGCACCCGCTTTTTGCTGCTGCTTACCGTGACGTTAAAAGTTATCAGGTAAGCGGTGGTGTACGTCTGTTCGTTCGCCCCTGTTTTGTTATAACCCTTTTGCCCGTCTGCGGTCATTTTCCCGTGGGCGCAATAAGGTGCGAATGATGTTCAAAGATTTCACTTCCCGGCTGCTTAGCGCGCTCAGCCGCAACTTACCGCGCCGTTTAGTCCGTCGCGATCCGATGCTGGAAAACGTTCCTGCCCGTGCGGCGCAGGCTATTCCTGCGGCAATGGCTGCGCATTGTCAGGCCTGTGCCCGTGCGACGGAAGATCAGTTGTATCTGCAATTTGCCAGTCATCCTGAAGGGCTGACCGCGCACGAGGCCGATGCTATCCGCGAAGTCTCAGGCCTTAATCAGACCGGCGACCAGCAGCCTGCGCCGTGGTGGCTGCACCTGTGGTACTGCTATCGCAATCCGTTCAACCTGTTGCTGACCGTGCTCGGCCTGGTGTCTTACGCGACCGACGATCTCACGGCGGCGCTGGTCATTGGCGCGATGGTGTTCATTTCCACCTTTATGCACTTCATTCAGGAAGCACGCTCCAACAAAGCCGCCGATGCGCTGAAAGCCATGGTCAGCAACACCGCCACGGTGCTGCGCAGTGATGCACAAAGCGGACGAAGTGAAACGGTGGAAATCCCCATCAGCCAGCTGGTGCCGGGTGACCTGATCAAGCTTTCTGCGGGGGATATGATCCCGGCAGATTTGCGCATTCTCTCGGCCAAAGATTTGTTTATCAGCCAGGCGGCGCTGACCGGTGAATCCCTGCCGGTGGAAAAACATGCCTGCGAGAAAAAACCGGTTGCAGTTGATCCGCTCGAACTGAACACGCTGTGTTTTATGGGCACCAACGTGGTCAGCGGCACGGCGATTGCGATGGTGATCGCCACCGGCGGCAAAACCTGGTTCGGTCAGCTGGCCGAACGCGTGGTGCAGGAAGATACTCAACCGAATGCCTTCCAGGCCGGTATCAGCAAAGTCAGCTGGCTGCTGATCCGCTTTATGATGGTGATGACGCCGGTGGTGCTGGTCATTAACGGCTACACCAAAGGCGACTGGTGGGAAGCCGCGCTGTTTGCGCTTTCAGTGGCGGTCGGGCTGACGCCTGAAATGCTGCCGATGATTGTCACCTCGACGCTGGCGAAAGGCGCGGTGAAACTTTCCCGCCAGAAAGTGATCGTCAAACGTCTGGACGCTATCCAGAACTTTGGCGCGATGGACATCCTCTGCACCGATAAAACGGGGACGCTGACGCAGGATAAAATCGTTCTCGAGCGTCACACTGACGTGCTGGGCGTGACCAGTGATGACGTACTGCATCTGGCGTGGCTGAACAGCCATTATCAGACCGGCCTGAAAAACCTGCTGGATGTTGCCGTGCTGGAAGCGGGCGATGCCGGTCCGGTACATAACTCGCTGAAAGTAGATGAAATTCCATTTGATTTCGACCGCCGGCGCATGTCAGTGGTCGTGGCAGAAAAAGACCAAAATCACCGCCTGATTTGCAAAGGTGCGCTGGAAGAAATGCTGTCGATTTGTACGCTGGTGCAGCTCAACGGTGAGATTGTGCCGCTGACCGATGTGCTGCTCGCACGCATCCGCCGCATTACTGACGACCTGAACCAGCAGGGCTTACGCGTGGTGGCTGTGGCGCATAAAGTGATGCCATCGCGCACACAGGGTTATGGCGTGACCGATGAATCCAGCCTGATCCTGGCCGGGTATATCGCATTCCTCGATCCGCCAAAAGAAAGCACCGCACCGGCGCTGGAAGCGTTACAGCGCAAAGGTGTCACCGTTAAAATTCTCACCGGCGATAACCCGCTGGTGGCGCGTAAAGTCTGCAAAGATGTCGGATTACATGCAGAAACGGTGCTGACCGGCAGCGATATCGATGCACTTGATGATGTACAGTTGCTGCACGTCGCCCGCAAAACCACGGTATTTGCCAAACTCACGCCGATGCACAAAGAACGCATTGTGCGCGTGCTGCGCGGCGAAGGGCATGTGGTTGGCTTTATGGGCGACGGCATTAATGATGCACCGGCGCTGCGCGCGGCAGATATCGGTATTTCCGTGGATTCTGCGGTAGATATCGCCAAAGAGGCGGCTGATATTATTCTGCTGGAAAAAAGCCTGATGGTGCTGGAGCAGGGCGTGACAGAAGGGCGCAGAACCTTTGCCAACATGCTGAAATACATAAAAATGACGGCCAGCTCTAACTTCGGTAACGTTTTCAGCGTGCTGGTGGCCAGCGCCTTCCTGCCGTTCCTGCCGATGTTGCCGCTGCATCTGCTGATTCAGAACCTGATTTACGATGTGTCACAGGTGGCGATCCCGTTTGATAACGTCGATGAAGAACAGCTGGCGAAACCACAGCGCTGGAACGCCGGAGATATTGGCCGTTTTATGGTGTTCTTCGGGCCTATCAGTTCCGTGTTCGACATCCTGACCTTCAGCCTGATGTGGTGGGTCTTTAAAGCCAATACGGTGGAAGCGCAGACGCTGTTCCAGTCCGGCTGGTTCATTGAAGGGCTGCTGTCGCAGACGCTGATTGTACATATGATCCGCACCCGAAAAGTGCCGTTTATTCAGAGCCGCGCCTCCTGGCCGCTGTGCATTATGACGCTGATGGTCGTGATCACCGGTATCGCGCTGATCTACTCGCCGGTTGCCGGATTCCTGCAATTGCAGGCGCTGCCGCTGAGCTATTTCCCATGGCTTATCGCCATCCTTGCGGGTTACATGGTGCTGACGCAGTGCGTGAAAGGCTGGTTCGTGCGTCGTTACGGCTGGCAGTAATCGTTTCCTGTGAATGATAAAGGCGGTGATTGTTAACTCAGTCACCGCCTTTTTTTATCCGGCAGCTATAGTTATTCCTTTAGATTCAGCGGGCTAAGAGGGCTCGCTTTTTACTCTGAGGAATTTCACCGATGTTATTGCCTTTCCGCCGTACTCTTCTGGCTTCATCCCTGTTTCTCACCGCTTCTGCTTTTGCCGCACCGGCCGGTAATTTACCGCTGATGCCGTGGCCGGATATCAAATTCTAATGCGAGGGATTTATTTTATATGTTTCGTTTAAAGAAATTCTAATAAGTGTGTATTTTACACAATAAGTGAACTTTCAAATAACAAAAATCAAGAACAAGTAATGTCAGGTTAGCCAGTAACGAGTGAGTAATGTGATTAAATGCTTGTTGGTGAAAAAGGGGTGAGGGAAGGCAATAGTATAGTAGGGCGTACAGACTGAAGTCGGTGTAATGAATTCCCATTCCTTGGCTACGCCATCACTCATAAGCATTTTTGTAAAACTTAGGTAGATGTATACGCCGTATGAATTAATATATCAAAACGAGTGATTCAGTATTAATTAGAGCCCGACTAAACTGGGCTTGCATTCAGAAAAATAATTGAGTTGGTGAGGAAGAAAATAAATGCCTAAAGACGGGGTGTTTTTTAAAGTCATCAAGATGATACTTACTGCAATTGAAAAAATAGTTGCTTTTATAATTTATTATTTATTTGAGTTCGCATTTGCACCGTTGATGATATTTGGGCCAATACTTTGCATTATGTACATCGAGCCGTGGCCGATGAAGTTTGTAGGTATAGGAGCTTGGCTAATATTTCTATACATCTTGTACAAAGTGATTGATAAAATCACAGGCAGAGACAAACGTAATAATTAACTTTATAAGGATATAACATGTCTATTCCAGCTTATTTATTTCTAACAGATGAAAATAATTCTCCGATTATCGGTGGCTCGTTGGTTTCTGGCCGCGTGGGTGCCATTGAGTTGAAATCGTTTGCTCACCACCTTTCTATACCCTGCTGCGGGCATACGGGGAGACTGACGGGTACACGCGTACATGAGCCCATCAACATTCAAAAAGAGTTCGATAAAGTCACCCCGTTGCTATACCGCGCTCTCACAAATAACCTGGTATTGAAATCTGCAACAATAAAGATGTATCAGATAGTGGATTCAGGCATGGAACATGAGTATTTCAATATTCTGTTAGAGAACGTGAAGATCACTGCGATCACTCCAACGCTCCATCCTGGCGGCACAACGGGAACGCATCTGGAAAACATTCAGCTACGTTATGAGGCGATTACCTGGAAGCACTGCGACGGTAATATCATACACAAAGAAAAATGGAATGAGAGGGCCACAGCGAAGCATTGCCTTCGGTCAGTTGGACGGGCTCGTAATCGGAGTGGGGGTATGCCGATGGAAATAAGCTTTGATAATCTTCATTGAAAATAAACAGGTAAAATAATGAATGGACGTAATATCCGCCCATTCATTATTCCTGATTAATGCTATGACTTTCGCGTATTGTTTAGATCGTTACGACGGTTCACCCAGGTGTTAATCAGTAAGGTGATGATCAGAATCGACGCGATCACGCCCAGCGAAATCCCCACCGGAATGTGGAACACGTCGAGCAGCAGCATTTTGATACCGATGAAAATCAGGATCACCGCCAGACCGTATTTCAGCATTGAGAAACGTTCCGCCACGCCCGCCAGCAGGAAGTACATCGCACGCAGGCCGAGGATCGCAAACAGGTTAGACGTCAGCACAATGAACGGGTCGGTGGTCACGGCGAAGATTGCCGGGATACTGTCGACCGCGAAAATCACGTCACTCAGCTCGACCATAATCAGCACCAGCAACAGCGGTGTGGCGAACAGAATACCGTTGCGGCGCACGAAGAATTTCTCGCCCTGCAAATCGTCGGTCATACGCATTTTACTGCGCAGCCAGCGGATCATCGGTTTCTCGCCCACTTCTCCGTCGTCATCTTTCGCCAGTGCCATCTTAATCCCGGTGAACAGCAGGAACGCGCCGAACACGTACAAAATCCAGCTGAATTGCCCCACCAGCCAGCTACCCGCGAAAATCATACCGGTACGCAGGACGATAGCGCCGAGCACGCCATAGACCAGCACGCGGCGTTGCAGGTTAGACGGAATAGAGAAGTAACTGAACAGAATCAACCAGACGAAGACGTTATCGACAGCCAGCGCTTTTTCCAGCAAATAGCCGGTCAGGAACATGGTGGCCTTGGCGTCGGCGACTTCACGGCCAAACTCGCCGTTGAGATACCACCAGAAGCCGAAGTTGAACAGCAGCGACAGGCCGATCCACACCAGCGACCACATTGCGGCACTTTTCATACTCATGGTTTGCGCGCCTTTGCGACCCTGCAACAGCAGGTCGAACGCGAGCATAATTATCACTACCACGGCAAAGGAGCCCCACAACATCGGGTTGCCTACGGAGTTCATCATTGCGATATCCTCAAAAAAACATCAAAAAAAAACGGCCAGCGTCGGAAGACGTTAGCCGCTCATTTTTGAGCTGTGAGCAACCTCGCCTTCCGGCAAGGTCTCACTTACAACCCGTTTCCCCTTCATCCTTCGAGCCGCAGGGTTGTTGGCTGCGTTCGCTCACCCGAATCACTGACCTGTGTCAGCTCATCGGGATTCGTTCGCTTGCCGCCTACCTGCAACTCGAATTATTCGGGTAAACATTAATTAGTGGGTTGCCCCGGTAACCGGGTGGCTGAGACGGCGCTGCGTGAGCGCGGGTCCAGACACCGTAATGACGATTATCCGGCGAAGAAGTTACTCCCCTTTGCACTTTGCAAATTAATGCAAAATGTGTCCAGTGTCAAACATTCAGAAACATTATAGTGCATTAACCCGCCAGCGCCTGACGTTTGCCGAGTGCGCCGACAAAGGCCAGCAGCAGCCCCTGACTGAGCGGTGTTTCACTAAGTTGTTGAGCCTGATGCGCAAAGTCCACTGAATCGTCTTCGGCGATGGAACCCAGCCACGACAAATACGTTTTCATCACCGCCAGACTGAATTCCGGATGGAACTGGGTGCTGACAGCATGGGGGCCATAACGCAGGATCTGATGCGGGTCATGCCGCGTTTTCGCCAGTACCGTCGCCGTCGCGGGCGGCGTAATGACGGTTTGCAGATGGATCAGGTTGGCCGCGAACTGTGCAGGAAGCTGTGACACCAGCGGATCAAGATGGCCGGCAGGCGTCAGCGTGACTTCATGGGTGCCCACTTCAATTCCTTGCGGATGATAATCCACCTCGCCGCCCAGCGCGTACGCCATCAGCTGATGGCCGTAGCAGGCACCGAACATCGGTAATTCCTGCAACATACCCAGACGTACCCAGTCCGCCGCTTCTTCACTCCATGCCAGACGTTCAGTCACCATGCTGCGCGAACCGGTAATGATCGCCCCGCAATAATTTTCAGGCGGCAGCGGGCGTTCACCCGCCTGCAAATCCACAATCACGACCTGCTGCGGATCGATATCCCCCTGGCGGATAAACATCTGCGGGAAGTTATCGTGCGCGCGACGGATAGGCTCCGGCGCGTGGCCGGTTTGTAAAATCAACAGCGGTTTCTGACTGGGTGCAATCATCTGTTACTCCCGATACTTACGGAACATTAAGGCTGATTATCGGCCGGAAACACCACACCGGTCTGACGACGGATTTCGGTCAGCACTTTGGCAGTGATGCGCGAGACTTCCAGCCCCGGGTGCGCGACAAACTGGCTATCGACCAGAATCGCAAAAGTTTCTGCTTCATACAGCATGGTGTTGATGTGCTGAGGTTGCGTCAGGTCCAGCTTCTGGCTGCCACGTGGCGTCAGGCTGAGCGTCTGGCATTCAGACAGTTTTTTCATCTGCAGGGTGCCGTCTTCGCCCTGAATTTCACTTGGCAGCAGGGAGTCGCTGATTTTGGAATGGTTGATCACCACTTCGAAATCATCGGCATAGGACAAAATCACCGTGCCCTGACCGTCGACGCCGCTGTCCAGTAATGTCGCCGTGGCTGTTACTGATTCCGGTTCACCAAACAGCGAAATGGCGCTGGCCAGACAGTAATAGCCGATATCCATGATTGAGCCGTTGGAAAACGCCGGGTTAAAGGTATTCGGGTTTTCACCGGCCAGATAGCGCGGATAACGTGAGGAATACTGGCAGTAATTCAGAATAGCTTTACGCAGTTTACCGATACGGTTCAGCGCGCCTTTCATGTGCAGGAAATTCGGCAGATAGGCGGTTTTAAACGCTTCGAACAGCACCACGTTATTTTCTTTCGCGCAGGCGATCAGGCTTTCGGCTTCTTGCAGATTAGACGCCAGCGGCTTCTCGCAAATCACGTGCTTTTTATGGCTGAGGAACAACAGCGATTGTGGGGCGTGTAATGAATTCGGGCTGGCAATATAGACGGCATCAATCAGGTCAGATGCGGCCATTGCTTCAAGGGAATCAAAATAATGTTCAACCGGATAATCCTCACCGAGCTTTTTAGCGCCTTCCAGCGTGCGGGAGTAAATCGCGGTTAACTTCATCTTACCGCTCTCGTGTGCGGCATCAATAAAACGCTGGGTGATCCAGTTGGTGCCGACGACTGCAAAGCGAATCATATGTATTCCCTATAGATAAGTGGACAATGAATTATTGGTATAACTTGCCGAATATTTCCAGATGCGTCAGGTACATGCGCGTATCAAATTCTAACTGATGATAGTCGGGCGTCATATGACAGCACAGGCTGTAGAAGGCTTTGTTGTGTTCTTTTTCTTTCAGGTGTGCGAGTTCGTGCACCACAATCATTTTCAGAAACGCTTCCGGCGCGCTTTTAAATACCGTCGCGACGCGGATTTCCGCTTTGGCTTTTAGCTTGCCGCCCTGAATGCGCGATATGGCGGTATGCAGCCCCAGCGCGTGTTTCATCACGTGGATTTTATTGTCATAAGCGACTTTGCTTAACGGCGATGAACTGCGCAAAAACTGGTTTTTCAGGTCCAGCGTATACTGATAAAGCGATTTGTCAGTGGTCAGCTCGTGCGGCTCGGGGTATCGCGTCAGCAACACTTTACCTAAACGTTCCTGTTCGATTAACTGGCGCACCTGAGCCTGAAGATTCTCGGGATAGCCTTGCAGATAGGTCAATTCAGGCATAACTGTTTGCTTTGTCTCTTATTGACGGGGAAAAGATGCCATACCGGTAAGCGGTGTTTTCGTCTCGATCGCACCAGTCCGGCAGATAAACCCCTTTTTAACTGAAAAAACGTTTTACTGATAGACCAAATTAAGGGATAAACAGCGCAAATTGAATAATAGAGGAGGGCCAATGAGCCAATTCGAAACCGAAACAGGTGGTCAGTTATTGCAACTGCGTCTGGAACGTTATCCGCTGGAAGAAGCGGCAACGCAGTTACAGGCATGGGAAGCGGCGGATGAATATCTGCTGCAAAACCTGAACACCGACGCGCTCAACGGCCGTCCGCTGCTGATTTTCAACGATGCTTTTGGCACGCTGGCCTGCGCCTTGCAGCCGCACAACCCGACCAGCATTAATGACTCTTTCATGAGTCAGCTGGCGATGCGCCATAACCTGCGTCTTAACGGATTTGACGAAGACAGCGTGGCGGCGCAAAGCAGCCTGGTACCGTTGCCAATCAATCCGGGTCTGGTCATCATCAAAGTGCCAAAAACGCTGGCGCTGCTGGAACAACAACTGCTGGCGCTGCGTGAAGTGGTGATGCCGGACACACAGATTATCGCCGGCGCGAAAGCCCGTGATATCCACACCTCTACGTTGCAGTTGTTCGAGAAAATCCTCGGGCCAACCAAAACCAGCCTGGCATGGAAAAAAGCCCGTCTGATCCATTGTGAAGCGACTCTGCCAGCGCAAACCGCTGAGCCGGTGATTTCCGAATGGGCGCTGGATGACAGTGAATTCCGGATTTCCAACCACGCCAACGTGTTCTCACGCGGCGGTCTGGATATCGGCGCACGCTTCTTCATGCAGCATCTGCCGGAAGGTATCGAAGGGCGTATGGCAGATCTGGGCTGCGGTAACGGCGTGATTGGCATGACCGCTTTGGCGCTGAACCCGGATGCGGAAATGCTGTTCGTCGATGAATCTTATATGGCGGTAGAATCGAGCCGTATTAACGTCGAAAACAATTTGCCGCAAGATGTCAGCCGCTGTCATTTCGAAGTGAACAATATGCTGGCCGGTGTCGAGCGCGAAACCCTGCACGCCGTGCTGTGTAACCCGCCGTTCCATCAGGGCACTGTCGTCAGTGATGACACCGCGTGGCGCATGTTCTGCGACGCCAAACGCTGCCTGCAAACCGGCGGCGAACTGCGCATCGTTGGCAACCGCCATCTGGATTACTACCAGAAACTGCGCCGCCTGTTCGGCAACTGCACGACTATTGCCACCAACCAGAAATTCGTGATCCTGCGTGCGGTAAAAACTGCCTCGCATCACTAATCGCTGAATTGCTGATATGAAAAAGCCGCTCATCGCGGCTTTTTTTTGTCTGGCATTTTCTAATGTCGTTTTCTAAATTTTCAGCGCCAGCCGCGTGCCCTGATCGATAGCACGACGTGCATCAAGTTCGACCGCCACGTCTGCACCGCCGATCAGATGCACGATTTTTCCGGCATCCTGCAACGGCTGATACAGGGCGCGCTGCGGTTCCTGTCCGGCGCAGATAATCACGTTATCCACTTCCAGACACACCGGCTCGCCGTTCATGATCAGATGCAAACCCGCATCGTCGATGCGTTCGTAGCTGACGCCGCTTTGCATCTTCACGCCACGCTGCAGCAGGCTGGCGCGGTGGATCCAGCCGGTGGTTTTTCCCAGTCCTGCGCCGACTTTAGTGGTTTTGCGTTGCAGCAGAACGATCTCCCGCGCGGCCGGTTCTGGCTGAGGTCCCTGCGGTGCCAGACCGCCGCGATGCGTCAGGCTCTGGTCGATTCCCCATTCGTGGCTGAAGGCCTGAGTACTCAGGCTTGATGACACGCCTTTATGCACCAGATATTCAGCCGTATCAAAACCGATACCGCCCGCGCCAATAATGGCGACACGCTGGCCGACCGGTTTTTTATCGCGCAACACGTCGAGATAGGTCAGTACGCCCGGGTGATCAATGCCTGGAATATCCGGCAGACGTGGCGAAATACCGCAGGCGAGGATCACTTCGTCATAACCCGTTAACTGGCTGGCGGTGACGGTTTCACCCAGACGCAGCGTCACGCCCAGTAATGTCAGCTGGCGCGAGTAATAGCGCAGCGTCTGATAAAACTCTTCTTTGCCGGGGATCTGTTTGGCGACATTAAACTGTCCGCCGATTTCATTGTGTGCATCAAATAATGTGACGTGATGCCCGCGGCTGGCGGCGGTAGTGGCAAAGGCCAGTCCGGCCGGCCCCGAACCGACCACGGCCAGACGTTTGGTGATTTCCGCACGGGTCAGGGGTAACTGCGTTTCACGGCAGGCGCGGGGATTCACCAGACAGGAAGTGACTTCACCGGCGAATATCTGATCCAGACAGGCCTGATTACAGCCGATGCAGGTATTGATTTCGTCAGCACGACCTTGTGCGGCTTTTTCGACAAACGCCGGATCGGCGAGGAACGGGCGTGCCATCGACACCATATCCGCACAACCTTCGGCGAGAATTTTCTCCGCCACGTCAGGGTCGTTAATGCGGTTGGTGGTGATCAGCGGAATACCCACTTTGCCCATCAGTTTTTGCGTCACCCAACTGAACGCCGCGCGGGGAACCATCGTGGCGATAGTCGGAATGCGCGCTTCATGCCAGCCGATGCCGGTGTTGATAATGCTCGCGCCAGCCTGCTCGATGTGCTGCGCCAGAGTTTCGACTTCCTGCCAGTCCGAGCCTTCCTCGACCAGATCCAGCATGGATAAGCGATAAATAATGATGAACTCCCGGCCACAGGTTTCGCGAACGCGGCGTACGGCTTCGGTGGCAAACCGCATGCGGTTATTGGCGGAACCGCCCCAGCGGTCCGTGCGCTGATTGGTGCGCGCGGTGAGGAACTGGTTTATCAGATAACCTTCGGAGCCCATGATTTCCACACCGTCATAGCCGGACTCCTTCGCGAGTTGCGCACAGCGGGCAAAATCTGACAGCGTTGATTCGATTTCCTCTTCGCTCAGGGCGTGAGGTGTAAATCGGTTGATCGGTGCCTGAAGTGCTGAAGGCGCAACGGGGTGGGGCTGATAACTGTAACGGCCAGCATGAAGAATTTGCAGCGCAATTTTGCCGCCAGCGGCATGTACGGCGTCAGTCACCACGCGATGATGGGTGATATGTTCCTGTTCGGCGAGTACCGAACCTCCCTGATACACCACACCCTGTGCGTTGGGCGAAATGCCGCCGGTGACAATCAGCCCGACACCAGCGGCAGCGCGTTCGGCATAAAAGGCTGCCAGACGTTCAGGCCCGTCCTCCAGTTCTTCAAGTCCGGTGTGCATAGAACCCATCAGCACGCGATTTTTCAGTTGTGTAAAACCTAAATCCAGCGGCGCCAGCAGGTGCGGATAAAACAGCGAAGCGCGTTCAGTCATGGAATTCTCTTAAGTGGTCGGAGGAGATGAATTCAATTTAGCGGGTGGCAGAGCAATTGGAAAGTCAGCGTGCAATGACTGTGATATGTATCACTCCGGGGAATTGCCTGAGAGTTAATTAACTATTACGCATATTATTAATCGGCAAACATTAAATTTGGTGGATTAATTTTGCGGGAGTCTGGCCGTCTGATGTAACGGATAAAACATTATTTCTTTGTTTTTACACAATATTGATTCGTTGCAGGTTGTTTATTTTAAACAATTTTTTATTACGTTTATGCGCTTAGGATTATTTTTATAAAACAATCTCGAATCGATTCAGTTCAGGTTAGAGCTGGACTAGGCTGGAGCTGCTTCACCCTAAAAAATTCATTTCTAACCTGGATATATACTATGAATCTTATTGACCATACAGCCTGCCGCCCGTTTACCGAAGCCGGGCATTTGTCCCAGATTGCAGCCTATTATGAAGAAGGCCGTAATGTCATGTGGATGATGCTCAGGTCTTATCCACGTCCCTGTTTTAATCAGGAGCTTATTGAAGACATCATGACGCTGACCTATGCCGCAAAGGCGTCGGGGCTGCGTTTTGATTTTTGGGTCACCGGTTCTTTGGTGCCCAATATGTACAATGCGGGAGGTGATCTGAGTTTCTTTGTCGACGCCATCGTCAATAACAAGCGCGAGGCGTTGCGCGCCTACGCCCGAGCCTGTGTGGACTGTGTTCACGCTGCGGCGCGTGGATTTGATGTGGGGGCGATCAGCTTGTCGATGATTGAAGGCACGGCGCTCGGCGGCGGATTCGAAGCGGCGCTGGCGCATCATTATGTGCTGGCGCAAAACACGGCCCGGATGGGATTTCCGGAAATCGCTTTTAACCTCTTTCCGGGAATGGGCGGTTATTCGCTGGTCTCGCGCAAAGCGGGCATGAAGCTGGCGGAGGAACTGATTTCCACCGGCGAGTCTCATACGGCGGAATGGTTTGAAAGCCGCGGGCTGGTGGATGTGTTATTCCAGCCGGGTGAGGCGTTCAACGCCACGCGTACGTTTATGGATGTGCTGAGGCCAAAACTCAACGGGATCCGCGCCATGATCCGCGCACGCCAGCGCGTACTGCAACTCTCACGTTCGGAGCTGATGGATATTACGGAGGATTGGGTGGATGCAGCGTTTACGCTGGAGGAGAAAGACCTGAGTTATATGGAGCGTCTGGTCATGCTGCAAAACCGGCATACGGCATCACTGCGTAAAACCGGCTAGCAGCGGGCAGAAAGGGCCCGTCACTGGCGCTATTTCTGTTTTGCTTTAGGTTTAAAAACATTGGGTGAAGCAACCATTTTTTCTTCAAGCCAGTGCTCGAGTTCCGTTGCGGGCATTGGCCTGGCGTAAAGAAAGCCCTGTTTGCTGTCCACGCCAATCTCGTCAATTAACTTCTCTTCTTCAGCCGTTTCCACACCTTCCGCCACCACGGTCAGTTGCAGGGTTTTCGCCACAGCCACAATCGCCCGCACCAGCGCCTGCGACACCGGATTGTCATTGATCCCACGGACAAAGCTCTGGTCGAGCTTGATGCAGTCGAGGGGAATGCGTGCAAGCTGGGACAGAGAAGAATAGCCGGTACCGAAATCATCCAGATGCACCTGCGCGCCGAGTTTATGCAGCTGATTAATCATGGTGACAGCGGCGCCTTCGTCTTCCACCAGGCAGCTTTCGGTGAGTTCAAAATCGAGCAGACAACCTTTCATGCCCGCTTTTTTCATGGCGTCAGACAGCGTGGTAATAAACGAGCCATTGTTCAGCTGGCGTCCGGAAAGATTCACGGCCACGCGCAGATTCAGCCCCTTTTTCTGCCACTCAGTCGCCTGACGGGTGGCGGTTTCGATCACCCATTTGCCGATGGGCGTAATCAGGCCAGATTCTTCGGCATAAGGGATAAAACTTTGCGGCTGGATCAGGCCGCGCTCCGGCGAATTCCAGCGCAGCAGTGCCTCCACGCTTTGCACGGTGCCATAAAGTGACACTTTCGGCTGATAGTGCAAAACCAGCTGGTCTTTTTCCGCCAGTGCTTTGCGTAAATGCGTATCCAGCCACATGTATTCTGAGGCTTTTTCATTCATACCCGGCGAGAAAACGCAGTGCGCATTTTTGCCTTTTTCCTTCGCCACATACATGGCGGTATCGGCGTTTTGCAACAGCGTGTCGCCGTCAGTGCCGTGTTCCGGACAGATAGCGATGCCGCCGGAACAGCCGGTATAAACTTCGATGAGGCCGATACGAAATGGCAGACTCAGGCGGCGCAATACGCGCTGGCTGAGTGCTTCGAGTGAACTCAGTTCGGCATGGATACTGAGGATAATGAATTCATCGCCGCCGAGGCGCGCGAGCTTATCGTCAGGCGACAGGCAATCCTGTATAGCGTCGGATACCGCCCGCAACAGGTGATCGCCAAACATATGGCCGTAAGCGTCGTTAACCTTTTTGAAATTATCCAGATCCAGATAAATCAGCCCGACTTTGTTTTCGCCGCGCTCGATAAGGGCTTTAGCCAGAGATTCCTGTAACGCGTTACGGTTAGCGAAACCGGTGACCAGATCGGTGTTGGCCAGTACGCGCAGACGCTCCTGCGCTTTGCGCTCGTCCGTGATGTCGGTACCTGAGCAAATCAGATACTTTTGCTGTTTACCGCTGCCGCTGTGGACGAATTTATTGCGAAACAGGAACAGCCGCTGACCTTTAACCGTATTGATCCAGCGTTCTACTTCGTAGGATTGCTGATGCTGAAAAAAACCGTTGATGTTCTGGCGCGACGCCAGACCTTCTTCCATCGACATGAATAAATCGTAGGCGCTGCGGCCAATGACATCCTCTTCGCGCAGGCCGGTGTATTCTTCGCTTAGCCGGTTAAAACGATGGATTTTGCCTTCCTGATCGATAATCACAATCACGGAGTTGGCTTCTGAAACGACCTGTTCCGCGAAAGTCAGACCGACTTCAAGGTCATGCGCGACGGATTCAGTGTCCTGATACGCTGATGCGGTGCCGGCCCAGGCTTTACTGTCGATTTTCCGGCCCACGAGATAGAGACGTACGGGGGAGCCGAACAGGGTGATGTCCAGTGTAAAACTTGAGGTGATTCCGGTCAGTTGCCTGATTTTTCCCGCCTGCCATTGGGTCAGGGAGATAGCAACATTAACGACGCCTTTCTCTGCGGACAGCTCCAGTGCATTGCTGTCAGACCCCACTCGCCAGTATGGGCGGGGCGTACCAAAATGCAGGTACAGGATGGACGCATCTTGAGAATCGACCATGAATGTTTCTCCGCAAAGAACGCTAGACGCCGCCAGTGTGGCGACATGGCGATAGTCAGCACAGACGGAGTTTACTCTGTTCAGCACACCCGCAACGCTCCGCAATGCGCGGATACAGAGCCGGAGGGCGTAACACATTGAATTTAAGGTTAGCAACTGTCGGTTATATATCCAGTCACCGGACAGAAATTACTGCTCAGAACAGGCGGGTTCCGTTACCGGAATTCCGCCTGTGAGATAACGTGCTGACTGCATTCCGGGTCTGCTTTCAGACCAGGAACGTTATTTCAGCAGGAAGCTGGTTTTCTTCACATCCTGAGAATCTAAGCCCACGAAAACGTTGAACTTCCCGGGTTCAGAGGCCCATTTCAGCTTGTCATTGTAGAAACGTAAATCTCTTTCATTGATAGCAAATGTAACAGTTTTCTCTTCACCCGGCTGCAGGTTGATCTTCTCGAAGTTCTTCAGCTCTTTAACCGGACGACTAATAGACGCCGTGACATCCTGCAGATACATCTGAACGATAGTTGCGCCACTGACCTTACCGGTGTTTTTCACCGTCACACTGGCTGTCAGCGGATGTTTCGCATCCATGCTCGTCGATGAAAGGCTCACGTCAGACACGCTGAAACGGGTGTAGCTCAGGCCATAACCAAACGGGAACAGCGGCCCGTTGGTGATATCGAAATAACGGGTGGTGTATTTATCCGGATGCTGCGGATTAAACGGACGTCCGGTATTCAGCACGCTGTTATACAAAGGAATTTGTCCGACCGAACGCGGGAAGGTCATCGGCAGTTTACCTGACGGGTTGTAATCGCCAAACAGAACGTCCGCAATGGCGTGACCGCCTTCGGTGCCGGCGAACCAGGTTTCCAGCATGGCATCAGAGATGTCATTTTCCCACGTCAGTGTCAGAGGACGACCATTCATCAGCACAATCACCAGCGGTTTGCCGGTGGCTTTCAGCGCCTTAAGCAGGTCACGCTGGCTCTGTGGAATGCTGATATCAGAACGGCTGGAGGCTTCGTGCGCCATACCCTGTGCTTCACCGACCACGGCCACCACGACATCTGATTTCTCCGCTGTTTTCACGGCTTCGTCAATCATGTCCTGCGGTTTACGCGGATCGTTAATAACCTGCTTGTCGTAGGAATTGAGGAAATCGACCATCCCCTGATCGCTGGTGATGTTAGCACCGCGTGCATATAACAATGTGCCTTTATCACCGAGGACATCTTTCATTCCCTGCAAGACCGTCACGGCCTGAGCGGCTTTACCGGCGGCAGACCAGCTCCCCATCACATCGCGTTTGCTGTCAGCCAGCGGGCCAATCACGGCAATGGTGCCTTTTTTCTGTAACGGCAGCGTCTCGTTAGTGTTCTTCAGTAAAACGAGGGAAGTACGCGCGACTTCGCGGGCTTCGGTCCGGTGCAGACGGCTTTCGGCATTGGTGTCCGCCGGATCGCTTGACTGCGGGCCTAAATGACGGTATTCATCGACAAACAGCCCCATGTCCCATTTCGCGGCCAGAACGTCACGCACGGCACGGTCAATGTCCTGCTGACTCACCAGACCGTCGGCGAGTAATCCTTTCAGATACTTACCGTACATATTGTCGGCCATGTCCATATCGACACCGGCTTTCAGCGCCATGGCCGCAGCCTGACGATCATCTTCGGCCACGCCGTGTTTGACCAGACCGCCGATGGCGCCGTGGTCGCTCACTGTCAGGCCTTTGAACTGCCAGTCATCGCGCAGAATATCTTTCAGCAGCCAGGTATTTGAGGTCGCGGGAATGCCGTTAACACTGTTGAGCGCAACCATCACGCCACCGGCACCGGCATCGACCGCCGCTTTATACGGTGGCATGTAATCGTTGAACATGCGGGTCAGGCTCATGTCCACGGTGTTGTATTCGCGACCGCCTTCCACCGCGCCGTAAAGCGCATAGTGTTTGACGTTTGCCATGACGGCGTCGGGTGCGGAAGGGTCTTTACCCTGATAACCCGTCACCATTTCATGTGCGAGACGGGACGTCAGGTAGGTGTCTTCGCCAAAACCTTCGGAGACACGTCCCCAGCGCGGATCACGGGTAATATCGACCATTGGCGAGAAGGTCATATTCAGGCCATCCGCTGCGGTTTCCAGTGCGGAAATACGGGCGCTGGTGTTGACGGCCTGCATATCCCAGCTGGCGGCAAGGCCAAGGCTGATAGGGAAAATAGTACGCTGACCATGCACCACGTCATAGGCATAAAACGGTGGGATTTTCAGGCGGCTTTCTTTCACCTGATCCTGCATACGGCGTATATCAGGTTTGGTTACGGTATTAAACACGCCACCGACTTTACCGGCGCGGATGTCAGCCATAATGGCTTCTTTCTGATAATCCGGCCCCACAGTGACCAGATTCAGCTGACCAATCTTTTCATCAATGGTCATTTTTTTCATCAGGTCAGCAATAAACGCATTGCGCTCTTTTACCTGATCCTGAGGGATGCCCGTCGTTTCGACGGCGAGCGAAGAAGCAGAACTTACCAGTAACACTAACGCGCCAAGCACGTGATGCGTATTCATCGGAATTCCTTCAGCCATAAGCAGGGGTGCCAAACCGGTGAAAATTCAGCAGCCTGAAGCAAACAAAGCAATGATCATTCTAAGAAAAGTATGGGTGAGAATCTAATACGACCTTTCAACTATTAGCAATGAATAGTTTATTCTCCGCGCACAATATCGTTGTACATTGCGCAACAGACTGCAATTTACAGGTAATCAGAAACTCACGTACAAAAAGACCTCAGATACGCCACGCATTTTTTTAAATTTAGGATTAAATGAGATGCAGGTGGACAAATAATCAGCAAGCTGGCCTGCAAGCTCATTATCAGGGCAATAAAAAAGGCAGAACATGATGTTCTGCCTTTTTTCATCTGTTATCGGGACACGCCGTCAGCGGGTCGGATTAATAGTAATAAGACATATCGGTCGGGGTTTTGCTCATCACATCAAAGAAAACGTCTTTGGTGTTTGCCCAGAACTGCGCGACGGCGGCGGCATCATAATTCATGCCCATCAGGCTCATTACGAAGAAACAGGTCACGGTCAGGCCCAGACCGCTGCAAACGAAGGCCATGGTATTGCGGCTGGACTGGCGGCAAACAATATTGAGCTGGCTGGTGCAGAACATCAAAAAGGCGCTCAGCAATTCCCAGCGCATCATGACAATCCCGGCAGTTAACGTACCCATCGATAAAATCCTTACTCACTACAGCCGCTTACGCAAAGCCAAAATCAGCCGCAAGGCTGTGACAACAGGTTGGCAGCGGGCTTATCTGAAGAAATGGTGAATTACAATAGTGTGACGACGGTCACATTATATCACCGGATTTTAATTTTGAGCAAAATATGTTCGCTAATGAAAAATAGGCATAACACATCAACTTATTTTGATGATGTGTTATGAAAAGGGGTGTACTGAAAGAGAAAGGGCGCGGCGATTTACGTGTAACTTCAGTGGCAGATCACGCGCCGTAGCCCATAACCTGCAACAAATGCTGTGCCTGCTGAACGGCTTCCTGACGGTGTGCCACGCCCAGTTTCTGGTACAAATTGCGGATATGCGTTTTGATGGTGGTGGACGCGACATCGAGTTCACCGGCGATCTGATCATTGCTGTAACCGGAGTAAATCAGCCCGAGAACCTGCCATTCGCGCTGGGTCAGCGGACTGGTGCGGATCAGTTCCGGCACCTGCGGATGGGTCAGCAGTTTGTTAACAAACCCTTCGTCGAAGTGCGCGAACTTATGACGATGGTGCTGGTTAATTTCACGCAAAATCTGCTGAGCACGGCGCTGTTCCAGTTCCGGCAGCAGATTGAGTTGCAGCAACTGACGCAACTGCTGCGCCATCATTTCCCCTTCGATGACGAAATGACTGACAAAACCCGTACGGTTCGCCAGGCCCAGCGCTTCGATCAATACCCGCTGCGCATCATTTTTACGGCCGGTATGCCAGTAAAGCAGATTGCTGAGCAACAGATTGCGGTTGAGATCGCTGGTCAGACGCAACTGACGGGCATTCTGATTCAGCTCATCGAGCACCACCTCGGCTTCCTCAAACTGTTCCAGCAAAATCTGCACGCGGGCAATATTACGCCACTGGCCTTGCTGGAAATGATTGTCGGCCATATCAGGTTTACGCGCCTGTTGCAGCCACTGGCGGGCAGCGGCTTTATCGCCGATCATTTGCCAGTAAATCACCCGCGGCTTATCGGTATTGGTCAGCCAGTCGATATGATACTGACCGGTTTTAAGCAGCGTTTCGCAGCGCTGTAAATGATGATGCGCGTTGTCGAGCTGACCGCGGGCCAGAGAACATTTCGCCAGCATCGCCAGACACTGCAACTGCTGCTGTGGCTGGAAGTTGGTCAGCACGTCGAGCCCCTGACGGGCGGCGTCTTCGGCATCATCGAGCCGCGACCACGACCATAACAATTGCGAACGCAGACGCAGTAAAAACTCGTGCATCGGCAGCTGTTCCAGATGCTGTTCACGCACCAGTTCAAAGGCGCGATCCTGCATCTCAAACGCAGCCTGCAAAAAGCCCTGAGCAATCAGAATTTCACTCTGTTGCAGCAATGCCCATAACGCGTAGTGATAGGCTTCATAGCGGCGCGCAATCTGTTCGGTTTGCTGCATCAGCGGCAGTGCGCGGGTCAGATCGCCTTTGCAGTGCTGGATTTCACCGGTGACCGAGGTCGCCACAATGCGGCTGTAATAACTTTCATACGGCAGATAACGCAGGGCGTCGGCGGCCAGTTTTTCCGCCTCATCCTGACGGCCATCGTTGATCGCCACCTGTGCACGCAGGGCATCAAATTCTGCCGCCAGTTCCTGTTCCATCACGATATTTCGCTGCTTCATTTCACTTTCGGCACGCACCAGCAACGTTTCCACTTCGGCATAACGGTGCTGACTTTGCGCCAGCCACGCCTGCAACAGCACCAGTTTAGGATTCTGGATCAGGCGGTCATACGGCAGGGCGGCCAGACATTCTTCCAGCAACGCCAGTTCGCTCTGATTGAACAGCGCCCAGGCATGTTGCAGCAAAATATCGCGCAGCATATTGATGTCTTCCGCACCCAGCGCATGGTGGATAGCTTCGGCGGGGAAGCCCTGAGCCAGCCAGCCTTCGGCGGCGGCACGGTGAATCGCCGGCAGTTCCGTCGACAGTTCCCACTGGCAGCGCTGGCGCAGGAAAGTGGCAAACAGCGGATGGAAGTTAAACCATTCGCCGGTGTCATCCATGCGGTGAATGAAAAGCCCCTGACGTTCCAGTTCTTCCAGGCGCTGCTGGCCGTTTTCGCTGCCGGTCAGACGCACAATCAGCGCATCGTTCATTGACCGCAGCAGCGAGCAGCGCAGCAAAAAGTCCCGCGTCGGGGCATCCACGCGATTCAGCACTTCATCCACCAGATATTCTGAAAGATGGCTGGCATTCAGACCGGCCAGTTTGCGGGCGGACTGCTGTGTAGACTGCTGCGACGAGGTTGAGGACTGACGTGCGGATAACGCGATCAGCTGAAGGGCCGTTGCCCAGCCGGCCACTTCGTCGCACAGACGGCCACTGTCAGCCTGATCGATCGGGTCTTTCAGCCGGTTGTCGAAAAATTGTTGTGTTTCCGGGTGCGTAAAGGCCAGATGCGTGGCGTTGAGTTCCAGCAACTGATCGCGGACACGCATATTGGCGATACCCAGCGGTGGCAGGGTGCGCGAAAGGACCACCAGCGACAGATTTTCCGGCTGATGACGCAGGAAAAAACGCATCCCTTCATGGATGGCGTCGTTAGAAATCAGGTGATAATCGTCGATAACCAGCAGCAGCGGGCGGTGCCAGTCAGAAAGCTCAACAAACAGCTGAGCAAACAGCGCCGATAAACTGGCGTACTGGTGTTTCTGACTCAGCGCTTCGCTTTTGACGCAATGACCGCCGCAGGCCTGTTGTACCGCAGCAATCAGATAGCTGGCAAAACGCTCCGCCTGGTTGTCACTTTCATCCAGCGAATACCAGCCGAGATCGCTTTTGCCCGCCGCCCAATGTGCGACCAGTGTCGTTTTCCCATAGCCTGCCGGACTGGCAACCAGGGTCAGACGATAATTTGGCGCAGTCGAGAGCTTCGTCAGCAGACGATCGCGAACCACTGTATTTTGCTGCCGCACCGGGCGGCTCAATTTCGACGGGATCAGCATTTTTTTCGATTCTTTTGACGGTAGTCAGGAGGCGTAATAATTATTTCGCAGCGTGTAATTAATCACTTTTTCTAAAGTCCTCCTTTGAAACATTGATTGCAAGAATGTTACGTTTTTACATGCCGTTAAGTTGCTCTGCATCACACTTCTAAATACAAATTTTCAGCGCTTCCCCCTGATCCCCCGTCTCCTCCGGCTACGCCCCGTTTCTCCTCCCTGCCTAATCTTTGGCAGGATGATGCTGCTCACAGGCACAAGCGTCAGCATAGTGATAATCAACATCAGACTTCCCTACAAATTCCCGGATAAAGAGGCATGTGATGCAGGTGACTTTGGATAAGACGCAGTTTTTAGCCGCGCTAAAACGCCAGTGGCAGGGATTCGGTTTGCAACAGGCAAAGGATATGACACCGCATCAGTGGTGGCAGGCCACCAGTGCCGCGCTGTCCGAACAACTGAGTGCGCAGCCCGCGCCAAAAGCGACGAAACAGCCCCAGCGGCACGTAAACTATATTTCGATGGAATTTCTGATCGGGCGCCTGACCGCGAATAACCTGATTAATCTCGGCTGGTACGAAACCGTCAACCAGGCGCTGAAAGAGCAAGGCGTGGCGCTGGCCGATGTGCTTGAGCAGGAAACCGATCCGGCGCTGGGTAATGGCGGATTAGGACGTCTGGCGGCCTGTTTCCTCGATTCAATGGCGACGGTGGGACAACCGGCGACCGGCTATGGCCTGAATTATCAGTACGGTCTGTTCCGTCAGTCGTTCAGCGAAGGCAAGCAGCAGGAAGCGCCGGATAACTGGCATCGCGAAAGCTATCCGTGGTTCAGCCACAACAGCTCGCTGTCCGTTGACGTGGCGTTTGGCGGCAAACTGACGAAGAGCGAGAATGGCGAAGAACAATGGCATCCGGCGTTCACCCTGCGCGGTGAAGCCTGGGATTTACCGGTGGTCGGCTATAAAAATGGCGTTACCCAGCCGCTGCGCTTGTGGCAGGCAACCGATGTGCATCCGTTCGATCTGACCCTGTTCAACGACGGGGAATTCCTCAGGGCCGAGCAAAAAGGCATTGATGCAGCGAAGCTCACCAAAGTGCTCTATCCAAATGACAACCACGACGCCGGTAAACGCCTGCGCCTGATGCAGCAGTATTTCCAGTGCGCCTGCTCGGTAGGCGATATCCTGCGTCGCCATCATTTCCTCGGTCGAAAAATTGAGGACTTACCGAAATACGAAGTCATCCAGCTCAACGACACGCACCCGACCATTGCCATTCCTGAACTGCTGCGTATTTTGCTCGACGAGCATCAGCTGGACTGGGACGCTGCCTGGGCAATCACCAGCCAGACCTTTGCGTATACCAACCACACGCTGATGCCTGAAGCGCTGGAATGCTGGGACGAAAAACTGGTACGCAGCCTGTTGCCGCGCCACTTCTCGCTGATCAAAGCCATTAACGCCCGCTTCAAAAAAGTGGTCGAAAAGCAGTGGCCGGGCGATAAAGCCGTCTGGGAAAAACTGTCAGTTCACCAGAACAAACAAGTCCGCATGGCGAATCTGTGCGTGGTCAGCGGTTTTGCGGTGAACGGCGTGGCGGCGTTGCACTCCGAGCTGGTGGTGAAAGATCTGTTCCCGGAATATCACCAGTTGTGGCCGAACAAATTCCATAATGTGACCAACGGCATTACGCCGCGTCGCTGGCTGAAACAATGTAATCCGGCACTGTCTGCACTGATTGACGACACGCTGAAAACCGAATGGGTTAACGATCTGGATGCCCTCAAAGGGCTGGAAAGTTTCGCCGACGATAAAAAATTCCGTCAGCGTTATCAGGCGATTAAGCGCGAGAATAAAATCAAGCTGGCGCACTATGTGAAAAACGTCATGGGGCTGACGCTCAATCCTGACGCGATTTTCGATGTGCAGATCAAACGCCTGCACGAATACAAACGTCAGCATCTCAACCTGCTGCACATTCTGTCACTTTACCGTCAGCTGCGTGATAACCCGGACATGGACATGGTGCCGCGCGTATTCCTGTTCGGCGCGAAAGCGGCACCGGGCTATTACCTGGCGAAAAACATTATCTACGCCATCAATAAAGTGGCAGAGAAAATCAATAACGATCCGCTGGTGCGTGATCGCATTAAAGTGGTGTTTATTCCGGATTACCGTGTTTCTGTCGCTGAAGTGATGATCCCGGCCGCAGACGTTTCCGAGCAGATTTCAACCGCCGGGAAAGAAGCCTCAGGTACCGGCAACATGAAGCTGGCGCTGAATGGTGCGCTGACCGTTGGCACGCTCGATGGCGCAAACGTCGAAATTGCCGAAGAAGTCGGCGAGGACAATATTTTCATCTTCGGGAACACCGTTGATCAGGTCAAAGCGTTGCAGGCCAAAGGCTACGATCCGCTGAAGATCCGCAAGAAAGACAAGCACCTGGATAAGATCCTTAAAGAGCTGGAAAACGGCTTCTTCAGCGATGGCGATAAACAGGCGTTCAGCCTGATGCTCGACAGTTTGCTGGGTGGCGGCGATCCTTATCTGGTGCTGGCTGACTTTGCCGATTATTGCGCCGCACAGCAAAAAGTTGATCTGCTGTATCGCGACCAGGAAGACTGGACGCGCAAAACCATTCTCAATACTGCACGTGTTGGGATGTTCAGTTCCGACCGCTCGATCCGCGATTACCAGCAGCGGATCTGGCAGGCGAAACGTTAAGGAGCCCGCATGGAGAACAAAGCACTGGAGCAGGCCGCCAGGGAGGCGGGTATTTCCTCTGGTTTTATTAACGCGCACGGTAAGCAGCAGGCGATCGCGCCACAAACCAAGCGTGAACTGTTAGCCGCAATGGGCTGGGTGGCTGAACGCCACCCGGTTGTTACGCCGGTTCCTGCGGTGAAAGTGTTCGTTTCCGGCAGCCGTCTGGCATTGCCGGTCGGTGGTGAAGGCGAATATGCCTGGACACTCAAACTGGAAAGCGGTGCAACCCAGCAAGGGCGCATCAGCGGCAAAATGACCCTGGCGCTGCCGGGCAAAATCCCTGCCGGTTATCACCAGCTGACGCTGACACAGGATGCGCAGCAGTGGGATTGCCGGGTGATTGTCGCCCCGAAACGCTGCTATGAGCCTGATGCACTGCTGGCCGGTAAAAAACTGTGGGGCGCGTGCGTGCAACTTTATACGCTGCGCTCGGAAAATAACTGGGGGATTGGCGATTTCGGCGATCTCCGGTTGTTGCTGAAAAAGGTCGCTGAGCGCGGCGGTGCGTTTGTCGGGCTTAATCCTATCCACGCGCTGTATCCAGCCAATCCGGTAGCCGCCAGCCCTTACAGTCCGTCGTCCCGCCGCTGGCTGAACGTGATTTATATCGACGTCAGTGCCGTGGACGATTTCAGACTGAGCGAGGCCGCACAACAGTGGTGGAGTCTGCCGCTGACGCAGCAACGGTTACAGGCCGTACGTGCCAACGACTGGGTGGATTATGGCGAAGTGATGCCGTTGAAACTCGAAGGTTTACGCCTGGCCTATACACAATTCCTCAGGCGTAAAGCGCAGGATCCGCAGGTAAAATCGCTGGCCGCTTTCGTGAAGCAGGGCGGGGAAAGCTTGTATCTGCAGGCGGCGTTTGACGCGTTATACGAGCATCTGGCAAAAGAGACGGATGTTGCGCTCGGCTGGAACCGCTGGCCGGCGCAATATCATGATGCCCGTGGCCCGGCCGTACGCGCCTTCTGCGAGCAACATGCACAGGATGTGGAGTTTTACCTCTGGTTGCAATGGCTGGCAGAAACGCAATTTTCGCAATGCTATGAGGTCAGCCAGCAGGGCGAAATGCCAATCGGTTTATACCGTGATCTGGCCGTCGGTGTGGTGGAAGGTGGATCGGAAACCTGGGGCGATGGCGAATTGTACTGCCTGAAAGCCTCGGTCGGCGCACCGCCGGATATCCTCGGGCCGCTCGGTCAGAACTGGGATCTGCGCCCGATGGATCCGCATGTGATGGTGAAACGCGGCTATCAGCCGTTTATCGATCTGCTGCGTTCCAACATGACCAGCTGTGGTGCGCTGCGTATTGATCACGTCATGACGTTATTGCGTTTATGGTGGATCCCGGCGGGAGAAACGGCGGATAAAGGGGCGTATGTGCAGTATCCGGTAGACGATCTTCTGGCTATTCTGGCGCTGGAAAGTCAGCGTCATCACTGCATGGTGATTGGTGAGGATCTGGGTACGGTTCCGGTGGAGATCGTCAGCAAGCTGCGCGAGGGCGGGGTGTACTCCTACAAAGTGCTGTATTTTGAGCGTGATGAGGAAAATAACTTCCGTGCGCCGCAGTCGTATCCGGTTCAGGCGATGGCGACGATTACCACGCATGATCTGCCAACGTTGCGCGGATACTGGCAAAGTGACGATCTGGCGCTGGGTAAATCGCTGGGATTATATCGCGATGAAGACGTCCTGCAGGAGCTGTACGCCGACCGCGCCCGTGCGCGTCAGGGGCTGCTTGACGGCTTACATCATTACGACTGTATCCCGAAGAAAACCGGACGCAAAGCGGCACTCATGGAGATGACGCCGGTGCTTAACCGTGGTCTGCAACGCTACGTCGCTGACAGCGCCTGTGCTTTGCTCGGCCTGCAACCGGAAGACTGGCTCGACATGGACGCGCCGGTCAATGTCCCCGGTACCAGCGACGAATACCCGAACTGGCGCCGTAAACTGTCCACCTCCCTCGAAGAGATGTTCGCCGACGAGCAGGTGAATAAGCTGATTAAAGACCTCGATAAACGCCGCCGGAAAGTGTCGGTGAGCTGAGGTTTAAAAAAGAAGTGAAAAGGGAGTGCTGCCGTGAGGGAGTGCTCCCTTTGTTCAAAACGCTGCATTATTCCTGTTCGAGTGAGAACGGGTTCAGAAATTGTCTTCCCCAAAGAAGATTGCGATCAACCTCGTTAAGCTCAGCCTCATCACATACTGAGGTCCAGTTATCTTCTATCACACTGATCTGATGCTCAAAAATGTCCCGTGCTTCGTTTTCTGCCAGTAAGAATGAATGAGCGGCACTCAGGCAGGTTTTGAGACGACTGAGATTATTATCTCCTGAAATCAACATGGCCTGAGAGGCTTCATTACCAGCTCTTCCTTGCGGGCAAATATCGTAAGCCGGTGTCAGGCTTAATGTTTTGCCATCCCAGAATGCCGCATGGTTCCGGGCATGATCATCGGTATTGCCACAAAGAATGTTAAAAACGAGTCGTGAAAACAATTCTTTAGTGCTTTTTTTGGGTTCAGAGAAACGATGCCTGATGATACCTGCAAATTCTTCGTAACTGGCATAGCGCGCCATCATGTCATCAAGACCAAATAAAGTCAGGGCAGATATCATGCATTTCCTGGACCAGCCATTTTCTTTTTTCAGCCGGTCAAAGCGTTGAATAAGCAATACGTCTTTATTCGCGGCACGAGCCATTTTGACGGGTGCGACGCTGAGCCCGGCGAGGGACGCAAGCCGCATCGCGATAAATTCTGCTTTTACCACGCTGTAGAGATCGGTGGTTGAGGAAAATTTTGCCACATACTTACAACCCTGATCCTCTATCAATGCCTTAGGTCGTGCGCCGCCGATCGAGCTGCCATGAAAAAGTGCCTGATCGAGTTCAGGGGTGAGCGCGATCCCTTTTTCAACGCGTTCTGCCGATTGAAGCAGTTCTTCCAGACTGACATTACTGGCTGAACGTGAAACGTATTCCGTCGCTGATCGCTGGAAATCCAAAGCGCCGATGCGGTCTGAGCCAGACTCCAGTAAATACGTCAGTTCATCTAACATTGCGGTATCTGTCGATGCGCCTTTTTGCCCGAGCTTTCTGTTAATGATTACCCGACGCCCCCAGGCGTCTGGTGCGGCGTCGCGCAGGCATCCGTAGAAATTGAGCCCCTTCTTTACGGGCAACAGCCCCGGCTGTAAAGGCAATTCAGGTTCGTAAATCGAAATGGCAGCCCGCTTGTCATTGCGACGTTCGAGATAGCTTTTACCGTAATTAAATTCGATATCTTTGCCGTCAGACACTATTTTTCCCGCAACAATGGGGCGTGTTTCTTCCGGAAGCCAAATCCAGACAAAAGCCTCAGTGTCCTTACGCTTAGAAGTCATCGTCTATTTCCTTATGTGCTTTACGAACCGATTTCGGCATCAGTGCCAGTTTGTCTTCTGTTTGTCTGAGATGGCGCGAAACTGAATTTTCGTCCGCATCGAATAATCTGACGCCGACAATAACAGCCACTTCAAAGACTGCCCCTATTTCACATTTGAGATCGCCTTTCTCAATGCGCTGCACTAACCCTCTGGAAACGCCGGCGCGTTCTGCCACTTCCTGAACGGTCAGTTTATTCTCCAGACGTGCAGTTCGAATTAATCCGCTGAGCAATGATGCTGCTTCACGGGTGTATCGGGAATAGGTACGCACTCTTGGATTCGCCATCGTATGTCTATGCTCATTATGAAATTCATCGAAAATTTGACTACATTTCATCCAGTGAAATGCTAGGCTCGTGACTTAAATCTGTCAATTAAAATGATCTTTATATGAATCATAATAGCGCATTATGATTCATATAAAGATCATTAATCGTCACTTTTACGTATTCCATTACACAAAAAAAGGCGGCTTATTCAGCCGCCCAAGACACAGGGAATTAATCAAGTACTACAAAGCGCATTAGCCTTACATTTAACCTTTCACACCGCCTGCCGTTAAGCCGCCGACCAGCCAGCGTTGAGCAATCAGGAAAACTGCCGTAATAGGGATAGCGGACAGTATGGCTGCCGCCGCGAAATCACCCCACAGGTAGTTTTGCGGGTTCAGATATTGCTGCATCCCGACCGCCAGGGTGTAGCTGTTCACGTCACGCAGCAGTAAAGATGCCACGGGTACTTCGGTGATGGCCGCGATAAACGACAGAATGAACACAACCGCCAGAATCGGTACTGACAGCGGCAGCAGTACCAGACGGAAAGCCTGCCACGGGGTGGCGCCATCCAGTGCGGCGGCTTCTTCCAGCGAGCCGTCGATGGTTTCGAAATAGCCTTTGATGGTCCAGACGTGCAGGGCGATGCCGCCCATATACGCGAAGATCACGCCGCCATGAGTGTTCAGCCCGAGGAACGGCACGTACATGCCGAGGCGGTCAAACAGGGCGTATAACGCCACCAGCGACAGCACCGCCGGGAACATCTGGAAGATCAGCATCCCTTTGAGCAGCGAACTTTTACCGCGGAATTTCATGCGGGCAAAGGCGTAGGCGCAGGTGGTGGAAAGGGCGACGATGCCGACGGCGGTGATCCCGGCGATCTTGATCGAGTTCCATAACCACAACATCACCGGGAATGGCGGCGGCGTAATACTGCCGTCGCTGTTGGTGACCGCAATGCCGAGTGCCAGTTTCCAGTGATCCCACGATACCTGATCGGGGATCAGACTGCCGGTGGCGAAGTTACCCGGACGCAGCGAGATGGCAAACACCATCAGCAGCGGGAACAGGATCAGCGCCAGAAAACACAGCAGTAAAAGATGCGTCACCAGCAATCTGACTTTCTGCGACTTAGGTTTAACCATGGGCATTGTCTGTTTCTCCTTAGTCGAATTTCATGCGTGAGGCTTTCAGGTTCACGACAGCCAGTGCACCGACCAGCAGGAAGATCAGCGTGGCAATGGCTGCCGCCAGCCCGAAGTCCTGCCCGCCGCCGCCTTCAAAGGCGATGCGATAGGTGTAGCTGACCAGCAAATCGGTATGACCGGCAGGCGTGGTGGTGCCGAGCATGTCCGGCCCGCCGTTAGTCAGTAACTGGATCAGCACGAAGTTATTAAAGTTAAAGGCAAAGCTGGCGATCATCAGCGGCGTCAGCGGTTTAATGAGCAAAGGCAGCGTGATGCGGAAGAAGTTCTGCATCGGCGTAGCGCCGTCCATTGCCGAAGCTTCATAAAGATCGTCAGGAATGGCTTTCAGCAGGCCCATACACAGGATCATCATGTACGGATAACCGAGCCAGGTGTTGACGATAATGATCATGCTTTTGGCGGTCCACGGATCGCTGAACCATGCCGGTTTTATGCCAAACAACGCGCTGAGCATCAGGTTGATTTCACCGAAGCTCTGGTTGAATAACCCTTTGAAAATCAGAATCGAAATAAAGGCCGGCACCGCATAAGGCAGGATCAGCAGGATGCGGTAAGCGGCTTTGCCTTTCAGCTCTTCCCACTGTACGACGCAGGCCAGCACCATGCCGACGGCGACGGTCAGGATCACGGTCAGCAGGGCAAAAACAACGGTCCAGACGAAAATCGACAGAAAGGGTTTCTGGATCCCTTCGTCATGCAATACGCGCAGGAAGTTGCCCCAGCCGATGCCGACGGTAAAGCCCGGGCTGAGTTGTTCGGCCTGCCATTCGCCCTGAGCATTCACTGCCTGATAGAAGCCGGTGTTCATGTTCGGACGGTAAATTGTGCCGGTTTCTACGTTAGTCAGCTGTTTTTCATCCTCGCCCAGTTTATACAGCGACTGGGTGCCGGAGAACTGGCGCAGTGAACTCATGCGCAGCGTTTCGCCGTCGGGTAATTTTGCCGAGAGCTGACCCAGCGCCGCACGGTTTTGTGTCACCACGCGCAGCCCGGCTTTTTCAGCGGAAGGGGCCGTCTGCGGGAGCATCTCCAGCGTTTGTGGCGTGGAAGCGTTAAAGGCAAAAGGTGGCGAAACCAGCGTTTCGCTGTTATCCGCAGACGTCAGTGCCAGCTGCCATTTATCACCGGCAGACTTTTCACCTGCAGGGAATAGTGCAAAATTGAGAGCCTTTCCGCCCTGGAATTCACGGTCCATCAGCACCGACTGCGCACGCTCGAAAGTCAGCTGGTTAGTGCTGCTGTAATTCGTGAAGGCAATCGCGATGGTGCAGACCAGCGGGAACAGCACAAATAACGACATCCCGGCGAGGCCAGGATAGACATAGCGCCACGAATAGGCGCGGCGGTTGCCGTAAATGTATAAACCGACACTGGAGAGGATCAGGGTCAGAACGGCAAAAAGGGTTTCGCCCTGCGCATACATCAGCACGATCAGATAACCGGTAAAGCAGGCGAGCAGGGCGATGATCAGCCATTTGAACGCATTGCTGAACGGCCGTTTTTTGGCTCTTGGCATAAGGACAATCCTTGTGGTGGCGGTGCGGAACGCGTAAGCCCCGCACCGTTCATTGAGCTAGTGCTTCGGCATTACTTGGTAATGCGTGTTTCTACGTCTTTCAGTGCTTGCGGAACAGTCTGGCGGCCATTCACCGCATTGATGATGGCGCTGCGTTCTGCATACCAGAAGGCGCTCATCTGCGGGATGTTAGGCATGATTTCGCCGTTTTTGGAGTTAGCCATGGTGGCGGCGATGCGCGGATCTTTCTCCAGTTGTTCCTGATACGTTTTCAGTGCCACGGCACCTAACGGTTTATCTTTGTTCACCACCGCCAGACCTTCGTCGGTGATCAGATAGTTTTCCAGGAACTCTTTCGCCAGTTCTTTGTTCGGGCTGGCGGCGTTGATACCGGCAGTCAGCACGCCGACGAACGGTTTAGACGGTTTGCCGTGGAAGGTTGGCAGCAGCGTCACGCCGTAGTTGATTTTGCTCTTGTCGAGGTTTGACCAGGCCCACGGACCGTCGATAGTCATCGCGGTCTGGCCTTTGTTAAAGGCGGCTTCGGCGATGGAATAATCGGTGTCAGCGTTGATGTGTTTGTTTTTCACCAGGTCGATGATGAATTGCAGGCCCGCCTGAGAACCCGCGTTATTCACGCCGGTGTCTTTGATGTTGTATTTGCCGTTTTCATACTTGAAGGCATAACCGCCGTCAGCGGCAATGATTGGCCAGGTGAAGTACGGTTCCTGCAAGTTCCACATGATGGCGCTCTTGCCTTTGGCGCGCAGCTCTTTGTCCAGTGCCGGGATTTCTTCCCAGGTTTTTGGCGCTTCTTTAATGATGTCTTTATTGTAAATCAGTGACAGCGCTTCAACCGCAACCGGATAGCCGATCAGCTTGCCGTTGAAGGTCACTGCGTCCCAGGTGAACGGGAACAGTTTGTCTTTGAAAGCTTTATCCGGGCTGATTTCAGCCAGCAGGCCGGATTGTGCGTAACCGCCAAAACGGTCGTGCGCCCAGAAGATAATGTCAGGGCCGTCGCCGGTGGCCGCCACTTGCGGGTATTTTTCTTCCAGCTTGTCCGGATGTTCTACCGTGACTTTAATGCCGGTGTCTTTCTCAAACTTCTTACCGACTTCTGCCAGACCGTTATAGCCTTTGTCACCGTTGATCCAGATGACCAGCTTTCCTTCTTCTATTTTGGCAAACGCGGAAGATGACAGCACCAGCGTAGCCAGCGCTGAGAGTGCCAGTGTTTGTTTAACAATCTTTTTAATGCTGAGAGTCATAATCCAATCCTTTTTATTTCCTGTGAGGAGTCGGTTTTCTGTCGTCTGAGACGGGAAAAGACAGGGTACGACGCCAGTGTGGATTCAACCCGACAAGGCTTCATCATCCCCCCCTCTACGCCCCCGCCTCTCAGAATGTGATCCCGCCGACACTCTCAGGCGTTATGTGGTTCATCACTCAAAAATATGCGTCGTTTTTTGCCATTCAGATCACGAATTTGATTTTTGGTGTGAACTTTCATCCTGTTGCGCGAAACCGTCATCCTCCCTGCTCCTCCCCCATGAAAAACTTTGTTACGGATGATTACGCTTAGCCGCTATTCCTTCACTCTTCGTTGCATTGAGTTTTCTCGCTGGCAGCAAGTACAGGAGTTCAGGATGGCGAGCGTTTCCCTTAACAGCGTGTACAAAGCCTTTGGTGAAACCGTGATTTCCAGCGACATCAATCTGGAAATCGAAGAGGGCGAGTTTGTGGTTTTTGTCGGGCCATCCGGCTGCGGTAAATCAACCCTGCTGCGCATGATTGCCGGTCTGGAAGACATCACTTCCGGCGAACTGAAGATTGGTGATAAACGCATGAATGAAGTGCCGCCCGCAGACCGCGGTATCGGCATGGTATTTCAGTCTTATGCGCTTTATCCGCATCTGTCGGTGGCTGAAAACATGTCTTTTGGCCTGAAGCTGGCCGGAGCGAAGAAAGCCGAAATCAATCAACGCGTGAATCAGGTTTCTGAAGTGTTGCAGCTGGCGCACCTGTTGGATCGTCGTCCGAAAGCGCTTTCCGGTGGACAACGTCAGCGCGTGGCGATTGGCCGTACGCTGGTGGCAGAACCGACGGTGTTCCTGCTCGATGAACCGCTTTCCAACTTAGATGCCGCGTTGCGTGTGCAGATGCGTATTGAGATTTCGCGCCTGCATAAGCGCCTGAAACGCACCATGATTTACGTGACCCACGATCAGGTCGAAGCGATGACCCTGGCCGATAAAATCGTGGTGCTTGATGCCGGGCATATCGCTCAGGTCGGTAAGCCGCTCGAGCTTTATCACTATCCTGCCAACCGTTTTGTCGCCGGTTTTATCGGCTCTCCCAAAATGAATTTCCTGCCGGTGAAAGTCACCGGTGCTGAACCTGCACGTGTGCAGGTCGAGTTGCCAAACCGTCAGCAAGTCTGGCTGCCGGTCGAAGGGGCCGACGTAAAAGTCGGCAGCAACCTGTCACTGGGTATCCGTCCTGAACATCTTCTGCCAAGCGACGTCGCGGAAGTGACGCTTTCCGGTGAAGTGCAGGTCGTCGAGCAACTGGGTAACGAAACACAGATCCACATCCAAATTCCGGCAATTCGTCAGAACCTGGTGTACCGCCAGAACGACGTGGTGCTGGTAGAAGAAGGTGCAACATTCGCCATCGGGTTGCCACCACACCGCTGCCATCTGTTCCGCGAGGACGGAACTGCATGTCGCCGGTTACATCCCGAATCTGGTGTTTGAAAGCACGCGATCCCCTACAGGAGAAAATGATGATCACAATGCGTAGTTCTTCCCTGGCGCTGGCAGTGGCTGCCGGAATCCTTTCTACACAAGCAATGGCAGTCGATTTTACCGGTTATGCCCGTTCGGGCATCGGCTGGACTGGCAGCGGCGGCGAACAGCAATGTTTCAAAGCGACAGGCGCTGACAGTAAATACCGTCTGGGTAACGAATGCGAAACCTATGCGGAGTTAAAACTCGGTCAGGAAGTGTGGAAAGAAGGGGATAAGAGCTTCTACTTCGACACCAACGTGGCGTATTCCGTATCACAACAGAACGACTGGGAGTCAACCGATCCTGCTTTCCGCGAAGCAAACGTGAAGGGTAAGAACCTGATCGAATGGCTGCCAGGTTCCACTATCTGGGCCGGTAAGCGTTTCTACCAACGTCATGACGTTCACATGATCGACTTCTACTACTGGGATATTTCAGGTCCTGGTGCCGGTCTGGAAGACGTGGATCTGGGCTTCGGTAAACTGTCTCTGGCAGCGACCCGTAACACCGAAAGCGGCGGCTCATACGGCTATATCGCCGATCAGCGTAACGAAGTCCCAACGTCCAACGACGTGTTCGACGTTCGTCTGGCAGGTCTGCAAACTAACCCGGGCGGTGTGCTGGAGTTAGGTGTGGATTACGGTCGTGCCAATGCGCGTGACGGTTATTCCTTCGCAGACAATGCGACCAAAGACGGCTTCCTGGTGACTGCGGAACATACGCAGAGCATCTACAACGGTTACAACAAATTCGTCCTGCAATACGCTTCTGACTCCATGACGGATCCGGGCCAGGGCGCAGCGAACGGCCACTCCAACGGTGCAGCCATCGACAACAACGGCAGCATGATCCGCGTTCTCGACCACGGTGCCATCGACTTCAACGATACCTGGAGCCTGATGTATGTGGCGATGTATCAGGATGTTGACCGTGATAACAATAACGGGACAACCTGGTATACCGTGGGTGTGCGTCCGATGTACAAATGGACCCCAATCATGAGCACCTTGCTGGAAGTCGGTTACGACAACGTGAAATCCCAGCGTACCGGCGACAAAAACGGTCAGTACAAAGTCACCCTGGCGCAACAATGGCAGGCTGGCGACAGCATCTGGTCACGTCCGGCCATCCGCGTGTTTGCAACCTATGCAAACTGGGATGAAAAATGGGGCTACGACACCGACAGCGGCACAAGCAATGGCTTAGCTATGAACGATACCAGCACCCGTACCTTCAGCCGTGGTAATGACGATGAAGTCACCTTCGGCGCACAAATGGAAATCTGGTGGTAAATTTTTCCTTCCTCCTTCGCGCTGCCGATGCGTTGGCTGCGCGTCCTCGCCCCGGTCACGTAGTTGTCTGCGCTCCCGGGGACTTGGACGCTTGCCGCCTTCCGGCAACCCGAAAGAGTTTGGAAAAATGGCAATGTAAGCTTTAAAAGTCGCAGTAAAGAAGATGTGCTGGCTGGCGGATTATCGCTGATGACCGCCAGCCTTCATGGTGATTTCAAAGGAAACAATAATGAAAAAGAATCTGCTGTCACTGTGTTTGTCGCTGAGCCTGCTGGCTGCTGCACCTGCGGTCGTGAATGCGGCGCAGAATGATGCGAATACCGCTCCGGCGATTTCCAGCCAGACCTTACGCAACCTTTCATGGACGCCGCTGGTCCCGCCAGTGACGCAGGATGTGACGCTTGGAACGTCCAGCGCACAGATTAATCAGGGGCAAATTCAGGGCGCCGTCGGGGCATTCGCGTTGCCTGCCGACCGTGGTTCACTTGAAATTACGCTGACCAGTATCGCGACCGGTAAAACCGTGTATGCACCAAATGTTCTGGTGCTGGATGAGCAGATGCGTCCGGCGGCCTTTTATCCTTCCAGTTATTTCCCGTATCAGAAACCGGGCATCGTCTCCAGCGATCGTCTGGAAGGCACGCTGAAACTGACACCCGCGCTGGGTCAGAAACAAATTTATCTGCTGGTGTACACCACCCGTCAGGATCTGGCTGAAACGACTCAGATGGTAAACCCGGCGAAAGCCTTTGCCGCTGGCGTGGGTAACGCGGTACCGGATATCCCGGATCCGATTGCCCGTCATACCCCAACCGGCACGCTGAGCCTGAAAGTCACCGCCGAGCAGAAAACCGGTAACGTGATGATTGGTCAGATCTTCCCGTCATCCGCACCAGCAGCGGCTGCGCCGGTTGTGGTCGGCAGCACACAAGCTCCGGCACCTGCGGCTGCTCCGGCAAAACCGTCTGAGCCAATGCTCAGCGATTCCGAAACCTATTTCAACGACGCGATTAAGAAAGCGGTGAAAGCAGGGGACGTCGATAAGGCCCTGAAACTGCTCGACGAAGCCGAGCGTCTGGGTTCTAAAACCGCCCGTAAAACCTTCATTGAAAGCGTGAAACACTAAGTTTTCTTAGCGCCTCCCTGCGAAGGAGAGGCGCTAAATCTCTTCATTTCTTTTTCTCCCTTCTGTTTGTTACCCTGTTGTTAATTCATTCAGCGGGGGATTTATGGCGTCTGCAAACTGGGTCGATTTATCGAAAGATAAAGACAGCGGTATCGAGACGATCCACGCCCATTTCGAAGGCCATGCGTACGATCCTCACTGGCACGACAGCTATCTGGTCGGTGTTACCCAATACGGATTGCAGCAGTTCAGCTGCCGGCGAAAGAAACACCAGAGCCTGCCGGGTAAAGTCTTTATGCTCGAACCGGGCGAAATCCACGATGGTGATGCGGTGCAACCCGGTGGTTTTACTTACCACATGCTGTATCTCGATCCGCAATGGCTGAGCCGCGAACTGGCGGCGCGGCGCGATTCGCTGTCTTCTGCCGGTGATCCGAGTTTCGAAAATACCTTAGCGCAGGATCCGCAACTGGCGCAGGCGACGTCGCTGGCGTTTCAGGCGTTGCATGGCAAAGAACTGCGCATCTTCCGGCAGACAGCGCTCGACGGATTACTCAGCGCGCTGGGCGGCCATCTCACCTGGCAGCCACCGCGTCTTCAGGTTGATGCACCCTGGTCACGCGTGGCGCATCAGGCGCGGGAATATCTGCATGCCCATCTGCACGAAGACATCGGACTCGAACAACTGGCGGCGGCGACCGGCGAAAGCCGTTTTGTGGTCAGCCGTGCCTTTAAAGCCGAATTTGGATTGCCGCCGCACGCCTATCTTATTCAGCTGAAACTGACCCGCGCCCGTGAAGGGCTGGCGCTGGGGCGCACGCCGGCAGCAGTGGCGGCAGATTTAGGGTTTGCCGATCAGAGTCATCTCGGACGCTGGTTCCGCCGTGCTTATCAGCTCACGCCTGCGCATTACCGGCGTCTGTGCACAAATCTTCCAGATTAAGAAAAAGTGACAGGTTAAGCTCAGATTTCAACTGAACCGGAGCCTGTCATCATGAATACCACCGCAACAATTCTGCCCTCGTCCCCTGAACGCTGCGTAATTGTGATCAACCAGCAACTTGCCGCCGGACACGCGGCTAATGCCGCCGCGGTCCTGGCGCTGACGCTCGGACAACGCCATCCGGCGCTGGTGGGCGCACCGCTGATTGATGCCGATAACCGCGAACATCCGGGGCTGATCCCGATTGGTATCAGCGTGTTAGTCGCTGATGCTCAACAACTCACACAACTTCATCAGCATCTGCTAAATGACGATGAAATGGACGGCATTATTTTCCCGGTGGAAGGGCAGCAAACCACCGATTACGCCGCGTTTCGTGAGGCAGTATCTGTTGTGCCGACGGATAACCTGCAACTGCTCGGCATCGCGCTGGCGGGAAATAAAAAAGTGGTCCGTAAGCTGACCGGTAAACTCGGATTACTGGGCTGAAAACCCTTATTTATATGAAGTTATTTAATTATTATATTTTCGCACTGCACTCCTGATCTTAAAATTAACATCAGGAGTTTTAATGAATAAATCTTAATGAACCATTAATAAACGCTTCGGTGAGTAGATGATATTCTGTGATTAAGATTCTGCTGGCTTACATTCTGAACATCTATTATGGTGCGTGAGTTCATCTCAGAAAGATCCTTCAAAGACAAGGAATATTTTATTTGTATGAATAAATGTCCACTAATACGTCTCTCCGATAGTATCAGTTATATCCAGGCAAACATCAGCATTGATCTCGCTAATCAAGTCAGAAAACTTATAGCAGGCAAAGAGCGTGAAACTGGAGCATTACTTCATCTGGGTCAGAATAAAATTAAGGGGATCGAGAAAAGACGTGCACTGCGTTCTTTATTATTATGTCAGTATGTCTATTATTCAGCGCAGTGGGTAAAAATGACAGGGAGGATATCAACGTTATCCCCTGTTAATTATCTATCTTCTGACTGGAAAGAAAGTAGCATTTGCTACTGGACCTCACAATCTGAACTGGAGATTCGTGAAGGTATACGCGCGTATATAGTGACCTCCTCAGATATCACGGACGCTGCACGGGCTGCGAGCCGGTGGGTGCAGAGTGATGTTAAAAAGTACAACTTTATCTCGGCACCACGCCAAAAATTTAGCGGTATGTATAACCAAATCTGCTACGTTGGCGTGATGGTGTGGCTTTTCAATAGCGGTCTGGTGTCATTGCCCTGGTTATTGAGATTCTCCAACGCGAACAGGCAGATATCGTTGACTCAGGCTTTTGGGCCGGGCAGGGCTACTTATTACAGCGCAGAGGCAATATCCAGTAACTCTTTTTTGACGGTACCTCGAGGGTATATCGTTCATATTTATAAGAATGTGTCCTGCTGGAATGGACATTGGATGATAAGTCTGGGTAATGGCATGGCTGTGGGCGTTAATAACAACGACGAATCACCTCCGGTCAGCCGGATATATTGCAATCATCTCAGCATTAAAAAACAGCTTATGGACTATCAAGGTGGATATATGGTGGTGATTAATCCACGGCTCATCCCGGCAGTATTGTAATGCGGATAAAATAAACAACCCGGTAATAGCAACAGAGTTGTCCTGGCTTAACCCCAGCCATTTTGTGGGATGAGTTCAGCATGGCGACGTCATATTTCTGTCATGTCTTCTCTCTATTCTCCTGATATTCAAACTAATATCAGGAGTTTCACTGTGCGTAAGTCCCTCGTCGCTCTGCTGCTTTTCACTCTGGGTTCAACCTTTGCTGTTCAGGCTGCTGATGAAGCCAAACCGTTTATCACCAGTCAGGAGCTGGATCTGACTCAATATCTGCCTGCGCCACCGGCGGATGATTCTGCTCAGACCAAAGCAGAACTCAAAGAGTTGCTGCAAATTCAGGCTACCCGTACGCCTGAGCAAGAGAAAGCCGCGATTGCCGATGCTGAGGAAAACGTATGGCGTTTTGCAAACGTCATGGGCCCGGATTTTGATGCCGCCAAACTGCCGAAAACCGCCGCGCTGTTCGATCGCATTGTGGCGACAGAAGACGTGGTGGACGATCACGCCAAGAAAGCGTTTAACCGTCCCCGTCCTTATATGCTGGATGAACAGATTCATCCGCTGCTGAAAAAGTCTAAATCCGGTTCATGGCCTTCCGGTCATTCCACCATCGGTTATCTGATGGCGACGGTGTTGGGTGAAATGGTGCCGGAAAAACGCAATGAGCTGTTCACCCGCGCAGCCGGTTACGCTGAAAATCGTCTGGTGGCCGGTTTCCATTACCGTTCTGATACTGTGATGAGCCGCACCGGCGCGGCGCTGATTGCCCAGAAAATGGAAGAGCAGCCTGATTTCAAAACCGAATTTGACGCGGCAAAAGCCGAACTGCGTGCGCAGCTTGGTCTGAAATAATTTTCGTCAGTTCCTGCCTTTCCGGTAAAGTGTGAGGCGTAAAACTCGCAAAGGCAGGGACTGATGGAATACAGATTCAAGCGCATGGCATCACCGGTCGGGCTGCTGACGCTGGCGGCAAAAGGCGACAAACTGACCGCTATTTTGTGGGAATGCGAAATCGACGGGCGTGTGCCGTTGGGCGATATGACTGAAGACCCGGCGTTTCCGATCTTGCTGAAAACGGAGCAACAGCTGAACGAATATTTTGCGGGCGAACGTACCCGTTTTGAGCTGGAACTTGATTTCACCGGCACGGCATTTCAGAAAGAAGTCTGGGCGGCGTTGCTGGAAATTCCCTTTGGTGAGACGCGCAGTTATGGCGACATCGCCCGCCGTATTGGTCGTCCGAAAGCCGTTCGCGCCGTCGGTGCTGCTAATGGCCGTAACCCGATTTCCATTGTCGCGCCTTGCCATCGTGTCATCGGTGCTTCCGGTAAGTTAACCGGCTTTGCTGGCGGTCTGGATAACAAAGCGTTATTACTCAAGCTGGAAGGGCGTAAATCTTAGGGTTTTAATCCGGTAAATAAATCACTTGATGTCCGCTTGTCAGTCGATGCATAGTCAAAAAATAAGCAGTAAATAAAAAAAGACAACATCACTTACAGACGGAGTTTTAAATCAATGGATCAGATTCAATCCCTCGAACAGTTCTTATCCTCAGTGCAACAACGCGACCCGCATCAGGTCGAATTCTCCCAGGCCGTACGTGAAGTTATGACCACGCTATGGCCTTTCCTCGAGCAAAATCCGCAATACCGCCGTTCTGCTTTGCTTGAACGTCTGGTCGAGCCGGAGCGTGTTATTCAGTTCCGTATCGCGTGGGTGAATGACAAAAATCAGGTGCAGGTAAACCGCGGCTGGCGCGTGCAGTTCAGCTCGGCCATCGGCCCGTATAAAGGCGGCATGCGTTTCCATCCGTCGGTCAATTTGTCGATTCTTAAATTCCTCGGTTTCGAACAAACCTTCAAAAATGCTCTGACCACGTTACCGATGGGCGGCGGGAAGGGCGGCAGTGATTTCAATCCTAAGGGCAAAAGTGAAGGCGAAATCATGCGTTTCTGTCAGGCGCTGATGCTGGAACTGTACCGTCATCTCGGGCCGGATACCGATGTGCCTGCGGGTGATATCGGCGTCGGCGGGCGTGAAGTGGGGTATATGGCGGGTATGATGAAAAAGCTTTCCAATAACACCGCCAGCGTTTTCACCGGCAAAGGGCTGTCGTTTGGCGGCAGTCTGATCCGTCCGGAAGCCACAGGTTATGGCCTGATTTACTTCACCGAATCTATGCTTAAACGTCACGGGCTGGATTTTGAAGGCATGCGCGTGGCAGTGTCCGGTTCCGGTAACGTCGCGCAGTACGCGATTGAAAAAGCCATGTCACTGGGCGCGCGAGTGATCACCGCGTCAGACTCCAACGGTACCGTGGTTGACGAAGCCGGTTTCACGCCTGAAAAACTGGCGCTGCTCTCCGAAATTAAAGCCAGCCGCGACGGTCGCGTCGCTGATTACGCGCAAAAACTCGGGCTGACTTATCTGGAAGGTCAGCAACCGTGGAACGTGCCCGTGGATATTGCGCTGCCTTGCGCCACGCAAAATGAACTGGATGCCGATGCGGCGCGGGTGCTGATTGCCAATGGCGTGAAAGCCGTGGCAGAAGGCGCGAATATGCCGACGACTATCGAAGCGACAGATTTGTTTATTGACGCTGGCGTGCTGTTCGCACCGGGCAAAGCGGCAAACGCCGGTGGTGTGGCGACGTCCGGGCTGGAGATGGCGCAGAATGCCGCACGTCTTAGCTGGAAAGCCGAAGAAGTCGATGCACGTTTACGTCATATCATGCTGGATATTCACCACTCCTGCGTTGAGTATGGTGGTGAAGGCAAACAGACACAGTATGTACGTGGCGCCAATATCGCCGGTTTCGTGAAAGTCGCCGATGCCATGCTGGCGCAGGGTGTGCTTTAATCCGCTACGCTGATGCCAGAAACAACAAAGCCACCTTCGCAGGTGGCTTTTTTTATGCGGACAACATACTCAGAAATGCGTATTCAGGCTCATGTAAAACGTACGACCCGGCTCGTTGTAGGTTGCTGCGCCTGCGCCATACATGTAAGCACCGGTAGCGGCGTTACCCACGGTCTGGGCATTACCCGCACGGAACTGGCGTTTGTCGAAGACGTTATCGATACCCGCCGTGACGCTCACATTTTTGGTCGCGGTGTAGGTGCCGCTCATGCCGACAACAGAATACGGGCTGACTTCATTCCTCTCGCTGCCGGTCACCGCTTCACCCTTGTAGTTGTATTTCTTCGGTTTCTGACGGCCGTACCAGGTCAGGGTGGATTGCAGGGAGAGATCTTCCGTCGCCTGCCAGCTTAGCGTGGAGTTGATGGTAAATTCAGGGATGATCGACAGATAATCGCCGGTTTCCTTGTTTTTACTTTCAATCATGTAGGTTCCGTTGTTATTCCAGGAAACGGTGCTGCTGACCGGAATATTTAACGTGCCTTCAAGACCCTGGACCACGGCTTTCGGCACGTTTTCCCATTTATACACGTCAGTCTTGCCGGTGGAAGAGGTGCCGGCTGGCAGATAACCGGATTCGATTTTGTTGCGGTAATCATTGCGGAAATAGGTCACACCCGCCTGATAACCGTTGCGGTGGAATTCCAGTCCGATCTCTTTGTTGACGCTGGTTTCTGCATCCAGATCGTTGTTCCCCACCAGATAACACCCGCCGCCGCTGGCCGCACAACCCTGACCTTTGCTGTAAAGCACGTAGTTCGGGTTGGTCTGATACAGGCTTGGCGCTTTATAGGCGCGGGCGATGCCCATTTTCAGCGTGAAATCGTCACCCAGTTCCTGAGACAAGTTCAGCGCAGGGCTCCAGTTATTGCCCACAATGGAGTGATGATCGAAACGCAGACCCGGTACCAGCATGGTGCTGTCGGTCAGTTCGATATTATCTTCAGCAAACAGCGAGAAAATCTCTGCCTGCGAATACGGGCTGCGGTTAGTGCTGTCGGTACCGGCAATCGCGCCGCCGAGCATCGCCTGCGTATTGGAAGACGGATCTTTCATCTTCTGCTGGTTCCATTCGGTGCCGAACGTTGCGGTTTGCGGCACACCCAGTTCAAACGGAATGCTGACTTCGCTGTGCGCCAGAATGTCGCCGAGATTGATAGTGTTGAAATCTTCATCGGAGAAGATACCTTCAGTCCCGCCCGCCAGACCTTCGTTCATACGCGAGTTACGGGTTTTTTCATATTGCACGTAGTTGTTGGTGGTCACGCCGTTATCCCACGCGCCTTTATAGGTCAGTGCGTAGGACTGGCGGTAGATGCGGTTAGTCTCTTTACCGTACATGCTTTTCACCAAATCACTGGTGTTGGTATTCTGCGTGTCGCCTGCGTACAGGTTACCCTGACGGCTATTTGAGACTTCAAATTCCAGCGACTGCATGCGGGCAAAATCCCAGTGCAGCAGGGCATCGATGTTTTTATCAATAACGCCTTCGCGTCCGGCCGGCACGGTGTCGGCATAGGTGCCGGTGCGTTCGGACTGATGGCCGTCGTTGATGTATTGCGCGTCAGCTTGGGTTTTACTGTAGCCGCCGAACAGGCGGAAACTGAACTGCTCGCTGAGCGGACCGGAAAGGCTGAAGTCGGTGCGCTTGGTCGAGCCTTCATCTTTATGCTGCGGCGCGTTCAGGTAGGTATTCCATGAACCGTGCCACTCCTGCGTCTCTTTTTTGGTGATGATATTCACCACGCCACCCGCTGCGCCGTTACCGTAACGTGCCGCTGCCGGGCCGCGGATCACTTCGATGCGTTCAATCATATCCGGTGGAACCCAGCTTGTGTCGCCGCGGGTATCACGCTCGCCACGCCAGCCCTGACGCACCGAGTTGCGGCTGTTCACCGGCTTACCGTCGATCAGGATTAAGGTGTTTTCCGGGCCCATGCCACGGATGTCGATCTGGCGGTTGTTACCACGCTGGCCGCTGGTAGAGTTGCCGGTCAGGTTGACACCGGGCATGGTGCGGATCAGTTCGTTGATATCACGCGCCGGTGGGCGCTTCTGAATTTCGTCGGCGGTAATAGTGGAAACGCCGGGTGCCTGAAGATTCTGCTGTGCGGCGGTGACAACCAGGGTGTCGCCGGTGTCTTTTTCTGTTTCAGCGGCGGTCTGTGTGGCGTCTGTTTTATCTGGTGTGGTCGTTTCTGCGGCGCTGGCGGGAAAAGTAAATGCTGATCCCAGCCCGAGTAATGTCGCCAGAGAATA
This sequence comes from Rahnella bonaserana, assembly GCF_019049675.1. Lineage (GTDB taxonomy): Bacteria > Pseudomonadota > Gammaproteobacteria > Enterobacterales > Enterobacteriaceae > Rahnella > Rahnella bonaserana. The sequence goes on along the minus strand of NZ_JAFMOW010000063.1, from coordinate 136,845 downwards.
ATGTGGTAGCCTGTTTTTCATATTGGATTCTGCCCTGAAATCCACCCTGTCCTGCAAAAATTGTTAATGAACAGGAGGATGGCCTGTTGTGTGTGTATTTTTATTGTCCCGTTTTACGGGCGGTAACACACTATTGCAAATGCAAACAATTATCAATACGATTCCTATTCGTAATTTACAGGGAATGTGTAAAGCATCCCGCAAGTTATGCCCTTTTCTCACGGTAAAAGACTGCAAACGCAAAAATGATGAAATCCCAGCGCCCCGAAAAACTGACCGCCCGTACCCTGTTATCCTCATCTGAGGCGGGGAGCGCCGCGTGGTGGAATGACATCAAAGCGCAGGGAACGCCGTGGATTGAGCCGCCGGATGACGGCGTATGTCGCGTCACTTTTTTCTGGCGGGATCCGCAGGGCAGTGAAGCCACCTCGGCTTTTCAGCGCGTGTGGATCAACATTAACGGCATCACCGATCACCATCAGTCGTTGCCACCGCAGAGCCTGCAACGACTGGCCGGTACCGACGTCTGGTCGCTGAGCATCACATTACGTTCCGGCTGGCGCGGCAGTTACAGCCTGATCCCCCGCACGGAGACCGGCAAAGAGTTTCCGCAGGATCCCGATGCGTATACTGCCATGCTGGCTGCACGCGACTGGTGGAAGGATATGTTCGCCCATGCCATTCACGATCCGCTGAATCTGCATCAGCCATGGGCAGGGGCGAAATCTCATGCGCTTTCGCCTTTGCATATGCCCGATGCCTTGCCGCAGCCCGCGTGGGAAGAATTTGATCTGCACGGTCCCGCGTTGCCGCAGCCACCGGCAAAGCTGCAAATCTATCAGTGGAACAGCGCGCGTCTGGGCAACCGGCGCAGGGTGTGGATTTATACCACCGGCGTTAGCCCTGACCTGGCAGCACGACCGCTGGCGATACTGCTCGACGGCCAGTTTTGGGCGCAGCAGATGCCGGTCTGGCAACCACTGATGCAACTGACGCAGGAAGGCACATTGCCGGAAGCGGTTTACGTGCTGATCGACGTGATTGATACCCAAATTCGCGGTCTTGAGCTGACCTGTAATCCGGATTTCTGGCTGGCGGTTCAGGAAGAATTATTACCCGCCGTTGCCGCGCTCGCGCCGCACAGCAGCAGCGCGGAGAACACGGTGGTGGCGGGGCAGAGTTTCGGCGGTCTTTCCTCGCTGTACGCCGGTTTACACTGGCCGCAGCGGTTCGGCTGCGTACTCAGCCAGTCGGGCTCTTTCTGGTGGCCGCGACGTAATAAATCTCAGCAGGGTGAAAATCCTGACGATGGCGATCTCTTACTGCGTGAGGTGAACAACGGACTGGGCGCTGCCAGTCATCTGAAAATTTTCATGGAAGCAGGCAGCAACGAACGGCTGATTTATCAGGTGAATAATCAGATGGATGAGCTGCTGGCCCGCACCGAAAACAACGTGCGTTATCGCGTAGTTGATGCGGGGCACGATGCACTCAGCTGGCGCGGCGGATTACTCGACGGCCTGCAATATCTGTGGAGTGATAAGCCCTGGTGAGACAATGATTCAGCCGTTGCCCAGCGGAATAATTAACGGCGTATGTGAAACCGGGCAGTCGATAATGGTGCAGCGCAGCCCGAAAACCTGCTCGATCAGCGCCGGTGTGACGATGTCCGCCGGTGCGCCTTCAGCCAGTATTTTGCCGTCGCGCATGGCAATCAGATGTCCGGCGTAACGACACGCCTGATTCAGGTCGTGTAACACCACGACCAGTGTGCGGCCATTTTCCTGATTCAGGCGACACATCAGTTCCATCAAATCAATCTGATGCGCGATATCCAGCCAGGTTGTCGGCTCATCGAGTAATAATAGCGGCGTTTGTTGCGCCAGCACCATCGCTATCCACACCCGCTGGCGCTGCCCGCCGGAAAGTGAATTTACTGTGCTTTCCGCCAGCTCATAAACGCCCGTGGCTTGCATGGCCTCGTTCACCGCTTGTGTATCCTGCGCCGTCCAGCGGCTGAACAGGCTCTGGTGCGGGTACCGTCCGCGTGCCACGAGATCTGCCACGCTGATATCGCCCGGTGCCGTTGAACTTTGCGGCAATAGCCCGAGGCGTTTTGCCACCTCTCTGGTGCCGTAATCGCCGATCAGTCTGCCATCGAGAAATACTGCGCCGGATTGCGGCTGCATTAGGCGGCTGAGTGTGCGTAATAGCGTGGACTTCCCGCAGGCATTCGGCCCGATAATCACCGTCAGTTTGCCCTGCGGAATAGAAACAGAAAGTTCGCGGGCGACGACCTTTTTATCGTAGCCCAGCGTCAGGTCTTCCGCGTACAAAGGTGAGGTATGTTCAGTATTCATGAGCGTCGTGACTCCCGGATGAGCAATCCAATCAGATAAATGCCGCCCAGACTGACGGTCAGTACGCCGACGGGTAACTGATAGGGCAGGAACAGCCGCTGCGCAATGACATCTGCGGCGAGCAACAGCAGCGCGCCGGTCAGCGCCGCGAAAAATAAAGCATGCTGCTGGCTGGCGCACAAGCGGCGCGAAATCTGTGGAGAAACCAGCGCGATAAAGGAAATCGGTCCGGCCAGCGCGGTGGCTGCGGCGGTCAGCGCCACGCCCGCCAGCATCAGCAACACGCGTGAGCGCTCAACCGGTACGCCCAGCGCGCAGGCGGCATCATCGCCCATTTCGAGCAGCCGCATCGGCGCAGACAGATAACGCGCCAGCATGCAGGCGACGACAACCATGCCCGTCACCGGCAGACTTTTTTCCCATGTGATGCCGTTCAGCGAACCGGCATTCCACAAGCCGGCCGTCAGTGCCGATTCCAGCGAGGCGTGAATAATCAGCCAGGTATTAGCGGCAATCAGCAACGCGCGTACGCCGATACCGACAATAATCAGGCGGAAGGTTTCGACGCCCTGACGCCATGCCAGCGCGTAAACCACCAGCGCGGTCACAACGCCGCCTGCCATCGCGCCCAGCATGGTTTCGCCTGCACCCCCGTTGAACAACACGATAATCAGCAGAACGCCGGTGTAGGCGCCGGTGTTAAAGCCGATAACGTCCGGACTGCCCAATGGATTGCGCAACAGTGACTGAAAAATTGCGCCACTGACACCGAGTGCAGCACCGAGCACCATCGCCATCACCACGCGCGGCAGCCGCCATTGCGTGACAATAATGCTCAGGTTTTTCGGCCCGTCTCCGGACAGGGCTGTGATCACCTGAGACGGTGTCAGCGTCAGGGTGCCGCTGCCGAGGGCATAAATCGCCAGCAGGATCAGACATAACACCAGCCCGCAGGCGGTTATAAAGGGACGCGATATTTTAAGCGGGCGAGGTTCTGCGAGGATCTGACTCATGATTAACCTCTGCGTAATCCGCCGGGACGGCGTACCAGAAAGATAAGTACCGGTGCGCCGATAAACGCGACCACCACGGAAACCCGCAATTCTCCGGTAACCAGAAAACGCCCGGCGATATCTGCGGCCAGCAACAGCGTCGGGGTGAGTACCAGCGTCCACGGCAGTATCCAGCGCGGATCCGCCCGGCAAATCCAGCGCGCCATATGCGGCACCATCAGGCCGACAAAGGCGATCGGGCCAACCGCTGCGGTGGCGCTGCCGCATAATAACGTGATCGCCAGTAATCCCAGCAGTTGTGTCGTCGCGATTTTAGTGCCGAGCGCCGTCGCCAGTTCGCTGCCCATCGACAGATTATTCAGGGAACGGGTCATCAGTAAGCTCAGGACAACGGCCAACATCACCGGCGGCGTGATGGTTTTAATCACCGCGATATTGCGGATATCCAGCGTGCCGGCCTGCCAGAATCGCAGCTGATCGTAGACTGTCGGATTGAGCAGGGAAATCCCCGAAGAGAGGCCCTCCAGCACCGCGCCGAGCGCAACGCCCGCGAGGGTTAAGCGTACCGGATCCAGCTTGCCGCGCCCCAGCGCACCAATCATGGCGACCAGCAATGTCGCCAGCAACGCACCGGCAAATGCGAACCACAGATAGCTGCCGACGCCGGTTGCGCCGAAGAAGGCAATGCCGATCACCACCGCGAAAGCGGCACCGGCATTAACGCCGAGAATACCAGGATCTGCCAGCGGGTTGCGTGTGAGGATCTGCATCAGCGCACCGGATAATCCGAGCGCCATACCTGCCAGTAAACCTGCGAACGTGCGTGGCACACGGGCATCGGTGACGATCACGCAGTCCGCGCCCGTACACTGACCGTTAAGCGCTGACATCACAGTGCTGAAAGAAAGGGATTTCTCGCCCAGCGCCAGACTCAGCGCCATCATCAGGCAGAGCAATAACAGCGCAAACAATAACGCGGTGAGATTTTTTATTGAGCGGGACATCAGTGAGTGACGAACAATTTTTCAAGCTGATTCAGCATGTTGCTGGCGCTGTAATAATCGAGCCTGAACGTATCGTCGCCCATGGCGTAAACCCGCTGGCTTTGTACGGCAGGTAACTTCGCCAGAAAAGGATTAGTCAGCAGCCGCTGTGCATCGGACTGATTAGCGGAAAATAACAGCAGCGTCTGGCCGTTCATGGCATCCGGCATTGTCTCACCGGCAAGCTGGATGATGTCATGGCGTTTGCCCTGACTGAAACTGGCCGCGAAATTCACCGGCACCGGCGCGAGAGTAAATCCTAACTGCTGAAGCAACTGGCCCTGCGGTGAAGCGGGTGTCCAAAGGTTAGCGCTTTTACCGTCCGACCCGTAAACCAGTGCAGACACCGGCTGCGGCGGCAAATATATCGCTTTTTTTACACTGGCTTCGCGGGCTGAAAACTGTGCAACTACCTTTGCTGCATCGGTTTCCTTACCGGTGGCCTGACCCAGTTCGGTGGCAAGTTCCTGCCAGCTTTTGTCGTCGTAACTGACCACCATCACCGGCGCAATGGCCGACAACTGATCATAGAGTTTCAGCGCAGAATCCCCGCCGGTGGCGGCAATAATGATGAGATCCGGTGCCTGTCCGGCAATGGCTTCAGCGTTCGGCTCACCGATATAGAGCCGCTGCACACCGCGCTGTTTCGCGACCTCGCCCCACTGACGGAAAAATCCCTGAGAGTCAGCAACGCGATTATTGGGCGCAGTCGCGCCACTGGCAACCACCGGCGCATTAATCGCCAGCAATGTGCCAGTAATTGTGACGCTGGTGGATACGATCCGTTGTGGCTGCTGTTCTAAGGTGATGGCGCCCTTTGACGTCATGATTTTACGCGGCCAGCCTTCTGCAAAGGCATGAGAGGCGAACATCAGTGATAAAAGTAGTGCAACTGTCCCTGAAAAACGACGAAAAGCGGCCCTTGTCATTGGATCCATTCCTGAATTTTTAATGTTAATGGTTATCATTATTATATGCAGGGGGAATGTGGTCAATGACCGGCGAGACTTAACCCGGGTAAAAATCAGGATAAGGTGAAATTAAGACAACAAAAAAGCCACTTCGTGAGAAGTGGCTTAATCGTTTGAATCTGGTACTAAAATTTGGTGGCCCTTGCTGGACTTGAACCAGCGACCAAGCGATTATGGTTATCAACTGAATGCTAGATAAAACAGTTATTTACCTTTTAATACAGTGGCATAGCAAGCCAGTAATTGCCATGAAATGCTCGTTTACTCCATCTGGATCGCCACTTTATCGTCATTCAATAGTTCTGTTTTGCTACTGCTTTTCTTCAGGCAAAAGATGACGTAAGAATTCTTCACATGTGTTATTAAGTTGGCACTGGTTTACTGGCACCCATGGCCCGCTCGGTTCCTTAGTACCTTCTAAATCAACAATAAGAACACCGGCAAAGTGACTTCCCGGTACTCCAGGAAATGGTATATGTTCTGTGCCATCAGGGGTGCTTTCGTAGATAGTCTGAGGGCTACCACTTTGAGAGATCATCTTTACCGTTACCTTCCCCGATGCACGGCAGGTCACTGTCACTATAGTATTTGTATGCGTGGCATACTTATTATCACTGGGAGTCAGGATGATGGGTTCTTTCTTGGAGTTTTTGCAATACGAAGATGAAAGTAGTGCACTTAAAGTTTCAGCTGTAACATTGTTGTCTAATGCGGTTGGCAGGTAAAATTCTAATCTAATTGCAATTTGCTTTTCATTATCAAGAGGAAACAAAACATCTCTTACGTACTCCTTGCCACCAGATAACAGTGAATACACCGTATTTGTAATTGCATTATTGAACGGTACTAGAGATGCCGTAACGATGCTAAGAATTATAATGCTTTGAGCTTTGCGTGAGTATCTACGCCATAAATTAATACCCAACGTATAACTCTTTGATTTTTTTGGAGCAACATGTTCCTTTACAACTTGATTTTGCATGTTACTTTTATTGCAATTCCTACAATAGGGAATTGCGAATACGCGCCCATTTTTAGGGTTTCGAACTAAACCATTAATAATGAGGTTTTTTTTAAAAATAACCTCACATTTCTCCCCACATTTGGGACATATTCCTGTTGTCACGCTTTCTATTTCCCTTTCACGCATAAAATTCCCAGCGCTACGCTGGGCTTGAACTGAATCACCATAACTAAGCCGGACATTTACGAACAATTTTTCGGTGACTTTTTGGGTGTAATTTCTGCTTTCGCTCTTAGCCGACTGTCAGATTTAGAAACACCTGCTAAAAAATATTGTGGCATCAGGTACTCGTTAAAGGATTAAGTCTTAAGCTTCTTCAAGATGTTCCAGCGCAAAATGAGAATATCGCATATTCATTTTGATATCAGTGTGACCAAGCACTCTTTGCAACACCAAAATGTTTCCCCCATTCATCATAAAATGAGACGCGAAAGTGTGCCGCAGGACGTGTGTTAGTTGGCCTGAAGGTAATTCAATATCTGTGCGTTCAAGGGCAGAGCGGAACGCACCATAGCAAGTTTTGAAAAGTCGGCCTTTTTTTACTTCAGGCAAAGAATTATGCAGATCTTCACTGATTGGGATAGTTCCGTTTTTTCGGCCTTTAGTCTTCGTATAAGTGACTTTGTACTTGGTGATCTGGCTCTTATTAAGTTCTTCTGCCTCAGACCAGCGAGCGCCGGTTGATAGGCATAATTTAACAATGCAAACGAGGTCATTATTATTTTCCCGCGCGCACTCTTCTAATAGATGTCCGATCTGCTCTTTTGTAAGAAAAGCCATCTCGCTTTCTTCTGTACGGAAAGGGCGCACATTCTTGATCGGATTTTCGCCTTTCCATTCTCCCAGGCGACCAAGCTCATTAAAAACAGCTCTAAAATATGCCAACTCAAGATTGATGGTTCGCAGGGCTACCTTCTTCACTCTGTATGAGCGGGCGTAATCACCGGAAAGGCGCTTTTCGCGGTATCGGGAAAACATCTGTGCATCGAATTCTCTTGCAAGTGGTTTGGTAATCATACCCGGTTTTGTTCCATACGTTTTTGAGATTTTCGAGATTTTGATCATGGCCTGCAATCAGCTCGACATCAGAGAGCTTAGTTTCCCAGTGGAAGATCTGAAATACCGTATTGCCTTCGTCTGCGGCTGGATATGATACTCAATGTTAATAACATTATCTAATATATCATTTAGATTAATTAGAATGCCTTAATCGATTCAATAAATGTAAATCATAAATAAAGGTTTTTGGGAAAGCTGATTATCTATTGGTCAACGTGACTTTATACACGGATATACTCTGCTCCGTTGGACCTCTTAGGCGCTTTGACATTAATAACAAAATTCTGAAAATTCACGTTATTTGACCGGGTCGGCACAAGCGTAATGTTTTTCAAGCTTAGTATCTTCATGGGAATTAAATGAATGACAGGAAGTGTTAAAAAAGGCTATACCCGTTTATTTATGGCTTAAAGACGATGGTGGGGCAGATATCAAGGGTTCCGTATGCGTCACCGGGCGTGAGTACAGCATAGAGATATTGGCGATTGATCACAGTATTTCATTACCTGTGGATAACAATACAGGGAAAATCACAGGCAACAGGATCCACAACTCATTTGGTTTTGATAAAGAAATTGATTCCTCTTCTCCCTATTTATACAAAGCTATATGCACCGGTCAGACACTAAAATCCGCGGAGTTTAGATATTACCGTATTAATGATGCCGGGCAGGAGGCGCTTTATTTTACCGTCACCCTTGAGGGGGTGAAGGTGGTGAGTGTAATGCCGCTAATGTATGACATTAAATCTGATTACGGTGAAGTGCGTAACCATTTGGAAGCCATTGAGCTGCGCTATGAAAAAATCACATGGCACTATCTTGATGGCAATATTTCTCATTCAGACGCATGGAACGAACGAGCCACTGTTTAGGAGCAACATAAATGACTTGGATATACCACCAAAGCACAGGCAACCTCTATAAAGATGGTGTGTTAATTGAGAGCGGTTATTCCGGTGTTTTCACCAATAAAAATAACCCCGATCGTGAACACGTAAAGGGAATGGGGCCGATCCCAAGGGGATCTTATCGAATCAATGGTTATACTGATCATAAAGGGCCATTCACTATAAATCTTGAGCCTCAAGGCACCACACATGGTCGTGATAGTTTCCGTATACACGGAGAGCGGGTGAATAAGCCGGCTGGTTTTGCGTCGGCGGGATGCATAATCATGAGTAATCACACTCGCAGAATGGTGGCACGGTCAGGTGATAATCAATTAGAGGTGGTGCGTTGAGGTACTTTCTGATGATTATCCCAATGGTGTTTGCAGCTTTTGGCGTATTGGCCTCATCTCTCACACCTGAATCACTTCACTCATCCATTGTTAAAGCAGGTGCTGATGCCACTGTTCACACAATGGGCAATAGTGATTGGGACCATTTTTACGACGCTGTGAAAGACGGTAAGCCTGAATGGATAAAGTTGATACCTGAGGTGACACCGGGAACGGATGCGGGAAGAGCTGAAGATTTAGCGACTATGCTCGCATTGGGATTATCCAAAGCACCTGTAACGGTTATCAGTGTGTTGAGTGAAGGAGAATATTCACGTCTTATTGGTTCAGACGTGGTTTGCTCTATGCCATTCATCGAACCCACCCGCGATTCTATTTATCGCTATTATGAACACACACGCGCGGCTCTCATAAAAGTAGGCTCACCCGGTAAGAAGTGCCTGAGTATTCTGGATGCTTCGATGCAGTCGATAAAAAAGAATGACAGTCAGGGAAAAATTGAATGGGGTGAAGGCGAATATTGAACCCGTTCTGCCGCTGATTGGCTCAACCATCAGGCACAGTTTGCTGGTGGTTTTTTTATGTGTGGAGTGCCAATTATTGGCTGATCAAGTCACTACCGGTTATCACCTGTCATCATTTCTATTTTTTTGCACATTCAACGGTGTCAGATTGCTACGCAATATAACATTTATGACCTGTGGAAGAGATTGAGGGTCAAAAAAGGGCCGTAAGAATGATCTAACAAAAAAGCCACTTCGTGAGAAGTGGCTTAATCGTTTGAATCTGGTACTAAAATTTGGTGGCCCTTGCTGGACTTGAACCAGCGACCAAGCGATTATGAGTCGCGTGCTCTAACCAACTGAGCTAAAGGGCCAAGGTGCGGGATTATACGGTAAACTCTGCTTACAGGTCTATATGTGTTCGGTTTGTATGCGCGTTTTGTGCACAGTTATGACGTGTTGTGTGCGAAGACTTTTTTTACCTATAACTCAGGTAAATACATCTCAGGAAAGAATAATGATTACAGATATTATTGCCGGGGAACTTTCCGTCGTGTTTTGCGGCATCAATCCTGGTTTATCAACCGCTCATCATGGTTTTCATTTTGCTAATGCCAATAACCGTTTCTGGAAGGTTATCTATCAGGCCGGTTTTACCGCGCGCTTGCTCAAGCCTGAAGAAGAGCATCATTTGCTGGATACCGGCTGTGGCATCACGATGCTGGTTGAGCGTCCGACTATTGAGGCGACTGAACTGGTACGTGATGAGTTGCGTGAGGGCGGGGCGGTTTTGACGGAGAAGATCGAACGCTATCAGCCGCGTGCCCTGGCTGTTTTGGGTAAGCAGGCGTTCAGTAAAGCGTTTGGGATCAGCAAAGTGAACTGGGGGCGTCAGGCGTTGAAGATCGGTGACACAGAGGTCTGGGTGCTGCCTAATCCCAGCGGACTGAACCGTGCGACGTTAGAGGAACTGACCGCGTCTTACCGCGAACTTTACGATGCACTGAATTCCTGAGCGTTAACTTAAAAGAATAAAAAAAGCCCCGCCATCTCCAGAGAAAGGCGGGGCTTTTTATTGGCTGACAGCCTGAGGACGATTAATCGTCCAGGAAGCTGCGCAGCACTTCGGAGCGGCTTGGGTGGCGCAGTTTACGCAACGCTTTCGCTTCGATCTGACGGATACGTTCACGGGTCACGTCGAACTGTTTGCCCACTTCTTCCAGCGTGTGGTCAGTGTTCATATCGATACCGAAACGCATACGCAGAACTTTCGCTTCACGTGCGGTCAGGCCAGCCAGAACGTCGTGCGTCGCAGAACGCAGGCTTTCAGACGTTGCAGAATCCAGTGGCAGCTCGAGGGTGGTATCCTCGATGAAATCGCCCAGATGCGAATCTTCATCGTCGCCGATTGGCGTTTCCATGGAGATTGGCTCTTTGGCAATTTTCAGCACTTTGCGGATTTTGTCTTCCGGCATCAGCATACGCTCGGCCAGTTCTTCCGGCGTCGGCTCGCGGCCCATCTCTTGCAGCATCTGACGGGAGATACGGTTGAGTTTGTTAATAGTCTCAATCATATGCACCGGGATACGGATGGTACGCGCCTGGTCGGCGATGGAGCGGGTGATAGCCTGACGGATCCACCATGTCGCATAAGTTGAGAACTTATAACCACGGCGATATTCAAACTTATCAACGGCTTTCATCAGGCCGATGTTACCTTCCTGGATCAGGTCAAGGAACTGCAGACCACGGTTGGTGTATTTCTTGGCGATAGAAATAACCAGACGTAAGTTTGCTTCAACCATCTCTTTCTTCGCGCGACGGGCTTTCGCTTCGCCGATCGACATGCGACGGTTGATGTCTTTAACCTGTTCGATAGTCAGGCCAGTTTCTTCTTCGATCTGACGCAGTTTCATCAGGCCGCGCTGCACGTCTTCGGTCACTTCTTTCAGCTTCTCAGACCATGGTTTACCCATTGCCAGAGCCGCATCGAACCAGGTATCGCTGGTTTCGTTACCGGCGAACAGATTGACGAAGTTTTTCTTCGGCATTTTGCACTGTTCAACGCACACTTTCATGATCAGACGTTCCTGAGCACGTACGCGATCCATCATGGAACGCATGCTGTTTACCAGGAAATCAAACTGTTTTGGCACTAAACGGAACTGTTTGAACACATCAGACAGCTTCAGGATTTCTTCTGCTGCGCTCTTGTGACTACGGCCGTTTTTCTTGATGACCAGACGTGTCGCTTCATGCTGTTCACGCAATTCTGTGAACTTCTGGCGAGCCAGTTCAGGGTCGATGCTGTTGTCGTCTTCAGCGTCGTCGTCTTCATCTTCGTCTTCGTCATCATCATTCTGCTCTTCAGTGGTCAGTTCAGAACCCACATGAGTTGCAGTTGGTGCGATTTCTTCTTCGGCGTTCGGGTCAACAAAACCGGTGATCAGATCCGACAGACGTACTTCGCCTGCTTCAACACGGTCATATTGCTCTAACAAATAAGTGATAGCTTCAGGATATTCAGCAACGGAGCACTGGACCTGATTGATACCGTCTTCGATACGTTTGGCGATGTCGATTTCGCCTTCACGGGTCAGCAACTCAACGGTACCCATCTCGCGCATATACATACGCACTGGGTCGGTGGTACGGCCAATTTCGGATTCAACGCTGGAAAGTACCTGCGCCGCCGCTTCTGCAGCGTCTTCGTCGGTATCAGGGCGATTTTCGGCCAGCATCAAATCATCGGCGTCCGGTGCTTCTTCAAGTACCTGGATGCCCATGTCGTTAATCATCTGGATGATGTCTTCGATCTGGTCGGAATCGACGATATCTTCCGGCAGATGGTCATTGACCTCAGCATAGGTCAGATAGCCTTGCTCCTTACCACGGGTGACAAGTAGCTTAAGCTGTGACTGCGGGTTTTGCTCCATAAGACGGTATCCACACTTCAGAGTATTTGGGTTGGTGTCGGTCGGGTAACATCGCCAACAATAACGTTAGGGGCGTTTATTGTGCCGCGGCCCACCAGGGCGGCTCTGCGCAGGGCCGTGCCCCGCTTTATATCGGCACTTAAGCCGTGTTCTGTTTTACCCTTCCTGCTTCAAGCCGCAGGCGCGTTGGCCGCCTTCCTGCTACTCGAATTATTAAGGGTAACTATATGTTCTTGTTATGTAATTTTTAACTCTTTCTCGCTAACACCTGATTCAGGGAACTGACTTCAGTTCGTTCCTCTGGACTCAGGCCGTGCGTCCTGGCTTTTGCAATCAAAGTTTCAAGCCGTTGCTCTAAAATCGAGTCATACAGGCTGGCTAGCGTGGCACGAAATTCCTCTTCGACCATGTCCTCTACGATCATGTGGTTCCATGTCGCCAGAGTTTCAAGTTGTTGGTAGAACTTATTGTCGCGGTAAAGTTCCAGTAACTGGCCTGTTGTCAGGCCCGGCTGGGCTAAGCAAGTGGTTACTAACTCGCTGAACAGATCCAGTCCTGGTTGCTTCGCTTGCTCCAAACCTTGCAGCGAGGGTATAAGTGTAGCCAGTTGTGGATTTTGTACCAGTAACCCTATAAGTATACGCATGGTTGTGCGTTTTAGCTGGGGCGCCTGATAGACATTGCTATTTTCTGCCTGTTTAGGCATCAGCTTTTCCAACTGGCTGTCATCCAAAATCCCGAGCTTATTCCCTAACTGCTGACGCAAATACATCCGTAATGTTTCACCGGGTACCTGGCGAATTAGCGGCAATGCCAACATGCTCAATTTGGTTCGCCCGTCAGGGCTGCTCAAATCAACCTGCGGCATCAGCGAATCAAACAGGAAAGTGGACAGAGGCATCGCCTGCTCCATTCTTTGTTCGAACGCTTCTTTGCCTTCTTTACGTACCAGCGTGTCCGGATCTTCGCCGTCGGGTAAAAACATGAAACGCAGCTGACGACCATCATTAAGATAGGGCAGTGCTGTTTCCAGCGCGCGCCATGCAGCTTCACGTCCCGCCCGGTCGCCGTCGTAACAACAAACGACGTTATCGGTGCTGCGGAACATCAGCTGAATATGGTCAGCCGTCGTGGACGTGCCCAATGAGGCCACGGCATAATCAATGCCGAACTGCGCCAGTGCGACGACGTCCATATACCCTTCAACAACCAGCAAACGCGCCGGCGTCGGGTGCTTTAACTGTGCTTCATACAGGCCATACAACTGGCGGCCTTTATGGAAAATTTCGGTTTCCGGCGAGTTGAGATATTTAGGCGTACCGTCACCCAAAACCCTGCCACCAAAAGCAATCACGCGGCCACGTTTATCACGAATAGGGAACATCACCCGTTCGCGGAAACGATCATAGCTGCGGCCATTGTCACTGGTAACCAACATACCGGCGTCAATCAGAGACGCTTTATCATCGGCATTTTTGCCGAAACGCTTTAATGCGTTGTCCCAGCCCGGTGGGGCGAAACCAATGGCGAAATGACTGATGACGTCTTCACTCAAACCGCGCCGGGCAAGATATTCCCGTGCGGGGGCACCTGCAGGCTGTTTAAGTGATTGCTGATAGAACTCGCTAAGCGGTGCCATCAACTGGTAGAGGCTTTGACGCTGATGACGCTCCATCTGGCTTGGACCGGTGCCTGCTTCATACGGCACTTCCAAACCCTGCATTGTCGCCAGTTCCTCAATGCTTTCGACAAACTCAAGTCTGTCATAGTTCATCAGGAAATCGACGGCATTGCCGTGGGCACCACAGCCGAAACAGTGATAAAACTGCTTATCGCCATTTACGGTAAATGAGGGTGTTTTCTCATGGTGGAAAGGGCAGCACGCGTGATAATTTTTACCCTGTTTCTTGAGCTTTACACGTGCGTCGATCAAATCGACGATATCGATGCGAGCCAGCAAGTCATTGATAAATACGCGCGGAATTCTCCCAGCCATAAGCCCCTTACTCACTAGCCTATAAACGAGAACAAGCCGCGCATTCCTTTCGGAAAGCACGGCCTTCGTATGCTACTACGCAGTCTGCGCGTTCTTAATATTGCAAATCACGCGATTTGGGGTTGCCCCCGAAGATTAATACAGACGAGTGCGGCGTGCGTTTTCGCGAGCCAGTTTCTTGGCGTGGCGTTTTACTGCAGATGCTTTAGCGCGTTTACGTTCGGTAGTCGGTTTTTCATAGAATTCACGACGACGAACTTCTGCCAGAACACCTGCTTTTTCGCAGGAACGCTTGAAGCGACGCAGAGCTACGTCGAACGGCTCGTTTTCACGTACTTTAATTACAGGCATGTGCCTCTCACCTCGATAAAATCGGTTTGTTTGCTGATGTTGTACCAGCACATTTCAAAATGGTGCGGAATTTTACTCCAATTCGCCTCGTCTTGTAAAGCATAACGGCAAATTGAAACAGGTGCGTTCAGCAACCCTTCTGCAACATTGTGCGCTCGCTTTTGCGTCGGGCGGCGATTATATACCAATCAATCGAAATTGCTCGACATTAATTGGCTCAGGAAGCAAGGAATTCCCATGCCGGTGCAGCACCCGCTAAGGCTTGTGTGCTAAACTGCGCGCCGCGAGTTAGCGCGAAACTATGATGGAAAGAGCGATGCGAGTACTGGGTATTGAAACGTCCTGCGATGAAACCGGAATTGCAGTTTATGACAGCGAAGCCGGTTTGTTAGCCAACCAACTGTATAGTCAGGTAAAACTGCATGCAGATTACGGCGGCGTGGTGCCAGAACTGGCCTCGCGTGACCATGTGCGTAAAACAATCCCTTTGATTCAGGCCGCGCTGAAAGAAGCCGGGCTGACTGCGCAGGATATCGACGGCGTGGCGTATACTGCCGGTCCCGGTCTGGTCGGCGCATTGCTGGTCGGTGCCACCATCGGCCGCTCTCTGGCGTTTGCCTGGGATGTGCCTGCGGTGCCGGTGCATCATATGGAAGGCCACCTGCTGGCACCCATGCTTGAAGATAATCCACCTGATTTCCCGTTCGTGGCGCTGCTGGTTTCCGGCGGGCACACGCAGTTAATCAGTGTCACCGGTATCGGTGAATACACACTGCTTGGCGAGTCTATTGATGACGCAGCCGGTGAAGCCTTTGATAAGACAGCGAAATTGCTGGGACTGGATTATCCCGGTGGCCCGCTTTTGTCAAAAATGGCGGCTCAGGGTGTGGCCGGTCGCTTTACGTTCCCGCGTCCCATGACCGATCGCCCGGGACTGGATTTCAGCTTCTCCGGCCTCAAAACGTTCGCCGCCAATACCATTCGTGGCAATGACAGCGACCCGCAGACGCATGCGGATATTGCCCGTGCTTTTGAAGATGCCGTGGTCGATACGCTGGCAATTAAGTGTAAACGCGCACTGGATCTGACCGGTTTTAAACAACTCGTCATGGCGGGTGGCGTCAGCGCTAACCGCACATTACGCGCCAAACTGGAAGAAGTGATGGCCAAGCGCGGGGGTAAAGTGTTTTATGCGCGTCCAGAGTTCTGTACCGATAATGGCGCGATGATCGCTTATGCCGGTATGGTGCGGTTGAAAACCGGAGCAACATCCGATCTTGGCGTCACCGTACGCCCGCGCTGGCCTCTTGCGGAGCTTCCGCCAGTTTGAGTCAGGCCTCCGCCGGTCTGAGCGGTGCTGCGTCGACCCGAAATGCCCACATACTTGAGTATGCTGCGCTTTCAGGTCTCCTGCCGCCTTGTCTCGCTTCCGCTCAGTCAGGCTGGATGAGCTAAAAAAACAATAAAAAAACGACCCGCATGAGGTCGTTTTTTATGTCTGGAATGTACCGGTTATTCGGACTTATCTTCTTTCGCCGCATTACGTTTTTTCTTCAGCTTATCCCAGATTTTTCCTTCCTGACCACGCCATAAACGCTGGATGTTATCGTGATGACGCAACAATATCAGACAGGAAAGCATGGCGACCGGGAAGGTAAATTCTGGCTTGAACCACCACACGTAAAAAGGCGCAATCAGCGCACTGATAATGGCGCCGAGTGAAGAATATCCGCTCAGCAGCACGGTCAGCACCCATGTCCCCATCATCAGGCCGGTTAAGTCCCAGCCGATAGGCGCAATGGCACCGAAAGCCGTCGCAACGCCTTTACCGCCTTTGAAACGGAAAAATACCGGATAAATGTGACCCAGACACGCCGCGATGGCGGTCAGCCCAAGGTACATCGGCGGAATATTCAGGCGATAGGCCAGCCAGACAGGCAACATGCCTTTCAGAATATCGAAGATAAGAACAGACGCCGCGGCCAGACGACCACCAAGTCGCAAGACATTTGTGGCACCAGGGTTGCCAGAGCCCGCCGTGCGCGGATCAGGTAACCGTGCGACCCGGCAGACCAGAATCGCACTGGAAATCGAGCCGCAGAGGTAGGCGAAAATAATCATTCCAAGCGCGGTAGCACTCATAAAGCAGTTCCGTCTAATAAGGGTCGTTTTAATCGCAACATCCATGGATAATACGCATTTTCTGCTGGAAGTGGTATCCGGCTGGGCCAAAAACAGAGAATCACGTGATGGATATCGTATTTATTGAGCAACTAAATGTAATCACCACGATTGGCGCTTACGACTGGGAACAGACAATTAAACAGAAACTGGTGTTCGATATCGAAATGGCCTGGGATAACCGTAAATCCGCTGCCAGCGACGATGTGAATGACTGTTTAAGCTATGCTGACGTCAGTGATGCGGTGATCGAACATGTGGCATCGCAAAATTTTGCGCTGGTAGAGCGGGTCGCCGAAGAAGTGGCGACATTGCTTCTGACCCGTTTTAACTCGCCGTGGGTACGGATTAAGCTCAGCAAACCCGGCGCGGTGGCTCAGGCGGCCAATGTCGGCGTGATTATTGAGCGCGGAAAACGAATTTAGTCCGGTTACGGATACAATTTAAAAAACGCTTGTCTATTTAATGTCATATAGAAGCGTTAAAAGGAAAGTCCGGATAACCGGGCTTCTTTTAGTGAAGCGGCTCAGCGTGATGCCGCTTTTTTATTGTCTGTATTTTGATCATGTTTTCCCATCAGCGGATATTTCATAGGGTAGGGTGCGATAATGATCGTTGAAAGTCATTCTTTGCTTGTAGCAGCAATTTTGGGTGTTGTTGAAGGGCTGACTGAGTTTTTACCGGTTTCATCTACCGGCCATCTGATTCTTGCGGGAAATCTTCTTGGCTTTACCGGAGATACCTCGAAATCATTTGAAGTGGTTATTCAGCTGGGATCGATTCTGGCCGTGGTGGTGATGTTCTGGCGTCGTTTGTTTGGCATGATTGGCCTGCACTTTGGCAAGCCGCCTGTTCATGAAGGCACGGGTACCCGCCGTCTGAATTTATTGCATATTATTTTAGGGATGGTCCCGGCCACTGTTCTGGGCTTGCTGCTGCACTCGCAGATTAAGTCACTGTTTGAGCCAAAATTTGTGATGGTAGCGCTGGTCGTCGGTGGTGTTTTGCTGATTGCAGCCGAACTGCTGAAACCGAAAAAACCGCGTGCGGAAGGAGTGGATGACATCACTTACCTGCAGGCCATTATGATTGGTGTTTTCCAGTGTCTGGCGCTCTGGCCGGGTTTCTCCCGTTCCGGTGCGACCATCAGTGGCGGAATGTTAATGGGTATCAGCCGTTTTGCAGCGTCTGAGTTCTCTTTCCTGCTGGCGGTACCGATGATGATGGGCGCGACGGCGCTGGATCTGTATAAGAGCTACAGCTTCCTGACGCTGGCTGATTTGCCGATGTTCGCTACCGGTTTTATCTGCGCATTTATCGTCGCCCTGATTGCTATCAAAACTTTCCTGGCGGTGATCAAACGTATTTCGTTCATTCCGTTCGCCATCTATCGCTTCTTTGTAGCGATCGCGGTGTACTTCGTCTTTATCGCCTGATAATTGCTTCGCACAAGCAATAAAAAAGCCCTGCAGGTTAGTCACCGTGCGGGGCTTTTTTTGATCGTTGATGCGAGTTAAATCGCCGCTTCCTGCGTTTGTTTCCAGTCTGCCAGTGCCTGTGTTCGACGCTTTTTCAGCTCGTCGCGGATTTCTATTCCCTGAAAACCCGCATCCAGCACTTCTTTATTAGTAATGCTGTTTGCCACCTTAAAGGCTTCGCGCAGGTAATCACCTTGCGGATAAGGGTTGTTTTCAAAAGTAGTACGCCCGCGTGCGTCGGCTTCACTGGTCATAATCATCTGCTCAAGCCGCTGCGGTTTACGCCACACATCAATGGTGTCGAACAGTTTTAACAGGGTTTCCGGACGCAGCTTGTTCACGGTATGGATCAGGTCATGGAACTCTGCGACCAGTTTAGCCAGATCACGTATATGCGTCGGGACTTTCAGGCGCTGGCAGATATTCTCCACCAGTTTCACCCCGGCCGGACCGTGGCCGTGATGGGCTGGCCAGAATTGCGGCGGGGTCAGCGCCTTGCCCAAATCATGGCAAAGTGCAGAGAAGCGCACATCCACGTCCTGTGTCAGCGTGCTGGCGATTTTCAGCGTCATCAGCGTATGAATGCCGGTATCTATTTCGGGATGCCATTTTTCCGGTGCCGGAACGCCAAAGAGCGCATCGATTTCCGGGAACAGCACTTTGAGCGCACCGCAGTCACGCAGCACCTGGAAAAAGACCTGAGGATCCTGCGTCTGCAAGGCTTTCTCGGTTTCTTTCCAGACCCGTTCAGGGGTCAGCGCTTCCAGTTCACCGCTCTGCGCCATATGCTGCATCAGGGTCTGAGTTTCAGGGGCGACTGTGAAGCCTAAATGAGCAAACCGCGCAGCAAACCGGGCGACGCGCAGTACACGCAGGGGATCTTCACCGAAAGCATCGGAAACGTGACGCAACAGGCGCTGTTCGATATCGCGCTGTCCGTGATAGGGGTCGACAAGTTCGCCGTCTTTGCTTTTGGCGATTGCATTGATGGTCAGATCACGCCGCATCAGATCCTGTTCCAGCGTGACATCCGGCGCAGCGTAGCAGGTAAATCCGTTATAACCGGAACCTGATTTTCGCTCGGTGCGGGCCAGGGCATATTCATCGCGGGTACGGGGATGCAGAAACACCGGGAAATCTTTGCCTACCTGCTGATAGCCATTTTCCAGCATGTATTCAGGCGTTACGCCCACCACGACCCAATCGTGTTCAGACACAGGCAGGTTTAATAAACTGTCTCGGACTGCGCCGCCGACCAGGTAAATCTCCACGCGATAACTCCTGAAATAGGCAAAAGGGACTCTTTGTTCATCATAGCAAAGTTGCGCTGAAGATTTCCTGATTGATGGAAACACGAAAAGGCACCGAAGTGCCCTTGTGGAAATCATCAGGATGTGGAGCTTTTAGCTCATCCAGCGATCTTTCTTCCTGCGACGTGGGATCAGATGCGGCAACAGCAGACCCAGAACCAGACCAACGCCCGCGACACCGCCGCCGTACATAAACCATTGCAAAATAATGGTTCTTTGTTTGTCGTCGAGCTGAACATTGACCGCATCAACTTTCTTCTTCGCCACGATCAGTTGATTTTTCAGATCCTGATTTTCTTTCTTCAGGCCATTGATAATACCGTCGCTGGACGAAACCTTGCTCTGCATTTCCGCCGTGCGCTGATTCCAGCTGGAATCAATGTTGGTCAGTTTGTCCGTCAGCGTTTTCACCTGTTGTTCCAGATCCGGAACGCGGGTACGCAGGCTCGGCACATTGCTCAACTGATCCAGTGGGATCCAGGCCGTTTTGCCTTTTGAATCAACAATCTCACCGTATTTTGTGCTGTCGTTGACGCTGCGCAGGGTGACTTCTTCACCGGCATTCAGCGTGCCAACAATGCGATACTGATTACCCGGACCGCTGTGGATATAGGTAATCAAATCGTCGGAGATATAGCGCTTCTCATCAGCGTGAGCGCCCCATGTGATGCTTAAACCAAGCAAAGCGAAACCAATTAGGCGTAATTTCTGCATTATTTCATCGTTTCTTTGTGAATTTAGGGAACGTGAAGTGTGGATCCGTTTTATCAGGATACGTCTTCTGGCAACCGCCTCTGTTGGCCATTGCACTAATTCAGAGTCCAAAAGTTTGGTTCATAGACCAAAAGTTGGGTGACCGATAGTAAGGGCAACAGTGTGACGACGCAATGTATAAACCGGAATGAGAACTATCTTACAATCCCGCAACATGCGGCTTGCGCGCTGTGCTTATGATAGAATTGCAGCGACGCGTTTATCCCTTTTGGCAGCAAAGAATCGGTGTGAAGACTCCTATGACCGTAGAAATAGAATTAAAATTTATCGCCACCCCGGCAGCAATCGCCGAATTACCTTCGCAACTCGCTGGATTTAACAGCGAGCACACCGCGCCTTCGAAACTGACCAACATCTATTTTGAGACTGCGGAAAACTATTTACGTTCGCACGATATCGGCTTGCGTATCCGTGGTTTCGACGATCAGTATGAAATGACCATCAAAACCGGCGGGAAAGTAGTGGGCGGTCTGCATCAGCGCCCTGAATACAATGTCGAGCTGAAAAAGCCCGTGTTGAAACTCAGTGCGTTCCCGAAAGATATCTGGCCGGAAGGCTGTAAACCTGCCGCGCTGCAAAAAGAACTGGCACCGCTGTTTCGCACGGATTTCACCCGTGAGAAGTGGGTGATCACTTACGGCGAAAGCCAGATTGAGCTGGGTCTGGATCAGGGTGAAATCGTGGCCGGTGAGCTTTCTGAAGCACTGGCAGAAATTGAACTTGAACTGAAAAAAGGCAATACCGCCGATCTGCTGGCGCTGGCCGCTGAAATGGGTGTTCGTGGCGGTTTGCGTCAGGGCGGATTCAGTAAAGCCGCTCGCGGCTATCATCTGGCGAAAGGCAATCCGGCGCGTGAAATCAAACCGTTGCCGGTTTTTAAAGCCCAGCCGAAAGCTACCGTGGAACAGGCGATGTCCGCTATGTTCGAGCTGGCGCTGGACCACTGGCAATATCATGAAGAGCTGTGGGTGCGTGGCGATAAAACTGCGCGTCTGACCGTGTTACAGGCCGTGGAAACTGTACGTCAGGTGCTGGTGCTGTTTGGCGGACTTGTGCCGCGTAAAGCCTCATCTGAACTGCGTACGTTGCTGACCGATCTGGTTCCTGTGCTGGAACAGAAATCTGCCGATGCACAGGAAATTTGTTACAGCGCCAGCTACCTGAAATGCAAGTTAGTGCTTACTTCCTGGCTGGCAACCTCAGGCTGGACGCCTTTCATTGATGACAAATCGGCGAAAAAGCTGGAAGGCTCTTTCAAACGCTTTGCAGATATCATGCTGGGCCGTACTGCTGCCGATCTGAAAGAGGCGTTTGCACAACCGCTGACCGAAGAAGGTTATCGTGACCAGCTGGCGCGTCTGAAACGTCAGATCATCACCTTCCATTTGCTGGGCGGTGCTTATCCTGAAAAAGAGGTTGCCGCGTACATTGCGGGATGGGCCGATCTGCAACAGGCCATCGTTCAGCAGCAACACGCCTGGGAGGATTCCGCCCGTTCTCATGCGGTGATGATGGATGCATTCTGGTTAAACGGACAACCACGTTAATTGACTGATAAGCCTGGGCAAATAGCCCGGGCTTTTTTTTGCAAGGAATCTGATTTCATGTTGCCACTCTCTTCTGTTTTGCAAAGTCATGCTCAGAGTCTGATTGAGCGCTGGCGTGAACATCCTGAAAACCTCCCGCTTCCCGATGATCAACAGCTGGCCGTATTAACCAGCAGTGAATTTGTCGCAGACAGCTTGCTGGCGTTTCCGCAGTGGTGGCATGAAATCAAGGAAACCCCGCCTCAGTCCCAGGAATGGCAGCTTTATCGTCCATGGCTGGAAGAGGCACTGACCGGTGTGACGGATGAAAACGGGCTGATGAAAGCACTGCGGCTGTTCCGTCGCCGTATTCTCACCCGTATCGCCTGGTCGCAATCTGCACAGACCAGCGAAGCAAAAGATACCCTTCATCAACTGAGTGAACTGGCTGAACTGCTGATCGTCAGTGCCCGCGACTGGCTTTACGACGCCTGCTGCCGCGAGTTTGGTACGCCGGTCAATGCTGCCGGCGAGCCGCAAAGAATGCTGATCCTCGGGATGGGAAAACTTGGCGGGGGGGAGCTGAATTTCTCCTCCGATATCGACCTGATTTTTGCCTATCCGGAAAACGGTCAGACCCGCGGCGGGCGGCGCGAACTGGATAATGCCCAGTTCTTCACCCGCCTTGGACAGCGGCTGATCAAGGCGCTGGATCAGCCAACCATCGACGGTTTTGTTTACCGTGTTGATATGCGTCTGCGTCCGTTTGGTGACAGCGGCCCGCTGGTGATGAGTTTCCCGGCGCTGGAAGATTATTATCAGGAGCAGGGACGCGACTGGGAACGTTACGCGATGGTGAAAGCGCGGCTGATGGGCGGCGCGGAAGATATCAGCAGTCAGGAATTGCGCAAAATGCTGATGCCTTTTGTGTTCCGCCGTTACATCGATTTCAGCGTGATCCAGTCCCTGCGTAATATGAAAGGGATGATCGCCCGTGAAGTCCGCCGCCGGGGGTTGAAAGACAACATTAAACTTGGCGCAGGCGGCATCCGCGAGATTGAATTTATTGTGCAGGTCTTCCAGCTTATCCGCGGCGGGCGTGAACCGGCATTGCAGCAGCGTGCGTTGCTGCCGACGTTGCAGGCGCTGGAGAATCTGAGCATCCTGCCGGTCGAGCAGGTGCTGCAACTGCGCACCAGTTATCTGTTCCTGCGTCGCCTGGAAAACCTGCTGCAGGCAATTTCCGATGAACAAACACAGACTTTGCCTTCCGATGAACTGAATCAGGCGCGTCTGGCCTGGGGGATGGATTACGCAGGCTGGCCACAGCTTCTGGATGCGGTGAATGCTCACATGCAGGCCGTGCGTGCGGTGTTTAACGATCTGATTGGCGATGACACGCCTGACTCTGAGGACGATCAGCAACAGGCTCAGTTCAGCAGTTTATGGATTGATCTGCTGGAACCTGCCGAACTGGCACCTCTGGTTCCTCTGCTTGATGAAAACGCGCAGCGTCATGTTTTAAATCAGATTGCCGAGTTTCGTCGTGATGTCGATAAGCGCACCATCGGACCACGCGGACGCGAGCAACTGGATTTACTGATGCCACGATTGCTGGCGCAGGTGTGTACCTATAAAAATGCCGACGTGACACTTCAGCGCCTGATGCAACTGCTGCTCAATATTGTCACGCGCACCACTTATATCGAGCTGCTGGTGGAATATCCCGGCGCGCTCAAGCAGTTAATCCGCCTGTGTGCGGCATCACCGATGGTCGCGAACCAACTTGCCCGCCATCCTTTATTGCTCGATGAACTGCTCGATCCGCGCACGTTGTATCATCCGATCGAACTGACTGCCTATCGCGATGAACTGCGTCAGTATCTGATGCGTGTGCCGACAGAAGATGAAGAGCAGCAGCTTGAAGCGGTGCGGCAGTTTAAGCAGGCGCAGCACCTGCGCATTGCCGCCGGAGATATTTCCGGGGCGCTGCCGGTGATGAAGGTCAGTGACCATTTAACCTATCTCGCCGAAGCCATTCTGGACGTCGTGGTGCAGCAGGCGTGGGAACAAATGGTCGCGAAATACGGTCAGCCGACGCATCTTCAGCACCGTGAAGGCCGTGGTTTTGCCGTCATTGGTTACGGCAAACTTGGCGGCTGGGAGCTGGGTTACAGTTCCGATCTGGATCTGGTCTTTCTGCTCGATTGCGCGCCGGAAGTCATGACCGACGGCGAGCGCGTCATCGACGGGCGTCAGTTTTATCTGCGGCTGGCGCAACGCATTATGCATTTGTTCAGCACGCGCACGTCGTCCGGCATTTTGTATGAAGTTGATGCGCGGCTGCGGCCTTCAGGCGCATCCGGCATGCTGGTCAGCACCATTGAGGCTTTCGCGGATTATCAGGCCAATGAAGCCTGGACGTGGGAACATCAGGCGCTGGTACGCGCTCGCGTGGTTTACGGCGATCCGCAACTGACGCAGCAATTTAACGCCACGCGCCGCGATATTTTATGTCGCCAGCGTGACGACGAAGGGCTGCGCAAAGAAGTGCGCGAGATGCGCGAGAAAATGTATGCACACCTGGGCAGTAAAAAGGCTGACCAGTTTGATCTGAAAGCCGATCCGGGTGGCATCACCGATATTGAATTCATTGCACAATATCTGGTCTTACGCTTTGCTCACGGTGAGCCAAAGCTGACCCGCTGGTCCGATAATGTGAGGATATTCGAGCTGATGGCGCAACACGACATCATGTCGGAAGAAGAGGCACGAAATCTGACGCAGGCTTATGTCACGCTGCGCGACGAAATTCATCACCTCGCTTTACAGGAACACAGCGGAAAAGTGGCCGCAGACAGCTTTGCGGCAGAACGCGCACAAATCCGCGCCAGCTGGGCGAACTGGCTGGGCTGAGGGTTTTTATTCGGGTAACAGGCGCTTGTGATATTATCCGGCGCATTAAGTTTACCCGATTTGATTTATCTGTTTTGGAGTCTTGGGATGAAAGTGACTTTGCCTGATTTCCACCGTGCCGGCGTGCTGGTGGTCGGTGACGTAATGTTAGACCGCTACTGGTATGGCCCGACCAACCGTATTTCTCCGGAAGCGCCGGTACCGGTCGTGAAGGTGAATACTATCGAGGAACGTCCAGGCGGCGCGGCAAACGTGGCGATGAACATTTCGTCTCTCGGTGCTTCTTCACGTCTGATTGGCCTGACCGGCGTGGATGACGCGGCACGTGCGCTGAGCGAACGTCTGGCGGAAGTGAAAGTAAACTGCGATTTCGTGGCGTTGCCCTCGCATCCGACCATCACCAAATTGCGTATATTGTCCCGTAACCAGCAGCTGATCCGCCTCGACTTTGAAGAAGGTTTTGAAGGCGTAGATCTCCAGCCGATGCTGACCAAAATTGAACAAGCCTTGCCGCAAAGTGGCGCGCTGGTGCTTTCTGACTACGCCAAAGGCGCACTGACTGAAGTGCAGAAAATGATCCAGCTGGCGAGAAAAGCCGGTGTACCGGTACTGGTGGATCCTAAAGGTTCTGATTTTGAACGCTATCGCGGTGCGACGTTGCTGACGCCGAATCTGTCCGAATTCGAGGCTGTCGTCGGTCGTTGCAAAAACGAAGATGAAATTGTCACGCGCGGTATGAAGCTGATTGCTGATTTCGAGTTGTCTGCATTGCTGGTGACACGTTCTGAACACGGTATGACGCTGTTGCAGCCAGGCAAAGCGCCTTTCCATATGCCAACGCAGGCGCAGGAAGTGTATGACGTGACCGGTGCCGGTGACACGGTGATCGGTACGCTGGCTGCGGCTCTGGCCGCCGGTAATACGCTGGAAGAATCCTGCTTCCTGGCGAACGCCGCTGCCGGTGTGGTGGTCGGTAAACTCGGTACGTCTACCGTTTCTCCGGTTGAGCTGGAAAACGCCATCGGCGGGCGTTCAGACGTCGGTTTTGGCGTGATGAATGAAGAGCAGCTGAAAGCGGCGGTGGCGATGGCGCGTCAGCGCGGCGAAAAAGTCGTAATGACCAATGGCATCTTTGACATCCTCCACGCGGGACATGTCTCTTATCTGGCGAATGCCCGCAAACTCGGCGACCGTCTGATCGTTGCGGTCAACAGTGATGCCTCGACCAAACGCCTTAAAGGCGAAACCCGTCCGGTGAATGCGCTGCAAAACCGCATGATCGTGCTGGGCGCACTGGGTGCCGTTGACTGGGTGGTTTCTTTTGATGAAGACACCCCGCAGCGTTTGATCGCCGGGATCTTGCCTGATCTGCTGGTGAAAGGCGGAGACTATAAGCCTGAGCAAATCGCCGGTTGTCAGGAAGTCTGGGCTAATGGCGGTGAAGTGCGTGTGCTGAATTTTGAAGATGGTTTGTCTACCACCAAAATCATCAATCAGATCAAAGCACAGGACTGATTTTCACCCCAGCTGTTTACAGGAAGGGCTTATCTGATAAGCCCTTTTTCTTTTTGATTGTGTCTTCAATAACGCAAAGCAGAAGTGACTTTGCTGTGAGCGGATTAACGTTGTGAGCGGATTAAAACAGGAACTGAGTCTGGCGCAGGGCGTCGGGCTGCTATCAACCTCATTGCTCGGCACGGGTGTTTTCGCGGTACCTGCGCTGGCGGCGCAGCTGGCACAAAATGACAGCCTGTGGGCATGGCCGTTGCTGATCCTGCTGGTGTTTCCTATTGCTATCGGTTTCGCCGCACTCGGACGCCATTTCCCCAGCGCAGGCGGGGCGGCGCATTTTGTTGGTAAAGCCTTCGGGCCACATATGGCCCGCGTCACCGGCTGGCTGTTCCTGTCGGTTATCCCGGTGGGTTTACCCGCGGCGTTGCATATTGCTGCCGGTTTCTGGCAGGCGGCATTTGGCTGGAACAGTGAGAATCTTCTGCTGGTTCAGCTCGGCACGTTGCTGGTTATCTGGTTTCTCGGTACACGCAGCGCCGGTTCGAGCGCCAATATCCAAACGCTTATCGCTCTGCTGGTTATCGCGCTGGTGATTGCTATCTGGTGGAAAGGGGGGATTTCCCTGCCTGACATTCCGTTACCTGCAATGCGTGACGTTTCACCCGCAAACCTCTTTGACGCGCTGGCAGTGATGTTCTGGTGTTTTGTCGGTCTGGAAGCGTTTGCCCATCTGGCGACAGAATTCCGCAATCCTGAGCGGGATTTTCCACGTGCTTTACTGATTGGTATGCTGGTGGCGGGCGCAGTTTACTGGGGTTGTACGGTCGCCGTGCTGAAATTCCATGCCTGGGGAGAAGGGCGGGAAGCGGGCGCGTCATTGCCGGGGATCGTTGTGCAATTATTCGGACAAAAAGCGCTATGGGTGGCCTGCATCATTGGCTATCTGGCGTGTTTTGCCAGCGTGAATATTTATACACAAAGTTTCGCCCGGCTGGTGTGGTCGCAGGCTCAGCTCAAACCGCAAAGTAAGCTGGCGCAGCTTTCTTCTCAGCAGGTGCCGGTCGCGGCGCTTAATCTGGTGGTCGGCAGCTGTATGTTGTTCACCCTGCTGATTTACTGGCTGCATCTGCCTTTGGGTGCGTTAATCACTTACGCCAACGGTATTTTCATCCTGATATATCTGCTCTGTATGCTGGCGGGTACGCGGATCCTGAAAGGACGTTCAAAATGGATGGCGATGCTGGGCGCCGTGTTGTGCTGCGGATTACTGGCGATGGTCGGCTGGAAAGCGTTGTATGCAGTCGTGGTATTTGCTGCGCTTTCGCTGTTATTGCCCCGCGCTAAAACGTTACTCAATACGCCGTAAGCCGGACCGTACACAGCAAAAAGGCCTGCTCAGCAGGCCTTTTCTTTTTCTACTTCTGCAATCCGCATGATGGATGCAAATCAGGCCGGATCTTGCGGTTTTTCCGCTTCAGCTTGTTTGCCTTCCAGCGCTGCCAGACGTTGTTCCAGTACGGCCAGTTTTTCGCGGGTGCGCAGTAAAACTTGTGTCTGCACGTCAAACTCTTCGCGATTGACTAAATCCATACGGCTGAACTGCGCCTGTAATACCTGGCGGATTTTCTTTTCGGCATCTTCACCAAACTCACGGATCCCTTTAGGCATAGATTCGTGAACCTGGCGGGCAATTTGTTCAATTTTTTTCGGGTCAATCATGATTATTCCTTTTCTCGAAGGAGGTGCTTTTCCTTAGTGTAATCGCTGACGCCGTTTCTATAAACCTTCAGGGGCACTAATTGGCCAATCCGCAGGATTGCCCTGTACATTTATTGGCGCTATAGTTGGTTTGCTTATTCTCAGGGCGGGGTGAAAGTCCCCACCGGCGGTAAACCACGGAATATCGGAAGGATCATAATCCCTTCCATGTGGAAGCCCGCGAGCGCTCAATCCTTCGGGGTTAGAGGTCAGCAGATCCGGTGTGATTCCGGGGCCGACGGTTAAAGTCCGGATGGGAGAGAGTAACGATTCAAGCCGGGCACAGTATTGTCCGCTGCGTTATTTTTTATAACTGTAGCACGCCATGCGGCTGCCGCAGCTAGCCTCCTCAAGACGCCCTGATTCTGGTAATCCACATACAGAACATGAGGTTATTTTTACCATGAATCAGACCCTACTTTCCGAATTCGGTACATCAGCTGAACGTGTTGAGCGTGCTCTTGACGCCATGCGTAACGGTGTTGGTGTGTTAGTTCTGGATGACGAAGATCGTGAAAACGAAGGCGATTTAATCTTTGCCGCTGAAAACATGACCGTTGAGCAAATGGCGCTGACCATTCGTCACGGCAGCGGAATTGTGTGCCTCACCATGAACGAAGACAGCCGTAAAAAGCTGGATTTGCCAATGATGGTTGAGAACAACTCCAGCCCGTTCCAGACGCCATTTACCGTGACTATTGAAGCGGCTGAAGGCGTGACCACAGGCGTTTCAGCTGCTGACCGCATCACCACTATCCGTGCGGCCATCAAAGACGGCGCGAAACCTTCTGACCTGAACCGCCCTGGGCATATCTTCCCGCTGCGTGCGCAGGCCGGTGGCGTGCTGACCCGCGGTGGTCACACAGAAGCATCTATCGATCTGGCGACACTGGCGGGGCTCAAGCCTTTTGGTGTGCTGTGTGAACTGACCAATGACGATGGCACCATGGCACACGCGCCGGAAGTGATTGTTTTTGCCCGTCAGCATAATATGCCGGTAGTGACCATCGCCGATCTGGTGGCCTATCGTCAGGCGCAGACCCGTCAGGCAAGCTGAATGAACACCGATCGTGCGTAACAGAAAGGCCGCTAATGCGGCCTTTTGCTTTTGAATCCTGCAATTTGTCTTTAGCGTAATTTCCCGCCTTCTTCTTTTGATTTGTCTCATCAAATTTATTGAACATCTCCTTCATGGTTATCCGGCTGTAACCCGTAATCAAAAAGAGTACCGTAATGACATTACGCGGAGGCTGCTTTTCAGCCCGCCCACTCTATTTGCGGTAAGGAATTTATGATGACGACTCAACGTATGCCCGCACTTTTCTTAGGCCACGGCAGCCCGATGAACGTGCTGGAAGACAACACTTATACCCGTGCCTGGCATGCGCTGGGTGAATCATTACCACGGCCAAAAGCGATTCTGGCGGTTTCTGCTCACTGGTTTACCCGCGGAACAGCGGTGACCGCGATGGAAAACCCGCGCACCATTCACGATTTTGGCGGTTTCCCGCAGGCGCTTTTTGATAAGCGTTATCCGGCACCGGGTTCACCGGATCTGGCGAAACGGGTTCAGGAATTGCTCAGCCCAGTGAATGTGATGGCTGACACCAGCGAGTGGGGTTTTGATCACGGTACCTGGGGCGTACTGATCAAGATGTATCCGGATGCCGATATCCCGGTTATCCAGCTGAGTATCGATGGCACACAGCCGCCGGAATATCACTATGAGTTAGGTCAGAAACTGGCAGTTTTACGTGACGAAGGCGTGATGATCGTCGCCAGCGGCAACGTGGTGCATAACCTGCGCATGGTGAAATGGGACGGTAATGGCGAGCCGTATCCGTGGGCGATTGCGTTTGAGAAATATGTGAAAGATAACCTGAGCTGGAAGGGCGAGGCGAAAGATCATCCTCTGGTGAAGTTTATGGAACATGAGGGTGGCGCGTTATCGAATCCATCTCCGGATCACTATCTGCCATTGCTGTATGTTTTAGGTGCGTGGGATGGTGCAGAGCCGATCACACAGCCAACGGACGGGATCGTGATGGGATCGCTTTCTATGCTTTCCGTTCAGGTTGGGTAGTCCGGTGAATAAAAAGGATAATGAAAGCTCTCATTATCCTTTTTTAGTTTTTTTATCCGACGATGGTATGCGGATAAAAACGTGACAGATCCTGCGTGATCAGCGCTTTGTCCTCACGGATGCCGATCCCACAAGGCTGATCGTTGACCAGCCAGCTGCCGATCAGGGTATAGCTGCCTTCAAACACCGGCAGCGGATGGAACTGCTGTACAATCATGCCTTCCGCGCCATACGGGCCTTCAACGCTCGCCACTTCCTGACCTTTTTCGATCACTTTGATGTTAGCGCCTTCGCGTGAAAACAGCGGTTTCACCACGTAGTGATCCAGTTCCGGATGCGGGTCTTCAGCAAAATAAGCCGGCAACAGATTCGGGTGGTCCGGGAACATTTCCCACAGTAACGGAAGCAGGGCTTTATTCGACAGAATTGCTTTCCAGGCTGGTTCCAGCCAGCGCACACCGGCATCTTCCAGCTTGGTGGCAAACACTTCGCGGAACATAAATTCCCACGGATACAGCTTGAACAGGTTAGAAATTACCTGATCCTGTGTGTCAGTGAATTGTCCGCGTTCGCCCAGACCAATTTCCTCAATGAACAGGAATTCACTGGCCAGTTCAGCTTCCAGCGCGCAGTCCTGCAAATATTGCACGGTACCGCGATCTTCTTCGGTGTCCTGGCAGCAGGCGATATGCAGCAGCGAAAAACCGTGCTGATTTTTCAGTTCAGCAAAACGCTCGATCAGCTTTTCCTGCAAACTGTTGTACTGGTCAGCTTCCTGAGTCAGGTTGCCAGCCGCGATTTGATCTTCCAGCCACAGCCACTGGAAGAAAGCCGCTTCATACAGAGAGGTCGGCGTATCGGCGTTATTTTCCAGCAGCTTAGGTGGATTCACACCGTCATAGGCCAGATCCAGACGTGAATACAGCGAAGGTTGTTGCGTGCGCCATGAGCTGCGGACAAATTCCCAGACGTGTTTTGGGATCTGGAATTTGGCCATCAGTTTGTCGTCGTTCACCACACGCTCAACCACTTTCAGGCACATCTGGTGAATGTCAGCGGTGGCGTCTTCGATCTCTTCAATCTGCGCCAGTGTGAACTGGTAATACGCATCTTCACACCAGTACGGCTCGCCATACATGGTGTGAAAATTGAAGCCAAACTCCGTGGCTTTTTCGCGCCAGTCCGGACGCTCATTAATGGCTAAACGTTTCATCTGATTCTCTTAGCCACCCATGCTGCGGCCAGGGCTGCGTGTCGCTGCGGAAGAGCTGCGCTGCATCGAGGTTTGCTTGGCTACGCTGTCGCCGAAACCGCCACGGGTGATGGTATTAGTGACGGCAGGTTTTGGCGCCATCGCTGTTCTCGGTACGTTCATGGTACGTCCGCCGGCAGTGGCTGGGCCGTAGTTTTTACCGGTCGCATCGACGAATTTGCCGTTCGCCGGGCTGGCCGGATTTTTTGAACTGAACAGAGGCTGCTGCGCGTAGCCGCCGCCGCTCATCATGCGTCCCATCATGTAACCGGCCATCAGTGGCATCCACATGCTGCCACCGCTGCTCTGGTTTTCAGCCGAGGCCACGCCCGCCTGCGCCGGCGCCTGCGTACACTGGCCTTCGCCAAACTCAGCGATACAGTCTTCACGGCTGGCATATTTTGGCGCGGTTTTTGCGGCTTCCTGTTTAGCAGCATCATAAGCGGCGACACATTGCGCGCTGCCAGACGGATTGGCTTTCGAGCAGTCGTCCGCATTCTGATACAGAGAAACTGTTTCGTCGGTTTTCTCGCAGCCGGCCAGCATAAAGACTGCACTGACTGCCAGAGCGACAGGAGTGATTCGAGAGCTACGCCATGATTTACGGAAGGTAGCTAAGTTAACTTTTTGTGTCCGTTTCATCGTTCTTATCCCATGTGTAGGGCTTTTTCGCCCTTTCCCAGTAGGGCCTAAGAATAGGGGAAAGTTGGTTAATGTTAAAGCAGCGACAGGCAATTGTTACG
Source organism: Rahnella bonaserana (assembly GCF_019049675.1). GTDB lineage: Bacteria > Pseudomonadota > Gammaproteobacteria > Enterobacterales > Enterobacteriaceae > Rahnella > Rahnella bonaserana. The sequence continues at coordinate 104,814 of NZ_JAFMOW010000063.1, read as the reverse complement.
AGACTTTACAGAGCGGCGTGATACAGGCAAAAAAAAGCAGCCTTTTCAGGCTGCCTTAGTGGAAATTCGGGGGACTTTTCAGGATCAGTTCTGGAAAGGATTGCCGCTTTTCCTGGTGTTGTTAGCAGAGGTCTTTGCACTGGCTTGCTGAGCGCGTGGTGCAGGTGCAGCTGCGGTTTTGTTACCGTACCCGTCTGCCGCGGCATCCTGGTCTGGCGTTTCCGGCGCAACCTGATCAGGCGCTGTCGGAACCGGTTTGCCCAGAGCACCGTTCAGTGCCAGCAGGTCGCTTTCGTTCAGTGTACCCAGCGCTGATTTGATGTTCAGCTGGTTGATCAGGTACGTGTAACGTGCGCTGGAAAGCTGTTGTTTGGCGTTATACAGCGTGGTGGTCGCATCCAGCACATCAACGATGGTACGTGTACCCACCTGATAGCCGGCTTCCATCGCATCTAAAGAACTCTGAGCAGAAACAACGGCTTGTTTGTACGCGTTGATGCTGCTGATTGAGGCAGAGATGTTGTTGAAGGAAGAACGAACGGTCTGAACAACGCTGCGATGCGCGCTTTCCAGTTGTTCGCTGGCGCCCACGAAGTTGTACTGAGCTTGTTTGACCTGAGAGGTCACAGAACCGCCGCTGTACAGTGGCAGGGAGAAGCTCAGACCAATTTTGTTCTGGCCCGCATCGGCATCCTGGTAGCTTGAAGAACCACCGGTTTTGTCGCCGTGATACTTGGTGTTGCTGATGCCGGTAGAGGCCGTCAGATCCACCGTTGGCATGTGGCCGGTTTCCGCATAACGGATTTGCTCACGTGCCAGATCCTGTGACAGACGCGCAGACAGCAAGCTCAGGTTGCGGCTTTCTGCTTCTTTCAACAGCGTCGCGACCGGTTGCGGACGCGTAGTGTTGAAGTTGTCGACATTCAGGGAAGACAGTTGCGGATAATACATACCGGTCACCTGACGCAGGGATTCCAGTGCGTTATCCAGGTTATTACGGGCAGTCACTTCGTTAGCCAATACGGTGTCGTATTGTGAACGGGCGTTCTGCACATCGGTAATCGCCACCAGACCCACGTTAAAACGCTGAGTGGTTTGATCTAACTGGCGGTAAATTGCCTGTTTCTGCGCTTCGGTATAAGAGAGTGAATCGATCGCACTCAAAACGTTGAAATAAGCCGTCGCGGAATTCAGGATCAATGATTGCTGATCAGTCTGATATGACACATCCTGAATACCGGCAGTTTTTTCCTGCAAAGTCAGGGCGCGCCATTTTGACATATCGAAAATGGTCTGCGTTAATTGCAGGCTGGCGCTGCCAACATCGCTGTTAACGCCATTGGCATCACGGTAGCCATTGGTATATCCATAATCCGCACCCAATCCGAGTTGCGGTAATAAAGGACTGCGGCTTTCGTTGATTTTTTCGAATGCAGCATCCCGGTCAGCAGCAGATTTGCGCAGGTCCGGGTTACTTATCCTGGCTTGCTGATAGACCTGCATCAGGTTTTCGGCCTGGCTTATCGTACTGAAGCCGCCCAGGCTGAGTCCGATGAGAAGGGGGAGCAGTTTCTTCATTTGCATTCCTTGTTGTGCAGCAATGTTGTTATGTATGGTGGCGCAGTCAAAATACCAATAGACGCGGATTCTAGCAGAGTCAGGCTAGCGGGGCGGTTGGCTTAACGTGCCTTCCCGACTGAATGAGCCTAAATCTATCACAAACAACCTTGATTATTATTAACGCATTTTCATCAAATTGACCTCAAAGGGCGATAAATTACCTTTAAGAGGCATTAAGGAAACATTCCATGTCTTCATTTAAACGGTCACCGGTTACTTTCGGCAAAGATGATGTAGAAATTATTGCACGTGAGACGCGATATAAAGGTTTTTTTTCTATTATTGCATATCGGTTTCGCCATCGGCTGTTTAATGGGGAAATGAGCGGTGAAGTTGTGCGCGAAGTTTTCGAGCGCGGACATGCGGCAGTCCTCTTACCTTATGATCCGCAACGGGATGAAGTGGTGCTGATTGAACAGATCCGTATCCCCGCACTGGATTCCAGTGATACCCCTTGGCTTCTGGAGATGGTCGCCGGTATCATTGAAGAGGGCGAGACAGTCGAAGATGTCGCCCGCCGCGAAGCACTCGAGGAAGCGAACATTGTGGTGAAGCGCTGCAAACCGGCTCTGAATTACCTGGCAAGTCCGGGCGGAACCAGCGAGCGTCTTTCCATTATGGTCGGTGAAGTCGATGCCACGACGGCAGAAGGAATTCACGGTCTGGAAGCAGAGAATGAAGACATCCGGGTACATGTGGTCAGCCGCGAACAGGCTTACCGCTGGGTGGAAGAAGGAGCGATAGACAATGCGGCGTCAGTGATTGCCCTGCAATGGCTGCAGCTGCACCATGAATCCCTGAGAAAAGAGTGGGCCAACTAATGATTAAGCGCTATACCCCTGATTTCCCTGAAATGATGAGATTGTGCGAAACCAATTTTGCACAATTGCGCCGTTTAATGCCACGCACCGATGAGCCTGGTGAAACCGTGACATATCGGGTGAGTAGCGCGACGTATTGCCTGACAATCCTCGAATCAACGCGTTATACCTCGCTGGTAGAAATCAAACAGACAGCGCCGGCTGTCAGTTACTGGAGTCTGCCTTCGCTCACCGTTCGCCTGTATCACGATGCGATGGTGGCTGAAGTGTGTGCAAGTCAGCAGATATTTCGTTTCAAAGCACGCTATGATTACCCGAATAAAAAGTTGCATCAGCGTGATGAAAAGCATCAAATTAACCAGTTCCTTGCGGACTGGCTGCGTTATTGCCTTGCGCATGGAGCGATGGCAATTCCGGTTTGTTAGACAGACTTCAACAACAAAGGAAACGATTTGGAAAGCCTGTTTACACTGCCTTTGGTGAATGGGGCCAAAGTCAGGATTCTACAGATTACTGATACCCATCTCTTTGCTGGCGAAGATGAAACGTTGTTAGGCGTGAATACGTTTAACAGCTATCGCGCAGTGCTGGACGCTATCAAAGCCCAGCAGCGCGAAGTCGATATTATTGCTGCAACCGGTGATCTGGCTCAGGATCAGTCCGTGGAAGCCTACCATCAGTTTGCCCGCGGCATCTGCGAACTGACTGCGCCTTGCGTCTGGCTGCCGGGCAACCATGATTTCCAGCCAGCGATGGTCAATGCACTGCAGGATGCGGGTATTAGCCCTTCAAAGCATGTTCTCCTCGGCGAACACTGGCAGATTGTCCTGCTCGATACGCAGGTTTTCGGCGTGCCTCACGGCGAACTCAGCGAATATCAGCTGGAATGGCTGGTGCGCTGCCTGGATGCTTATCCGGATCGTTTTACGTTGCTGATGCTCCATCATCATCCGCTGCCTTCCGGCTGTACGTGGCTGGATCAGCACAGCCTGCGCAATGCGCATATGCTGGCGAACACGCTGGTGAATTACCCGAAAGTGAATACGCTTTTGTGCGGACATATTCATCAGGAACTGGATCTCGACTGGTATGGCCGTCGTCTTTACGCGACGCCGTCGACCTGTGTGCAGTTCAAACCGCATTGCACCAATTTTACAATTGATACTGTTGCGCCGGGCTGGCGCTATCTCGATTTGTATCCGGATGGCCGCGTGGAGACTGAAGTCTTCCGTCTAGAAACCAGCGAGTTTCATCCTGACACGGAGTCGGACGGCTACGAATGAACACCTTACTTTACCTGCACGGATTCAACAGTTCGCCAAACTCAGCAAAAGCCACGTCGTTAAAAAACTGGCTGGCGGTTAATCATCCTCATATTGATATGATTATCCCGCAACTTCCGCCTTATCCGGCGGATGCCGCAGAGCAACTTGAAACGCTGGTTATTCAGAATGCGGGTAAAAAATTGGGGATTGTCGGCTCGTCGCTGGGCGGCTATTACGCCACCTGGTTGTCGCAATGTTTTGCCGTGCCTGCAGTGGTAGTGAACCCTGCGGTGAAGCCGTATGAGCTGCTGATCGACTTCCTCGGGCAAAACGAGAACCCCTACACCGGACAACAATATGTGTTAGAGTCACGCCACGTTTACGATCTGAAAGTGATGCAGGTCGAACCGCTGGAGTCACCGGATTTACTCTGGTTGCTGCAGCAAACGGGCGATGAAATTCTCGATTACCGTCAGGCTGTGGCGTATTACACCACCTGTCGCCAGACGGTCGAACCCGAAGGAAATCATGCATTTGTCGGCTTTGAGCGTTATTTTTCGCCGATTGTAGATTTCCTTGAGCTGGCCGCAGACTAACATCGTCAGGGTGATTTTATCCCCGGATTAATTGCGTCTGCTTGCTGCCAGTGCTGATACCCGCCCAAATACTGTATCGTTAGCCCACAAACCTATGAGCCACGAATAATCAACGATGAGCCAATCAACTTATAACGCGGATTCCATAGAGGTCCTCAGCGGACTCGAACCGGTGCGCCGCCGTCCGGGCATGTATACCGATACCACCCGGCCAAACCATCTCGGCCAGGAAGTTATTGATAACAGTGTGGATGAGGCATTAGCCGGTCACGCGAAACGCATCGAAGTGATCCTGCATGAAGACCAGTCACTTGAAGTCATCGATGATGGCCGTGGTATGCCGGTGGATATCCACGCCGAAGAAGGCGTCCCGGCAGTTGAACTGATTTTCTGCCGTCTGCACGCAGGCGGTAAATTCTCGAATAAAAACTACCAGTTCTCCGGCGGCCTGCACGGTGTTGGGATCTCTGTGGTCAATGCCTTATCTAAACGCGTCGAAGTGGCGGTAAAACGCGGCGGCGAAGTGTATGAAATGGCGTTTGAAAACGGCGATAAAGTGCAGGATTTGCACGTCACCGGCACCTGCGGTAAACGCAATACCGGAACCAGTGTCCATTTCTGGCCAGATGGCAGCTTCTTCGACAGCCCGCGTTTTTCGGTCAGCCGCCTCAGCCATTTGCTGAAAGCCAAAGCCGTACTGTGTCCTGGCGTAGAAATTCTGTTCAAAGACAAAGTGAATAATACCGAGCAACGCTGGTGTTATGAAGACGGTCTGACGGACTACCTGATGGAAGCAGTCAACGGCCTGATCACTCTGCCTGAAAAAGCCTTTGTCGGTAATTTTGCCGGTGATACTGAAGCCGTAGACTGGGCGCTGTTGTGGCTGCCGGAAGGCGGCGAACTGCTGACCGAAAGCTATGTCAACCTGATCCCGACAATGCAGGGCGGTACGCATGTTAACGGTCTGCGTCAGGGGCTGCTCGACGCCATGCGTGAGTTCTGCGAGTTCCGCAATATCCTGCCGCGCGGCGTGAAGCTGTCTGCTGAAGATATCTGGGAACGCTGTGCCTATGTGCTGTCAGTAAAAATGCAGGATCCGCAATTCGCCGGTCAGACCAAAGAACGTCTGTCTTCGCGCCAGTGTGCGGCGTTTGTTTCCGGCGTGGTGAAAGATGCCTTCAGTCTGTGGCTGAACCAGAACGTTCAGGCGGCAGAACAGCTGGCTGAACTGTGCATTTCCAGCGCTCAGCGTCGTCTGCGTGCGGCGAAAAAAGTCGTGCGTAAAAAACTGACCAGTGGCCCTGCGCTGCCGGGCAAACTGGCGGACTGTACGTCGCAGGATCTGAATATGACCGAACTGTTCCTGGTGGAAGGGGATTCCGCGGGGGGCTCTGCCAAACAGGCACGCGATCGTGAATATCAGGCGATCATGCCGCTCAAAGGTAAGATCTTAAATACGTGGGAAGTTTCTTCCGATGAAGTACTGGCCTCGCAGGAAGTGCACGACATTTCCGTGGCGATCGGTATTGATCCGGACAGCGAAGATCTGACCCAGCTGCGTTACGGAAAAATCTGTATCCTTGCGGATGCGGACTCCGACGGCTTACACATCGCGACTTTATTGTGCGCGCTGTTTGTCCGTCACTTCCGGTCCCTGGTGCGTGGCGGCCATGTGTATGTGGCGATGCCGCCTTTGTACCGTATCGATCTCGGCAAAGAAGTATTCTATGCGCTGGATGAGCAGGAAAAAGAAGGCGTGCTGGATCAGCTGAAACGCAAGAAAGGCAAACCGAACGTACAGCGCTTTAAAGGTCTGGGTGAAATGAACCCGCTTCAGCTGCGCGAAACCACACTGGATCCGAATACACGTCGTCTGGTGCAGCTGACTATCGATGAAGAGGATATCGATCAGACGTTGCGCATGATGGATATGTTGCTGGCGAAGAAGCGTTCTGAAGATCGCCGTAACTGGTTGCAGGAAAAAGGCGACACTGCCGAACTGGACGTCTGATCCTTTTCTTTTCGCTGCACCCATAAAAAAAATGCCGGACGCTTTATCGCTCCGGCATTTTTGTTTCTGAAAATCGATGTTTTAGAAAATCGTCAGAAAATCACGCTTTCTCAATAATATGGATCACCACATCCAGCACGTCGGCTTTGATATTTTCGCGGTGCTTATCCATATGTTCAGCCTGCTGATGCGCTTCGAGATGCGCCAGGCTTTCCCAGTCTTCCAGCATAAAGATGGAATCAGGTACCGTTTTACGCCACGGGATCTGACCGTTGAAATCAATGTAAGGCTCGTAACGGTGACAACCCTTTTCAGCCAGAACGTCCGGCAGCAGGGCGGTGATTTTTTCCATAACCGAATCGCGACGGCCTGGTTTTACTTTGATTTCAGCTATAACAGTGATCATAAAAACCTCTTTCCCGGGTGACCTTAAACCTTAAGCCTGACCGAATACATTTTCAAGGTGAGCACGGTAGCGCGCAAAATCACCTTCCACATCTGGCTGTTTAATCACGTCGTTACACATAAAGGTCGGCAGCGTGTCGAGGCCGATAAACTGGTTGGCTTTGTGCTGCGCCAGATAAACGCCGTCAACGCCGACGCCGTGGAAGAACTGTTCCTTATCTTCGAACGCTTCCAGAGGCGCGTTCCAGGTCACGGAAAGCATGTAGCATTTGCCATGCAGCAGGCCGCCGGAACCGTATTTTTTCGATTCATCAGAACGGGTTCGACCGTCGCTGGCGTACAGTTTGCCGTGACCTTCAGTGAACACTTCATCGATGTATTTTTTCAGCGTCCACGGCATGCCCATCCACCAGCCCGGTTGCTGATAAATGATGGCGTCGGCCCACAGATAGCTTTCGATTTCAGTTTGCACGTCATAACCGTCTTCCAGCACGGTTACACGCACGTCGTGGCCTTTGTCACGCAGGAAGCTGGTGGCGACTTCGGTCAGGCTGTTGTTCAGCGCGCCTTTTGAGTGGGCAAATGTTTTGCCAGCGTTGATGATCAGGATATTGCTCATGGATTTCCCTTAAATTGAATTCTGGTGGTCAGGCTGTTACCACATAGTGTACTTAACTCTGCCCCGCAGAAAAATGTGATATAGCGCACAAGACTATTGACTCAGATGCAATAATGGAAGAAACAGCACGGCAATTTAGCCATTTTATCGGGGAATAACTGTTTAAAAAGAAGGCATAAACACAGCAACTGTGACAGCCATACGGCAGATGATGTACTATCGCGAACATCATTGCCCTGCGAAAGTCGCCTCAGTGCGCCAGCGGGTGCAAGCTTCCTTAATTTCCAAAACGATAACGCCACGGGTCTGAGGATTAAACATCAATGAGCGAAATGACTCATGACGGAACAGAGCGTTTAGCCCTGCACACGTTTACTGAGAACGCCTATCTCAACTATTCCATGTACGTCATCATGGACCGCGCGCTGCCGTTTATCGGTGACGGGCTCAAGCCGGTACAGCGTCGTATTATTTATGCGATGTCCGAGCTGGGTCTGAGTAATAACGCCAAATTCAAAAAATCCGCACGTACCGTCGGTGACGTGCTGGGTAAATACCATCCGCACGGCGACAGCGCCTGTTATGAGGCGATGGTGCTGATGGCACAGCCGTTCTCCTACCGTTATCCGCTGGTAGACGGGCAGGGGAACTGGGGGGCGCCGGATGATCCGAAATCCTTCGCTGCGATGCGTTATACCGAATCGCGCCTGTCAAAATATGCCGACGTTCTGTTACGTGAATTAGGGCAGGGGACGGTTGATTACGTCCCGAACTTTGACGGCACCATGCAGGAGCCGAAAATGCTGCCTGCGCGTCTGCCGAATATTCTGCTCAACGGCACGACCGGCATTGCCGTCGGGATGGCGACGGATATTCCGCCGCATAACATCCGTGAAGTGGCTGCCGCTGCGGTCGCATTGCTGGAAAAACCGAACAGTTCGCTGGAAGATTTGCTGGAATTCGTTCAGGGGCCAGATTTCCCGACCGAAGCCGAAATCATTACGCCACGCAATGAAATCCGCAAAATGTACGAATCGGGCAAAGGCTCGGTGCGTATGCGTGCGGTCTGGCACAAAGAAGACGGCAGCGCGGTGATCACCGCTTTGCCTCATCAGGTCTCCGGTGCGAAAGTGCTGGAGCAAATTGCCAACCAGATGCGTGCCAAAAAGCTGCCGATGGTTGAAGATCTGCGTGACGAATCCGATCACGAGAATCCGACGCGTCTGGTGGTGGTTCCGCGCTCTAATCGTATCGATCTGGATCAGGTAATGAATCACCTGTTCGCGACCACCGATCTGGAACGCAGCTACCGCATCAACATGAATATGATCGGCCTCGATCACCGTCCGCAGGTGAAAGGGTTGCTGGAAATTCTGACGGAATGGCTGGTTTATCGTCGCGATACAGTACGCCGTCGTCTGAACTACCGTCTTGATAAAGTCCTGAAACGCCTGCATATCCTCGAAGGTTTGCTGACGGCGTTCCTCAATATCGATGAAGTTATTCACATCATCCGCAGCGAAGACGAGCCGAAACCGGTGCTGATGCAGCGTTTCGCGCTGTCAGATACTCAGGCAGAAGCTATTCTCGAGTTGAAATTACGTCATTTGGCGAAACTCGAAGAAACCAAGATTCGCGGTGAGCAGGATGAACTGGCGAAAGAGCGCGATCAGCTGCAGGCACTGCTGGGATCTGAACGCAAACTGAGCACGCTTATCCGCAAAGAAATTCAGGCTGATGCTGAAGCCTTCGGTGACGAGCGTCGTTCGCCAATCACTGAGCGTGAAGAAGCTAAGGCGATGAGCGAGCACGATTTCATCCCGTCTGAGCCGGTAACAATTGTGTTGTCCGAATCAGGCTGGGTGCGCAGTGCTAAAGGTCATGACATTGATGCTTCCGGTCTGAGCTATAAAGCGGGTGACAGTTTCCGTGCCGCAGCGAAAGGCAAGAGTAATCAGCCGGTGGTGTTTATGGACTCCACCGGGCGCAGTTATGCGCTCGATCCGACCACGTTGCCATCGGCGCGCGGTCAGGGTGAACCCCTGACCGGTAAACTGACGCCGCCGCCGGGTGCGACTATTGAACATGTGCTGATGGCTGCCGACGATCAGAAGTTACTGATGGCTTCCGATGCCGGTTACGGTTTCGTTTGTACCTTCAACGATTTAGTGGCGCGTAACCGTGCCGGTAAAGCGATGATCACCTTGCCGGAAAATGCGAAAGCGTTCCCGCCAATGGAGTTGCATGGCGACGATGATATGTTGCTGTCAATTACTGCCGCAGGCCGGATGCTGATGTTCCCGGTGGCTGATTTGCCTCAGTTGTCGAAAGGCAAAGGTAACAAAATTGTTTCAATCCCATCTGCACAAGCAGCAAGTGGTGAAGATAAACTACAATGGCTGCTGGTGTTGCCACCGCAAACGTCAATTACGCTGCACGTGGGTAAACGTAAGCTGGTTCTGCGTCCGGAAGATTTGCAGAAATTCCGTGCTGAACGTGGCCGCAAGGGAACCCTTCTCCCACGCGGACTGCAACGTATCGATCGGGTTGAAGTCGATGCGCCTGTGCGCACCGGTGGTGGTGACAGCGAAGAATAAAATGGCTGTAACTTCTTAACAGACAGGGCACATTTGTGCCCTGAAATCGTTTGAGGGGTATGCAGCGGCCTGAGACTGTTGTGCAGTGCAAAGATTTTACATTTGTATCAATAAAACCGTTGTGCCCTGCTGAAGGAGGCTTGAGAATAGTTCACCTCACAGGGAGCGAAACTGCACAGGTTTCTTACCGGCTTCGGCTGTAGTTTTAAGAGGATGTTATGTTATTTATTTTGCGTCTGATTATCGTGGTGGTTTACTCGATTCTGGTCTCTGTTTTTGGTTGTATTTATTGTCTTTTCAGTCCGCGGAACCCGAAACATGTGTCGACTTTCGGTAAGCTGTTTGGTCATCTGGCACCGGTATTTGGCCTTCGTGTTGAAAAACGTATTCCTGCGGAAGCAGTGAATAACGGCAACTGTATTTATATTGCCAACCATCAGAACAATTATGACATGGTGACGGCTTCATCCGTCGTCATGCCAAGAACGGTGACCGTCGGCAAGAAAAGCCTGGCCTGGATCCCGTTCTTTGGTCAGCTTTACTGGCTGACCGGCAACCTGCTGATTGATCGTGATAATCGCGCCAAAGCGCACGGTACCATTTCTCAGGTGGTGACCCAGATTAAGAAAAAGAATCTGTCGATCTGGATGTTCCCGGAAGGGACCCGCAGCCGTGGCCGTGGCCTGATGCCATTCAAAACCGGCGCTTTTCATGCTGCCATTGCTGCCGGCGTGCCGATTGTGCCGATTTGCGTATCCAACACCAGTAACAAGGTGAAGTTAAATCGCTGGTCAAACGGTCTGGTGATTGTTGAAATGCTGCCGCCAATCGACACCAGCGGTTATACCAAAGACCGCCTGCGTGAATTGTCGGAGCATTGCCGTCAGATCATGGCGGACAAAATCGCCGAGCTGGATGCCGAAGTGGCACAGCGCGAAGCCGCCGCAAAAAAATAATAGTATTTATAAATCCACTACATAATTCGAGCTGCAGGAAGGCGACCCGAACAAGCCAGCGCACCTGCAGCCTGAATGATGACGGGGATTCTTCCCGCTGCCATTGATGGCGGTGGCTTAACACAGTTCCTGATTTTGTTTTCATGGAGAAGATATGTCACTCAGTCGTCGCTCGTTCCTGCAAGCCTCCGGCGTGGCTCTTGCCGCAGGTGCTCTGCCATTAAAAGCAGAAGCGAGTGGTTCGCAACCTGTATTGCCTGTTCCGCCGTTGCTCGAATCGCGTCGCGGACAACCCTTGTTTCTGACTTTGCAGGCTGCCCACTGGTCATTCCTGGGAGGCGCCAAAGCGCCGGTCTGGGGCATCAATGGCATGTATCTTGGCCCGACGGTCAAAGTACACAGCGGTGATGACGTCAAACTGATTTACAGCAACCGTCTGGCAGAACCTGTTTCAATGACCGTCAGCGGTCTGCTTGAACCGGGTACCTTAACCGGTGGCGCCGCGCGTCTGATGCAACCGGGCGTTGACTGGTCTCCGGTATTGCCTATTCGTCAGGCGGCGGCGACCTGCTGGTATCACGCGAATACCCCGAACCGCATGGCACCGCACGTTTATAACGGTTTAGCGGGGATGTGGATTGTTGAGGACGAAGTCAGCAAGAATCTTCCGTTACCGAATCATTACGGCGTGGATGATTTCCCGATCATCATTCAGGACAAGCGTCTGGACGGGTTCGGCGTGCCGCAGTACGACACACCGGCTTCCGGCGGATTCTTTGGCGATACCATGCTGGTGAATGGCGTGCAAAGCCCGTTCGTTGAAGTTTCGCGTGGCTGGGTGCGTCTGCGTTTACTCAACGCCTCGAATGCGCGCCGTTATGAACTGAGCATGACCGATAACCGTGCATTCCACGTTGTCGGTTCCGATTTGGGTTTCCTGCCTGCGCCAATGACGGTAAAACGTCTGTCGCTCGGGCCTGGCGAACGCCGCGAAGTGCTGGTGGATATGTCGCAGGGCGAGGAAGTGTCGATTACTGCCGGTGAAGCCGCGGGCGTGATGGACAGACTGCGCGGCCTGTTCGAACCTTCAAGCATTCTGGTTTCTACCATCGTGCTGACGCTGAAACCCACCGGCCTGCTGCCGCTGGTGACGGATAATCTGCCGATGCGTTTGCTGGCCGATCAGATCCTGACCGGAAACGTCGTCCGTACCCGTGACCTGCGCCTGGGCGACAGTGAGCCGGGCATTAACGGCGCGCTTTGGGATATCAACCGTATCGATCTCACGGCGCAACAAGGCACGTGGGAACGCTGGACGGTGCATGCGGATATGCCGCAGACGTTCCATGTTGAAGGGGTGTCCTTCCTGGTGAAAAGCGTCAATGGCGCAGCGCCACTGGTGGAAGATGCCGGCTTCAAAGACACGGTGTGGGTTGATGGTGATGTGGAACTGCTGGTGTATTTCAATCAGCCTTCATATGAGCACTTCCCGTTTGTTTACCGCAGTGGCGCGCTGGAACTGGCCGATCGCGGTTCTGCGGCTAATATGCTGGTGCAGCCTTCGATGTAAGCTTACATCGCGCAATAAAAAACCCGCTTTCGGCGGGTTTTTGTTTATGGCTTAGTGTGAGTAAAAGCCTTACACACCTTTTTCCGGATCCGGGCCCAGACGATGCTCTTTATCCAGCTTGGTGACTTCCGCCAGTTCTTCCTTCTCCAGTTTAAAATCAAACACGTCGAAATTCTCGCGTATGCGTTTTGGCGTCACCGATTTCGGGATCACAATCAGACCATTATCCAGGTGCCAGCGGATAACAATCTGAGCAGGCGTCTTGTCATATTTTTCTGCCAGTTTCTGGATGAGGGGCTGATCAAACACGCCTTCGCCGCCCTGTGCCAGCGGGCTCCAGGATTCGGTGGCGATAGTGTGCGTAGCATTCCAGGCGTGCAGCTGGCGCTGTTGCATCAGCGGGTGAAGCTCAATCTGATTCACGACAGGGAAAATGCCGGTTTCATCTTTCAGCTTCTGCAAATGTTGCAGCGGAAAATTACACACGCCGACGCTTTTCGCCAGACCTTGCTCCTTCAGCTTCAGCAGGGCTTTCCAGGCATCCACATAATGCCCCTGTGCCGGCTGCGGCCAGTGGATCAGATACAGATCGACATAATCGGTTCTCAGCTTTTTAAGGCTGGCTTCCAGCGCTTTTGGCGCATTTAACTGATCGTCATTCCACAGTTTGGTGGTGATAAACAGCTCTTCGCGAGGCACCAGATTGGCAGCAATCGCTTCGCCGACGCCTTCCTCATTTTTGTAGATGGCGGCGGTATCAATATGACGATAACCGGTTTCGATCGCTGTTTTCACCGCGCTGGTGGCTTCCTGATTACTGGCTTTCCATACGCCAAGTCCTAACTGAGGCATCAGATTGCCATCGTGAAGTTTGATGATGGGTTGCGTTGCCATGAGTTTCTCCTTTCAGGGCAGAGTGCCCGCCGGAATGCACGGGCACCATGTAGGGATTGACGTTAAGTCTAGTTAACGAAACGGCATCTTGCTGAGCAGGCTACTTATTTTTTAGACAGGGAAGTTGCCTGAGCGTTCATATCCAGTACCACGCGATAGCGTGCTTTCCCTTCGTGCAGGTGCTCCACGGCATCATTGATTTTGCTCAGCGGGAAGTGCTCAACCTGCGGCGTGATGTCATGACGGGCGCAGAACGCCAGCATGTCAGCCAGACGGGAAGGGGAACCGGTCGGTGAACCGGAAACCTCAGCCTGTTTGCTGATCAGCGCCATCACATGCAGCGGTACCGCTTCCGGCACAACGCCGACAAAGTGCAGACGGCCTTTCGGTGCCAGCGCGCCGATAATGGCGTCCCAGTCCAGCGAGGCATTGGCGGTAACCATAATGAAGTCCAGCTGGCCGGCGATTTTCTTCAGTTCATCGCTGTCACGGGTGGCGATAACGCGGTGCGCGCCGAGTGATATGGCTTCGTCACGTTTCGCCAGCGAGGACGTAAATGCAGTGACTTCACAACCCCAGGCATTCAGGAAGCGCAGCGCCATGTGGCCTAAACCACCGATGCCGATCACGCCGACGCGGTGAGTCGGCAGCACGCCAAACTGCAACAGTGGGTTAAAAACGGTGATCCCGCCGCAGAACAACGGACCGGCGCTGGTGATATCCACGCCTTCCGGCAGCGGAATCGCCCACGCCCAGTGGCTGCGGATACGGTCCGCGAAGCCGCCGTGATGGCCGATGATGGTGGCTTCCACGTCATGACAAAGGTGCTGATCGCCGGACATACAGGGGTGACAGTGCATACAGCTGCCACGGTTCCAGCCTACGCCCACAATCTGGCCGACTTTCAGCCCTTTGTTCTGCGCATGATTACCCATTTTGACGATTTTTCCGACCACTTCATGGCCCGGTACAAACGGATACTGCGTAATGCCCCAGTCATTATTGAGCATCGACAGATCCGAATGGCAGACGCCGCAGTAATCAATGGCGACTTCAATTTCTTCATCGCCAATCGGCCCTGCGTCGAAAGCAAACGCTTCGAGCGGCTGGTGCGGGCCGGCAGCGGCCCAGGCGTTAAAGGTATTTTCAGCAGCAACAGGTGCAGACATACAATCCTCCGAACTTTCGGGTTAGACGAATAATGAATTGAAATAAGGAGTTATCAGAAAAAAAGAATCGGTGACCGGAAGTCGCTCACGATCAGCGAAAGAAAAGTGCGTCCATACAGACTAGCAGTTCATCGCATTTATGCAGGTGTATCCCCCGGCGGAAGGCGACATTAACTGTAAGAGAAAATTGGCAGCGGCATGATGCCCATTTCTGCCAGAGTCTTGCCTGTTTCTGCTTGTCTCTGTAGGAACACGGGAGGTTATGGCAGAATCAATGCCAGTTTAGTGAATATGTGGAGCGAAATAATGGAAAACGTGGACAGTCTGTGCGCCCGCATGGCGGCTAGAGTCGCCCGACTCAGTGGTGATAAAAATCTTGTGCCATCAGCGGTCCCGCAGGTGACGCTGATGTACACCACACGTTACCATCCGCGTCAGCCGGTTCTGTACAATCCCGGCATTGTGATCCTTTTTCAGGGGCGAAAAGTCGGTTATCTGGGCAAGAAAACGTTCTCTTACGATCCGCACAATTACCTGATGCTGACCGTTCCGCTGCCTTTCGAATGTGAAACCTTCAGCAGCCCTGAAGAACCGCTGGCCGGTATCCAGATCAGTATTGATAACCTGATGTTGCAGGACTTGCTGATGGATATGGGCGATGAAAGTGTGGTGCGTCAGAAAGAATCCTCAACAGGCATCAACTCCGGCGTGCTGGATGGCGATATTCTGTGTGCGACAGAGCGCCTGCTGGATGTGATGGATAAGCCGCTGCACGCCCGCATTCTGGGGCCTAAAATTATCCGCGAAATCCTGTTCTTTATTCTGACCAGCGAGAATGGCGGCGCGCTCCAGGCGCTGGTTAACCGTCATACCCATTTCAGCCAGATTGCCAAATCCCTGCGCCGGATTGAGGCGCAGTACGCCGACAATCTCAGCGTGGAAACCCTGGCCAGTGAAGTTAACATGAGCATTTCGGCGTTTCACCATAACTTCAAAGCCGTAACCAGTACCTCGCCGCTGCAGTATCTCAAAACCTATCGCCTGCACCGTGCGCGTACGTTGATGATTTATGATGGCGTGAAGGCCAGCGTGGCGGCATTACAGGTCGGGTATGAAAGCGCGTCTCAGTTCAGCCGGGAGTTTAAACGCTATTTTGGCGTCACGCCGAGTGATGAGATGGCGCGTCTGCGCGAAGGAAGTTCCGGTGTGCTGGCGTTAACGGACGTGGCATTTAAGGCCTGAACCGGTCTGTTGCGAAAGGTTTCAGAAAGGGCTCACAAGCGGCATTTCCGTTTTTTCCAGATAACCAGCACTGCGCCAGCAAGACCGACGACCAGCAACAGAACTGGTAAAATCATCAGTCCCGCCATGACCTGATCTTCATGGCGTTTCACTATCGGAATGTGGCTCAGTGCGAAGCCCAGAGAAATCACCACACCCACCCACAATATCGCGCTCAACCAGTTAAAGAACTGGAAACGGGCATTGTTGAGGCCGGAAATCCCTGCCATTGTCGGTAACAGTGTCCGCACGAAAGCCAGAAAGCGACCCACCAGCAGTGCCATCAGCCCGTGCTGAATAAACATCTGATGCGCACGCTGGTGATAATGCGCCGGAAGCTGTAACAGCCAGCCTTTGACCAGTTTGGTGTGGCCGAGCCAGCGTCCCTGAATATAACTCAGCCAGCAGCCGAGGCTCGCGGCCGTCACCAGAATAATCAGGGTAGGAACGAAGCTCATGACGCCTTTGGCAATCAGCGCGCCGGTCAGCAGCAGCAGGCTGTCACCGGGCAGGAAAGACGCAGGTAATAAGCCGTTTTCAAGAAACAGCGTGGCAAACAGGACGGCATAAATGACCCAGAGGAGATTCGGGTCGGCGAGCATACTGAAATCATGCTGCCAGAGCGCATGAAAAATGTCGCAAAGCACTGCCATATTCTGTCCTGTTTCTGTTCATTAAAAACTGTCGCCTGCCAGTGTAACGCGGATCGATGTTGGAGATGTTGATCTGAGGACACTGTAAAAAAGACAGAAGGCTCCGGCATCAGTCACCCGGAGCTATAAAGAGCTTACAGATTATTATCATTTAGCGAATGAATATCCGTCGGTTACCTTACCGATCTGCGCGTTATGTCGCAATCTCTGCGGCTCAGGAAGTGGTAATCCGTTCAAAAGCCGTTGAAAGATCGGCAATCAGATCGTCACAGTTTTCCAGCCCGATGTGCAGACGCACCAGCGTACCGCTAAAATCGACGGTTTCAGCCGGGCGGATAGCCTGAATTTCTTCCGGCTGATTGGCCAGAACCAGCGATTCAAAGCCGCCCCACGAATACGCCATGCTGAAATGTTCGAAGTGGTCGAGGTAGTCAGAAAGCTGCTGTTTACTCAGGCGCTGTTTCAGTACGAAGGAGAACAGGCCACAGCTGCCGGTGAAATCCCGCTTCCAGAATTCATGGCCCTTGCTGCCCGGCAATGCAGGATGATTGACCACCGCCACTTCCGGACGCTCTGCCAGCCACTGTGCAATGCGGATGCTGCTTTCTGCATGTTGTTTGAGCCGCACGCCCATGGTGCGCAGCCCGCGGCTGGCGACATACGCAGTATCAGCATCGACCATTTGCCCCATCAGATACGAGTGTTCACGCAGTTGTTCCCAGCAACGCTCATTAGAAACGGCGGTGCCAATCATCGCATCAGAATGACCGACGATATATTTGGTGCCTGCCTGAATCGAAATATCGATATCAAATTCCAGCGCTTTAAACAGAATGCCTGCCGCCCAGGTGTTATCGATCATGATGACAACGTTCGGATTTACTGCGCGCACCGCTTTCACCATCGCCGGGATATCCGGGACTTCCATGGTGATAGAACCCGGCGATTCGAGGAACACCACTTTGGTGTTGGGCTGCATCAGCGAACCTAACTCAGCACCGATATTGGCCGGGAAATAGGTGGTGGAAACACCGAGTTTCTTCAGCACTTTTTCGCAGAAATCCTGCGTCGGTTCGTAAGATGAACCGGCCACCAGAATGTGGTCCCCGCTGCTGACAAAGGACAGCACCGCGTTACTGACCGCCGCCGCGCCGCACGGATAGAGCGCGCAGCCCGCGCCGCCTTCCAGCTCGATCATCGCCTGTTGCAGCGAGAAATGTGTCAGGGTGCCGCGACGTCCGTAAAACAACTCGCCGTTAGCGCGGTTGGTGGTGGCGTGTTTTTTATCCGCCACGGTTTCAAATACCAAAGATGACGCACGCTGAATTACCGCATTCACTGAGCCTTGCGTGAATTTCTTGTCCCTTCCGGCGCTGACCAGCGTGGTTTCAATTTTTTTAGACGACATAATCCGTATTTCACCCTGTTATGTTGCACGGCATGCACCAGCATCCGCCGATATGTCATTAACTTAACATGATGAATTTCAGGGATCAGGCTTTTGGCGGGTGGATGAGAAAATTTCAGCAGCACGGCCAAAAAAAAGCCCGTCGTGATGACGGGCAAGGGAGAAACACGTTTTAGGTATCAGCCGGTATAAACGCCAAACAGTTTGGGCAGGAACAGCGAAATGGTCGGGATATAGGTCACCAGCATCAGTACCACAAACAGTACGCAGTAGAACGGCAGCATGGCTTTGACCACTTTTTCAATGCTTTGCTTACTCACCGCACTGGCGACAAACAATACCGAGCCGACCGGCGGAGTAATCAGCCCGATCCCCAGATTCACCAGCATGATCATGCCGAAATGCACCGGATCAATGCCGAGCGATAAGACCACCGGCAGCAGCACCGGTGTCAGGATCAGAATGATCGGTGCCATGTCCATCAGCGTGCCGATCAGCAACAGCATGATGTTGATCCACATGAGGATCACGTACTTGTTGTCGGAGATCGAAGTGAAGAATTCAGTGATGCGCATCGGCAACTGCATGTAGGTCATCACAGCGCCAAAGCTGGCGGCAAAGCCTATCAGGATCATAACGATGCTGACGGTTTTCACCGTGCGGTACATCAGTTTCGGCAGTTCGCTCCACTTGTAATCGCGGTAGATAAACATGGTAACGAAAAACGACCAGAGACAGGCTATCGCCGCAGATTCCGTGGCGGTAAATACTCCGCTGAGAATACCGCCCATGATGATGACCACAGTCATCAGTCCCCACAGCGTGTCGATGAAAATCTTCAGCGCCTGGCGGAACGGCACGCGTTCACCTTTCGGATAACCACGTTTATGCGCAAACACCACGCACATCACCATCAGCGTCAGGCTGAGCAGTAAACCGGGCAGAATACCGGCGATGAACAGCGCGGCAATCGACACCGTACCGCCGGTCGCCAGTGAATAAATCACCGAGTTATGGCTAGGTGGTGTAAGGATCGCCTGCACCGAACCGCTGGCGGTGACCGCCGCTGCAAAGTCACGCGGATAACCTTTCTTCTCCATTTCCGGGATCATCACCGAACCGATCGATGCGGTATCTGCCACCGAGGATCCCGAAATCGCGCCGAAAAAGGTCGAGGCCACGATGTTCACCAGCGACAGTCCGCCGCGGATAAACCCGACAAAGATATAGGCAAAACTGACCAGCCGGCGGGCGATCCCTCCTTCGGCCATGATCGCGCCTGCCAGAATAAAGAACGGGATCGCCAGCAGAGAGAACTTATTCACGCCGTTGGTCAGCTGGATCATCAGCGCTTCAAACGGCAGATCAATCCACCAGGCTCCCGCCAGTGCGCTCAACCCGACGGCATAAGCGACCGGCACGCCAATCGCCAGCATTACCGCCAGCGTTAACAACAAGATTAATGCATCCATAACAGGCTCCGGTCAGGCGTCAGAATTGCCCAGCATCACCACAGGTCGCTGATGCTGTGGTCCGGCAATGATCTGCTCAATGATAAATAACAGCGTCAGCGCAGAACCTATGGGCAGCGGCAGATAGGTTTGTCCGGCGGTCAGCAGCGGGAATTCCGCCACCGGCTGTTGCCAGAGCTCGCTGCACAATTGCAGGCTGTACCAGAAAATAAACACGCTGATCGCCAGCATCATCAGATCAGCCAGCAGGGCGGAGAATTTTTTCAGCGCAGGCGGCAGACGGTCGGTGACCATCGCCACCACAATGTGCGAACCGGCGCGGTAACTGACCGCAGCGCCGATAAAGGTAAATGTCACCATGCACATAATCGCAATGGGCTCCGGCCACGACAGGGCGCTGTTCATCACGTAGCGGGCGAAGATCCCAATGGGGATCACGGCGACCATCAGCAGTAACGCTATTCCGGCGAGCCACATCGCGCAGCGGTAAAGAATGTCCATCAGGGTGTGATAATTCGAGACCATAAATCCCCCGGCGAAAGATCAGAAAGAGGCAGCCTGCAGGCTGCCGGTGTCAGGATTCACTGAACGTCAGCAATTTGCTGCATCAGTTCCTGATGGTCTTTGCCGAATTCATCGCGCACGGACTGTGTGGCTTTCACATAAGTCGCAGGGTCGATCTCATAGAATTTCACGCCGCCATCTTTCATCGTCGCCAGCGCTTTCTCGTTATAGGCTTTCCACAGTTCGCGTTGCTCGTCCTGCGCTTCCTTCGCCAGTTTGAGGATTAACTGCTGGTCTTCCGGTTTCAGCTTGTCCCATTTCACTTTTGAATACAGGAACAGTTCAGGAATAATGAAGTGGCGGCTGTAAGTGTAGTTTTTCACCACCGGCAGATAGTTGTGGGCAACGAATGTCGGCGGATTGTTTTCAGTGCCATCAATCACGCCGGTTTGCATGCCGCTGAACACCTCGCTGACGCCCATCGCCACCGGGTTTGCGCCCATGGCTTTCAGTGTCGCCAGCGCAATCGGGCTGCCCTGAACGCGGATTTTCATGCCGTGCAAATCTTCCGGTTTCACCACCGGCTCTTTGGTGATCAGGTTACGTGTACCACCGTCCATCCAGCCGAGGAACACCAGTCGGGAATTCGGGTTGTTAGTGATTTTGTCGCCGATTTCTTTACCAATCTGACCGTCGAGCACTTTGTGCATATGGTCTTCGTCGCGGAATATATAGGGCAGGGTGAAGACGTTTATCTCCGGCAAAATCGAAGCGACCGGCGTCATCGACACACGGATGATATCCAGTGCGCCAAGCTGTGCCTGTTCAATTTCCTGCTTTTCATCCCCCAGAACACCGCCCGGAAAGGTTTTGATTTCCAGGCGTCCGTCCGTTTGCTTTTGCAGTTTTTCGCCCATGTGCTGAACGGCGACAACGTTCGGATAACCTTGCGGATGCACATCGGCGGCTTTCAGCGTTTGTGCTGATACACCAGAGGTAAATAAAAAGGTCGCTGAACTCAGGCAAAAGCTGAGAAGTGCTTTTTGCATTTTCATCAGTTTGTCTCCAGGGTACTCAGTAAGGGAAAGATAAATAAGATCAAGTGTCGATCAGGGCGAACAAAAGAGCCGGCCTGCTCATTATGAAAAAGTTGGGAATAAGCTTTTAAAATTATAGGGATACAAGACGTGCCGGTGTGCGGTCTTCGCCAGTGCAAGCACCTTATCCTATTTTTTACTGCGCGGTATTTGAGCGTTATCACAAACTCGCAACAAATGTAAAAAGCTGTTACTTAATATTTAAAACGTTGTTTTGACTTGGGTAATAAAGCCCAGATGATTGATTTACTGCGTGATTTTTATAGAAAATGTGACGCAGGTTAAATTGTTCATCCCTTGTACAAACACAAAAAACCTTGTCGTCTGTCAATGACACGCCAGCCGTCAGACGCGACAATGTAAATAATAATGAGAACGACTATCAATTAGGCCTTTTTCTTTGATATCATTCGGCGTTATTCATTCCTTCTACACACTGATTCTGGCTGGAGGCGACGCGTGAAAACGGCTCGCAATAAGATGAAAGAGGCGACCTCATTACTGATGTCGTTAATGTTGGTTGCTGGTCTGAGCGGCAACGCAATGGCTGCTCCTGCGACGCCGGCTGGACAAGCCGTCACTTCCGCAGCAACTCAACCGGCAGCGGCAGATGCCCCTGCACCGGCGAACAGTGATGCAACGCCAGCACCGGTGATGCAACCGGCACCGACCGAAGCGACGCCTGTCATTCCTACCGATTTGTCTGTTATGGGCATGTATCACCACGCCGATGCGGTGGTGAAAACCGTCATGATTGGCCTGCTGCTGGCCTCTGTCGTTACCTGGGCGCTGCTGTTCAGCAAAGGCGCAGAAGTATTTACGGGCAAACGTCGTATGCGCCGCGAGTTTGATGCGCTTTCTTCTGTCCGTACGCTCGATGAAGCGGCTGAGCAAGCCGAAAGCTTTGCTGCCAGCAGCATCAGCGCACAGATGATCCGCGATGCACAGAATGAGCTGGAACTGTCAGCCGGTTCCACCGACAACAACGGCATCAAAGAACGTACCGGTTTCCGCCTTGAGCGCCGCGTCAGCGCTGCGGGTCGTTACATGGGGCGTGGCAACGGTATTCTGGCGACCATCGGGGCTATTTCTCCGTTCGTCGGCCTGTTCGGTACGGTCTGGGGCATCATGAACAGCTTCATCGGTATCGCACAAACGCAGACCACTAACCTGGCTGTCGTGGCACCGGGCATCGCAGAAGCCTTACTGGCGACCGCTGTCGGTCTGGTTGCAGCCATTCCAGCCGTGGTGATCTACAATATTTTCGCCCGTACTATCACCTCCTATCGTCATCAGGTTGGCGATGTGGCGGCGCAGATTATTCTGTTGCAGGGTCGTGATTTGGATCTGGCTGCCAGCGAAGGCGATGTGCCGCGTGGTCAGACAGGTCAGTTACGCGTAGGGTAAGAACAGATTATGGCTATTCGGTTAAACGACGATATCGACGAAAGCGGTGAAATGCATGACATCAACGTCACGCCTTTCATCGACGTCATGCTGGTATTGCTGATCATCTTCATGGTGGCCGCACCGCTGGCGACCGTAGATGTGCGGGTGGATTTACCCGCCTCCACGGCGAAACAGCAGCCGCGCCCGGAGAAACCGATCTTCCTGTCGGTGAAAGCAGATAAACAGCTGTTCCTCGGCGACACGCCAGTCAACAGCGATAATCTGACCGCGATGCTGGATCAACGTACTCAGGGCAACAAGCAGAGCACGATTTTCTTCCGTGCGGATAAGACAGTGGATTACGAAACGCTGATGAAAGTGATGGATAACCTGCGTAAAGCCGGTTACCTGAAAGTCGGACTGGTGGGTGCTGAACAAACCGGTGCCGCAGCGGTGCAGTAAATTTTTCCTCAGTTCAGACGCACAAAAAAGGCCAGCATTGCTGGCCTTTTGTTTGTCTGCTAAAGGGTAACTCAGGTCACCGGCGCCGGGTTAAATACCGCCAGCGCATTGTGGATACCCCAGGTGTCAGACCAGGTTTTCTTGCGCCCGCTGGCGATATCGAGAATGAAGTGGAACAGTTCCCAGCCTACATCCTCAATGGTCGCGTCACCCGTCGCAATGGTGCCGGCGTTGATGTCCATCAGATCGTGCCAGCGGTTTGCCAGCGTGGTGCGGGTCGCCATTTTAATTACCGGCACCGCCAGCAGGCCGTAAGGCGTACCGCGCCCGGTGGTAAATACCTGAACGGTAATACCGGAAGCCAGTTGCTGTGTGCCGCAGACAAAATCGCTGGCAGGCGTGGCCGCGTAAATCAGTCCTTTTTTAGTCGGACGTTGGCCGGGCGACAGCACTTCTGAAATCGCACTGGTGCCGGATTTCGCAATCGAGCCGAGCGCTTTTTCCACCACGTTAGCCAGACCGCCCTTTTTGTTGCCCGGAGACGGATTGGCGCTGCGGTCGGTTTGTCCCATCGACAGATAATCATCGTACCAGGCCATTTCTTCCAGCAGACGTTTACCCACTTCGACATCCGCAGCACGCGGCGTCAGCAAGTGGATGGCGTCGCGCACTTCAGTGACTTCCGAGAACATCACGGTCGCGCCGCAGCGCACCAGCAGGTCTGAGGCGTAACCGACCGCCGGGTTAGCCGTCACACCAGAGAAAGCATCGCTGCCGCCACATTGCGTGCCTACGACCAGATCAGACGCCGGACAGGTTTCGCGCTGACGGCGGTTCAGGCGCTCGAGATGGAATTGTGCGACGGTGAGGATATCGTCGACCATCGACTGGAAGCCGACATGCTGTTCATCCTGCAAACGGACGATATGCGTGTCGTCGAGGGAAATCGCCTGCACGTCCGGCGTACCTTCCAGCAATCTTTCCGGCTGCAACTTCTCGCAACCTAAACCGACGACCATCACTTCGCCGCCAAAGTTCGGGTTCAGCGCCAGATTGTGGATGGTACGGATAGGCACCACAGCTGCCGGCGCGTTAATCGCCACACCGCAGCCGTATAAATGATTCAGTGCGACAACGCCGTCAACATTGGGGAATTTCGGCAGTAAATCGCGCTCGATGATTTTGACCACATAATCCACCACACCCGCCACGCAGTGTACGCTGGTAGTAATACCGAGCAGGTTTTTGGTGCCTACGCTGCCGTCGGCGTTGCGGTAACCTTCAAAGGTATAACCTTCCAGCGGCGGTAATGCCGGGGGTACGCGGGTAGCCAGCGGCAGGCTGTTAAGCTCAGGGGCGACCGGCAGTTCCACCAGGGATTCGTCAATCCAGCCGCCCTGTGCGATATCACGCACTGCATAACCGATGACTTCACCATAACGAATAATATCGCCACCCTGGGCAATCGGTTCTAAAGCAACTTTATGGCCTTGCGGAATATGCTCAATTAATTCCAGACCATTTGAAAATCGGGTGCCGGCTTTTAAACCGTTATCGTTCACAATAATGGCAACGTTATCGCTTTCATGAACCTTAATGAAAAGTGCTTCGGTTGCATGTTCTTTATCTTTATTACGTGACATAACTGTCTCCGCGTTTATTAAACATCCCGGAACAAAAGGTGCCGGTTAATTCTCTGAAGTTGACGCTTAACGACGTTTCTCAAAAACATGCTCAGGCAATACAGGGTATGACGCTCATTATAGGGCAGACTTCCATGAACCTCATTGTGCAACTGACCAGCTTTTTACCGGTTTAACATCATTCTGTGGGGCAGGTGACAGAATAAATGTGATGCAAATCACCCTTTGATTTAAGCGGTTATCAGCGCGAGACAATCTGTGATTTTCCTCCCACACCGATGTGTGGATGCAAAAGAATAGTCACAATTATCTGCTATATTCTTGGGCGAATGCACAGTGTTATTTTGGGGCCTCTTTTTTATACTGTATTAGCCCTCTGAAGGTGACGTTTTAAGTAATACAGGTAAATTTCGTACAAAAATTAATAAAGGGTAATTCCCCATATTGTATAAAGCATGTCGTTTAAGACAAGTGTGCGGTGAATAACGCAGATAAATGACGGGCGTTATTTAAACGGTGGTGAATTCCCAAAAGAATTTTTCAATATTACAACGAAGGTCACCATGAATATTCAATCTCAGTCCCGGACAATCGCGCAAAGTAAGGTACGAACTCATATTCGTTACTACATTTTGCTGATTATCTTTTTAATTACGGCGGTGAACTATGCCGACCGTGCAACGCTTTCCATTGCAGGAACCGAAGTCGCGCGCGAGCTGGGCCTTGATGCAGCAGATATGGGGCAGATCTTTGCGGCATTCGGCTGGGCTTATCTGATTATGCAGTTGCCTGGCGGATGGTTGCTGGACAAGTTTGGGTCAAAGAAAGTCTACAGTTACAGCCTGTTTTTCTGGTCGCTGTTCACCTTATTACAAGGCTTTGTCGGTTGGTTCCCGCTGGCGTATGGCGCACTGACGCTGTTTATCCTGCGCTTTATGCTGGGTTTCTCCGAAGCGCCTTCCTTCCCGGCCAATGCCCGTATTGTGGCCGCCTGGTTCCCGACCACCGAGCGCGGCACCGCTTCTGCAATTTTTAACTCTGCACAGTATTTCTCACTGGCGCTGTTCTCTCCGTTACTCGGCTGGCTGACCTACGCCTGGGGCTGGGAACATGTGTTTATCGTCATGGGCGTGATTGGCTTTGTACTGACATTGGTATGGATCAAGTTCATCCATAACCCGCCGGAACATCCGAATATTTCCAAAAGCGAGCTGGAGTACCTGAAAGAGGGCGGCGCGGTGGTGGATATCGACCACAAGAAAACCGACAGTGCGAATAACGGTCCGAAATGGAGCTACGTTCGTCAGATGTTGAGCAGCCGCATGATGCTGGGGATCTTCTTCGGGCAGTATTTCATTAACAGTATTACGTGGTTCTTCCTGACCTGGTTCCCGATTTATCTGGTTCAGGAAAAGGGCATGTCTATTCTTAAAGTGGGGATGATTGCCGCAATTCCGGCGTTGTGCGGATTTGCAGGGGGTGTGCTGGGTGGCGTGTTCTCAGATTTCCTGATCAAGCGCGGCTTCTCGCTGACTGTGGCACGTAAAATTCCTATCGTGCTGGGCATGTTGTTAGCCACCAGCATCATTTTGTGTAACTACACCGACAACAACACACTGGTCGTCACCCTGATGGCGCTGGCGTTCTTCGGCAAAGGCTTTGGTGCGCTGGGCTGGCCGGTTATTGCCGATACCGCGCCGAAAGAAGTCATTGGCCTGTGCGGCGGCATCTTCAACGTGTTCGGAAACGTAGCCTCTATCGTGACGCCGCTGGTGATCGGCTACATGGTTAAAGGGCTGCACTCTTTCAACATGGCATTAATTTTTGTGGGCTGTTCAGCACTGATGGCGATGCTCTGCTATCTGCTGGTGGTCGGCGATATCAAACGTCTGGAACTTAAGAAACAGTAAATTTTGATGCGGGCACGCCGGGCTTTCCGGTTCTGCCCCTTTGATGAGGTCAGATATCAGATATGAGTAATCAAATGATTCCAAATCGCTTTCGCCAGGACTTGTTGCAAGGGAAAACGCTGATTGGTTGCTGGTCAGCCCTGTGCAGCCCGATCACTACCGAAGTGCTTGGCGTGGCGGGTTTTGACTGGCTGCTGCTGGATGGCGAACACGCGCCGAATGATGTCACCACATTTGTACCGCAACTGATGGCGCTGAAAGGCAGCCGCAGCGCGCCGGTGGTGCGTCCGCAATTTAATGATCCGGTGGTGATTAAGCGCCTGCTGGACATCGGTTTCTACAATTTCCTGATCCCGTTTGTGGAAACACAGGAACAGGCAGAACTGGCGGTTGCCTCAACACGTTATCCGCCAGCAGGCATCCGTGGCGTATCGGTTTCGCACCGCAGCAACATGTTCGGCACCGTGCCGGATTACTTCACCAGCATCAATGACAACATCGCGGTGATGGTGCAAATCGAAAGTCAGCAGGGCGTCGATAATCTTGATGCGATTGCCGCCGTTGACGGCATCGACGGGATTTTTGTGGGGCCAAGCGATCTGGCCGCAGGCATGGGGCATCTCGGCAACGCCGGACACCCTGACGTGCAGGCCGCTATCCGTCACATTTTCGCCCGTGCAAAAGCCCACGGCAAACCGTGCGGCATTCTGGCACCGGTAGAAGCGGATGCCCGTCGCTATCTGGAATGGGGCGCGACTTTCGTGGCAGTCGGCAGTGATTTAGGCGTTTTCCGCGCAGGGACTCAGGCGCTGTGCGATCGCTTTACCAAGTGATCCGCTCTCAAACATCAATATAAAGAGGATACCCGAATGAAAATTGGCTTTATTGGTTTAGGCATCATGGGCAAGCCTATGAGCAAAAACCTGCTGAAAGCAGGATATGAGCTGGTGGTTATGGATCGCAATCAGGATACCGTCGGCGAAATTGTGAAACTCGGCGCGACGGCGGCAGATACCCCAAAAGCCGTGGCTGCGGTTTCTGATGTCATTATCACTATGCTGCCAAACTCGCCGCAGGTGAAAGAAGTTGCGCTGGGCGAAAATGGTCTGATTGAAGGCGCGCGGCCGGGCACTATTTTCATCGACATGAGTTCTATCGCGCCGCTGGCAAGCCGCGAAATCAGTGAAGCGCTGGCCGCGAAGCAAATCGCCATGCTCGATGCGCCGGTTTCCGGCGGCGAACCGAAAGCCATCGACGGCACCATGTCTGTCATGGTCGGCGGCGACAAAGCGGTGTTCGATAAATGCTATGAAATCATGAAATCCATGGCGGGTTCCGTGGTGCATACCGGTGATATCGGTGCAGGCAACGTCACCAAACTGGCGAACCAGGTGATCGTGGCGCTGAATATTGCTGCCATGTCTGAAGCGCTGGTGCTGGCGACCAAAGCGGGTGTGGATCCTGATTTAGTTTTCCAGGCCATTCGTGGCGGCCTGGCAGGCAGCACCGTTCTGGAAGCGAAAGCGCCAATGGTGATGGATCGTAACTTCAAGCCGGGCTTCCGTATTGATCTGCACATCAAGGATTTAGCTAACGCACTGGACACCTCACACGGCGTTGGTGCGCAACTGCCTCTGACCTCGCTGGTCATGGAAATGATGCAGGCACTGAAAGCGGATGGTCACGGACAATCTGACCATAGCGCCATTGCACGCTATTATGAAACCTTAGCGAAGGTTGAAGTTACCCGTTAGTCTGCGGCGGCAACGTGGCCCTGAGTGGAAACTCGTTTCGCGTTGCCCTTCAGGCAGGATGCAAAACTGACAGGACGCTTTTCCCCATCGGCGCGTGCAGTTTATGAAGGTAATGACTTTATGAAAATAGTGATCGCACCGGATTCATACAAAGAAAGTTTGTCTGCTTTGGATGTGGCAAAAGCCATCGAAAGTGGTTTCCGTGAGATTTTCCCTGAGGCGGAGTACGTCAAGCTGCCGGTTGCCGATGGCGGCGAAGGCACCGTTGAGGCGATGGTGGCCGCCACCGGAGGCCGCGTCGTTAAAGTGAATGTCACCGGGCCGCTGGGAAAACCGATTGAGGCGTTCTTCGGGTTATCAGGTGATGAGAAAATCGCTTTCATCGAAATGGCGGCGGCCAGCGGGCTGGAAAGCGTTCCGCCAGCACAGCGTAATCCGCTGAAAACCACGTCCTATGGCACCGGGGAACTGATCCATTCCGCGCTGGACCATGGCGTAAAACACTGCATCATCGGCATTGGCGGCAGTGCCACCAATGACGGGGGCGCGGGCATGATGCAGGCGCTGGGCGCGAAGCTGCTGACCAGCGACGGCAAGCCGATTGGTCAGGGCGGCGGCGAGCTGGAAAAGCTGCATCACATTGATATCAGCGGGCTGGATCCGCGGATCAAAAAATGTCGCTTTGAAGTGGCGTGTGACGTGACCAATCCGCTGACCGGAAAAGACGGTGCGTCTGCTATCTTCGGTCCGCAAAAAGGTGCGACACCGGAGATGATCGAGCAGCTCGACGGCTATCTGCATCATTATGCGCAAGTGATCAAAAAGGATCTGGGCATTGATGTTGAACAGGTTCCCGGCGCAGGCGCTGCGGGCGGCATGGGCGCGGCACTTTACGGATTCTGCCATGCGGAATTACGTCAGGGGATTGAGATAGTCACCGATGCGCTGGGTCTGGATGAGCTGGTGAAAGACGCCACGCTGGTGATCACCGGTGAAGGGCGAATTGACAGCCAGAGCATCAACGGCAAAGTGCCAATTGGTGTGGCGCGGGTCGCCAAGCGTTATAACAAACCGGTCATTGGCATTGCGGGCAGTCTGACAAAAGATGTGGATGTGGTTTATGACCACGGGCTGGACGCCGTTTTCAGCGTGCTTTACAGCATTTGTACGCTGGATGATGCCCTGAAAAATGCCGCTGATAATCTGCGTAAATCCGCACGGAATATTGCCGCGACCATTAAGTTATCGCAAAAACTCTGACTGACAGCCGTCAGCGAAAAAAACCGGCGTTCAGGCCTTCCCTGCGCCGGTTTTTTGTATTTTATTTCCGCTGTTTTTACGATAGGTTTTAGAAACATCCGCCAGAGAGAAAACACGTATGTCAGAGATTGATTTTTCACAGCAGCCGGTAAACACCCTGACTAAAGGGCTGGGGCCGCTGAGTGCCGGTGCGCGCAAGGGCGATATCCGCGGGCAAGGCTGGAATATTCTTCGTGAAGACGTCAGCCTGCCGGTGGCGGTGCTGCTCGAAGAGAGAGTCGAACATAATCTTTCCTGGATGCGTGAATTTATTCAGCGCTATCAGCTGAAACTGGCACCGCACGGCAAAACCACCATGAGCCCTGAGCTGTATCAGATGCAGCTGGAGTTTGGCGCGTGGGGCATTACGCTGGCGACTGCGCCACAGGTTAATGCGGCATTCGCGCATGGCGTGCGCAAAGTGATTATGGCCAATCAGCTGGTCGGCAAAGGCAATATGGCGATGATCGCCGGGCTGATGCGTGAAGATCCGGCTTTCGATTTTACCTGCATTGTTGATTCGGCAGATAACGCCGAGGCACTCGGGCATTACTTTGCCAGTCAGCAACTGAAACTGCGCGTGATGTTTGAATACGGCATTGCGGGCGGGCGAACAGGCATCCGTACCGATGAACAGGAAGCCGACGTGCTGGCGGCGGTCAAACGCTGGCCGCAGTCGCTGGCGCTGGTCGGCGTCGAGCTTTACGAAGGTGTCAGTAGTGACGAGGCCGTGATCCGCGATTTTCTGCGCCACGTTATGACCCGTACGCAAGTGCTGGCACAGGCCGGAGAATTTGCCGAACCACAGGTCATTTTAACCGGCGCCGGTTCCGCCTGGTTCGATGTGGTGGCTGAAGAACTGACGCGCGAAGACACGCATCTTGATGCTGAAAAACGCTATACCCTCGATATCATCCTGCGTTCCGGTTGCTACGTGACGCACGATGTCGGCGCGTATCAGGCGGCGCTTGAGCGTATGCAAACCAGCAATCCGGTGGCCCGCGAGATGAACAGCAGTTTACAGCCCGCGTTGCAGGTCTGGGCGGCGGTGCAGTCGCTGCCGGAGCCGGGCAGGGCAATTATCGCTTTCGGTAAGCGTGATGCCGGTTATGACGCCGGGTACCCGAAAGCCGCCGGGCATTTCCGTCCGCGCAGCGCCACACAGGCGGGATACACCACGGTGGTGCCTGCGCCGGAAGACTGGAAAGTGTTCGCGATGATGGATCAGCACGCGTTTATGTCGATACCTGAAAACGCCGATCTGAAAGTGGGTGACATGCTGGTCTTTGATATCAGCCATCCGTGCCTGACGTTCGATAAATGGCGTCAGTTGCTGCTGGTCAACGAGCAGTGGGATGTGACCGGCGCGGTGACGACCTGGTTCTGACGATACAAAAACGCCCGGACGATGCCGGGCGTTATTCTTTTTACCGCAGGATGGCTTATTTCGGTAAATAGGCCAGCGCGGCGCGCTTCACATTGTCGATTTCATCAAGCAATTCAAACCATTCCGGTTCCAGTGTTTCCACGCTGACGCCCTGTCGCAGCTGTTGTTCGATGTAGAAACACAGCTGTTTAAGGCGCGGTACGCCGCTGTAACTGCAACTGCCGTGCAGTTTATGGATCAGCGCCAGAATATCGTTGTCCGGTTCGCCCCGGGTGACAGCTTCCACGCGTTCCGCCACCTGCGGCAGGAATTCCACCAGCATTTGCAGCAAGTCCTGCGCCAGCGCTACTTTATTGGCTGACTGACTTAATGCCAGCTGCCAGTCGAGTGTGCTGATCGGCGCCAGTTCTTCGCCGGACTGCAACGGAGAATCCAGTTGCGTCTGATGAGTCTGATGTCGTGACAGCACGTTTTTCAGCATACTTTCATCAATCGGTTTAGACAGATAATCGTCCATGCCCAGCTTCAGCAATTGCTCGCGTTCACCACTCAGCGAGTGCGCGGTGACCGCCACCACCGGCGTTTTGGCATGGCGGGCCATCTGATGAATGATTTCACTGGCGCGGATACCGTCGATATCCGGCATCTGAATATCCATCAGAATAATGTCGAGATCTGTGTGGCGCGCGACTTCAATCGCTTCTTCACCGCTATGACACAGCACGGTGGTTTCCACCAGTTCTTCCAGCAACGCGCCAATCAGTTTGAGGTTGGCCGGATTGTCATCCACCGCCATTGCCGTCAGCGGCAGGCGCGACGTTTTATTCTCATCACTGTTGATCACCCGCACCGACGCCTGCTGCTCTTTGAGCAATAACGGCAGTAAACGGATGCTCGACATGGGTTTAATCAGACAAGCCTCGACCCCGCGCCGTTTCAGCTCTTCGGCATCCACCTGGAACTGGCTTGGCAGTGCCAGTAACAGATGCTGTGTCATGCTGAACACCCTTTGCAGTTTGCCGTCGTAATCGGACAGCGCCATATCGGGGTTCACCGGAATGCTGCACAGCATAATGTCGTAATGGGTTTCCGGAAGCGCTGCAATTGTCGTGCGGTGCGTGACATCCAGCGGCGTGGCCTGCAGGATTTCCATCGTGGCTTTTGCCGCTGCCGGATTGGCCTCGACATACGCCAGACGTTTACCTTCAAGATGACTCATGGAAACCGGTGTGATGTGACGGTTTTCATTCAGTTCAAGGGTGACGTGGAACCAGAACGTTGAGCCGCGGTTGATCTGGCTGTAGAAACTGATATCACCGCCCATTTCTTTAACCAGCCGCTGGGTGATTACCAGCCCTAATCCGGTGCCGCCGTGACGGCGTGAAATGCTGGCATCTGCCTGACGGAAAGCCTGGAACAACTGCGACTGCTGACGCTCGGAAATCCCGATGCCGGTGTCGTGAATTTGCACTTCCAGTTCAACCTGTAAATTGTTCTGAGAACGCAATTCCACGTTGATATCAATATTGCCGGTTTCGGTGAACTTAATCGCATTTCCCAGCAAGTTAGTCACCACTTGCTGCATGCGCATCGGATCGCCCAGCACATTTTCCGGCACATTGTTGTGGACGTTCAGCGTCAGCTCCAGCCCTTTATCATGAGCGGTATGGGCCAGCAAAATCACCACTTCATCGAGCATTTCACGCAGCGAGAACGGAATGTGCTCCAGCACCAGTTTGCCGGCTTCGAGTTTTGAGAAATCCAGCACGTCATTAATGATAGTCAGCAGATGGTTAGCAGAACGCTCAATGGTTTGCAGATAATCCGCCTGCGTCGGCGACAGCGGGGTTTTCAGCGTCTGACGGGTAAAGCCAATCACGCCATTAAGCGGGGTACGCAGCTCGTGGGACATATTGGCCAGGAATTCGGATTTGATACGCGCCGCTTCCTGCGCCCGCTTTTTCGCCAGATCCAGCTCAACGTTCTGGATTTCCATCTGCTCGAGCGTTTCACGCAGATCTGACGTTGCCTGATCGATATTCTGCTGCACTTCTTCGTGATACGCCGTCAGCGACATCGCCATCGAGTTGATGCCGTTTTTCAGCATACTCAGTTCGCCCGGCATGTTGCCTTCCACACGGCTGTCGAGCTGTCCGCGCCGGATACGGTCAACGGTATTGACCATATTGCGGATAGGCCCGGTGACGTCGCGCATCAGGCGGTAGGCGAACAGCGTGGCGATCCCCAGACACAACAGCAGCAACATGGTGGAAACAAACGCTTCCTGATACTGCGCCAGTTTGACCGAACGTAAATCCAGCTCAATGGCGATGTAACCTAACTGGTGATCCGGCGAAGCGCTGAAAGATTCGTCATCGGCCTCTGTGTGGTTTTCGGCCTGAATGGGCGTGCGCAAAATCAGCACATCACCGGAGCGTTCCTTGGTGAGGTCGCGGGGAATATCCTCTGTACGTTTTACCTGCAGCGGACTGCCGTCGTGCTGAGATGTCGAACTGGCAAACAGTTTATTGTCGCCATCAAATACGCTGATGCTGCGCACAATATCCGAATGATTGCGGTGCAGACGACTGATCAGGCGCTTGACCGGTTCGCGTTCACGGAACGTCATGCCATATTCGCTCGCGACCGCCAGAGGCTCGATAATACTGGCTCCGGCTTCTGTCAGCTGATTCTGCAACTCGTTGTAGCGATGGACCACAAAGAAGGTGCTGAGCAGCAAACCGATCATTAAAGTCGGTGCCAGAATCAGGATCATCATCCTTGCGCGAAGGCTATATTTGGTCATGGGGTTCCAATGTGGGAGAATTAGCTCCAGCTAAGCTTAATAAACCAGCGTGTAATCGACAATAATGGCTCAATTCTACTCTCCGAACCGCCGCGTGACGACCCGGCAAACGATAACTGTGACCGCAACCGACCTTGATGCTTTCGGGCAGGGTGTCGCACGTCACAACGGCAAAGCCGTGTTTGTCAGTGGTTTACTGCCCGGTGAACAGGCAGAAGTCACTTTAACAGAAGATAAAAGTAAGTACGCCAAAGGGCGGCTGAAACGTTTGCTGACCACCAGCGCGGATCGTGTGAAACCGGTTTGTCCGCACTATTCGGTCTGCGGCGGTTGCCAGCAACAGCACGCCAGTGAGGCGCTGCAACAGAGCAGCAAATCGGCGTCACTGTTGCGCCTGATTGCACGCGAAACCGGAGTTCAGGCGGATCCTCAGCCGGTGATTGCCGGTCCGCAATACGGCTACCGCCGTCGCGCGCGTCTGGGATTGCAAATTGCGGGCGTTAAACCGGGGCGTAAAGCGGGAACGGCGAACGGTCCGCTGGTGATGGGGTTCCGTCAGGAAGGTTCAAACGATCTGGTTGCCATCACAAAATGCCCGGTTTTGCGTCCTGAACTGGAACAACTGCTGGTGCCGGTGCAGGAATGCCTGTCGTCGTTGTCGGCAGCAAAACGTCTCGGACATCTGG
This sequence comes from Rahnella bonaserana, assembly GCF_019049675.1. Lineage (GTDB taxonomy): Bacteria > Pseudomonadota > Gammaproteobacteria > Enterobacterales > Enterobacteriaceae > Rahnella > Rahnella bonaserana. The sequence continues at coordinate 70,540 of NZ_JAFMOW010000063.1, read as the reverse complement.
AACTGGTGCTGGCGGATAACGGTCCGCTGCTGGTGCTGCGCCACCTTGATCCGCTCAGTGAAGCCGATCGCGCGCGCCTGACCGCGTTTGCCGCGCAACATCAGCTGACGATTTTCCTGGCACCTGACAGCGATACGCTGGAGCGCTTATGCGGTGAAACGCCTTATTATCAGATTGATGGTCTGAATCTGAAATTTGGTCCGCGCGATTTTATTCAGGTGAATGACGCAGTTAACCAGCAAATGGTGGCGCAGGCCTTGCAATGGCTGGAACTGAAGCCTGAGGATCGTGTGCTGGATTTGTTCTGCGGGATGGGGAATTTCACTCTGCCACTGGCAAAAAGAGCTACGCAGGTTGTCGGCGTCGAAGGTGTTGCTACACTGGTGGCGAATGGGCAAGATAATGCCCGGAATAATGGATTAGAAAATGCCTCTTTCTTCCACGAAAATCTGGAAGATGATGTCAGTAAACAACCCTGGGCAGCGCAAGGCTTCAATAAAATCTTGCTGGATCCGGCCCGGGGCGGCGCTGCTGGCGTGATGGCGCATATCGTTAAGCTTGCCCCGGCGCGTGTGGTGTATGTGTCATGCAACCCCACAACATTGGCGCGGGACAGTAAAATTTTGTTGGAGGCGGGTTATCGTTTAGCTCAGGTGCGTATGTTGGATATGTTCCCGCACACCGGGCACCTTGAATCGATGGCTCTGTTTATCAACCCGTCTGACACAGGCGTTGTGTCAGAAACGTAGGGAGAGGGTATGGTTGCGGTAAGAAGTGCACATCTGAACACAGCTGGCGAGTTCGCGCTCGACGACTGGATCAACAGTTTAGGACTGTCCAGCCAGCAATCATGTGAGCGTTTAGCCGAAACCTGGCGCTACTGCGAGCAACAAACGCAGGGCCATCCTGACGCCTCGCTGCTGCTGTGGCGCGGCCTTGAGATGGTTGAAATCCTCTCGACCCTCAGCATGGATAACGACAGTATGCGCGCGGCGCTGCTGTTTCCGCTGGTTGATGACGGCATCATCGACGAAGACACCCTGACTCAACAGTTCGGTAAAGGCATCACCGATCTGGTGCACGGCGTGCGCGATATGGACGCCATCCGCCAGCTGAAAGCCACGCAAAACGACTCCATGGCTTCCGAGCAGGTGGACAACGTCCGCCGTATGCTGCTGGCGATGGTGGAAGATTTCCGCTGCGTGGTGCTGAAACTCGCCGAACGTATCGCGCACCTGCGCGAAGTAAAAGATGCGCCGGAAGAAGAGCGCGTTCTGGCGGCGAAAGAATGTACCAATATCTACGCGCCGCTGGCCAACCGTCTGGGTATCGGTCAGCTGAAATGGGAGCTGGAAGATTTCTGCTTCCGTTATCTGCATCCTGACGAATACAAACGCATCGCCAAACTGCTGCACGAACGTCGTATCGACCGTGAGCAGTACATCGACGATTTTGTCTCGACGGTTAAAAATGCGATGGCGGAAGAGGGCATCAAAGTTGATGTCTATGGCCGCCCGAAACATATCTACAGCATCTGGCGCAAGATGCAGAAAAAATCCCTGTCCTTCGACGAACTCTTCGACGTGCGCGCCGTGCGTATCGTGGTGGAACGTTTGCAGGATTGCTACGCCGCGTTAGGGATTGTGCATACCCATTTCCGCCATCTGCCGGATGAGTTTGACGATTACGTCGCCAACCCGAAACCGAACGGTTATCAGTCGATTCATACCGTCGTATTAGGCCCGCGCGGTAAAACGCTTGAAGTGCAGATCCGTACCCGCCAGATGCACGAAGATGCCGAACTGGGCGTCGCCGCGCACTGGAAATACAAAGAAGGCACTGCCGTGGCCGGTGGCCGCAGCGGTGGCTACGAAGGCCGCATTGCGTGGCTGCGTAAACTGATCGCGTGGCAGGAAGAAATGGCCGATTCGGGCGAAATGCTCGACGAAGTGCGCAGCCAGGTCTTCGACGATCGTGTTTACGTGTTTACGCCAAAAGGCGACGTTATCGATCTGCCAATGGGCTCCACGCCGCTCGACTTCGCGTACCACATCCACAGCGATGTCGGTCACCGGTGTATCGGGGCGAAAATCGGCGGGCGTATCGTGCCGTTTACCTATCAGTTGCAGATGGGCGATCAGATTGAAATCATCACCCAGAAGCATGCGAACCCAAGCCGCGACTGGCTGAACCCGAGCCTCGGTTACGTTACAACCAGCCGCGGGCGTTCGAAAATCCAAAACTGGTTCCGTAAACAGGATCGCGATAAGAACATTATTGCCGGTAAACAAATCCTCGACGACGAGCTGGACAGACTGGATATCAGCATCAAAGATGCCGAGAAACTGCTGCTGCCACGCTACAACGTCAACTCGCTGGATGAAGTGCTGGCCGCGATCGGCAACGGCGATATCCGTCTGAATCAGATGGTGAACTTCCTGCAATCTCAGCTGAAAAAGCCGAGTGCGGAAGAGATGGATAAAGAAGCGCTGCGCCAGCTGACGCAGAAAACTACGCCACCGCCGACGCGTTCCAAAGACAATGGCCGCGTCGTTGTCGAAGGTGTGGGGAATCTGATGCACCACATTGCGCGTTGCTGCCAGCCGATCCCGGGCGACGAAATCGTCGGTTACATCACGCAGGGACGCGGGATTTCAATCCACCGTGCCGACTGTGATCAGCTGGAAGATTTACGCTCGAATGCGCCGGAACGTGTGGTTGATGCCGTGTGGGGCGAAAGCTATTCCAGCGGTTATTCACTGGTAGTGCGTGTGGTGGCGAACGACCGCAGCGGCCTGCTGCGTGATATCACCACCATTCTGGCTAACGAGAAAGTGAACGTGCTCGGTGTGGCCAGCCGCAGTGATACACGTCAGCAATTGGCGACCATTGATATGGATATCGAAATCTATAACCCTCAGGTTCTGGGACGCGTGATCGCCAAACTGAACCAGTTGCCGGATGTGATTGAAGCCAAGCGACTTCACGGCAGCTGATCAAACTCTTATAAGGCCCGCCAGTCGGGCCTTTTCTTTTATGTTTTGACCCCTCTATTTTAAAACGGACAGATCCTATGACCGACTCTTCTTTGCAACGCCTGCTCACCATTATGAAAACCCTGCGTGATCCTCAGGCCGGTTGCCCTTGGGATAAAGAGCAAACTTTTGAGACGATTGCCCCGTACACGCTGGAAGAAACCTACGAAGTGCTGGACGCCATCGCCCGCAAAGATTACGACGATGTGCGCGACGAACTGGGCGATCTGCTGTTTCAGGTGGTGTTTTACGCACAAATGGGCAGCGAGCAGGGGCTGTTTGAGTTTGACGACATCTGCAATGCCATTTCGGACAAATTAGAGCGCCGCCATCCGCAAATCTTTGGTCAGGAAGCGGCGTGGTCGAAAGATGCCAGCAGCAAAGATGTGCTGGTGAAATGGGAAGCGCGCAAAGCAAAGGAACGGGCGGAGAAATCCCTGCATTCGGCGCTGGATGACATTCCTTCCGCGCTGCCTGCGCTGATGAAAGCGCACAAAATTCAAAAGCGCTGTTCGAATGTCGGTTTCGACTGGACCACGCTCGGGCCGGTGCTCGACAAAGTGTATGAAGAAATCGACGAAGTGATGTTTGAAGCGCGTCAGGCAGTCATCGACGAAGAAAAGCTCGGTGAGGAAATCGGCGATCTGCTGTTTGCGACGGTGAACCTTTCCCGACATTTAGGCCACAAAGCGGAAGATGCGCTGCAGGCCGCCAACCGCAAGTTTGAGCGTCGTTTCCGGCAGGTCGAAGAAATTATCCGCGGGAAAGGCTTAAACATGGACGATGCTACACTTGAGCAGATGGAAGACGCCTGGCAGCAGGTGAAAAAATCAGAAGGCTAGGTTAGCTCTCCGACTTTGATCGGAAACAAGATCTGAATCTGCTGAAACGGTTAAGCTCAGTGTCATTCGCCACTTATCTGGCTGATCTGAGAGCAGTAAAGTCCAACAAATTGATATCTAAGATGTTTTAGTGGTTCATGCGAGCAACTCAGCACTTTTCTGAAGTTAACTGATTGTTTTTGAAAGAATGAGAGGAAAGGGCTGGCAGGGTTAACCCTTCTGAACTGACGGTAAGGAAAACGATGATGGACAGCAAAACGTTTATTTGTGGCGCACACAAGGTTCCGGTATACTGTTTTCCCGTCTTGGTTACTCCATCATCTTTAAACCTAACCTCTCAGGTTCAGCATGACAACTAATTATATTTTTGTGACCGGCGGGGTCGTATCCTCTCTGGGTAAAGGCATTGCCGCAGCCTCACTGGCGGCTATTCTCGAAGCCCGTGGCCTCAACGTGACCATCATGAAACTGGACCCGTATATCAACGTGGATCCGGGTACGATGAGCCCAACTCAACACGGCGAAGTCTTCGTTACCGAAGATGGCGCTGAAACCGATCTCGATCTGGGTCACTACGAGCGTTTCATCCGCACCAAGATGACTCGCCGCAACAACTTCACCACTGGCCGTATTTATTCCGACGTGCTGCGCAAAGAGCGCCGTGGCGATTATCTCGGCGCAACCATCCAGGTTATCCCGCACATCACCAACAACATCAAAGAACGCATCATTGAAGGCGGCGAAGGCCACGATGTTGTGCTGGTTGAAATTGGCGGTACTGTTGGTGATATCGAATCCCTGCCATTCCTGGAAGCGATTCGTCAGATGGCAGTTGAAGTCGGTCGCGAGCACACGCTGTACATGCACCTGACGCTGGTGCCTTACATGGCCGCTGCCGGTGAAGTGAAAACCAAACCGACTCAGCACTCTGTAAAAGAACTGCTGTCTATCGGTATCCAGCCAGATGTGCTGATCTGCCGTTCAGACCGCGCCGTGCCTGCCAACGAACGTGCGAAAATTGCCCTGTTCTGTAACGTGCCGGAAAAAGCGGTTATTTCTCTTAAAGATGTTGATTCCATTTATAAAATCCCAGCCCTATTGAAATCTCAGGGTCTGGACGACTATATTTGTAAACGTTTCAGCATCAACGCGCCGGAAGCTAACTTGTCCGAATGGGAACAGGTTGTTTACGAAGAAGCCAATCCGGGCGGCGAAGTCACCATCGGTATGGTGGGTAAGTACATTGAGCTGCCAGATGCCTATAAATCAGTGATTGAAGCGCTCAAACACGGTGGCCTGAAAAACCGTCTGACCGTGAACATTAAACTTATTGACTCTCAGGATGTCGAAACCCGTGGTGTCGAAGTGCTGAAAGGCCTGGACGCAATCCTTATCCCGGGCGGCTTCGGCTACCGTGGTGTAGAAGGGAAAGTGGCGACGGCGCGCTATGCACGTGAAAACAACATCCCATATCTGGGCATTTGTCTGGGTATGCAGGTTGCACTGATTGAGTTCGCCCGTAACGTCGCGGGTATGGAGAACGCCAACTCCACCGAATTTGTGCCAGACTGTAAGTTCCCGGTGGTCGCACTTATCACCGAATGGCGCGATGAAGAAGGTAACGTCGAAGTACGTTCCGAAGACAGTGATTTAGGCGGTACCATGCGTGTAGGCGGGCAGCAATGTCACCTGAACGACGGTAGCCTGGTTCGTGAGATGTACGGCGAGCCGACAATAGTTGAACGCCATCGTCACCGTTACGAAGTGAACAATATGCTGCTCAAACAAATCGAAGCCGCAGGTTTACGCGTAGCCGGTCGCTCTGGCGATAAGCAACTGGTGGAAATCATCGAGCTGCCTAACCATCCGTGGTATGTGGCTTGCCAGTTCCATCCAGAATTTACGTCAACGCCGCGTGATGGTCATCCGTTGTTTGCAGGCTTTGTGAAGGCTGCCGGTGAGTATCAGAAGCGTCAGGTAAAATAAAATACCGGCGAAACGATGTGCCTCAGGCACGTCGTTTAACCGAAGCTTTAGTTAACTTGTACTGAGGAAATCCTAATGTCCAAAATCGTTAAAGTCATCGGTCGTGAAATCATCGACTCCCGTGGTAACCCGACCGTAGAAGCTGAAGTTCATCTGGAAGGTGGTTTTGTTGGTCTGGCTGCTGCGCCATCTGGTGCTTCTACCGGTTCCCGCGAAGCGCTGGAACTGCGTGACGGTGACAAATCCCGTTTCCTGGGCAAAGGCGTACTGAAAGCCGTTGCTGCAGTTAACGGTCCTATCGCTCAGGCTGTAATCGGTAAAGACGCGAAAGACCAGGCTAACATCGATAAAATCATGATCGACCTGGACGGTACTGAAAACAAATCTAACTTCGGTGCTAACGCGATTCTGGCTGTTTCCCTGGCTGCTGCTAAAGCGGCTGCTGCTTCTAAAGGTCTGCCACTGTACGCACATATCGCAGAACTGAACGGCACCCCAGGCAAATACTCTATGCCACTGCCTATGATGAACATCATCAACGGCGGCGAACACGCTGATAACAACGTTGATATTCAAGAGTTCATGATCCAGCCTGTTGGCGCTAAAACGCTGAAAGAAGCCATCCGTATGGGTTCTGAAGTGTTCCACACCCTGGCTAAAGTTCTGAAATCTAAAGGCATGGGTACTGCTGTTGGTGACGAAGGTGGCTACGCGCCAAACCTGGGTTCTAACGCAGAAGCTCTGGCTGTTATCGCTGAAGCGGTTAAAGCAGCAGGCTACGAACTGGGTAAAGACATCACTCTGGCGATGGACTGTGCGGCATCTGAGTTCTACAAAGATGGCAAATACGTTCTGGCTGGCGAAGGCAACAAAGCGTTCACTTCTGAAGAGTTCACTCACTTCCTGGAAGACCTGACTAAACAGTACCCGATCGTGTCTATCGAAGACGGTCTGGACGAGTCTGACTGGACTGGCTTTGCTTACCAGACTAAAGTTCTGGGCGACAAAATCCAGCTGGTGGGTGACGATCTGTTCGTAACCAACACCAAGATCCTGAAAGAAGGTATCGACAAAGGCATCGTTAACTCCATCCTGATCAAATTCAACCAGATCGGTTCTCTGACCGAAACTCTGGCTGCGATCAAAATGGCGAAAGACGCTGGCTACACTGCCGTTATCTCTCACCGTTCAGGCGAAACTGAAGACGCTACCATCGCTGACCTGGCTGTTGGTACCGCTGCTGGCCAGATCAAAACCGGTTCTATGAGCCGTTCTGATCGTGTTGCTAAATACAACCAGCTGATCCGTATCGAAGAAGCGCTGGCGGCTGCGGGTACTCCTGCTCCGTTCAACGGTCTGAAAGAAGTTAAAGGTCAGTAATTACTGCCCCGTAACGCTTTCTTAAAAAACCCGCTTCGGCGGGTTTTTTTATGTCCGCAATTTAGGGGAAGATGCGGATATCTTCCGCTTACAGCAATAAAGAAAGCGTGGCGCTCGCGCTGTGTTCGCTGGCCTGCAGATAATCCGGGGAGTGCGTTAACAGCTGATTGATCAGTAATTCCACCAGTAACATCCCGCCGACTTTTGACGTCAGTAATCCCGCCGTCAGCGGGCCCTCGGGTTTAGCGGCCACCAGTAAAATATCAGCCAGCGAGGAAAGCGGACTACGCAGCGTATTACTGATGCCGATAACGGTGGTGCCCTGACGCTTTGCCAGCGCGGCGGCGTGCAATACATCTTTAGTGGAACCTGAGCTGGAAATGACCACCACAATATCCCGGTCGTCCAGACTCACGGCATTCATCGCCGCACGGTGCATATCGGCGAAACATTGCGACGCTTTACCCAGACGCAGCAATTTATAGCCCAGGTAGTCCGCCACGATAGCGCTGGCCGCGACACCATACACCTGAACGGAGCGTGCGTTATGGATGTGCAACGCTGCGTCCGCCAGTACCTGACGATCAAGCAGTTTTCCGGTATCACGCAAAGCGGTGATGCTGTCTTCTATCAGCGTCTGAACGTCGTCATTTCCTTCTGCCGCCGGCAACGTCGGATTTTGCCGCGTCTCCAGCGCCAGACCCATTTTAAATTCGGTAAACCCCTTGCAACCCAGCTGGCGACAAAGCCGCGTGACGCTGGCTTCACTGGTATCACTCTCACGCGCCAGCTCAGTAATGGTCAGGTAAAGCACGCGCTGTGGCTGCTCCAGTACATAACTGCCCAGTTTATGCAGAGTCGGACTGTAATTCTCCAGCCCCTGACGCATTCGCAGTAACAGCGTGCCTGTTTCCTTGGTCTGACTCACTCGGCTCTCCTCAGAATAATTGACCTGACTAGTTTGGCTGATGTGACGCAGTTAACGCCAGAAGAATTCCGTATGGATAACGTTGTACATTTGATGGTAATTATTATTTTAATTATATAGTGTGGTGAAAATAATTATCACAACAACACAACGCGGAGTCATCTCATGTCGATATTTAATGGTTCAGGGGGCGGGGCGTGGTTCGAAAGAGCCCAAAAATTTGGCAAGTCATTCATGTTGCCCATCGCTATTTTGCCTGCAGCCGGATTGCTGCTGGGAATTGGCGGGGCGCTTTCCAACCCCAATACGCTGGCGGCGTATCCGTTTTTGAATATCTCGTTCCTGCAGGCGATTTTCACCGTCATGGCCAGCGCCGGGTCGATCGTCTTTGCCAATCTGGCAGTGCTGTTTGCCGTCGGCGTTGCCGTCGGACTGGCGCGCAGTGATAAAGGAACCGCTGGCTTGTCCGCGTTGCTCGGCTATCTGGTGATGAACGCCACCATCAACGCCATCCTGATCCTCAAAGGGCAACTGGTCACCACCAATCTCAGTGCGGCAGGGCAGGGAATGGCGCTCGGCATCCAGACGCTGGAAACCGGCGTATTTGGCGGCGTGGTGATTGGTCTCGTGACGTGGTGGTTGCATCAGCGCTATAACAAAATCGAATTACCGCAGTTTCTCGGATTTTTTGGCGGTTCCCGCTTTGTGCCAATCATCACCTCCGTCGCGGCTATCGTCGTCGGGGCGGTAATGTTCTTCATCTGGCCACATTTCCAGAAAGTGATTTTTGGCATGGGCGGACTGGTGGATGCGACAGGATACCTCGGCACCTTCATTTACGGTTTTGTGCTGCGTATGCTCGGCCCGTTCGGTCTGCATCATATTTTCTATCTGCCTTTCTGGACCACCGCACTCGGCGGTACTGACGTAGTCAACGGGCATCTGGTGGAAGGCACGCAGCGCATCTTCTTCGCGCAGCTGGCAGATCCCAATACGCAGCAGTTTTATATCGGCACTTCACGGTTTATGTCCGGGCGCTTTATTACCATGATGTTTGGTCTGGTGGGCGCATGTCTGGCGATGTACCACACGGCGCGGCCTGAGAATAAAAAGCGCGTCGCCGGGCTGCTGCTTTCGGCGGCACTCACCTCCTTCCTGACCGGGATCACCGAACCTATTGAGTTCTCGTTCCTGTTTGTCGCGCCGATGCTGTATGTCCTGCACGCGGTATTCGACGGTCTGGCGTTCATGATTGCCCACATTTTGCAGATCACCATCGGACAGACTTTCTCCGGCGGCTTTATCGACTTCATCCTGTTCGGCGTTTTACAAGGCGAAAGCAAAACCCACTGGATGTACGTCCCGCTGGTGGGTGTGCCGTGGTTCGCTCTTTATTACTTCTCTTTCCGTTATCTCATCAGGCGCTTCAACTTCAAAACGCCGGGGCGCGATGAGGCTGAAGTTCAGCAGGATAGCGTCGTCACCGATCGCGCCGGACTCATTATCGACGCACTGGGCGGGGCGGCCAATATCGCGGAGCTCGATTGCTGCGCAACGCGTTTGCGCATCAGCGTCCGCCAGGCCGCCGGAATCGATGAAAACAAGCTGAAATCGAGCGGGGCGCGTGCCGTGCTGATACGCGGAAACGGTATTCAGGTCATCTACGGACCGCATGTCACGATTATTAAAAATGAAATTGAGGAGATGTTGGGAGTATGAATCAGTCAATGTTAACGACCGTCAGGGGACAGTTGATCGTGTCCTGTCAGGCGCTGGATGACGAACCGCTGCACAGCGATTTTATTATGAGCCGCATGGCGCTTGCCGCTCTGCAGGGCGGCGCAGCGGGGATCCGCGCCAACAGTGTGGCTGATGTTAAAGCCATTCGCGCCACTGTTCCGCTGCCGGTTATCGGCATCATTAAGCGGGATTATCCGGCAAGCGATGTCTATATCACCGCGACCCTGAAGGAAGTCCGCGAGCTGATGGCCGTCGCACCGGATATGATCGCGATGGATGCCACTTTCCATCAGCGACCGGGTGAATTACAACTTGCGGCGCTGGTGCAACACATCCGTGAAGCGTTCCCGTCTCTGTTACTGATGGCGGATATCGCGACCTTAGAAGAAGCGCAAAATGCGCAGGCTTTAGGTTTTGATTGTATCGGTACAACATTGCACGGCTATACTCAGGAGACGCAGGGCAGCAAACTCTGGCATGACGACTTTGCCTTCCTGCGACAGGTGCTGGCGCAGTGCACGACGCCGGTCATTGCAGAGGGAAACGTGGATACACCAGAAATGGCAGCGCGATGTTTAGCGCTTGGGGCGCATTCCGTAGTGGTCGGTGGTGCAATTACCCGCCCGCAGCAGATCACGCAACGCTTTACTGACGCCATCCGCTCTCTGCACTCATAAACATTTTTGCACACACTCCCGCTGTGGCCTGTATTTGGCGCAGCGGCTGTGATCTGCGATAATGCGCGCTGATTTTTTTAGAGATGACTGAGAAACCGATGCAGTACCCGATTAATGAGATGTTCGAAACCCTGCAAGGGGAAGGCTATTTTACCGGCGTGCCGGCGATTTTCGTTCGCCTGCAAGGCTGTCCTGTGGGTTGCAGCTGGTGCGATACCAAACATACCTGGGATAAAATTGCCGATCGGGAAGTCGATATGCAGCGCATTCTGGTCAAAACCGAAGAGAGTGATGCCTGGGGCAATGCCACGTCCGAACAGCTGCTGGATGTTATCGCGCAGCAAGGTTACACCGCGCGTCACGTGGTGATCACCGGCGGCGAGCCGTGCATTTACGACCTGACAGAACTGACGTCATTGCTGGAAAAGAGCGGTTTCAGTTGCCAGATTGAAACCAGCGGCACCCACGAAGTCCGTTGCTCGGTGAATACCTGGGTGACTGTTTCGCCGAAAGTGAATATGCGTGGCGGCTACGACATTCTGCCGCAGGCGCTGAAACGTGCTGATGAAGTGAAACATCCGGTGGCGCGTCAGCGTGATATCGACGCTCTGGATGCCCTCCTCGAAACGCTGACTGACAGCAAAGCGCGGATTATTGCCCTGCAGCCAATCAGTCAAAAAGAAGAAGCCACCAGACTGTGCATTGCGACCTGCATTGCAAGGAACTGGCGGCTGTCGATGCAGACACATAAGTATCTGAACATTGCGTAATACCCTGCATCCTTCGCGCTGTCTCTGGGTTGGCTGCTTTCATTCACCCCAGTCACTGACTATTGTCAGCTCCGGGGGATTCATTCAATTGCCGCCTGGATAAAGCACGAATGATTTTGGGTATTTTGCGTTAACCTTTATACACGCAACCCGCTGTGCATGTTTCTTTGACGCGCACGGCGCTGAGCAGTGGCAGCTTAGGTTTCATCTCGTTCCAGATCCACGCGGCCAGCACTTCGCTGGTCGGGTTTTCTAAGCCCGGAATATCGTTGAGATTATAGTGATCGAGACGATCCAGAGTCGGATTAAACGCGGCTTTCAGATCGGCGAAATCCATCACCCAGCCGGTGTGCGGATCCACTTCACCGGTGATTTCTAAACGAACGGTGAAAGAGTGGCCATGCAACCGGCCGCATTTATGCCCGGCTGGCACATGCGGTAAATGGTGGGCGGCTTCGAACTGAAAATCTTTAAATAATGTGGTGGTCATGAGGCAGTCTCGTTGCTCGAAAAAACGCGGCATAGTACCGGAATACCGGCTTACGTGCCATGACTTAACTGCGCTTTTCTTCACCAAATCCTGACTTTTACTCTCTTTACTCCGCCCGCATTGCTGGCATACAGTGAGCCGGTAGAAACTAACCTGTTGAGATAGTGAATGATTACTGTGCTTCGTTGCGTTGTTCTGGCGCTGTTGTTCTCTGCCAGCGTGCAGGCTGAAACTACGGCACCCGATCAGAAGGCCGTGCCGGCTGCGGCCAAACCCGCGCCCGCTGTGGCGAAAGCCTCTGTCGCCAAAGCGCCGGCCGCCAAAAGCCCTCTGGTTTTCCCGCAGGGATCCGGCGTGATGCATATTCCGCTCGCGGGCGTTAAAAAGCCGCTGGACGTTTTTACCTATCAGCCGGTTGGTGCAGATGAAACGACGCCGGTCATTATGGTAATGACGGGCGTGGATCGTAACGCCGCCACCTACCGGAATGACTGGATGACCGTTGCCGATCAGTATCATTTGCGCGTGGTGGTGCCGCATTTCAGCGAGCAGGATTTCCCCGGTGCTGCAGGCTATAACCTGGGTAATCTGACTGACAGCAAGACTCACCGCCGTTTGCCGAAATCTCAGTGGGCGTTCAGCATTGTCGATAACGTGTTCACCACACTGCAAAAGCAGGGCATCACTCAGCAGAAGCAATATTATCTGTTTGGAAACAGCGCGGGCTGCCAGTTTGTCCACCGTATGCTGACGTTATTGCCTGAGCCGAATGTGAAAGCGGCAGTTTGTGCGGCGGCGGGTTGGTGGACGTTACCGGATACCGATCAGCGCTGGCCTTACGGTTTACGTGAAGCGCCGGTCGCAGTCAGCCAGCAACAACTGAACGATTATTTTGCCAAACCGGTGCTGATTGCCGTGGGCGCTGAAGACGACGATCCGGAAAACCGCCTGCTGCGCAAATCCAAGCAGGCGATGGCGCAGGGCACCAACCGTCTGGAGCGGGCCGAAAGTTATTTCACCACGTCTCAGCAACGCGCAGAACAGAACAACACGCCGTTTAACTGGCACTTTATGGACTTGTCAGATGTCGGCCACAGCGGCAGTAAAATGTCGGTGTTTGCCGCGGGGCAGTTTGCCTGGTTTGAACAGCACAACGCTTTCCATCTCTGAAAACGTCTGCGAGAAACCCGGCCTGAAAAAAATTCATCACCCCGCTCCGGCGGGGTTTTTCTTTATTCGTCCGCGACTTGGCAAAAGGCTCTGAACAGGCAGGAATTTTTTTTAGCGATTTCAGTATGATAAAAATCTCCGCTTACCACTTTTTCAGATAGAACTTACCTCTAAATCCTCTTAGTCATTTTGGTTATTTATTATTTCCATCACTTCTTTAATTGTTATTATCCGGCTCGTTAACCTACACCTACTAAAAGGTCTTTCCCGCGCGTACTCACACCGAATAAGCCGCCGGAGGCCGGATTGATGACTTGCTTCTGCATAAGGGAATTCGTACCGCGATGACGACTCAGGCACCTCCAACTTCACTGCTCCCGCTGACCCCCGAGCAAATGGCCCGCCTTCAATCGGCGATTGGTGATTATTCGCCGACTCAGATGGCCTGGTTGTCCGGCTATTTCTGGGGCATGGTCAATCAGCAACCGGGCGCAGTGGCCGCTGCCGCACCTGTGCAGGCTGCCGCGTCGGTCACCCTGATTTCTGCTTCGCAAACCGGTAACGCCCGTCGAGTCGCTGAACAGTTACGCGATGATCTGACGGCTGCAAAAATTAACGTCAACCTGGTGAATGCCGGCGACTATAAATTCAAACAAATTGGTCAGGAAAAGCTGCTGCTGATCGTGGCCTCCACGCAGGGCGAAGGCGAACAGGCTGAAGAAGCGGTCGCGTTGCATAAATTCCTGCAATCGAAAAAAGCCCCGCAAATGAAAGACACGGCTTTTGCGGTGTTTGCACTGGGTGATACGTCCTACGAATTCTTCTGTCAGGCGGGTAAAGACTTTGATACCCGTCTGGGCGAACTCGGCGCAGAACGCCTGTTAGATCGCGTTGATGCCGATGTTGAATATAAAGAAGCGGCAGAAAACTGGCGCAAGCGTATTGTTGATGTGCTGAAACAGCGCGTGCCGGCAGATACTGGCGCTCAACCCGCGCCGACGCTGGCGGGTAGTGTAAATCAGGTCGACAGCAGCCCTTACACCAAAGAAGCGCCGCTGACAGCGACACTTTCTGTTAACCAGAAAATCACGGGTCGTGATTCTGACAAAGACGTGCGTCATCTGGAAATCGAACTCGGTGATTCCGGCCTGCGTTACCAGCCTGGCGATGCGCTGGGGATCTGGTTTGAAAACGATCCGCAACTGGTACAGGAAATCGTGGAGTTGCTGTGGCTCAAAGGCGATGAAATCGTCGAAGTGAACGATAAAAAACTGTCACTCTCAGACGCACTGCAACATCACATTGAACTGACCCAGAACACCACGCCGATTATCGAGAAATACGCCGCGCTTTGCCGCGACGAACATCTGACCGGTTTGCTGGCGGATATACCTGCTTTGCAGCAATACGCGCAGACCGTGCCGTTCGCCGACATGGTACGCCGTGCGCCGACTGAGCTGGATGCCCAGCAACTGGTGGATTTGCTGCGTCCGCTGACGCCGCGTCTGTATTCGATTGCCTCTTCGCAGGCGGAAACCGAATCTGAAGTGCACATTACGGTTGGCGTGGTGCGTTACGACATCGACGGGCGTGCGCGTACCGGCGGCGCTTCCGGCTATCTGGCCGACCGTCTGCAAGAGGACGGTGAAGTGAAAGTTTTCATCGAACATAACGACAACTTCCGCCTGCCGGCCAATCCGGAAGCGCCGGTCATTATGATAGGGCCCGGCACCGGTATTGCGCCATTCCGCGCGTTCATGCAGCAGCGTGATAACGACGGCGCCAGTGGCAAAAACTGGCTGTTCTTCGGTAACCCGCACTTTACCGATGATTTCCTGTATCAGGTCGAGTGGCAGCGTTACGTGAAAGACGGTCTGCTGACCCATATCTCTCTGGCATGGTCACGCGATCAGGCAGAAAAAGTGTACGTACAGGACAAACTGCGCGAGCAGGGTGCGGAAGTCTGGCAGTGGTTGCAGGAAGGCGCGCACGTTTATGTTTGCGGCGATGCCAACCGTATGGCGAAAGATGTAGAGCAGGCGTTACTGGAAATCATTGCTGAATACGGCGTGATGGATCTGGAAACCGCCGACGAATATCTCAGTGAATTACGCCTGGATCGCCGTTATCAGCGCGACGTCTACTAACGAATCAGAGCAATGAGCGAAAACCTTATGAGCAACAAGTTGTGGAGTGAACTCAATCCCGGTCCGGGCCCGCTGATCGTCGATGCGCCGCTGGCTGACGCCGAACGCCTGAAGAAGGAAAGTAATTTCCTGCGCGGTACCATCACCGAAGATTTAAAAGACGGTCTGACCGGTGGCTTCAACGGTGACAACTTCCTGTTGATTCGCTTCCACGGTATGTATCAGCAGGATGACCGTGATATTCGTGCGGAACGCGCTGAGCAGAAGCTGGAACCGCGTCATGCCATGATGTTGCGTTGCCGTTTGCCGGGCGGCGTGATGACGCCTGCGCAGTGGCTGGGCATCGATAAATTTGCTGAAGACAGCACGCTGTACGGCAGCATCCGTATTACTAACCGTCAGACTTTCCAGTTCCACGGTATTCTGAAACCGAACGTGAAACCGGTACATCAGTTGCTGAATAAACTTGGTCTGGACGCACTGGCGACCGCCAATGACGTTAACCGTAACGTATTGTGTACCTCGAATCCGGTGGAGTCTGAACTGCATCAGGAAGCGTATCAGTGGGCGAAGAAAATCTCCGAGCACCTGCTGCCGCGCACCCGTGCTTACGCCGAAGTCTGGCTGGATCAGGAAAAAGTAGAAACCACCGACGAAGAGCCGATCCTGGGCGCGACCTATCTGCCACGTAAATTCAAAACCACCGTGGTGATCCCGCCGCAGAATGACGTGGATTTGCACGCTAACGACCTTAACTTCGTGGCGATTGCCGATAACGGCAAACTGGTCGGCTTTAACGTGCTGGTCGGCGGCGGGCTTTCTATCGCACACGGTGATAAAGCCACGTATGCACGTACTGCCAGCGAACTGGGCTTTATTCCGCTGGAGAACACGCTGGCTGTTGCCGAAGCGGTGGTGACCACGCAGCGTGACTGGGGTAACCGCACCAACCGTAAAAACGCCAAAACCAAATACACGCTGGAACGCGTCGGCGTGCCGGTTTTCAAAGCCGAAGTTGAAAAACGCGCAGGCATTCAGTTTGGCGATGTTCGTCCTTACGAATTTACCGGTCGCGGCGATCGCATCGGCTGGGTAAAGGGCATCGACAAACAATGGCACCTGACGCTGTTTATCGAAAATGGCCGTATTCTCGATTATCCGGGCAAACCGCTGAAAACCGGACTGGCAGAAATTGCTAAGATCCATAAAGGCGACTTCAGGCTTACTGCTAACCAGAACCTGATCGTGGCCGGTGTCGCTGAAAAAGACAAAGACGCGATCGAAACCCTGGCGCGTAATCACGGCCTGATTGACGACGGCATCACCGAGCAGCGTAAAAACTCGATGGCTTGTGTGTCGTATCCGACCTGTCCGCTGGCGATGGCGGAAGCGGAACGTTTCCTGCCTGAGTTTGTGACCAAAGTAGAAGGCATCATGCACGGTCACGGCGTGGGCGATGAACACATTGTTCTGCGCGTCACCGGTTGCCCGAACGGCTGTGGCCGCGCGCTGCTGGCCGAAATTGGCCTGGTGGGTAAAGCGATGAACCGCTACAACCTGCACCTCGGCGGTAACCGCGCCGGAACACGTATTCCGCGCATGTATCGCGAAAACATTTCTGATGCTGAAATCCTGAGCATCATTGACGAACTGGTCGGACGCTGGTCGAAAGAGCGTGAAACCGGTGAAGGCTTTGGTGACTTCGTGATCCGCGCCGGGATCATCAAGCCGGTGCTGGATCCTGCACGCGACTTTTATGACTAAGCGCGATAACCGCCTGGAGGCAATATGAGTTTGCTGAATCTTACTCTGGCTGAACTGAACGAACTGCCGAAGTCCGGACAATCTTTGGCGCTGGCGGAAATTAACGTCAGCCTGGAAAAACTGTCCGCGCAGGAGCGTGTGCAATGGGCGCTGGAAAATATGCCCGGCGAATTCGCGCTGTCTTCCAGCTTCGGCATCCAGGCGGCGGTCTGTCTGCACTTAGTCACTCAGCAGAAACCGGACATTCCGGTGATCCTGACCGATACCGGCTATCTGTTCCCGGAAACCTATCAGTTCATCGATACGTTAACCGAACAGCTGAACCTGAATTTACAGGTATTCCGCGCGGAACATTCTGCGGCGTGGCAGGAAGCGCGCTACGGCAAACTGTGGGAGCAGGGTGTCGGGGGTATCGAGAAGTACAATCACATCAACAAAGTCGAGCCGATGAATCGTGCGATTCAGACGCTCGGCGTGCAGACCTGGTTCGCCGGTCTGCGGCGCGAGCAATCCGGCAGCCGTGCGCATCTGCCGGTGCTGGCTGTGCAACGCGGTGTGTTTAAAATCCTGCCGATCATCGACTGGGATAACCGTCAGATCTTCCAGTATCTGAAAGAACACGGCCTGAGCTATCACCCGTTATGGGATCAGGGCTACCTTTCCGTCGGTGACACGCACACCACGAAGAAGTGGGAAGAAGGAATGAAAGAAGAAGACACGCGCTTCTTTGGGCTCAAACGCGAATGCGGCCTCCATGAGTAAATCCCCGTCATACTTCGGGTTGCAGATGCGTTGGCTGCGCGCTCTTACCCCGGTCACATAGTAATCTATGCTCCCGGGGATGCGTTTACTTGCCGCCTGCCTGCAAACCGAATTATTTAGGGGATTCCTGATAAGAGTCCCCTAAATTATCCTCTTAATCAGGCGTGTTTCGCCGGTTTCGCCAGATCCTTCAGCAGCGGGAATAACACTTTCACTGTATCGCGTGAGCGTTTTTCGATGCGGCCCGGCAGGGCTTTATCCAGATATTGCAGATTGTCGAACTGGCTCTGATAACGCGTCGTGCCCAGCGGGAAGTGACTGCTGATCGCACGTTGTTGCATGCCGTCTTTCTTACCCAGTGCAAAGTTAGTCGCGGTGACATTCAGCAGCGGCAGACGCGCGTCATCCAGCGCTTTGATACCCTCGCAGCAATGTGCGCCTTCGTGACTTTCCGCCGGAATGCCCAGACTGCGCGCAATATTCAGCGCCCGCACACGGGTGAGTTTCGCCACCGCCACCGACGTGTTAGTGCCGCTGTTGAAATACAACCGGTCGCCGGTGATAAGTGAACTCAGGTTAATCACCAGCAGGGTATTTTTCTTCTCTTCAGCACTCATGCGGTTAACGAAATCTTCCGCGCCTTTTGTCCCGGTTTCTTCCGCGCTGAGCGCCACAAAACGCAGACTGTAATGCGTCGGGATGGCCTGCATGCGTTCGGCCAGCTCCAGCATCACGCCGACGCCTGAGGCGTTATCATCGACACCCTGTAAGGTCAGGCCGCCGAGATTATGATTGGTATCGCTGTCGCTTTGCGGCACATAGGTATCGAAATGCGCCATCACGATGATTTGCTGCGGGACTTCACCGGCACGTGCAGCAATCACTGACGTGGCGTGAATGTTCCGCCAGTCCTTTTTGCCCGCGCTACTGGTGTAAAGATAACGGGTATCGAAACCGCGTAAATCGCTCTTATAACCCAGTTTGGTGAACTGCTGATTCAGATATTCAGCGGCGATGAGTTCTGCCGGGCTGCCGGCCATACGCCCCGGAAAATAGGTCGCGATATGGCGGATTTGCTGACTGGCGATAAACCCCATTGCCGGAAGCGGGGCGGAAGCCGCCAGCGCATGACCCAAACCGGCACAGCTCAGGCTCATCGCCAGCAGTGTCCGCGTCATGCGTGAAAAAGAAAACATAGCCAAAAATCCTTATTTGCTGGTCAAAACGACCGGAAGGCAATCAAACATCAGGCCGCGTATGGCGGTCTTTCTGGGGGATACAGTATGCGATTCTCTGGGCGATTAGACAATTTCCCGTTATCCCAAACCGCTCTTTTTGCCGGGCTATATTCCATTTAGTAACTAATCATTCCTTTTCGTCATTTCAGATCAATTATTCCCTGCACGTATAGTTTGTTTATTAATCCTGATAATCATTTAAGGCTTTTGTGGACTATCTACCAATATTTGCCGACCTCAAACAACGCCCTGTGCTGGTTGTGGGTGGTGGCGAAGTCGCTGCTCGCAAAATCGATCTTCTCCTGCGGGCAGGTGCGCAAGTACGGATAGTCGCACAGGCACTTTCTCCCGAGCTGGAACAACGCAGACAGGCCGCTGAAGTCAGCTGGTCAGCCCAGGCGTTTTTGCCGGAACAACTCGATGACGTGTTTCTGGTGATTGCCGCCACTGACGATGCTGCGCTGAATGCTGAAGTGTTTGAGCAGGCCAACCGCCGTCATGTGCTGGCTAACGTGGTTGACGATCAGCCGAAGTGCTCGTTCATTTTCCCTTCGATTGTCGACCGTTCGCCGATTGTCGTGGCGATTTCGTCCAGCGGTAAAGCGCCGGTGCTCGCCAGAATGTTGCGTGAAAAGCTGGAAACCTTGCTGCCGAACAGCCTCGGGCAAATGGCCGATATCGCCGGACGCTGGCGCGAAAACGTGAAAGCGCAGTTCAGTTCCATGCGCGCGCGTCGCCGTTTCTGGGAACACGCCTTTGCCGGACGTTTCGCCAGCCTCGCGTCTGCGGGAAAGCTCGCAGAAGCTGAACAGGCACTGCAACAGCAGTTAGAAAACGCGGAAGACATCTCGCATAACGGCAATGTCACGCTGGTCGGCGCCGGGCCGGGTGATGCAGGATTGCTCACCTTACGCGGGCTGCAGGTGATGCAGCAGGCCGATGTGGTGCTTTACGACTATCTGGTCAGTGACGAAGTATTGGATCTGGTGCGCCGTGATGCGGACAAGATTTGTGTCGGTAAACGTGCGGGCAGCCATTCTGTCGCACAGGAAGAAACTAACCGTCTGCTGGTCGAGCTGGCACTGCAGGGGAAAAAAGTCGTACGCCTTAAAGGGGGCGACCCGTTTATTTTCGGTCGCGGCGGCGAAGAATTACAGGCCGTGCAGGCTGCAGGCATACCTTTCCAGGTGGTGCCGGGCGTGACTGCCGCGGCGGGTGCGACGGCTTACGCCGGGATCCCGCTGACGCACCGCGACCACGCACAGAGCGTCATATTTGTCACAGGACATTGCCGCCCGGAAAACAACGGCGTGCAGTGGGAAACTCTGGCGAAAGGCCAGCAAACATTGGCGATTTACATGGGCACGCTCAAAGCGGCTGAAATCAGCCAGCAGCTGATCGCTCATGGTCGCGCAGCGAATACGCCCGTTGCCGTAATCGGACGGGGAACGCGTTCTGACCAGCAGGTGCTGACCGGAACACTCGATAATCTTGAACATCTGGCTCAACAGGCGCCGGCACCGGCGTTACTGGTGATTGGTGAAGTGGTTACGCTTCATCAGCAACTGGCATGGTTTGGGCATCATCCTGAGACTGACGGCACCCAACGCCCGTCGGTTGTGAATTTGGCTTAAAGGATCTGTTATGGACGAAAAACGACTGACTCATTTGCGGCAACTGGAGGCGGAGAGTATCCATATCATCCGTGAAGTGGCTGCTGAATTCGCCAACCCGGTGATGATGTACTCCATCGGTAAAGATTCCTCGGTGATGCTGCATCTGGCGCGCAAAGCCTTTTTCCCGGGCACCTTGCCGTTCCCGCTGCTGCATGTGGATACCGGCTGGAAATTCCGTGAAATGTACGAATTCCGTGACCGCACGGCGAAGAACTACGGTTTCGAGCTGATTGTGCATAAAAACCCGGAAGGCGTAGCGATGGGCATTAACCCGTTCGTTCATGGCAGCGCCAAACACACCGACATCATGAAAACCGAAGGGCTGAAGCAGGCACTGAGTAAACATGGTTTTGATGCCGCTTTCGGCGGTGCACGTCGTGACGAAGAAAAATCCCGTGCCAAAGAGCGTATCTATTCGTTCCGCGACCGCTTCCACCGCTGGGATCCAAAAAACCAGCGCCCTGAGCTGTGGCACAACTACAACGGCCAGATTAATAAAGGCGAAAGCATCCGCGTGTTCCCGCTCTCCAACTGGACTGAGCTGGATATCTGGCAGTACATCTATCTGGAAAACATCGAGATCGTTCCGCTGTATCTGGCCGCGCCGCGTCCGGTACTGGAACGCGACGGAATGCTGCTGATGGTCGATGACGATCGTATTGATCTGCAACCGGGCGAAGTGATCGAAAAGAAAATGGTGCGTTTTCGTACCCTGGGTTGCTGGCCGCTGACCGGTGCCGTTGAATCCGAGGCGCAAACGCTGCCGGAGATCATCGAAGAAATGCTGGTGTCGACCACCAGTGAACGTCAGGGACGCGCGATCGACCGTGATCAGGCCGGTTCGATGGAACTGAAAAAGCGTCAAGGGTACTTCTGAGGAGCCGCAGCTAATGAATAACGCAATTGCACAACAAATCGCGGAGCAGGGCGGCGTCGAAGCTTACCTGCACGCTCAGCAACACAAAAGCCTGCTGCGCTTTCTGACCTGTGGCAGCGTCGATGACGGCAAAAGTACCTTGATCGGACGCCTGCTGCATGACACCCGTCAGATCTACGAAGATCAGCTGTCTTCTTTGCACAACGACAGCAAGCGCCACGGCACGCAGGGCGAAAAACTGGATCTGGCTTTGCTGGTAGACGGCTTACAGGCTGAACGCGAGCAGGGTATTACCATCGACGTGGCATACCGTTATTTCTCCACCGAGAAACGTAAGTTTATTATCGCCGACACGCCGGGACATGAGCAGTACACCCGTAATATGGCGACCGGTGCATCGACCTGTGATCTGGCTATCTTACTGATCGACGCCCGTAAAGGCGTGCTGGATCAAACCCGCCGCCACAGCTTCATTGCGACATTGCTCGGGATCCGCCATCTGGTGGTGGCCGTCAATAAAATGGATCTGGTGGATTACAGCGAAGCGGTATTCGAACAGTTTAAACAGGACTACCTGGATTTCGCTCAGCAATTGCCGACCGATCTGGACATCAAATTTGTGCCGCTCTCTGCGCTGGAAGGCGATAACGTCGCCACGCAAAGCGAGAAAATGAGCTGGTATACCGGCCCGACGCTGCTCGACGTACTGGAAACGGTCAACATCATTA
This sequence comes from Rahnella bonaserana, assembly GCF_019049675.1. Lineage (GTDB taxonomy): Bacteria > Pseudomonadota > Gammaproteobacteria > Enterobacterales > Enterobacteriaceae > Rahnella > Rahnella bonaserana. The sequence goes on along the minus strand of NZ_JAFMOW010000063.1, from coordinate 48,330 downwards.
ACATCCGTGAACAGCAGCCGATGCGTTTCCCGGTGCAGTATGTGAACCGTCCAAACCTCGATTTCCGTGGTTATGCCGGCACGCTGGCATCCGGCTCAGTGCGTGTCGGCCAGAAAATCAAAGTGCTGCCATCTGGTGTGGAATCCACCGTGGCGCGCATTGTGACGTTCGACGGTGATTTGCAGGAAGCCTGGGCAGGCGAAGCGATTACTCTGGTGCTGGCTGATGAACGCGATATCAGCCGTGGCGACACGCTGGTGGATGCGCAAGAAACCGTTAAACCGGTGCAGAACGCCAAAGTTGACGTGGTGTGGATGGCGGAACAGCCACTGAGCGTCGGTCAGAGTTACGACATCAAAGTCGGGGGCAAGAAAGCCCGTGCGCGTGTGGAAAATATCGAATATCAGGTGGAAATTAACTCGCTCACGCAGCGTGTGGTTGAAAACCTGCCGCTCAACGGCATCGGCCTGATTGAACTGACCTTTGATGAACCGCTGGTGCTGGATAACTACCAAAGTAATGCCGTGACGGGGGGGATGATCTTTATCGATCGCCTGACTAACGTTACCGTCGGTGCCGGTCTGGTACGCGAAGCGGTTGAGCAGGTTTATCAGGAATCTGATAAATACAGCGCGTTTGAGCTGGAACTGAACAGTCTGGTTCGTCGTCACTTCCCGCACTGGGGCGCACGTGACCTGCTGGGTGGCAAATAAGATGGCGTCACAAGACAGCACTTTTTTAAAAGATGAGAATGTTGTCTGGCATCCGCACGCCGTTACGCGTGCGGATCGCGAAAAACAGCATGGTCATCGCGGTGCAGTATTGTGGTTCACCGGGCTTTCGGGCTCGGGAAAATCCACCGTGGCCGGTGCGCTGGAACAGGCGCTGCATGCGCAGGGCGTCAGCACGTATCTGCTCGATGGCGATAACGTCCGCCACGGGCTGTGCCGTGATCTGGGTTTCACTGATGACGACCGCCGTGAAAACATTCGTCGCGTGGGTGAAGTGGCAAAACTGATGGTGGATGCCGGACAGGTCGTGCTGACTGCGTTTATCTCGCCGCACCGCGCCGAGCGTGACATGGTGCGTGATTTGCTGGAAGACGGTCAGTTTATCGAAGTGTTTGTGGATACGCCGCTGGCTATCTGTGAGGCGCGGGATCCGAAAGGGTTATATAAGAAAGCCCGTGCGGGTGAACTGAAAAACTTCACGGGCATTGACTCGGAATATCAGCCGCCGGAGACCCCGGATGTGCATCTTGATGGCGAACAATTGGTAACACATTTGGTCCCTCAATTATTAGATGTGATGCGCCAGCGCGCTATTATCAATCCCTGAATGTTGCCGGCCAAACGCCACAGAGCGTGCCGGTTTACACCGAGATACAGGGATCACTTATGCAGGCTTTACTCAGCAGACTTGTCAGCAGGATCCGCGTGGAACGTACCGGAGAAATCAGCCCCCGGACACGCGTACCCGTGCCGGCAACCGACAGTGCAGACAATGAAGATCCTTCCTACTCCATGCAGGGCGGATTCATCGGGTTTGTCTTCTACTGGCTGGCGTTTGCGATCCCTTTTCTGGTTTACGGTTCCAACACCCTGTTTTTCCTGCTCTATACCTGGCCGTTCTTTCTGGCGCTGATGCCGGTTTCCGTGCTGATCGGTATTGCGTTCAGCATGTTCTTTGGCGGTGGCTGGTTTACAACCTCTCTGGCCAGCGCTGTCTGCGTTATCGGCATGTTCTGGACAGTCTTCTCTTTCCTCTCTGGCTGGTGACTTTTGCTGGCGGTTTTCCCTGCAAATTCCCTTCACGATGTAACCCATTGTGTCATTCTCACCCATAATTGCGTGCGTAAGTCTGATTCTCACCGGCATTTACCCTGCCACAGTGGAGTCAGAGGGAAAGTTGTGGGATGATTGTCCAGCTTTTTTAGGGGGCGGGGATGGGCAAACTAACACTGCTTTTACTGATTTTACTTGGCTGGCTACAGTATTCGCTGTGGCTGGGTAAGAATGGTATTCACGATTATGTTCGTGTAAACGATGACGTTCAGGTGCAGCAAGTTAATAACGGCAAACTGAAATCACGTAATGATCAACTTTTCGCAGAAATCGACGATTTAAACGGCGGTCAGGAAGCAATCGAAGAACGCGCACGCAACGAACTGGGCATGATTAAACCCGGCGAGACTTTCTATCGTCTGGTGCCTGACAACAAACGTGCGCCGGGCAGCACCGTTTCGCAAAACAACCTGAATCAATAGCCATGAGTCATACCGCAGTTTCCCTTCCAGAGGTCATTGCCGTGTTACCGGCTGCCGGAATTGGCAGCCGTATGCAGGCAGAATGCCCCAAGCAATACCTTTCTGTCGGCGGTAAAACGCTGATAGAACATTCAATCCGCGCTTTGCTGCAAAGCAGCAGAGTCAGCCAGGTTATTGTGGCGTTAAGCCCGCACGACACGCAGTTCGCCCAACTTCCCATTGCCAGCGATCCGCGTATCCGCGTGGTGGAGGGAGGTTCAGAACGCGCGGAGTCGGTGATGGCCGGACTGAACGTCGCCGGTGATCGTGGCTGGGTGCTGGTGCATGACGCCGCACGCCCGTGCCTGCATCCGGATGACCTCAATAATCTGCTGGCGATTTCCGCCATCAGCAAAGTCGGCGGGATCCTTGCCGCACCGGTGCGCGACACCATGAAGCGCGGCGAACCCGGCGTTGCGGCAATCGCGCATACGGTCGATCGTCAGGATCTCTGGCACGCGCTGACGCCGCAATTTTTCCCGTTAGAATTACTGAAAACCTGCCTGCGCCGTGCCCTGAATGAAGGTGCGGTGGTCACAGATGAAGCCTCTGCAATGGAATATTGCGGTTTTCATCCTATGCTGATCCCGGCGCGCGCCGATAATATTAAAGTTACCCGCCCGGAAGATCTGGCGCTGGCAGAATTCTATTTAACCCGCTTATCCCAGGAGGAGAACGCATAATGCGTATCGGTCACGGTTTTGATGTACATAAGTTTGGCGGCGAAGGCCCGCTGGTGATCGGTGGTGTGCGTATCCCTTATCCGCAGGGTTTACTGGCGCATTCGGACGGTGACGTGGCGCTGCATGCGGCTACGGATGCCCTGCTCGGCGCAGCGGCATTGGGTGATATCGGCAAGCTTTTCCCGGATACCGATCCGGCATTCAAAGGCGCTGACAGCCGTGAACTGCTGCGTGAAGCTTATCGCCGTATCCGTGCGAAGGGCTATAAGCTGGGCAATCTGGATATCACCATCATTGCACAGGCACCGAAAATGGCGCCGCACATCCCGCAGATGCGCGTGTTTCTGGCCGAAGATTTGCAGTGCCATATGGATGACGTCAATGTAAAAGCCACCACCACCGAACAGCTGGGCTTTACCGGTCGCGGCGAAGGTATCGCCTGTGAAGCCGTTGCCCTGCTGATTAAGGAATGATGTTGTGGAAGATTACCGCATGATAGATATGTCCCGTCTCACCTGGTTACTGGGCGAACCTGTTGCCACCGGCCAGCTGAAAGCCAATCCGGAAGACTTTATCGTCGAAGAGGATCTGGGCTTTGAGCCGGACGGAGAAGGTGAACATCTGTTGGTGCGGATCCGCAAAAATGGCTGCAATACACAATTTGTTGCCGAGCAGCTGGCGCGGTTTGCCAAAGTGCATCCGCGCGACGTCAGTTATGCCGGTCTGAAAGACCGTCATGCGGTCACCGAACAATGGTTTTGCCTGCATCTGCCGGGCAAGGCTGACCCTGATTTAAGCCAGTTTAATCTCGAAGGCTGCGAAGTGGTCCGCGCCTCACGCCATCGTAAAAAAATGCGTATCGGCACACTGAAAGGCAATGCGTTTACGCTGGTGCTGCGCCAGATAAGCAATATTGCAGATGTCGAAGCGCGCCTGGAAAAAATCACCCAACAGGGCGTACCGAACTATTTCGGCACCCAGCGTTTTGGTCGTGGCGGCAACAATCTGGTGCAGGCGAAACGCTGGGCAACCAACGAAGCCCGTCCGAAAGAACGTGCTAAACGCAGCTTCTATCTTTCTGCCAGCCGCAGCGCCATGTTCAATATTGTCGCCAGCCAGCGTCTGGCCGATGGCACCGTGCGTCAGCCGATGCTGGGTGATGCCCTGCAACTTAGCGGACGTGGCAGCTGGTTTGTGGCAAAAGCGGAAGAGTTTGAATCGCTGCAACCGCGTGTTGAAAGTGGTGAACTGCTGGTAACGGCACCTTTACCGGGTGACGGTCCGCTGGGCACGCTGGAAGACGCCGAAGCTTTCGAGCAAAGCTGTCTCAGCGATCAGACGGATTTGCTGTCACTGCTTAAACGTGAACGGGTGGAACCTGCGCGTCGCGCCATTATGCTGCAACCTTTGCAGATGCAATGGCAGCGCTGGGATGACGTCACTCTGGAACTCAAATTCTGGTTACCGGCCGGCAGTTATGCCACCAGCGTGGTGCGTGAACTGATGAATCTGGATGAAACTGATGCGGATATTACTGAGTAACGACGACGGCGTACTGGCTCCCGGCATTCAGGCGCTGGCGTCCGCGCTGCGCGAGTTTGCCGACGTGAAGCTGGTGGCCCCTGACCGTAACCGCAGCGGCGCATCGAACGCGCTGACGCTGGACGGCCCGTTGCGTATTCAGTCTTACCCTAACGGCGATACCGCCGTGATTAATGGCACGCCGACCGACTGCGTGTATCTTGGCGTCAATACGCTGATGCGCCCGAAGCCGGATATCGTGGTCTCAGGCATTAATGCCGGGCCAAATCTGGGCGACGACGTGATTTATTCCGGTACGGTCGCCGCCGCAATGGAAGGTCGTCATCTTGGCTTCCCGGCGCTTGCGGTCTCGCTGGACGGTCATCAGCATTACGACACCGCAGCGATCATCACTTGTCGCATTCTCAGGGCGCTGGCGCGTGAGCCTTTGCGCACTGGCAAAATTCTGAATATTAACGTCCCGGATCTGCCACTTTCGCGGATTTTGGGAATCAAAGTGACGCGTTGCGGTAGCCGTCATCCGGCCGAGCAGGTATTTTGTCAGCAGGATCCGCGCGGCCAGGACTTGTACTGGATTGGCCCGCCGGGCGATAAGTTTGATGTCGCACCTGACACTGATTTTGCCGCTGTCGCGCAAGGCTATGTTTCAGTGACGCCCCTTCAGGTGGATTTAACCGCCTATGCGGCTCAGGATGTCGTGGTCTCATGGTTGGAAAAGGCCGGGGTGAGCGCGAATGGTGAATAAGCCGATGTACAACCTGCTGGAACAACTGCGCCAGCAAGGCATTCATGATGAAAAACTGCTGCATGCTATCGAGTCCGTGCCGCGCGAGCGGTTCGTCGATGAGGCATTTCAGCATAAAGCGTACGAAAACACCGCGTTGCCGATTGGCTCGGGGCAGACCATTTCTCAGCCTTATACCGTGGCCAGAATGACTGAGCTGCTGCGCCTTGAGCCGTCTTCACGCGTGCTGGAAATTGGCACCGGTTCAGGCTATCAGACCGCTATTCTGGCGCATCTGGTTGAACATGTTTTCTCGGTTGAGCGCATCAAGGGTTTGCAGTGGCAGGCGAAAAGACGCCTCAAGCAACTCGATTTGCATAACGTCTCTACGCGTCATGGTGACGGCTGGCAGGGCTGGCCTTCACGCGGCCCGTTTGACGCCATTATTGTCACCGCCGCACCCCCTGAAATACCTCAAGATTTACTGCAGCAACTCGATGATGGCGGAGTGTTAATTCTGCCTGTGGGCGAAGAAAACCAGACATTGCAACGGATCACCCGGCGTGGTGATGAGTTTGTCGCAGAAAACATCGAAGCCGTTCGTTTTGTCCCGCTGGTGAAAGGCGAACTCGCCTGAAACCGGCGGTGTGCCGGTGCCTTCAGGACTAACCCCTTAAAATTTAAATACAACTGTTATATGGTGCTGTACTGGCGATGTTGATAGCATCCACTACAGTTTTTTATGGCACAGCGGCATTCGGGCGTAGACCTGAGTGAGTATGTTGCCTGCCCGCACCGTGTCAGGTGACACGAAAAGCGCCAGCTGGCGCGGTGTGCGCGGTTAAAGAGATATTCTGAGATTGCCGTAACGGGGGAAATATGAGCACGGGAAGCCCAATAAAAACACTAAGCCGCATTGCAGTGTGTACTTTTATCAGTGCCTGGATGGCGGGATGTTCGAACAATTCAACGACATCTGCACCTATCAGCAGCGTTAATGGCGGCGGAAACACTGGCAATTCTGGTCAGAATACTCTGAATTCCGCTCCGCAAATGGCACCTGCTGTCGGGCCTGGCGGACACATTGTTTACAACCGCAGCTACAACTCCATCCCTAAGGGAAGTTATAGCGGCAGTACCTATCAGGTGAAGCGTGGCGACACCCTGTTCTACATTGCGTGGATCACCGGTAATGACTTCCGTGACCTGGCCGCGCGCAATAATATCCCGGCGCCATACAGCCTCGAAGTCGGGCAGACAGTCCAGATAAATAACGTCTCTTCTGCGGCCAGTACGAACAGCGCGCCAGTGGTGACAGATGCCACAAATGGCGGTGTTCCGAAAGTGCCAACCGGAGGAATGCTTGCAGGTTCTGTGGTTGCATCTCAACCAACTACCACGTATTCTGATTCCTCTGGTAAACAGAATGTAGGTAAGATGTTGCCTTCATCAGGTGCAGTTACTACCACCACAACACCTGTTGCTGTAGCCAGCACTCCCGTTGCCACGTCAACAAATAATGGCGGTCCGGTTTCCTCCTGGAAATGGCCGACTGACGGGAAAATTATCGATAATTTCTCAGCTTCTGAAGGGGGAAATAAGGGGATCGATATTGCTGGTTCGCGTGGACAGTCTGTCGTAGCAACCGCCTCGGGGCGTGTGGTTTACGCAGGTAATGCTCTTCGCGGTTACGGTAATCTGATCATCATTAAACACAATGATGATTACCTGAGCGCCTATGCACATAACGATACAATGCTGGTCCGGGAACAACAAGAAGTGCAGGCGGGACAAAAAATAGCGACTATGGGTAGCACCGGAACCAGTTCAGTAAGATTGCATTTTGAAATTCGTTACAAGGGGAAATCCGTAAACCCGCTGCGTTATCTTCCGCAGCGATAAATCGGGGCAGAGCATTGATTCTGCCCTCGGGACCACGGGTAGGAGCAGCTTATGAGTCAGAATACGCTGAAAGTTAACGAGTTACATGATGATGTAGATTTCGATGAGAACAGCGCTGAAGCCTTTGACGAGAAAGCATTAGTCGAAGAGACTGCCGATAACGATGCTGAAGAAGAATTGTTGTCGCAGGCTGTAAGCCAAAGAGTGCTGGATGCCACTCAACTGTACCTCGGTGAAATCGGTTATTCCCCTCTGCTTACTGCAGAAGAGGAAGTTTATTTCGCACGACGCGCGCTGCGGGGAGATGTTCCTTCCCGCCGCCGTATGATTGAAAGTAACCTGCGTTTGGTGGTTAAAATTGCCCGCCGCTACAGTAATCGCGGTCTGGCACTGCTGGATTTGATCGAGGAAGGTAACCTGGGTCTGATCCGTGCGGTTGAAAAATTCGACCCTGAACGCGGCTTCCGTTTCTCTACCTATGCAACATGGTGGATCCGACAGACAATCGAACGGGCGATCATGAATCAAACCCGTACTATTCGTCTGCCAATTCACATCGTTAAAGAACTGAACGTTTACCTGCGTACCGCACGTGAACTTGCACATAAACTGGACCATGAACCAAGCGCTGAAGAGATTGCTGAGCAACTCGACAAGCCGGTACATGACGTCAGCCGTATGTTGCGCCTGAATGAACGCATTACGTCTGTAGACACCCCGCTGGGTGGTGACTCAGAGAAAGCGTTGTTAGATATTCTGGCGGATGAAAAAGACAACGGCCCGGAAGACACCACACAAGACGACGATATGAAACAGAGTATCGTGAAGTGGTTATTCGAGTTGAATGCAAAACAGCGTGAAGTTCTGGCGCGTCGTTTCGGCCTGTTAGGCTATGAAGCAGCGACGCTGGAAGATGTGGGTCGCGAGATTGGTCTGACACGTGAACGTGTTCGTCAGATTCAGGTAGAAGGTTTGCGTCGCCTGCGTGAAATCCTGCAGGGACAAGGGCTGAGCATCGAAGCATTGTTCCGCGAGTAAGAGAGTTCCGCGAGTAACAGACTCGTCAGACAGTGGCTGTATCATGCAGTATCTGCAAGAACGGAAATTAAAAACGGTGGGTTAATCCCCACCGTTTTTTTATGCGTCCGTTTCAGGTCAGCAGCGATTTACACCATGTCTTTCAGACGATAAATCCACTCCAGCGCCTGACGTGGCGACAATGAATCTGCATCCAGAGATTCCAGCGCCTCCACGGCCGGAGACACTTCTTCGGTCAGTAATGCCAGCTGCGGGCCATCGACTTTGCTGGCAGCGGCGTTGTTCGACAACGTTTCCAGCTCTTTCAGTTTCTGACGCGCACGCTTAATCACATCACGTGGCACACCGGCCAGTGCAGCCACGGCCAGACCATAACTTTTGCTGGCCGCGCCGTCCTGCACGCTGTGCATAAAGGCGATAGTGTCGCCATGTTCGATAGCATCCAGATGCACGTTGACGGTGCCTTCCATTTTTTCCGGCAGGGTGGTCAGCTCGAAATAATGGGTCGCGAACAACGTCATGGCCTTAATGCGGCTGGCGAGGTTTTCCGCGCAGGCCCATGCCAGTGACAAACCATCGTAAGTTGACGTCCCGCGTCCGATTTCATCCATCAGCACCAGACTGTTTTCGGTCGCATTGTGCAGGATATTTGCCGTCTCGGTCATTTCCACCATAAAGGTCGAACGCCCGGAGGCCAGATCGTCGGCTGCGCCCACGCGGGTGAAGATGCGATCCACCGGACCGATGACAGCGGCTTCCGCCGGCACATAGCTGCCGATATGCGCCATCAGAACAATCAGTGCCGCCTGACGCATATAGGTACTTTTACCGCCCATGTTCGGGCCGGTAATGATCAGCATCCGTCGCGCCGGAGACATGTTCAGCGGATTGGAAATAAAGGGCTCGCTCAGCACCTGCTCAACCACCGGATGGCGACCGCCGGTAATATTAATACCCGGTTTTTCACTCATGGTCGGACAGGCGTAATTTAGCGTGTAAGCACGTTCTGCCAGATTGCTCAGCACATCCAGCTCGGCCAGCGCGCTGGCGCTTTGCTGCAACGCTGACAGATGCGGCATCAGCAGGTCGAACAGTTCTTCGTACAGCGCTTTTTCCAGAGACAGCGCTTTGCCTTTGGAGGTCAGCACTTTATCTTCGTATTCTTTCAGCTCAGGAATGATGTAGCGTTCGGCATTTTTGAGCGTCTGGCGACGGACGTAATGGATGGGCACCAGATGGCTCTGACCACGGCTGACCTGAATGTAATAACCATGAACGCCGTTGAACCCGACTTTCAGCGTATCCAGCCCCAGCTTTTCACGTTCGCGGATCTCCAGACGATCGAGATAATCCGTCGCACCGTCGGCCAGTGCGCGCCATTCATCCAGCTCAGCATTGTAGCCCGGCGCGATTACACCACCGTCACGCACCAGAACCGGCGGGCTTTCGATCACGGCGCGTTCGAGCAGTTCCACCAGTTCGGTAAAGTCACCGGTTTGCTCCACCAGCGTTTTCACATGAGCGGCTTCGGTTCCCTGCAAGATCTCGCGGATTTCAGGCAGTTGTTGCATGGCATGACGCATACGGGCCAGGTCGCGCGGGCGTGCGCTGCGAAGTGCCAGACGCGCCAGAATACGCTCGAGGTCGCCGACCTGACGCAGTACCGGCTGTAAATCGGCGGTGATATCCTGCAACGCACCAATCGCCTGCTGGCGATGCGTCAGCAGTTTGATGTCGCGGCTCGGCATATGGATCCAGCGTTTGAGCATACGGCTGCCCATCGGCGTTACCGCCTGATCAAGCACCGCTGCCAGCGTATTTTCTACACCACCGGCCAGATTTTGCGTCAGCTCCAGATTACGGCGGGTGGCCGCATCCATAATGATGCCGTCCTGCTGGCGTTCCATGGTGACGCCACGGATATGCGGCAGGGCAGTGCGTTGGGTATCTTTAACATATTGCAGCAGACAACCGGCTGCACGCAGCGCCTGCGTCGCCTGCTCAACGCCGAAGCCGCTTAAATCGCGGGTGCCGAATTGCAGATTGAGCTGCTGTTTCGCGGTTTCCAGCTCAAATTCCCACATCGGACGACGACGCAATCCGCGACGGGAAGAGATAAGCTGCATGGCCTCAAAGCTTTCCGGATAGAGCAGTTCAGCCGGATTGGTGCGCTGCAATTCAGCCGCCATGGTTTCCAGATCGTCGGGCTGAGCCACACGGAAACGGCCGGAGCTGATATCCAGCGTCGCATAACCAAATCCACGGCCGTCCTGCCAGATAGCGGCCAGCAAATTGTCATGGCGCTCGCTCAGCAACGCTTCATCGCTGACGGTGCCGGGCGTCACGATACGCACGACTTTACGTTCAACCGGCCCTTTGCTCAGCGCCGGATCGCCAATCTGTTCCGCAATCGCGACGGATTCACCGAGCTGCACCAGTTTTGCCAGATAGCCTTCAACGGCATGATAAGGCACACCCGCCATCGGGATAGGTTCACCGGCAGAGGCACCGCGCTTGGTCAGAGAAATATCCATCAGCTGCGATGCGCGCTTTGCATCGTCATAAAACAGTTCGTAGAAGTCACCCATGCGATAGAACAGCAGAACTTCTGGGTTCTCTGCTTTGAGACGCAGATACTGCTGCATCATCGGCGTGTGGGCATCCAGGTTTACATTATTTGTCATAGACTTAATCTTTTTTAATCCACTTCGGCGCGATGGGTTTAAGCATTTTTTCTGATGCGTATCTTAGCCCAGCGGGCAAGAAGCTGTCACAACTAAAAATGGATAACATCGCGCAAAGCAGAAATGTAACAGGCTGCCCGTTTGCAGTGCTTAATGGTGCAGGGAAATGCACCCCCCGTTATTCGGGTAATAAACGTGTTTTATAATTTATTTATAATAATAATCAGGTAAATGATAAGTATAAAAACGTACAGTTATATTAATGGGTTAGTTTTTCGAAATATTAATAATAACAAGTACGTAAAATGAATTAAGTGTGGAGATGGATGGTTTATTCCTCTGCTAGGGTGGTGGCTGTTCCCGGATGACGTTATTGCAGCGGGAGTTTCACTCTATTTATCCATCTTTGCGGAGAAGTATTATGCAATTGCAATTCAAATTAAACATGATCAACGATGCGTGGTATCCCACTCTCGATTTGAATGAGATTAAGTCGACAACGGGTGGCGCGGTTGATATTAAAGAAAAGTTAGTGATCGTATTTTCAGCACCCGGAAAAATAACTGCCGGTGATATTAATGTCGAAACTAATCCGTGGAAATCACTCGGTATCAAGGTGGAATCCACAGACGTCGGCGGCGGAATTTTCGATGTTAAAGTGATCGTCGAACCGACTGATGGTCAGCCTGTCGGCGACGCCATTCAGAAAATCCATATGGGGCTGAACGTCTCTTCTGCCGATTCGCCTGCGTGGTCTGATTTCCGCGAAACCTTTGCGCTGGCCGCAGACGAAGAGCCGGGCATGACCGGTGAATTGTCGGTCAGTTGCCCGCCGTTGCCTGCCGGATTGAAAAATACCGCAGTTGAACTGCGCCTGGTGCGCGGCGATAAGACACTGCGTGTTTTACCGGGATTTGGTCAGGTGTCTACATTCTCCGTCAATGCCGGGAATTACAGTGTCTTTGCGACAGATTTAAGCACGGATGACGGTACTGTCCGCGTTCCCGTGAATATTGGTCAGGCAGAAATCACCATTGATAAAGGCCGCACCACCTCGCTTGCCATCAATTTTGGCGAAGTGGAGCGCAGCACGACCATTGATGTGGCACTGAATTTCTCTGGTCTTGCCGGTTTACGCGATGAAGAACTGACACTGATTTGCAGCGAAAATGGTACGGATAAACTGAGCCTGCCGGTGCGCTCCGGCCAGCAATATCGTCTGGAACAGCTGCCGGTTTCCGGTCGCTTTGAAATCCGCATTGCCGATTTACGCCTGAATAATGTTCATTATCTTTTCGATGATTACGACGGTCAGTTCGACGGTCAGTATCACAGCATTAACTTCACGCAGGCACAGGTCAGCCAGCGTGGCGATTCACAGTCAAATGCGGCGAAGCTGACGATCAATGTGAAGGCAGAAACTGCGGTCAGTAAATCCCTTACCCTGCGTCTGACGGACAACGCCGTGCCGCCGCGTCAGTACCGGTTCGATGCGATTGCCGCGCAAAATGGCAGCATTGAGCAGCCGGTTCTGGTGGCGCCAGGTTCTTATACCGTGGTTTCCGGCACCTTTATTCATAATGGCGTCGTGCATTACGTGGATGTCAGCCCTCAGCCGTTACTGATCAGCGCGAATGCACCGGCACAGCTGAATGTGACAATTGTCAAAGGGGCGAATCTGCGGGTGAAAGGTTTCCCTGAGTTCCTCACCTTTGGTGCCTGCGCCAATATGGTACCGACTAACGTGGACGATTTTGCCGCGGCGCGCGTCTCTTCAATTTTCAAATATTCCGGTGATGACGGCATGGGCGATGCGGGCGATTATCTGTCTCCGTCTAAAGAACCTACGCTGCAAATTATTAAAATGGCGCGGGACGTCTCCGCCAAACTGAATGAAACCGTGCTGCCGGTGATGGTGTCATATACCTGTAACTTATCACTGGGTGATGTGCCGAATATTATTGCCGATCCGGTTCGCCATAAATTCAGCTTCGCCAACTTTATTCAGTCGCTGCAAATGGCGCAATCCCAGCAGGATGCCGAACATCCGGTGCCAGCCGGGTATATTGTGAATCCGGATTATCTTGGCGAATGCCAGAAATACGGTTTCCTGCCCACTTATGAAATTCCGGTACGTCAGCCTCTGAGCGAAGCACTGGCCCATCATAATGTGAATGTGCAGGTTCCGGCGGGCATTACCAATACCCTGAAAGGTTATATCCGTGCGGTTAACTGGCTGACGCGCGTGGTTGCACCAGACGTCGTACTCGGCTGGCAGGTTAATCTGTGGGGCGTGGCGGGTTCGCAGTGGGTTTATAAAGATTTCGTCTACGATGATGTTTTTGATGCCGCTGACATGCAACATAAAAAAATGACGGTTGATCCGTTCACTGCGGGCAGACTGACGGCGCAATATGCGTTGCTGGTCGGCGTGTTTGATGACATCGAGTATATCCGTGCAGACGGTTCGCCTGATGTGGCGAAGGGGGCTGATTTTATGGCCGCTGACCGTTATGAGGCTGATGACTTCACTATCCGTTCGTATGCCAATGGTTATTGTTATTCGCCATATGAATGGGAACGCACCTTTGATTTCTGCGCCTCATTAAGTCGCCATCTGCGTCAACCGGTTCTGCCATGGCAGGTTCCGGCCAGCCATCTGCCGACTTCTTCTGATGAGGTGAACGCTGATTTCAACACCCAGAACTGGGGCAGCGGCGGCAGCTATCTGATGGGGCATTCTGAAATTGGTACCTCGGTGGATGCGATCCATGAGCGCCTTCTGGCACTGAAATTCGATGCCGCTTATGCATCAATGATGGGCCACGACACCCGTGAACTGTTCTCTCGTCATTCATGGGATCTGTCCACGCCGAAATATCTGGATTTCCCGTCACGCGGTATTTTCCATGTCCATCTGGGCGGCGGAGCGACGACCGGGGTGATCAGCGGCGTGGGCGATGCCAGCAGCTGGATGCGCAACAAACTGAAAGCCTATAGTGATAATCCGGTGAAATTTGAGGAAAGCAGTACGCTTAAATCAGGCAGCCAGTGGCGTTCGAAGACGCCGTCGGTGAAGTAATCATCCGGTCTTTTTAACACGTGCGGGTCCGTTACAGCGGGCCCGTCACCTCTTTTCCCCGGTAACGGTTTCCTGCGGCTGATCAGGTTATGTTGAGCCACATCGCGAAGCCTGCCGGCAATCCCCTGTCACAGTGACGCCTTCTAAGCCTTGTTCAGCGTGAGAATGTAACGATTGCGTTAAGTTACCTGAAGTGAGATGTACACAGAATCCTGCTGGCAGCGTAAAATGGCGTGGCTGCACGGGTTTTTCATCGGGTCAAAGGCCGGCATCAGTGGCCGCTATCGTTCAACGGATCCCGGTTTCCCGTTTCGGAATGAAGGGTCGCGTTTTGATGAGTGTACAGGCGTTCACGCTGTTTCCTGATCCCCGGATTAGCCTCCTTCCTGATATGAAAACCCCTGCTAATATTCATTGAGTAATCTCTCTGATTCTTTGCGATTTTGCTCTGTTTATCCTTTTTGAAACCGGTTTGAGGTTACAAAGTGCGTAAAGCAATTATTGTTGATGACCATCCTTTCATTCTGGCAACGGTCAGAATGCTGGTCATCAATGCTGGATTTCAGGTTGTCGCTGAGTGCGACAACGGTATTGAGGCTTTACAGCAATGCGAGTCACTGCAACCTGATTTGCTGGTGCTGGATTTAGGCATTCCCGGACTGGGCGGACTGGAGGTGATCCGCCACTTACGCGAGCGTAAAAACGCCTGCAAAATCGTCGTGCTGACCTCCCAAAACAGCGAGCAGTTCACGTTGCCTTGTATCCAGGCGGGGGCGTCAGGTTATGTGTCAAAGAACGATAATCTTTCGATGCTGACGGACGTCATCAAAGCCGTCATGTCGGGTTATTCATTATTTCCGCAAGTCTCTCCCGCAACCGGTGAAAATACGATGGCGGATACGGAGAAACTGGCCCGTCTGTCGCACCGTGAAATGCTGGTGATGAAATATCTCATCAACGGTCTGAGCAACAAAGAAATCGCCGAAACATTGTCACTGAGCGAGAAGACGATCAGCACCTATAAAACCCGGTTATATACGAAGTTAAATGTCAGCAACTTACTCGAACTGGCTGACGTAGCCAGCCGTTATGAGAAGACGTAAATGCGTATATTTGGCTGGATAATCTTAAGCTTATTGCTCTGCACACAGGCAATGGCTGCCGGAGTTTATACCGCCACACTGCACGGGCAATATAAAGGCCCTGTCCCTGTTGTTTCACTCAGCAACGAGCAGCAACAGTGGTTGCAGCAGAAAGGGCTGCTCACGATGGGGATTACCGAACCGGGCTACCCGCCTTTCGATATCATCAATTTTGAAAATGATTATATTGGTATCACCGCCGACTATGCTTCACTGATCTCCACCGCGCTGCACATCCCGGTGACGGTGAAAATTTTTGGTACGCGCCAGGAGGCGATGGCTGCGCTGGCAAACAATGAGGTCGACTTCCTCGGGACAGCGAATGGTTTCGACCAGATAGACAAAAACCTCGTTTTATCTGAATCTTACGCTGAAGACAATCCGGTCTTCGCCAGACGTACCGACATTCCTGAAAATCACAGTGACAGCCTCAACGGTCTTTCTGTGGCCATGGTGTACAACTATTTGCCTCCACAATGGATAGTGGAAGCCTATCCCGACATTAAGCTGAAAATGTATCCCTCCAACTTCAGTGCGATGGGGTCAGTGTCCTTCGGACAAAATGATCTCTTCCTTGGCGACAACATCAGTGCTGAATTTCTTTCGGGCCGGCGTGTTTTCAATAACATTACTATTGAACGCCGGGCCAGCCTGCCAAAGACGCAGTTCGCTTTTGCTCTTAACCACGCTAACAAAACCCTTTTACCATTAATGAATGCCGTCATTCATGCCGTCACACCCGGGCAGCGTCAGCAAATCCTTGCTCACTGGGGAGTGAAGTCGCAAATGATTGATAAAGACAATCCCGTACTTTTCGATGAAAAAGAGCTGGAGTGGCGCGATAACCATCGGGTTTTACGGGTTGCGCTGGAGGACATCAATGAACCCTACTCTTTTTTTGCGGCAGACGGCGAGCCCTACGGGATCAATGCGGATGTACTGAAAGAAGTGGCTATAATCGCCGGTATACGGCTGATATGGCACAAAGTACTGACTGGCGCAGAGGCAAGAAGTTTGCTGGAAAAGGGAACGGTTGACCTTGCAGTGATGGCGACAGATAACCTGCAACCGCCACCGCCGGGCATCCGTTATTCGCCTACTTTTTATCGCGACAGCTATGTGGTTTCCAGTCGCTTAAACAGCAATATCAATATTGATGCACTGGGTGATAAACCTTTGCGTGCTGCGGTCGTGGAGAAAGATCCGATTCTGAACACGATTAAAGATGAATATCCGCAGATGATACCGGTGATCAGTGAGGGGGCCGTGGAGGCTTTTCGTCTGCTCAGTGCCAATAAGGTCGACATCGTCGTGGTTTCACTGGCTGAATCCGTGTTCATGATCGATAACTTCTACAAAAATCAGTTCAAAATCGACTCGGTCTTTACCACCCAGTCACTCCGGCTGAGCATTGCGATGGCAGATAACCGGCCGGAATTGTCCGGCATTATCAGTAAGGCCCTGGCCTCCATTCCTCCGGCGAAAATGAGTGAACTTGGCAATCACTGGCGCGGCCAGACGGTGATTGAGCGAAACTTCTGGAATAAGGAACGCCAGCAACTTCTGTACGGATTCCTGTTTCTGTTTGCTTTCCTCATCGTCCTGCTGATTTGGGTTTACTGGCTGCGTAATCTGATAAAGCAGCGGGATAAGGCCGAATCAAAGCTTAACGATCAGCTGACTTTCATGAGGGACCTGATTGATGGAACGCCGCTCCCTATCTACGTGCGTGACTGCAACGGTAAATTGCTGTTGTGCAATACCAGTTACTATCAGCAACTGAATATTCCAGAGGATGCGGTTCTGGGTAAAACGATGTTTGATATGCAGGATATGAACGAAGGATGGGTCGAAGAACTTGAGGAAACGTACCTGCAGGTGATTGAAACGGGAGAAAGCATTATCAGTGACCGGATCCTGCGGCTCGCCCAAAATGATTACCGCATTATTCACCACTGGATCATGCCCTACCGGACCGGAAAGGGCGAGATTATCGGCGTCATCGGCGGCTGGTATGACATCAGCGAACGTCACAAACGTATGGAGCGTTTACAGACCGATAAAGACCAGGCCGTGCAGGCCAGCGAAGCGAAATCAACTTTCCTGACCACCATGAGTCACGAAATCCGCACGCCGATGAACGTCATTATCGGAATGCTGGAACTGGCGGTTAAAAAAGCCGATGCAGGCATTGTTGATAAATATTCCCTGAATATTGCGTCCGGCGAAGCGCAGGGTTTACTGGCGCTGATAGGGGATGTTCTCGATATAGAACGTGCCGAAAGCGGCTACCTTTCGCTGAACGAACAGGCGGAAAATCTTGGCCAGTTGATCTCCTCCCTGTGCCGGTTATTCGGGGCGCTGGCGCGACGCAAGGGGCTGGAATTCAGTACAGACATCACCGGAACGCTCGATTATGGGGTACTGATAGATCCTCTGAGATTTAAACAAATCATCTCCAACCTGCTCAGTAATGCACTGAAATTCACCGAACAGGGCAAAATCACTGTCAGTGCGACTGCCCATGTGGAAAGCGCAGAGCGCCTGCAACTGACAATAACGATTACCGATACCGGTATCGGAATTTCAAACGAAGACTGTCAGAAACTTTTCTCCCGCTTCTCACGGGCGTCCAATAATAAACTGTCCTCTCAGCAAAGCTCGGGGCTGGGTCTGCTCATCTGCAAAACGTTGAGTGAAATGATGGGCGGGACGCTGATGCTTAAAAGCCAGCCAGGACAGGGCACTTCGGCGGTCGTGATATTGCCATTGCAGCGCAGTGCGCTGCCACAATCCGAAAGCCTGCCAACGACCGTCACAGAAATTCAGGCATCGCGGCGGGTGCTGATTGTCGATGATTACGCGGCTAACCGGGAAGTGCTGACTTTCCAGCTGAACTCACTGGGGCATCACGTGACTGCGGCCGCTGACGGCAGCGAAGGGCTGGCTGCGTGGCGACGCGGAGATGTCGACTTCGTGATCACTGACTGTAGTATGCCGGTGATGGATGGCTATGAACTGACGCGCCGGATACGTCAGCAAGAAAGCAAACAGGGTAAGTTGCCGGTAAAAATCATCGGATTAACGGCCAGTGCCGTCAATGAGGAACGGCAAAAATGTCTTGATGCCGGAATGGATAAGTGTCTGTTTAAACCCGTGACACTGGCGATGCTGGCCGCTCTTTTTGAGACTCAAATTGAACCCGAAGACGTACCCTCTGGCGATGAAAATGAAGTGGATTTAAGCGGGCTGGTCACGCTGACAAATAACGATCCCGCTAAACTTCACCCTCTTTTACAGACATTTATTTCCGGTATTCATAAAGACACGCAGCAACTTCAGACCGCGTCAGCCTCGGGCGATAGTCAGGCGCTGGCGGCCATTGCTCACCGCATCCGCGGCGGCGCTGAGGTGATCAACGCGCAGGCCGTCATTGATGCCTGCGATACGTTGGAAATTGTGAGTGAGAATGAGGAAAATTACGACGATGCCGTCAGTGAGTTGCTCGCCGCCCTGGAATCATTGTCAGCCAGACTGAAAAGGCACATGAGCTAGAAACGGTGCTGCTGATTTATGCCGTCAGCAACCGGCGCAGTGAACTTCGCTGTTTTTCATCCAGCCCGTCAGCCATGTCCCATTGTGTATTTTCTGCTGCGCGGGTCAGCAGGGCGACCAGCCAGTCGAAAATGTATCGGGCATTGCCCTGTATCACGTTATCACCGAGGCTATCCAGGCGCATGCCGGCACAGGCCTGAGGAGCAGGCGCAAAAATCGGTGTGCCCTTATTAATACGGCTTTGCGGGCGCAGCCCGACATCCACCTGGTTGTAACCCAGCCAGCTGACAAAATCATTTAATACATTACCCGCCTGAGTGACCGCCATTGCGGCATCGCCATTCTGTTGCGCCAGCGTCGTTTCCAGCGTATCAGCCAGACCGAGGCGGTAAGCCGTGGTGATCAGCGTGTCGCACAGTGTCTGAAGCTGAGCGGTATCCAGTCCGGCGGCACCGGCAGTAGCCTGATGGTGCCCAAGCTGAGTCAGATGATTTACCCACAGGGCGAAAACGTCTGCCGCAAAGCTGTCCTGCTGATGCGCTGTATCGGGGGCCGCGTCCGCGTCGTCAAACAAATCGACACTCATCATCAGCGCAGAATGCTGCCCGGTATTTTTCTGCTGCTGTTGTTGCCAGCACTGATAAAGCGCGGCGCGTGGCAACATCAGACGGTCAATCAGGTCACCCTGTTTTGCCGCCTGAGATTGCAGGGCGCGGATCATCATTTCAGTGCGCTGACCCGGTTGCTCATTTTCCGGCGAAATGAACCGGCGGAACTGCGCGGCAATCCGCTGATGCAGATTCTCCTGCAAGGCGCGAATACGGTCCTCTCTCGATACGTCGTTGATTGCCGCCGACAGCCATTCGTTCAGACAAGCGATATCGCGCTGATCGAGCGCCTGTAATGTCCCCCAGCGTTTTCCCGATTGCGTGATATAACGCTGCACGGCGGCGTCGGTGTGATTGCCACGGGTAAAGCGCAGGTCGAAAGGCGTGATGGCCCATACCAGACGCGGCAGTGCGCTCTGTGTCTGTGGCTGAGTTTCCTCCACCCAATTTTCCAGCATTCGTGCCACCGGGCTCAGACTCTGGCTTTCGGAGACTGAGTTACAGATGAGCACCGTATCGGGTTGCAGGCATGCCTGATAGCGGGGGAGTTGTCCTGCGGGGATGTCCAGAATATCGACGCCGGTCAGTGAAGAAGGCTGGCTCAGTGTGAAAGTGATTTCGGCACACAGGCTGACCAGATCCTGCTGCGGGATGCTCAGACGTGTCAGATTATTTTCATCACGCAACGGGCAGACAATCACGTCGTTGTTCAGCTCTCCGGTATTTTCCGCCGCGGGAACCAGGAAACCGGGATTTGGCAGCAGCATATTGTCGACGAGCAGACTGAGCGGCGCCAGAACCTGTGTCACTCCACCTAAATTCTGTAACCTGCGCGCCTGCTGCTGCCACTGCGAACTCAGTGCCGGGTGTTCTCCCCACAGGGTGGAAAGCAATATTGCCCGGTCGGCCAGATCCAGCCAGGGAGCCAGTTCGGCCATCTGCCAGACCAGCGCATCATCCAGATGATAAGCGCTGCGAACCGACTGATGATAACAGCGGACGACCGATGAAAATTCTCCGCAGGTCATGCCCGGAACTTCACGCGGCTGGCGGCGCAGTTTCAGCTCATTCAGTCTGGCAGTGATGGCGCTGCGGGACAGGATACGCGGCTGGCGGGAAGCCTGATACTGACGTATCAGCCGCTTTGCCAGTTCACTTTCGCAAAACAGTGTCAGCAGCAGCGGAAAATTTTCCACCCTCTGTGTCACAACATCGGTGAAACGAACGGCCATCGAAGGCGGGAGATTATCGGGATTAATATGACGCAGATAGTCGAGCGTGTTTTCACCCAGCTGCACGTAAATCTCATCACTCCCTGCGGCGGCAATCATTTTGAGCATGTGGTGTTTACCGGCAACGGAGCTTCCGTATAACCCCAGCGTCAGCGGGGCATCCTTCAGAGAAACGATCTGTTGCTGGCGCTGCTGTAATGGCATTAGCCGCGCCAGCAGCCCGTCAGCTTCCCGATCCAGCCGCGGGGAATGCGCGCGGGTGTCGTTTACCCATCCAGTGAGTTGATTAATCATGGCGTCTGACTGGCTCATTTTAGGTATACGCTCCCGCTGTCGATCCAATAGTGATTTTCGCCGTTGTAACTGCTGGCGAGAGTATTCAGTTTCAGGCTTACCGCCCCTTCCGGCAGCGGGCTGCCGTCCTGCATTGTGGCGTGCGCCAGAGAGAAGCCGCCGTTTTGCTGATCATATTGCAGCTGCACCTGCAAAATGCCGTCTCCTGCAATGCGCTTTGCCAGCGCCGGAGTGTTGATTTTCAGCTGATACAGCGGCGTGGCCGGCCAGCGTGCATCAGCCAGCTGGCGGAACCCCAGACAAATATCGCCACGCACCGGGAAACTCAGGTTGTCATCCAGCCGCGCTGTCGGGCAGTCAAGATCCACCTGCGCATACCAGACGTTTTCTGCATTCAGGGTCTGATTACCCTCTAACACGCCCAGATAGCGGATGGTGGAATAAGCCTGTATATCAGCGCTTTTAAAGTTGAAACCCGGCAGGCGTAAATCCATCGCCAGACTGCAAAGCATTGCACCCAGCGCCGCGGTGGATTTTGGATTCACCACCCGTCCCTGCTGACCAAAAGGAAAGCGTTCGTGGATCTGATAACTGTCCAGCCAGACAATACGGTTGACCGGTACCGGCTGCTGATAACGCAGTAACGCCTGAACACCCGGAAAACAGGAAGGGCGACCGGTGACCAGCAGGACATCACAGCAGTAATGGTTGATCACTTCGCACAATGACTGCAGCGGGGCAGTCAGGCTGAAGCGCCCGGTGAGCAGGGCTTCTTTGAGCGATGCCAGCTTCACCAGCAGCGGGACATCCAGCACATCAAAAGGCTGCGCGTCCGCGGGCAGCAGCGGTTGTATCGTCTGATGGATATAGTTGATGACGTTCTGCGTCGGTTGCCGGGGGATCAGCTCACCGAACCGGCCTTCAAACAGCGCGCCGTGATCATGCGGATCGCTGTTTTCCCAGCTGGCGAGAATGGCGTGACCGAGAGGAATAAACAGCTGCAAGGTGACCTGCTGGCGCAGCGTGGCACGACTTCCGTCGAGGGCGGCATCGCCGAACAGTTTATTCATGACGCGCGCGGCATCGGTCACACCGGCTTTTTGCAGGGTATTTTCCAGTGCCGGAAGAATACAGTGGCGGATCACGTCCAGAAGAATGTCGTCACCGGCAATTTTGAACCCTTCACGGAACAGCAGATTTGGCGTGATTTTGACATTGCTTCCCGCACCGTCGTCCAGCTGGTACTGGGTGATTGCCATATCCGTGGTGCCGCCGCCGATATCCACAGACGCCACACGCAGGGTGCGTCCCTGAGGTTCATCGCCGGCGAGCTGCCGGTCAGGACGCGCAAGGCTTTGGAAAAACACCTCCGCATGACCGGCATAATTATTGATGACTTCGTTATACAACCAGACCAGCTGGCCGCAGGTGGCTTCGTCCCATTCCATTTGTACTTTTGGTAAAGGAACCACGGTGGCACGGCTGCCGGAACCGGGCAGCATATCGTCATCTTTTGGCTGCCAGCCGAGGGATTTCCAGACCAGTTTTACCGCTTCCTCCACCCGCTGGCGGAAAATCTCCCGCTCCTGTTTGGGCATGGCAGAAGGCAGCGTCAGGACAATATCGCGCAACTGGCGCGGTGCATGCGTCAGCCCCATGCTCTGACGGTGGCCGACGCTGTTGATTTGCGCCAGCGCCTGAGCCAGCAGCTCGCACAACATGATCGTCATCAGCGAACTGCGGCTGTAGTTGGGTGAAAACACCGGCAGACGCTCTTCCGGTGGCAGGCGGTACAAAGGCTGCCCGTCATCATTCATCAGATTCATCAGCGGTAACGCGATGGCACGAGGCTCACGCGGCGTTTTACCCGTCAGCTGACTGAAGCGCCACGCCTGATCTGACGGGGCATCATCCCACAGATAGCGGCGCGGACTGGAAATGCCACTGGCACCTTCGGTTCCCAGACGGCGCGTTGCCAGCTGGCGTGCTTCATCGCCGACGCGGGCAAAAGACGGCCAGACGAACGCTTCATCGCGGCCACTTTCAACTGAAAAATGGTGTTTGCCAAATTTGGCTTCATTGAATTCCAGACGGCTGGTGAACAGCGGTTCGCTGATGAGCTGCGGCTCCGTCAGTGAACGGATATGCAGTTCGGCGCTCTGCTGTAATCCGGCATTTTTCGGGCCGTGATCTTCAAGGATCACGCCGCAGGTATGCGTGTTACCTACATCAAGGATCAGATCCACCGGAACGGGCGCATTGCTCAGGGTTTCCGTGACGATCTGAACTTCCGGGATCATCAGCTGGGTACCGAGCATTTCGAGAATATTGAGGAAGTGTGCCTGATACTCGAAGGCTTTCATGGCGCTACTGATATCGCCCGCGCTGCGCGTTTCTTTGTGCGTGGCATAGTGAACAAACACTTCACGCAACCAGCCGTCGACCCAGGTCTCGTCCAGAAACTCACGGATCTCATGAT
This sequence comes from Rahnella bonaserana, assembly GCF_019049675.1. Taxonomy (GTDB): domain Bacteria; phylum Pseudomonadota; class Gammaproteobacteria; order Enterobacterales; family Enterobacteriaceae; genus Rahnella; species Rahnella bonaserana. The sequence goes on along the minus strand of NZ_JAFMOW010000063.1, from coordinate 25,060 downwards.
TGTGCCACGCCAGTGCAAAACGGCTGCCGTCACGCACATCACGGGCGGTGAGAGCCAGCTGCGCGGTGGCGCTGTCATCTGCGTGAACTTTGGTGTCGAACGCAATACACAAACGGACGGTGTTACCGGCCTCATCCGGCGCTGGCAGGCGCTTAATCTGCACACGCGCCCAGTTCGCAGGGCTGTTGGTGAATACGCGCGGCGGGCTGAAACGCATAAAAGGCAGCGGCAGCCAGACGTTGTCCATCACCTGCAAAGAATGTTCCAGAGAAACCGTCATCTCCGGACGGACAAGTTCCGGCTCACCGCCGTTTTCAGCGGGCAGGGTGAAGCGTTCAGACAGCGTATCGTAGCTGAGACGCAGCAGCGGGCCATTAACGCTGTGGCGCACAAAGCGACCCGCATGCGGGCTTGCGCCCACCGGATTCAGGCCGAAATCCAGAAACTGCACACTGCTGTTCTGGATGAGCGTAACGGCCGGTTTGAAGTCGATAAGGGTTGCCAGCATGAATTATTTACCCACTCTCAAAAGCGTCATCGGAACGACGGTGTTGTCTTCATAACGGCCGGTGCATTGGGCCGCGCCGCTGAGCGGCTGTTTGCAGGTGATTTCCGGCACCTGATAACGGGTGTCATCGCTGCATTTCGCTTTGGTGCGGCTCTTGATCAGCAAATTGCCTGACTGCATCAGCCCGAGATAAACGTCAGCTTTACAGACGATATTATTGTTGCGGGTAATGCTGATGGTGCCTTCGCTATTTTTGATCTGATAACGCAGGCCCGGCGGTGTACTGGTCAGCGGATTATTGACGTTGATGCTCGCCTTCCAGCGGCCATTCATAAAGGCAGTCGAACCCGCTTTAACCTCATCAGCAGGCAGCACCAGTGCATTTTTATCGATGACCGGTTCCTGCGCTTTTTCCACGACGGGCTCTTTCACTGACTCTTCTTTCACCGCTGGCGCAGGCGGCGCAACCACCACGGCAGGCTGAACCGGAAGCTGAGCGGCCACCAGGATTTTTGGCGTGTCGGTCACCGGTTCGGCGATATTTGCAGGCACGTTGTTTTCCGTGGATCCGGCGCGATAAGGCGTCACCACCAGCGACGGCATCATGGCGGCGATATACGGCCAGGCGACGGGCAGGCCGATAAACAGGATGCCCACAAAGGCAATTTTGAGCATCAGGCTGCGCCACAGCAGTCTGGTTTTTTGGGGCAGTGCGGCGGGCTCAGCCTGCACAGTGACAGCGGGTTCTGACGGCGGTGCAGAAGGCGATGAGAGCGTGACGACGACCGGCTGCGGATCAGCAAATTTTTCATCTTCAGGCTCGGGCGCGGTTGCGGGCAGCGGATCGGAAGCCTCAATAACCAGAGGCTTATTGATCAGAGATTTTTCGACCAGGGGAGGGGGCGTTTCTGGTGTGACAGTATCCGGTTTTTCAGCCACCGGCGGGATAACGGGCTCCTGTTCTGCCGCGATTTCGGCCACGACAGGTGTCGCGATTTCACGCAGGCAATCGAGGGGATCATCCTGTTGAGCATGGTTAAGACGGGTAAATCCCCAGAAAGTGATCACCGGTTTATCGTCAACCAGATAGACATGCTGACTGGCGGGAAACTGCATCACCCGGGCCAGCAGTGAACCAAATAACCGCACGGAGGTTTTTTCCGCCAGCAGGCAGCTTTTGCTCAGCACACTGGCGCTGGTCAGGCAATTTTCCAGATACCGCAGGGCGTGTTCGCGTTGTTTCCCGCTGGCGTTAGCCCACTGAGTAATAACGCCTTCGTGCGGCGCGTACCAGTCCACTTTATCTTCGGCTTCATTGTGCTGAGGGATCGCCAGGCAATCGAGAAGGATCAGTTGTTTACGCAGACGTAATGTTTCGCGAATTTGTATCGCGCTTTCAAATATTGTCTGACCGTTTTCACCCAGCGCATTGTAATCGTCCAGATATCCACTGCGCAGTATTAGATTTGCCACTTCACACCCTGTTTAAAATTCCGCATATTTTTACGCTGGCTATTTTAGCGGCTTTCGGGATGAAATAATGATAAACAAATTGGCCGAAGAACGAACAGAAGTGACGCTTATTACGGAGATGGGAAAGACAAAAAAAAGCTTCCCGCGACAGGAAGCTAAAATAGACAACAAGGGTGGTTTATTTAGAACGCTTTTTTAGATAACTTATATTATTAATTTGTTAATGCTTTTAATAATCCCGTTACACGCTGATGTTATAAACCTTTCCTGATGCAGGCGTCGCAGACTGACCTTCCTGACCATAAAGTGAGGTGGGCGCGCCCGCGTTATTCACCAGTTTTTTTATGCTTTCGGTTTTCTGAATATGCATTTCGAGCAAATCATAAATCTTTTTATTCAGCTCGTTAGACGTGCTGACTTTTTTGGTGATATTTTTCCACAGCAATGCAAATCTTGCGTTCTGATGATAAGGCGCAGAAAGATGTAACGGCTTTTCAATTTGCTTACGCAGGTCATCATAATGACTGATCGTCGCCAGTAACTGACTTTTGCTGTCGGATACAATTTGCAGGGAAACAGGATTAATCTGCGTCCGCCTTAACTGGTTTGCTTCCTCGACAAGAATAGCCTCCAGCTCACCCAGAGAATCTTGAATTTTTAGCAGAACCGAACGTAAGTTTTCCATTTTCATTAATGTCTTATCAGAACTTATGAGAGTTGAAAGATGTCTTCGACCAGCGCATTGGCAATCTGGTCGGTATCAAGTTGTAATTCACCGGCATCCATGGCTGCGCGAATTTTAGCAAGACGGTCGTAGTCAACATCCTGTGAGCTGTCTGCCTGAATGGCCTGCGTCACTTTACTCAGCTTAATTTGCGTACCTGAGGTTTCGCTGGCCGCAACCGGCGCCGCGCTGATATCCGCGGCTTTCGGACGCATTTTTAAATCCTGCTGTTGCACATTCACAGCGGGTACTGAAAGAGGTTGAATTGTCCGGTCGATGCTCATGGTGTTCCTCTACATTCGTTGTTCTGGTGACCTCACGGTATATTTAAAATATCGGTGGCTGCCAAAATAACTAAAGCTATTCTTTTAAATTAATATGCACTTTTCCGTCCGGGGCGACCATGCCGGTCACAATCTGCCCTGAACGGGTGCTCAGTCTCACCGGCTGGCCTGCTGCTGCGCTGTCCAGCGCTTTGGCTTTTATGCGGATCTGAAACCCTTCACCGGTGGCTAATACGTCCACTTCCTGTCCTGAAACCACGGACCAGCCTTTGCGTAGCTGATTTTCGACGACGGCCTGCCCTTTATTGATAGTGCGCGTGGCGGTCTGGCCGACAATGTTCTCCCGGTCAAAAATAAGCCCGGCGGGAAGTCTGTCCAGCGAGCCGGTGCGCGGCTCAATATCATTCGCCTCAATCACGCTGCCGGGTTTAATTCCGTGACGCGCCGTCCACCAGGTACCCTGCGCCTGTACCGAAATCTGGATAAATTTACGTTTGTTCCCGCACTGCGCAATGATGCTTTTATTGCCGGTCAGACGCCGGTTGTTTCCTGCTATGGATAATTCCGGCGTGGCGCAAAGAGAAGTCAGTTGTTCAGCGGGCGTCAGGATCTTTATGCTGCGAATAATGGCGCTGTCCGCAGGCCTTTCATTGTGGCTGTTCACCAGCGCAGTGATCTGTGTTTTAAGCGTCTCAGCAGAAAGCGTTGCGGCAATAGCATCAAAAGAAAGCAAACAAAATATAAGACTTAATACTGGGATTGCCGCTGTATAAAAAGGGCGGGGTAAAAACAAAAACGGTCGGGAGGAAAACATGATTTGCACTGACCTTATATTATATAACGCAGGGTGAATCCCTTTTCCAACAACTTTTAACGGCTCAAAGTATAAGCCAGAAATTGAGTTTATTAACGTGTTAAATGCACGAATTTCTGAGGCTAATTTAAGGGATTGCTTTGTGTAAATAAGCACGAAAAATCCATCCCGCTAAATGCGCTTATTTTTGTCGAATCATCACAGTATAAAATTGAACCATTCGCCAATAGAATGTATGAGTTAATTTTCATAAGGCAGAGGGTTGTTTCTTCATGCTTGATAAACTCGATAATGCGCTACGTTTCCAGCAGGAAGCGCTGGGCTTACTGACTCAACGTCAGAATATATTGGCTTCAAACATTGCTAATGCAGATACGCCGGGATATTTAGCCAGGGATATTGATTTCTCTGAACAGTTAAAAAGTGCAGTGGAAAGAAATACGCCGCCACAAGGTCCTCTGACCTTGTCATTAACGTCAGGATCACATATTCCCGCTGTGGCGCCGGCAATGGATAACGGTCAGCTGCTTTATCGTATTCCCGATCAGCCAAGTGCTGACGGAAATACTGTTGATATGGATCGTGAGCGTATCAGCTTTGCTGATAACAACATGAAATATCAGACCAGCCTGACCGTTTTGGGTGGGCAAATTAAAGGCATGATGAGTGTCATTGGCCAGGGTTAATTATTGTCATGTCTACGATGAGTATTTTTGATATTTCAGGATCCGCCATGGCGGCCCAGTCTAAACGTCTGAACGTCAGCGCCAGCAATATGGCCAATGCCGACAGCGTCGTCGGACCGGATGGTCAGCCTTATCGCGCCCGACAGGTGGTATTTCAGGTGAACAGTGCGCCGGGTCAGGAAATTGGCGGCGTTCGCGTCAGCGATGTGGTGGAAAGTAATGAGCCGGATCGTCTGGTGTATGAGCCGTCAAATCCGCTGGCGGACGCCAGGGGTTATGTGCGTATGCCCAATGTCAATGTGGTGAATGAAATGGTGAACACTATTTCAGCCTCCCGCAGTTATCAGGCCAATGTTGAAGTGATGAACACGGCCAAATCGATGATGTTGAAAACATTAACGCTGGGCCAATAAGGGACGACTCCATGGCTGTTTCACCCGTAATGAATAGTGGTTCATCTTCCTCCCCGACGTCGACAGGCACGGGCAGCAGCGCGGCTGACCTGTCGCAGAGTTTCATGGAACTTCTGGTGGCGCAGATGCAAAACCAGGATCCCACTAATCCGATGGATAACAACCAGCTGACCTCTCAGCTGGCGCAATTTAACACCGCCGCAGGCGTCGAGAAGCTCAACAGCACCCTGGGTGACGTGGGCCTGATCGTTAACAGTATGCAGCAAATGAACGCCGCGCAATGGGTCGGACGCACCGTGTATATCGAAGGTGACTCGACCGTTTCCAACAAAGAAGGCGGGAATAAAGATTTCGGCTTCAGCCTCGATTCGGACGCCGACAAAGTGACGGTCACCCTGACGGATGAGCAGGGCAACGCCTACACCGCGGATGTGAAAGGGGCAAAAGCCGGTCCCAATAAATATTCACTCGACGATCTGGAGAACTTTAAGCCCTCCGATCCGACCGTTGACGAGACCAGCGTCTTTAAGGTGACTTTCACCGCCTCTAACGAAAACGGCAGTGTGCCAAAAGTCACGTCACTGAAAAAAGGCACCGTTGAAAGCGTGTCCTTCACCAATGGCGGCGCTCAGCTCCAGCTGGGGCTGGATGGAACCGCGCCGATTGGCAAAGTGTATTTGATTGAATGATCAGGTCTTCATATTTCATTTATTAGTGTTCAGGAAGAATAACAATGAGTTTTTCACAAGGTCTTAGCGGGTTAACCGCAGCTTCACAAGCCCTCGATGTGGTCGGTAATAACATTGCAAACTCCCAGACCGTGGGCTTCAAATCCGGCTCCATTGCGTTTGCTGATGTTTTTGCCGGTTCTCAAATCGGTATGGGTGTACAGGTTTCCTCTGTTAACCAGAACTTCAGTGATGGCGTACTCGGGATGGGCAACAGTGATCTGGATATGGGTATCCAGGGAAATGGTTTCTTCCGTCTGGCCAGTGAAGCCGGCAGCATTTTCTATAGCCGCAACGGACAATTCAAACAGGACGAAAACGGCTATATCGTCAACAACCAGGGCATGTTCCTGACCGGTTATCAGGCGACCGGAAACCCGCCAACCATTCAGCCGGGTGCGGCCGTCGGCCCGATTCAGATCCCAAATGGTCAGATGCCAGCGCGTGCTTCTGACGCCGGTACCCTGAAAGGTAACCTGAATTCGGGCAGCGATGTCATCGATCAGACCGCGAACCCGTTCGATCCTGCGGATAATAAAAGCTACAACTCCGTCACCCAGATGGATGCCTACGACAGTCTGGGTAACAAGCACACCATCAACGTGTATTACGTGAAAACCGGTGATAACCAATGGAAAGCCTATTCCAGTGATACCACCTCGCCAAATCTGAATGACCAGGGTGATCCTGTTTATCAGGAACTGGAATTGTCTTTCGATACCGCAGGTCAGCTGACCACCAATCCGGCGAAATTAAGCATTCAGGGTGCCGGCTATAACGGCGGCGCACCGCTGAATTTCGATCTGGATATGGACGGTATGACCCAGCAGGCATCGGATACGGACATGGGCAGCCCGACCACCACCGGTTACGCGCCGGGTCTGATGAACGGCTATATGGTCGGTGACAACGGTCAGGTGATTGCCAGCTACAGCAACGGTCAGTCTCAGCTGATTGGTCAGGTGGTGCTGTCTAACTTCACCAATCCGGGTGGGCTGACGTCCAAAGGCGACAACACCTGGGCTGAGACGCCGGAATCTGGTCAGCCTTCTACCGGCGTGGCGGGAACCGGGAATCTGGGGAACCTGCTGGGTAACAAGCTTGAGTCTTCCAACGTGGATCTGAGCAAAGAGATGGTCAACATGATCGTCTATCAGCGCAACTATCAGTCCAACTCGCAGACCATCAAAACCCAGTCTGAACTCCTTCAGATTCTGGCTAATCTGGGCTAAAGGCTGCTGCTATGGATCGCGCAATATATACCGCCATGGGCGCGGCAAATGCCGCCCTCAACCGTCAGGCCGTCACGTCAAACAACCTGGCGAATGCCACCACGACCGGATTTCGGGCACAGCTCGCGGCTTTCCGCGCGGTGCCGGTAAATGGTCCGTCCGTCGCCACCCGTACGCTGGTGACGGAATCCACGCCTTACCACGACGATTCGATGGGCGCCATCAACCAGACCGGACGCAATCTCGACGTTGCTCTGCCACAAAATGGCTGGCTGGCCGTTGCATTGCCGGACGGCACTGAGGCTTACACCCGCGCGGGCAATATTGCCGTCGACAGCGAAGGTCTGCTGAGCATCAGAGGAATGCCGGTTCTCGGCGACGGTGGCCAGATTAACGTGCCACCGCAGTCTGAACTGACCATTGCGCCGGACGGGACAATCACCGCACTGGGTGCCGGTGACGAGCCGACCGCGCTGGCGCAGGTGGGCAGGCTGAAGATGGTGAATTCACCCCTTCAGGATCTGACGCACGGCGATGACGGATTGTTCCATATCTCTCCACAATCGCCAAACGCCGGGCTGAACCAGTTACCTGCGGATCCTGATTTACAGCTGATCCCGGGCGCGCTGGAAAGCAGCAACGTCAATCCCGCCAAATCGATGGTGGACATGATTGCGACCGCGCGCGGCTTTGATATGAACATGAAAGTCATCAGTGCAGTGGATGACAACGAAAAGAAAGCTAACCAGCTACTGAGCATGGGCTAAGAGGAAATTCAGCATGATCCGTTCTTTATGGATTGCCAAAACAGGTCTTGAAGCACAACAGACCAACATGGATGTCATCTCCAACAACCTGGCAAACGTGAGCACCAACGGTTTCAAACGCCAGCGTGCGGTGTTTGAAGACTTGCTTTATCAGACCCTGCGCCAGCCCGGTGCTCAGTCTTCCGAGCAGACCACCATTCCTTCCGGTTTGCAGCTGGGTACCGGTGTTCGTCCTGTGGCGACCGAGCGTATTCACAGCCAGGGCAGCCTGACGCAAACCAATAACAGTAAGGATCTGGCGATCGAAGGTCACGGGTTCTTCCAGGTGTTGCTGCCCGATGGCACCACCGGTTACAGCCGCGACGGGTCATTCCAATTTGATCAGAATGGGCAGCTGGTGACCGCCAGCGGGTATCAGGTTCAGCCTGCGATCACCATTCCGCAAGATGCTGACACCCTGACCGTCGGCAACGACGGCATCGTGAGCGTCACCGTACCGGGACAGACTGCGCCGCAACAGGTCGGGCAGCTGACGTTAAGCACATTCATCAATGATTCCGGTCTGGAAAGCATCGGTGAAAACCTTTACCGCGAAACTCAGGCTTCCGGCGCGCCGAATGAAACAACGCCCGGTCTGAACGGTGGCGGCACCCTGAAACAGGGCTATGTCGAAACCTCAAACGTTAACGTGGCGGAAGAGCTGGTCAATATGATCCAGACTCAGCGTGCCTACGAAATTAACAGTAAAGCCGTTTCAACGTCCGACCAGATGTTGCAACGCCTGACACAACTTTAATCCTGTTTAGACCTGGATCCTGTTTAAACCTGGATCCTGTTTAAGCCTGAATCGTTTTTAAACCTTAATCGTATTTAGAAGCCTCAAAGCACCCATACGCCCGGCCTCTGTCCTGCAGACGGGGGCCGCTTTATGGCTGCTTAAGCCTGTAGTGGATGACATGAAAAACCAGCTTTCTTCTCTGTACCCCGTACAGTTTCCGATCCGCACGCGTGCCGCCAGCCAGCTGATCGCCGCCGGTGCGCTGACGTTTCTTTTGACGGGATGCGCCTATCTTCCTCACAAACCTTTAGTCGATGGCGTCACGACCGCCAGTCCGGCGGCGGCGGCTACCACTACCGCTAACGGGTCTGTATTTCAAACCGGGCAGGCGATGAGCTACGGCTATCAGCCGATGTTTGAAGACCGCAGACCCCGCAACGTGGGTGATACGCTGACCATTGTGCTGCAGGAAAATGTCAGCGCCAGCAAAAGTTCTTCGGCCAATGCCAACCGTGGCGGATCCACCGATCTTTCTGTTGATGCGGTGCCGGGTATGCTGGCCGGTTTACTGGGCGGTGACCGCGCGGCGACCTCGATCAGTGGCAAAAATGATTTCTCCGGCAAAGGTGGCGCTGCGGCGAAAAATACCTTCAGCGGCACCATCACCGTCACCGTTCAGCAACTGCTGGAAAACGGCAACCTGAAAGTCGTGGGCGAGAAACAAATCGCCATTAATCAGGGAACCGAGTTCATCCGTTTTTCCGGTGTGGTTAACCCGCGAACCATCAGCAGCAGTAACACCGTTATCTCCACTCAGGTGGCGGACGCCCGCATCGAATACGTCGGTAACGGCTACATCAACGAAGCGCAACAGATGGGCTGGTTGCAGCGTCTGTTCCTGAATTTATCCCCTTATTAATGGTTAACAGACGACAGTTCATGAAAACTTCATTTCTCTCGCTGTGCTTGACCTTGTTCTGTGGCCTGATTTTCATCATGCCGCAGAATGTACAGGCAGAGCGTATTCGCGATTTAACATCGATTCAGGGCATTCGCAGCAATTCCCTGATGGGTTACGGGCTGGTGGTCGGCCTTGACGGCACCGGCGACCAGACCATGCAAACGCCTTTCACCACGCAAAGCCTGAGCAACATGTTGTCCCAGCTGGGGATAACGGTGCCCGCAGGCACCAACATGCAGCTGAAAAATGTGGCGGCGGTCATGGTGACCACTGATTTGCCTCCCTTCGCACGTCCGGGCGAGAAAATCGACGTGGTGGTGTCTTCGCTGGGTAACGCGAAAAGCCTGCGCGGCGGCACATTATTAATGACGCCGCTCAAAGGTGTGGATAACCAAATTTATGCGCTGGCGCAGGGGAATTTACTGGTCTCCGGTGCGGGGGCGCAAAGCGGTGGCAGCCGTGTGCAGACCAATCAGCTTAACGGCGCGCGCATCAGCGGCGGCGCTACCGTGGAACGTGAAGTGCCGGCCAGTTTTGCTCAGGAAAATACGCTGCGTCTGCAACTTAACGATGATGATTTCACCGTGGCCCAGCAGATCAGCGATGAGATTAACCGTCGTTTCGGGGGTTCAACCGCCGTCGCGGAAGACTCGCGCACCGTGAAGTTGTTTGCCCCGTCCGGCAGTGCCGCCAAAGTGCGCTTCCTGGCCGATGTGCAGAACATCCCGATCCGTATCGGCATTATGGATGCCAAAGTGATCGTCAACTCCCGCACCGGTTCGGTGGTGATGAACCGTCACGTGACGCTGGACGCTTGTGCGGTGGCACAGGGTGATCTGACCGTCGAAGTGTCGCGCAGCAATCAGGTCAGTCAGCCGGATACGCCTTTCGGTGGCGGTCAGACCGTGGTGACACCGAATACGCAGATCTCCGTACGTGAGCAAAATGGTTCGCTGCAACGGGTGAACACCAGTGCTGATCTCAATAATGTGGTCCGTGCGCTGAACAGTCTGGGCGCGACGCCTAACGATCTGATGTCGATTTTGCAGTCGATGAAAAGTGCCGGTTGTCTGCGCGCCAAACTGGAGACCAACTGATGAGCAGCTCACCGCTGACTTCCGGTGCGGCGTTTGATGTCCGCGGCCTTGATGCCCTGAAGCGCGAAGTGAAAAGTAATTCGCAGGAAGGGATCAAAGCGGCGGCTAAGCAGATGGAAGGCATGTTTATCCAGATGATGCTTAAAAGTATGCGCGATGCCTCTTTTAAGGATGGCCTGCTGAACAGCCAGCAGTCGGACATGTTCACTTCGATGTATGACCAGCAGATCTCTCAGGACATTGCCTCGCAAAGCAAAATGGGGTTTGCCGATCTGATGGTCAGGCAAATGGGGGGAGAAGTGACGCCGGTGACGAATACGCCCGGTGTTGCTCCGGCACCTTATGTGCTCAACGGCGGCGGGTATGCGTCCCGCGTGCCGCTGAGCCGGTCTGAACAGACAACATCTGAAAGCCTGAGCGCGGCGCAATATTCCCGGGGAACAGAGAAAAACAGCCACTTTATTTCCCGGATGCTTGAACCCGCAATAGCGGCGGCGAAGAAAAGTGGTATTCCCCATCAGCTGATTATTGCCCAGGCGGCGCTGGAGTCAGGCTGGGGAAATAAAGAAATCACCACAACAAATGGTAAACCAAGTCATAACTTATTCGGAATAAAAGCCACGCCGGACTGGAAAGGTGAATCGACAGAAATAACCACCACCGAGTTTGTTAATGGTGTCGCGCAAAAAGTAAAAGCCGCATTCCGGGTATATCCGTCTTATTCCGAAGCGCTGGCCGATTACACGTCTCTGCTGACTAATAACCCACGTTATCAAAATGTTGCGCGTTCAGGATCACCTGAAAGGGCTGCGCACGCCCTTCAGTCAGGCGGATATGCCACCGATCCTGCGTATGCGAAAAAATTGATCAACATCATTAATCAGGTGAAGGGAAATATCAGTCAGGGGGTGAATGCCTATAAAACCGATCTTTCTTCAATTTTTTAGCCTCCGGCGTTTTAGTTTATTTTCGAAGTACCGATAGATTAAACAGGTGCGAATTTTCCTAGAGAATAATTCTGGACAAAGGCGCTAACAACTTTAGCCAAGAACACAATGTTGGTGATTTATGAATCTTTATAATCTGGCTCAGAGCGGACTTAGCTCGGCACAAGCCGCGATGAATGTCGTGGGTAACAATCTGACCAATGGCATGACGCCGGGATATAGCCGACAGAGCATTATTCTGGGGGAAGCGGGCGGCAGAACCACCGGTTCCGGCTTCTTCGGTTATGGGGTTCAGGTGAATGGCGTTCAGCGCGCCTATAACGGATTTGTGAATAACCAGCTTCGCGGCGCTTACACAGAATCATCAAGCCAGGTCGGGCGTTATCAGCAACTGACACAGATTAATAATATGCTGGGCGACGATACCAGCAACATCTCCACATCCCTGAACAGCATCTTCAAATCGCTTGAGGAAATAAGCGCCGATCCGGTCAGTCAGGCTGCGCGTCAGGGCGCTTTATCCCAGTTCAAGGCGATTTCTTACCAGTTCAATACCCAGAGCAATACCCTCAACGGGCTGGAAAAAAGCACCAATACCCAAATTTCCCAAAGTGTTTCTGACATTAACGCGGATGCCAAACAGCTCGCGAAACTGAATGAAGAAATTGCCAGGATCCACGGACGTACCGGCGATCTTCCGGCGGATTTGCTCGATCAGCGCGACGCCTTATTAGAGCGTCTGAGCACTCAGGTGGGTATCAAGGTCAACGAAAATACCACCACTGGCCGCGTGGATGTCACGCTGTCAAACGGTATGCCGCTGGTGAACGGTGACCGCTCTTATCAGCTGGAAGCGTTTGCTTCTGACGAGGATCCTTCCAAAACCGTCGTGGCTTACGTCGATGCTTCAGGCAACAAAATGCTGCTTGATGAAGACAAAATGAGCGGCGGCAAACTGGGTGGATTATTCAAATTCCGCAATGAAGATCTGGTTGATGCCCGTAACCAGCTGAACCAGCTGGCCTTGCAAATGGCCAACCGCTTCAACGAAGTCAATGCCGCAGGTTTCGATCTCGACGGTAATCCGGGCGGTGACATTTTCAATATTGCTGACCCGACCGCGCTGGCAAACAGTGGAAATACCGGCGACAGCTCGCTGGACGTGTCCTTCTCCGACATCAGCAAAGTGAAGTCAGAGGATTACACCTTAACCTTCAAAGGCCCGAACGATACCGACTGGGAAGTGACCACGGCAGATGGCAGAACCATCAATCCGACGGTGGGCACTAACGGCGAGCTGGAGTTTGACGGCGTTTCCATCAAACCGCAGGGGACTCCTCAGGCTGGCGACAGTTTCGTGATGAACCCGACAGCAGGGGCGGCCGGAAAGATCAGCGTGGCGATAACCAAAGGCGACCAGATCGCGGCGTCGAGTGTAAAAGGCGAAGAGAGTAATAACGAAAACATCAAGGACATGCTGGCGATCAAGACCGAAACCCTGATTGGCAACGGCACGCTCACGGAAGCCTATTCCAGCCTGGTCAGCTCCGTCGGTTCTTCCATGAAGGCACTTGAGGCAGATAACGAAACCACGTCCAAAGCCGCCGCCGCCATCGAATTCGAGAAGCAGTCGGTTTCCGGCGTGGATCTGACGGAAGAGACCGTCAAATTCCAGATGTACACCCAGTATTATCAGGCCAATGCACAAGTGTTGCAGGCCGCTAACACGCTCTTTGACACTCTGCTGAGTCTCCGCTAACCCGTAAATGTGTCACGGCCAGCGTGGCACGCTATTAAGGATGATTGTGATGCGCCTTAGCACTCAATATATGTTTCAAAACAATATCAACAGCCTTTCCAGTTCGATGAATACCGCCAACGATATCAGCATGCGGTTATCAGCAGGTCAGAAGTTGCTGACCCCCTCTGACGACCCGTCAGGCGCGGCGCAGGCCATCATGTACCAGAACTCTCTGGCGAATATGAAGCAGTTTGATACGGCCCGTGGTTTTGCAAAGGATGCACTCAACTTTGAAGACAATACCCTTAACTCGCTAAGTAATATTCTGACCAAGAACCTGAGTGAAAAAATCGTAGCCGCCGGTAATGGCACGATGTCTGATGCAGACCGTCAGGCGGTGGCGACGGAATTGCAGGGGATCCGCGACAGTATGCTGGATATTGGCAATGCCAAAAACAGCAATGGGCGTTACGTCTTCGCCGGTTATAACACCGGCACGGCACCATTCCAAAAAGACGGTACCTACATCGGCGGCAACACAGCTATGACGCAGATTGTGGCGGACAGCACGGAAATGCAGGTCGGGCACACCGGCAGCGACGTGTTCATGAGCGGAACGCCGGACGACCTGTTTGCCCAGCTCGACAGCGCGATTGCCGCACTTAACACTCCGGTTACCGATGACGCGGGACGCGAAGCCCTGCAAAAGACCCTGGATAGCGTGAACGTTTCCATCAAAAAAGGCATTGATAATCTGGGTCGCGTTCAGGCAGAAGTCGGCACCAACCTTCAGCAAATTGATGCCCTGAACGCCACGTCGATGGTTCAGCAAATCAATGTGGAAAGCAGCCTGCAAGAGACTGTCGGGTCTGATTATTCCACGTTTATCACGCTGGTGAATCAGTCAAAAATGGCAGAATTTACCCTGAATGCATCAATGATGGTTTTCCAGACCATGCAGAAGATGAATATTTTTAACATGTAAATCAGTGCATGACTGAAGGCGGCTGCCTCCGCGCGATCACTCCATTATTACGATGTCGTATGAGGGTCATTATGTTTAAAGGATTAAAGATATCGACAGGCATTACCGGGATTATCGCAACCCTGGCGCTGTTTATTGTGGTGATCGCCGCACTCAGTCTGATGAATGCGATGTCAGCGAAAAATAATTTCGCCCGCATGGCCACTTCTGTGGACAACACCACTGAGATGCAACATGCCGTCTTTAATCTCAACGGCGGCCTGGCGCATGTGAACGCCCTGATGCTGGAAACCAGTCTTAACCGTCCGGTAAACCCTGATGCCATCACCACGGTGAAGGGGATTTTCGCCCAGGCGGAAACCAATATGAAAGCTTTCATGGCGACGCCTTTTAATTCAGAAGAGGAAAAACAGGCCGCCGGTGATCTGAGCAAACAATTTGAAAAGGTGCTCAGCCTGTCGCGGGATAAAATGCGCTTCATCGCTGACCCGGCTCAGTTACCTGACGCGCTGGATCAGGAATGGAGTGAGCGGATGTCGCTGCGGGATAAAATCGACACCTATGCTGCGCTTTCCGCAGAGCAGAATCAGGGATATATCGGGAACGCTGAACGCGATTATCACAACATGATCATCATGGCGGTCATTGTCCTGCTGATATCGGTTGCCGTGACAGTGACAAACCGTATCTGGGTGCGCCATGCGCTGGTGTTGCGGATGGAACAAACCTCCCGTTCGATCAGAATGATTGCCAGCGGTGATCTGAGTCAGAAAATTGAAACCGGCAATCCGAATGAACTGGGGCTGATGCTGGCAGAACTGGAAAGTATGCGCGTTTCCCTGACGGAAACCGTTTCCGGCGTGCAGTACGGCGTGAAACAGATTTACCTGAATGCCCGGGAAATTGCGCAAGGTAATAACAATCTTTCGTCACGAACTGAAGAACAGGCGTCGGCGTTGCAGGAAACGGCGGCCAGCATGGAAGAGCTGAAAACCACCGTGCGTCATAATGCCGACAATGCCCACACCGCGCGTCAGCTTGCCGAGGGCGCGAGCAGTAATGCGCAGAAAGGCGGCAACGTGGTGTCTGACCTTGACGGTATCATGCAGGAGATCACCAAAAGTTCCCGTCAGATTGCTGACATCAACTATGTCATCGACAGCATTGCCAGCCAGACCAATATCCTGGCGCTGAATGCCGCTGTTGAGGCGGCCAGAGCCGGAGAGCAGGGACGTGGTTTTGCCGTGGTGGCGGGTGAAGTTCGCAATCTGGCAAAACGCAGTGCGGATGCGGCAAAAGAAATCAGCCAGCTGATCACCACCTGTGTCAATAATATGAGCACCGGTTCTCAGCAGGTGGAACAGGCCGGAAGGGTGATGAAGGAAATTGTTAATTCAGTCACCCAGGTCACCGATATTATGGGTGAAATAGCGTCAGCCTCGGATGAGCAAAGTGTCGGGATTAATCAGATTGCCCAGGCCGTCAATGAAATGGATCTTGTCACTCAGCAGAACGCGTCGATGGTAGAAGAAGCCGCGCTGGCTTCCAGTAATCTGGAAGCACAAACCGAATCCCTGGAAAAAATCGTCGATAAATTTTCTCTTAATGAGAAGGACGTTACCCTTGACGGAGATCAAAAAATACAGGGAGCCACTTTTACGGCCAGCATCCCCGGAAAAAAAGTCACACCAAAAATAAATCCGGTGTTGCAGGAAGAAGAGTGGGAAACGTTTTAAATCAATCTCAGCGGTTATAATTTTAATTAATTTACAAATATCGGTGGTGATAATTCACAGCGTGATGATTACAGGCGGATGATTGAATTTTAAGAGCCGGATTGCGCAATATAATTCGGTCTTATCAGGCTATATGATTTCAGATTATTCCTTAATAATTGTTATCCCTTTTATACGCCGGATATCGTAATTGTGAATGGTATTTACACCCATGATGGAGTGGTGCAAAAGGACGAGTTGTGGTTGAAATACCGTTATTTAGTTCGTCACGAAGCACTACGGTTACAGGCCAGATTACCCCCTTGCGTAGAGCTGGATGACCTCATTCAGGCTGGCGCAATCGGGATGCTGACCGCCATTGACCAGTTCGACCCTAAGAAAGGGATCGGCATGAGTACCTATGTCACCCAACGTGTGCGCTGGGCGATGATAGATGAACTTCGCGATCGCGACTGGGTTCCCCGGCGTGTGCGCACCAATGCCAGAGAAATTTCTGCTGCCATCAGGGACATTGAGCAGCAGACCGGCGGTATCGCCGCAGAGGCGGAAGTGGCAGCCTACATGGGCATTTCGCTGGAAGAATACCAGCAAATGTTAGTGGATACTAACAGCAGCCAGTTCTATTCCCTGGAAGAATTACAGGAAGAATCCGTCAGTGATGTTGAGCAACCGGGCGCACAGCATGAGATGCTCAACCCATTACATGAATTAATGAAAGGCAAGCTGGCGAAACAAGTGAGTCAGGTGATTAAAGAACTTCCGCAACGTGAGCAGGTTTTGTTGAATTTGTATTATCAGCAGGAACTGAACATGAAGGAAGTGGGCATTATTTTGGGTATCACGGAAACAAGGGTTAGCCAGTTACACAGTCAGGCAATCAAACGAATTCGCGCCAGAATGGATGCTGTTAAATAAAGTGTGTAGGAATTTTCCTACTCGGTTTAAATATTATGTAGGGCGTTTGTAAATTTTTATCGTATAGCGAATAAATAGGGGTTTATATCAAGGATAAAGTAATTCTTAGTGAGGTTTTCGCTCTGAAGCGTTGAGCTTTTAGGTCATTATCGTTATTATTCAAATAATGATTTCCAACGCCATTTTTACTTTGAAATATGAGGTAAGATGGAGAGTCTCTATTTGTCAGCGACAACTCTTATGTTGCCTGTTGCATGCGGGGTCTGACCGGGGAAATGTCATTATTTGTCTTTATGACAAAGCCGTTGTAATGGTAAAAATAATCAACAGGTTACTACTTCTTATGTGGTAGTTATTGCTGAACCTATAGCTTCAATTATTTATTTTCAACGAATTAATTAACGTCCTTTCACCGACAATCCGTAAAGGATCGAGTAACGAAAAAATGAATATAGACAACGTTGACGAACAGCTTCAAAGAATTCATGACATTAACCTTTCTTACCTGCTGCTGGCTCAGCAATTGATCAGAGAAGATAAGTTTGCTGCAGGATTTCGCCTCGGGCTGACTGAAGCAACGATAGATGCAATAAAAGAACTTTCTCTGCCGCAGCTGATAAAACTGGCTTCCACCAACCAGTTAATTTGCCGCCTGCGCGTAGATAACGAAATTGTGATCGATAACCTGACGAAAGACTCACGTATCGAAGCCTTACAGCAAATTCATACAGGGATCATTTTATCCACCAATCTGCTTAACTCACTCTCGGAGAACAGCCCTACACCAGGTTAACGGATAAATGGATTAATGGAGAATGTGGTTATGAGCGAAAAAAGTATTTTACAAGAAATCAAAGAAGTCCAGATTGCCATGCAGCTGATTTCCTTTGGTGCACGCATGCAGATGCTGGAGAGTGAAACCAGTTTAAGTCGCAGAAGATTATTGCGTCTTTACAAAGAGTTAAGAGGATGCCCGCCCCCGAAAGGCATGTTGCCGTTTTCCGAAGACTGGTTTATGGCGTGGGAGCAAAATATTCATTCATCTATGTTCTATAACATCCATCTTTATTTGCAGAAAACCGAACCTTGTCGCCCGATTGAAGCCACGGTGAAAGCCTATCGCTTATATCTGGAACAATGTCCGACGCCTCCGGGTGAAAAACCTGTATTGGGTTTAACACGCGCATGGACGTTATTACGGTTTATCGATTGTGGAATTATAGAGCATACAGAATGTTGTATTTGCGGTGGCGGATTTGTGGTCACGAGTGAACACTCTAAGAATCCTTTTACCTGTAGCTTATGCAGTCCACCTTCGCGCGCCATTAAAAAGTGCAAAGTGGCCGATTCCTCAACGGATCACCCGGCCAGTTCTGCGGCAAATTAAAATAAGCCGTTAAAAATGTTGTTGAAACCTGGTGTCGCCACGATGTGATACGGCCTCCCCGTATGTCAATTTTATGGCTACTGAACACATGGGTAAGATCTGGATATTGAATTATTTAAGGAGCACATGTGCTAGTCATTATTGGATACGTGGTTGTTATTCTGACTGTTTTTGGCGGGTTTGTGATAACCGGCGGACAGCTCGGTGCACTCTATCAGCCGGCAGAACTGTTAATTATCGGGGGGGCAGGTGTCGGTGCATTTATTGTCGGGAATAATGGCAAATCTATTAAAGCCACGCTGAAAGCGTTTCCTCATTTATTACAAAGTTCACGTTATACCAAAGCGCTTTATATGGACCTGATGGCCATGATGTTTCTGCTGCTGACCAAAGCCAGACAGAACGGCATGATGAACCTGGAAAGTGATATTGAAGATCCGCAGAACAGTCCCATTTTCTCCGCTTACCCCCGTTTGCTGGCTGATGCCTCACTGATGAATTTCGTTGTCGATTATCTGCGCCTGATGATAAGCGGCAGCATGAATTCGTTTGAAATCGAAGCGCTGATGGATGAGGAAATCGAAACCTGCGAGCACGAACATGAAGTCCCGGCTAACAGCCTGAACGTGATTGGCGACGCGTTTCCGGCCTTTGGTATCGTTGCCGCGGTGATGGGCGTGGTGAATGCGCTGGCGGCCGCTGACCGACCGGCTGCGGAACTGGGCGAGCTGATCGCTCACGCCATGGTGGGGACGTTCCTCGGTATTTTACTGGCTTATGGGTTTGTCCTGCCGCTGGCCTCCGTACTGCGCCAGAAGAGCGCGGAGCAGATCAAAATGCTGCAATGCATCAAGGTGACATTGCTCTCCAGTATGAATGGTTATGCGCCGCAGATTGCGGTGGAGTTCGGTCGTAAAACGCTGTTCTCCAGCGAGCGTCCAACCTTTATTGAGCTTGAAGAACATGTGCGTGAAGCGAAGTCTTCGGCCAGCTCGGAAAGCACGCCATCATGAACAAAAGCCCCGGTCCGGTAATCATTGTCCGTAAGCGCAAAAAGCATAAACACGGCCATCACGGTGGCTCCTGGAAAATTGCGTACGCCGACTTTATGACGGCCATGATGGCTTTCTTTTTGGTCATGTGGCTGCTGTCATCCTCAACCCCTTTGCAACGTGAACAAATCGCGGATTACTTCAAGATGCCGCTGAAAGTGGCGATGGGGAAAGGGGATAAAACCAGCCTGAGCAGCAGCGTGATCCCCGGCGGCGGGGATGATTTCATGAAGCAGGACGGTGAGGTATTCAAACAAACGCTCACCCGGCTCGACAGGCAAAAGAATGCGCAAAATTTACGCCGCGCCCATGAAAAACTGGAAAGCCTGATCCACAACGATCCTCGTCTGAGCGATTTCCAGTCCAACCTGCGACTTTCCCTGACCGATGACGGATTGCTTATCCAGATCATTGATACACAGGAACGGCCGATGTTCAAAGTCGGCAGTAAAACGCCGGAGCCTTATATGCGCGGCATTCTTCAGGCGCTGGTGCCGGTGCTCAATGAACTGCCCAACCGTATCAGCCTGACCGGGCATACGGATTCTCTGCCTTATGCCAACGGCGAAGCCGGTTATGGCAACTGGGAGCTTTCCTCCGATCGCGCCAATGCTTCGCGTCGTTCCTTAGTCTCCGGTGGCCTGGCCGATAACAAATTCCTGCGCGTCATTGGTACTGCCGACAGAATGAGCCTGGAAAATCTGCGTCCCGATGACCCGGTAAACCGCCGCATCAGTATTCTGGTTCTCAGCATGAATAAAGAAAAATCGATTCTGGAAGAGGATACGGTTATGCAGCAGGTCACCGATAACCAGGGCAGTGAGAAAATTAAAGCTGAGCTGAAAAAAATGTCAGGCGGCGTGGATGTTGAGCCTGCCGGTTCGGTTACCGTCAATCCTTTACAGCAATCTTCTCAGGGACAAGGTCATTAAAAATGGATATCAGTGATTTTTACCAAACCTTCTTTGATGAGGCAGATGAGCTCCTGGCCGATATGGAAAGGCACCTTCTGGAGCTGGATTTCATGTCGCCCGACAAGGAAATGCTGAATGCCATCTTTCGTGCCGCTCACTCGATAAAAGGAGGAGCAGGAACCTTTGGATTTACGGTTCTGCAGGAAACGACGCACATCATGGAAAACTTACTGGATGACGCCAGACGGGGAGAGCTGACGCTCACTGACGCCATCATAAATCTGTTTCTGGAGAGCAAAGATATTATGCAAGATCAGCTTGATGCGTATAAATCCTCGCAAGAGCCTGACCAGGAAAGTTTCCGCTATATCTGTGAAGCGCTCCGCCAAATTGCACTGGAAGATAAACAATCCGCCACGCCAGCGGCGTCTGCGGCAGAACCCTCTGCGGAACAAACCGCTGAACAACCGGCAGCGCAGCCGGTTCCGGTCAGTGCAGAAACCAGCGGCCAGATGCTGAACGTCAGGCTGAGCGGGATTTCAGCGTCAGATAAAACCGTGCTTCTGGAAGAACTGGCTAATCTGGGCGACGTGCTGAGTCACCAGCAGGGTGAAGATTCCCTCGAGGTTGCGTTGCAGACCGGTGTCTGTGCCGACGATATTCTCGCAGTACTCTGTTTTGTGCTGGAACCCGGACAAATTACGATCACCCCTGGCTCCGCCAAATCCCTGGCTGAGGCTGAAGTGCCCGTACCAGCAGTGCCTCAGGAAATAAAACCTGTGGAAGAAAAACCTCAGGAAGAAAAGCCAGTCGCCGCGCCGCCGGTACCCGCGACAAAGCCTAAAGCCACACCACGCGCACAACCTGCCGAGTCCAACAGTCTGCGTGTGGCGGTAGAAAAGGTGGATCAAATCATTAATCAGGTCGGCGAGCTGATCATCACGCAGGCCATGCTGTCACAGCTTTCCGGCGTACTGGATCCGACCCTTCATGACACCCTCATCAGCAGCATCGGACAAATGGAACGCAATGCGCGTGATTTGCAGGAATCGGTGATGTCGATCCGCATGATGCCGATGGAATATGTGTTCAGCCGCTTCCCGCGTCTGGTTCATGATCTGGGCAGTAAACTGAATAAAGAGATCGAGCTGACGCTGCGCGGCGGATCGGCAGAGCTGGATAAAAGCCTGATCGAACGCATTATTGATCCGCTGACGCATCTGGTGCGCAACAGTCTGGATCACGGCATTGAACCTGCGCAGGTGCGGCTGGAGAAAGGCAAACTGGCTAAAGGCAATCTGATCCTGTCCGCTGAACACCACGGCGGCAGCATTGTGATTGAAGTGATCGACGATGGCGCCGGACTGAACCGCGAGAAGATCCTGGCGCGTGCTCATTCACAGGGACTGGCGGTCAGTGAAAACTGGAGCGACAAAGAAATCTGGATGCTTATCTTTGCGGCCGGGTTCTCCACCGCAGAAAAAGTGACTGATGTTTCGGGTCGTGGCGTCGGGATGGACGTGGTGCGCAGGAATATTCTGGCAATGGGTGGCCATGTCGAAATCCATTCTGAGCAGGATAAAGGCACCACTATCCGCATCATTCTGCCGCTGACGCTGGCGATCCTCGACGGGATGTCCGTGCGGGTGGGCGAGGAGATCTATGTCCTGCCGCTCGGCACGGTGATGGAGTCCCTGAAACCGTCGGAAAGCGCGCTTTACAATATGGCCGGTGATGAACAGATGCTGTTAGTGCGCGGCGAATATCTGCCGCTGATTGAGCTGCATCAGGTCTTTAATATTGAAAGTGAAATTCGCCAGGCCAGTGACGGTATTGCGGTCATTCTGGAAAGTGCGGGTTGTCGCTATGCCTTGCTGGTTGATCAGCTTATTGGCCAGCATCAGGTGGTAGTGAAAAACCTTGAGCTTAATTACCGTAAAGTGCCGGGTATTTCCGCCGCCACTATATTAGGCGATGGCAGCGTCGCATTGATCCTCGACGTGGTTGCTCTTTTAACGCTGAGTAAGAATAAAAAGATCGCCGCCAAAAAAAATCAACTTGTCCCTACTGCGTAAGGTAATTTCATGCATTTTTCCGGAACAGAAAAACAATTTAGCGAAAAGAATGTGGATCAGGAATATCTGGTCTTCACATTAGGTAATGAAGAATACGGGATCGAGATCCTCAAAGTTCAGGAGATCCGCGGTTGCGATCGTGCGACACGCATTGCCAATTCACCTGATTTTATTGTCGGGATCACTAATCTTCGCGGCGTCATTGTGCCGATCATTGATCTGCGGGTGAAATTCCAGCTTGAGTCTGCGGAAATTAACGATAATACCGTCACCATTGTGTTGAATCTGTGCAACCGCGTGGTGGGCATTGTCGTTGATGGCGTGTCTGATGTGCTTTCCCTGAAAGCGGATCAGATCAAACCGGCACCGGATTTCACCGTCACGCTGTCCACTGAGTATCTGCTGGGCCTCGGGTCGCTCGATGACCGTATGCTGATCTTGGTCGATATCGAAAAACTGCTGAACAGTGACGAAATGGAAATCGTAGAAAAAATGGCGGATGCCACCTACGAATAATGCCCGGTTGTGAATGACAGGTTCTTAATGACAAACGGATAACCGTCTGTCAGAAGCTGCTGCAAACCTCAAAATCATTAATTTATATAAAGAGAGCCTTTCTTAAATAGTCAGGCTTTCTGTTTTTATTGTGCCAGGAAGTATAAGCGCTTATTACATTCATGTTATGAAACTTAATAGGAAATATTATTTTGTTATCATTAATTAGTATTAAAAAAATGGTCCAGGGCCATCTCTATATTATTGCCTTTTCGTTTATCCTTCTTGCGGGATTAAGTTTAAAAATATCGGATATTTCGCGCAGTAATTCTCAGGATATTACCAGCTTAAACAGCCGGGTTAAATTATTAGATCAGGCCATGTACAAGTTAATGATGATGCGCGGCGATGTTCTCTTTCTTAAAACCGCGTCTTTGTCTAATGAACAGGTATCAGAGGGTTGGGCTAACGCCATTAATGCCAGCAACAGTGATATCCGTCGCAGCATTGATCAGTGGGTAAAAGAGAAAAAGGCTGACGCCTACACGCAGGAGTTATCTGACAAGGCAGGTGCGCTGTTTAGCCAGATCACCGATAACTATATGGCGTTCTTCAAAGATATTCATGGCAGTGCCGCGATTATCGATAGTACCGATAATTTGATCACCGATCTTGAAACCGTCACCGGCAGTTATTACACCGTAGCCGATAAGCTCACTACGCAGTACAAAGAGAGAGCTGATTTTTTACATGACCTGTTATGGATAACCATCGCCATTGTCGTGGTGTTGTTTGTGATTTTGTATGTCTCACTTTCGCGCTATATCACCCGCATGGTGATCAGCCGCCTGTCTGAGGCTTCCGCGATCTTCTCGGCAATCAGTCAGGGAGAGCTGGTGAGCCAGGTGCCGGATTATGGCCGTAATGAAATGGGCAAACTGTTCAGTAGCATTGAAGAAATGCGCGCTTCGCTGGTGAATATCATTTCCGGTGTGAAAGGGGTGGCGGTCAACCTGCGCCACAATGCGGTAGAAATTGCCCACGGCAATCAGGATTTGTCTTCGCGAACTGAAGAACAGGCCAGTGCCTTGCAACAGACTGCGGCCAGTATGGAAGAGATCAAAACCACGGTTGAAAATAATACCGCGCATGCCCGTGAGGCCAATCATCTTGCTAACGAAGCGAAACAGATGGCCGACAGCGGTTCACAAATCATGGTCGATGTTGTCCGCTCAATGAGCACGATTGCCAGCCATGCCAGTCAGATTTCGAACATTATCAAAGTGATCGACGGGATTGCCAGTCAGACCAACATTCTTGCCCTGAACGCGGCGGTGGAAGCCGCGCGTGCCGGTGAGCAGGGGCGTGGATTTGCTGTTGTGGCAACCGAAGTGCGTAATCTGGCCCAGCGCAGCGCCGATGCAGCCAAAGAAATCCGCGGGCTGATTGAACACTCGGTACAGGATACTGAAGCGGGCAGTAAGCGCGTCGATTCGGCCAAAAATACGATTGGCGATATTGTTGATATCGTCAGTAAAGTCAGCCACATCATGCAGGACATCACACAAGCGTCTGAAGAACAGAATATGGGCATTCAGCAGGTGGCAGTGGCCATTAACCAGATGGATGTGGTGACCCAGCAGAATGCGGCGTTAGTCGAAGAATCAGCGGCGATAACGGTGATGATGGATGAACGCACCGGTGAGCTGGAAAGTATGGTGTCGGTTTTCCATACTGAAACAGAACGTCACGAAGCCTGAACCCGGAACGTTAATTAAAGAACCTCCGTAAGCAGTGAGAAATATTATTAAGGGGCGGCAGAGTATTCTGTCGCCCTTTTTTATTGCTGATGTTTTTATTATCAATCTTGTTTACTGTTCTGATCATACCGGCAATAAAAAAACCCCCCGGTCCGTGAAGACCGGGGGGATGTGATACTGACTAACGTATTACAAACTGACTTAGCGCAGCAGAGACAGTACGTTCTGCGGAACCTGGTTAGCCTGTGCCAGTACGGTCACACCTGCGGACTGCAGGATGTTCGCGCGGCTCATGTTAGACACTTCAGATGCGAAGTCAGCATCAAGGATACGTGAACGGGATTCAGACAGGTTGTTCACGGTGCTGTTCAGGTTGCTGATAACAGAATCGAAACGGTTCTGTACCGCACCCAGACCGGAGCGCAGTTCATCAACCTGTGCCAGTGCATCGTCAATCGCTGTCAGCTGACCAACGCCTGCCATTTGATCGGCAGTCGCGGTGGTGCCTGCAGAGAAGGACACGGTATCAGCCGCGCCGCCGGAACCTGCGCTGAAGGTGGCGTCCATGGTGATCGCCACATCTGCGCC
>NZ_JAFMOW010000001.1 GCF_019049675.1 Rahnella bonaserana | reverse complement strand
GCGAACATATGCAGCTGGCCGCCGCCAAAAACATGATACTGAACGCCGGTAACAATGCGGATATCGGGGTGATTAAGAACCTGACCGTCAACACCGGTGAGGAAATGGGCCTCTTTGCGCTGAAGGGTGAGATGAGCCTGAAGGCCAGCGAAGGCAGGGTCGACGTTCAGGCGCAGAACAACCGGCTGGCGCTTGCGGCGGGCAAAAAAGTGAGCATCACGGCGGTGGACGGCGA
>NZ_JAFMOW010000002.1 GCF_019049675.1 Rahnella bonaserana | reverse complement strand
TTGCTCTTTAACAATCTGGAACAAGCTGAAAATTGAAAGTTTACAGCTGAACATCACTCTCCGTAGAAGTACTGAGTGGTGGATTAGTCTGTAACAGAGTCTCTCAAATAATCGCAGCGCGATGTTGTCTTTAAGACACCTTCGGGTTGTGAGGTTAAGCGACTAAGCGTACACGGTGGATGCCTAGGCAGTCAGAGGCGATGAAGGGCGTGCTAATCTGCGAAAAGCGTCGGTAAGGTGATATGAACCGTT
>NZ_JAFMOW010000013.1 GCF_019049675.1 Rahnella bonaserana | reverse complement strand
GCGAAGCGACCACGCCGCTTGACGCCAGCGCGCAGGTGCGAAGCGCCGCGCCGGTGACCGGAGAAAGCTACCTGTACGCCCGACCCTACCGCGAGGCCGGTGAGGACGTGGACGCCGCCGCTGAAACTGGCGCGTTCTACGCCCGCATCCGCCATGAACGTAAGCTGAATCATCAGTGCCGCATCTTTGCCCGCACCACCGGCAGCGGGCTGGCGCCGGGTCAGGTGCTGGAGCCGCAGGCCTATCCGTTCAGCG
>NZ_JAFMOW010000012.1 GCF_019049675.1 Rahnella bonaserana | reverse complement strand
ATATCTGGAACAGCCCTTACAGTCTGGACGTGCTGAACTTTCGCGGCGAGGAACAGCTCAGCGAGACTTTTTCCTACACCGTTGACGTCACCTGCCCCGAACCGGATATCGACGCCGCGCAGATGCTCCGCCAGTTCGCCAGCTTCACTATGGGCACGCCTTTCCAGCCGGAACGCGTCGTGTACGGCGTTATCCGTGACTTTCAGCGCCTGTCGACCTCCGCCGATGAAACCCTGTACCGCCTCGAACTGGTGC
>NZ_JAFMOW010000011.1 GCF_019049675.1 Rahnella bonaserana | reverse complement strand
AACGCCCCTGATTATCCAGCCACGCGTAGGTGTCGCCTTTGGTCGGGCTTTCCACCCGCGCCGGTATCGTGCCGCTGAGCACCGGCCGCGCCGGTGGTTCGGGACGGAAGCAAATCGTTTCGCGGTAGGCCATCCCCCAGATAGTGAGGCGAAAATGTTCGGTGCGTGAGCCTTTGGCGACGATGCGGGTAATGAGGATGCCGTCCGGCAGGTCGCTGAACGGATAGGCCTGCGGCTCCAGCACCTGACCCGCCG
>NZ_JAFMOW010000010.1 GCF_019049675.1 Rahnella bonaserana | reverse complement strand
GCGAAGCGACCACGCCGCTTGACGCCAGCGCGCAGGTGCGAAGCGCCGCGCCGGTGACCGGAGAAAGCTACCTGTACGCCCGACCCTACCGCGAGGCCGGTGAGGACGTGGACGCCGCCGCTGAAACCGGCGCGTTCTACGCCCGCATCCGCCATGAACGTAAGCTGAATCATCAGTGCCGCATCTTTGCCCGCACCACCGGCAGCGGGCTGGCGCCGGGTCAGGTGCTGGAGCCGCAGGCCTATCCGTTCAGCG
>NZ_JAFMOW010000009.1 GCF_019049675.1 Rahnella bonaserana | reverse complement strand
TGAACGGGATTCAGACAGGTTGTTCACGGTGCTGTTCAGGTTGCTGATAACAGAATCGAAACGGTTCTGTACCGCACCCAGACCGGAGCGCAGTTCATCAACCTGTGCCAGTGCATCGTCAATCGCTTTCAGCTGACCAACGCCTGCCATTTGATCGGCAGTCGCGGTGGTGCCTGCAGAGAAGGACACGGTATCAGCCGCGCCGCCGGAACCTGCGCTGAAGGTGGCGTCCATGGTGATCGCCACATCTGCGCC
>NZ_JAFMOW010000008.1 GCF_019049675.1 Rahnella bonaserana | reverse complement strand
GCCTCTTTGCGCTGAAGGGTGAGATGAGCCTGAAGGCCAGCGAAGGCAGGGTCGACGTTCAGGCGCAGAACAACCGGCTGGCGCTTGCGGCGGGCAAAAAAGTGAGCATCACGGCGGTGGACGGCGATATCCTGTTCAGCGCGAAAAAGCGCATCACGCTGATTGGTGGCGGCAGCTACCTCATCCTGCAGGACGGCAAAATTGAGTACGGCACGGCCGGTGAATATTTCAGGAAAACGCCGCACACGGTGCTGA
>NZ_JAFMOW010000007.1 GCF_019049675.1 Rahnella bonaserana | reverse complement strand
CACTCTAAGACTTGATATTTTTTGCCACCGAAGTGGCTGATATCGTCTTGTGAGTGCCCACACAGATTGTCTGATAAATTGTTAAAGAGCAGTGAGTTACGCGCTTTCGCTTGCTAACTCGAGGTGGAGTATATTACGCTTTCCTCATTCAGTGTCAACCGTTTATTTTACCCGGTTGCCGCTGTTTTTAATCTTTCCGACCCGGTTACTTCGTGATGTTGTTCACGTTGTTCCCTGTCGATGGAGCGGCATTAT